>NZ_LYVO01000084.1 GCF_001984055.1 Variovorax sp. KK3
CTGCATGGAAGGCGCTGACCGGCCTGCCCGAGCCGGCGCTGGAGGCGCCAGCCCGCCACGAGTCCCGCCCGCCCGCGTCGCTGGCCGAGGACATCCACCCGCTCCTGCGTGAGCTGACATCGAAGGCCGAAGTCGCGCGCACGCAGCGCGACCTTGCGGGCGTGCAGACCCGCGCCAACCCGGAGCTGACGATCGGCGCGGTGCGCGAGCGCGACGGCCTCGGCGAGCGATTCGGGCAGAGCGTGGTGCTGGGCATCCGCGTGCCGCTGGGCCGATCGAGCGCGAGCGATTCGAAGATCGCGACCGCGAGCGCCGAACTCGTCGAAGCCGAAACGCAACTGACGCTCGAAGCGCAGCGCACGCGAGCGCAGGTCGATGCGGCCCAGGCCACGCTGCGCTCGCTCGAAGCCGTGCAGGCTTCCGCCGAACGCCGCGCCGTGCTGGCCCGCGAGTCCAGGGGCTTCTTCGAGAAGTCCTTCCGCCTCGGCGAGTCGGACCTGCCGACCCGACTGCGCACCGAACTCGAAACCTTCGAGGCCGAGCGCCAGGCTGCGCGCAGCCGGCTCGACGTCGATGCCGCGGTCTCGAAGCTGCGGCAGGCACTGGGCCTCTTGCCCGACTGAATCAAGGATCAACGAATGTTCAAACGACTCTTTGCCGCGGCACTGGTACTGCATACGGCCCTTTTCGTCGCACCTGCCGTCGCCGACGAAGGCCACAGCCACGACGCACCGCCGTCCGCAGCCAGCGGGCCCGCACTGCCCCGCTTCGCCGCCGTCTCCGAACTCTTCGAGCTGGTGGGCGTGGTGAACGGCAAGCAGCTCACCATCTACCTCGATCGCTTCGCCGACAACGCACCGGTGAAGGGCGCCAGCATCCAGCTCGACGTGGGCGGTGCCGCCGTCGCGCTCGAGGCGCATGGCGAGGGCGAATTCGAAGGCACGCTCGCGCAGGAACTCAAGGCCGGCCTGGTGCCCGTCACGGCGACGGTGGTCGCGGGCGACGAAACCGACATCCTGGCCGGCGAACTGGACGTGCATGAAGAAGCGCACGCCGATGCCGCCACGACGAGTCGATGGAAGCCCATGGCGGGCTGGATCGCCGCGGCAGCCCTTGCCGCACTCGCCCTCGCCTGGCTCGGCCGCCGCGGCGCCGCACGTCGTCGCCTCGGAGGTGCAGCATGATGCGCAGCGCTCTCTTCACGCTCCTGCTGGGTGCGGCAACGGCCACTTCGCTCACATCGCTCACATCGATCGCGTGGGCCGCCGGCGACCACGGGCATGACCATGGGCCCGCCGCTTCTGCCGCCAATACCAACGGCCCGAGCCGGCAACCGGACGGCAGCGTGTTCCTGCCCAAGGCCGCGCAGCGGCAGTTGGCGGTTCGCACGATCGTTTCGCAAGAAGGCGAACTCGCCCGCACCGTCGAGCTGTCCGGCAAGGTGGTGATGGACCCGAACGCCGGCGGCAAGGTGCAGGCGACGACGGCCGGCCGCCTCGAAGCCGGATCGAAGGGCCTGCCCTCGCCCGGCCAGGCCGTGCGCAAGGGCGACGTGCTGGCCTACGTCGCGCCGTCGGCGGCGCCGATCGAACGTTCGAACCAGGCCGCGCAACTCGCCGAGATCCGTGCGGCGCAGGCGCTGGCCCAGCGACGCCTCGCCCGCCTCAAGGAACTCAGCGACACGGTGCCACGCAAGGAGATCGATGCCGTCGAGTCCGAAGTGCAGAGCCTCGCGGCGCGCGCCTCCGCCATCGGCGGCGGCCTGTCGAATCGCGAAGCGCTGGTGGCACCCGTGTCCGGCGTCATCGCAAGCGCGCAGGCGGTCGCGGGCCAGGTGGTCGATGCGCGTGAGCTGATCTACGAGATCGTCGATCCGTCGCGGCTCCACATCGAGGCGCTGGCCTTCGACACCGAACTGGGCGCGAACGTCGCACAGGCCAGCCTCGCGCTCGGCAAGGACCGCGTGCCGCTCGAGTTCATCGGCGCCGCCCGCTCGCTGCGCGAGCAGGCCCTGCCCTTGACCTTCCGCACACGGCACGACGCGCTGGCGCGGCTCGCCGTGGGGCAGCCGGTCAAGGTTTTCGTGCAGACGCGCGCCAGCACCCGGGGCATCGCCGTGCCGGCGGCCTCGTTGATGAAGAACCCCGCCAACCAGACCATCGTCTGGGTCAAGACGGCGCCGGAGAAGTTCGAAGCGCGCGTGGTGACCGCCGAGCCGCTGGACGGCGTGAACGTCGCCGTCACCTCCGGCCTGAAGGCCGGTGACCGTGTCGCCACGCAGGGTGCCACGCTGATCAACCAGGTTCGCTGAAGGGGCCACGCATGTTCAAGTGGTTACTCGGCAGCAGCCTGTCGAATCGATTGCTGGTGCTCATCGCCAGCGTGGTGCTGATGGGCTATGGCGCATGGACTTTGTCGCGCACGCCCGTCGACGTGTTTCCGGACCTCAACAAGCCCACCGTCACCGTGATGACGGAGGCCGGCGGCATGGCCGCCGAAGAGGTCGAGCAGCTCATCACCTTTCCGCTGGAAACGACGATGAACGGCCTGCCCGGCGTGGAGACGGTGCGTTCCGTGTCCTCGTCCGGGCTCTCCTTCGTGTACGTGACCTTCGACTGGAGCACCGACATCTTCCGCGCGCGGCAGATGGTGTCGGAGCGCCTGGCGTCGATGGAGGAAGGCATCGCCGCCGGCGTCGTGCCGCGCATGGGGCCCATCAGTTCGATCATGGGCGAGATCATGCAGATCGCGATTCCGGTCGACACGGCGAAGATGTCGCCGATGGCAGTGCGGGAGTACGCCGACTGGGTGCTCCGGCCGCGCCTGATGGCCGTGCCGGGCGTGGCCCAGGTGATCCCGATCGGTGGCGAGGTGCGGCAGTTCCAGGTGCAGCCCGACACCACGCGCATGGCGGCGCTCGGCATCACGCACGAGCAGCTGGAGGCGGCGCTCAAGGGCTACGCCGCGAACACCTCGGGCGGCTTCCTGGAACTCAACGGCCGCGAATACCTGATCCGCCACCTGGGCCGCACCTCGCTGCTCGACGATCTCAAGAACCTGGCGCTGACGGCCCGCAACGGCCAGCCGATATTGATGCGCCAGATCGCCGAGGTGAGCTTCGCGCCCGCCATCAAGCGCGGCGACGCGGGCTTCGAGGGCAAGCCGGCCGTGATCCTGGGCATCCAGAAGCAGCCGACCGCCGACACGATCGGGCTCACGCGTTCGATCGAAGACGCGCTCGCATCCATGAAGGCCTCGCTGCCGGCCGGCATGGAGGCGCCGCGCGTCACCTTCCGGCAGGCCAGCTTCATCGAGGCCTCCATCGACAACCTGCAGATGAAGCTGATCGGCGCCTCGGTATTCGTGGCGGCGATCCTGTTCTTCTTTCTCGGCACGCTGCGGCCCACGGCCATCGCGCTGACGGCGATCCCGGTGTCGATCTTCATGACGGCGCTGGTCTTCAAGTACTTCGGGCTGTCGATCAACACCATGACCCTGGGCGGCCTGGCCATCGCGATCGGCGGGCTGGTCGACGATGCGGTGGTGGGCGTCGAGAACGTGCTGCGCCGGTTGAAGGAGAACCGCGCGAAGCATCCCGAGCATCGCCTGCATCCCGTCGAACTGGTGGCGCACGCGACCATGGAAGTGCGCTCGGCCATCCTCTACGCCACGATCATCATCGTGCTCGTGTTCGTGCCGCTCTTCGCGCTGCCGGGCATGGAAGGCCGGCTCTTCATTCCGCTCGGCATCGCCTTCATCGTCTCGACGCTGGCCAGCCTGGTGGTGTCGGTGACCGTCACGCCGGTGCTGTCGTACTACCTGCTGCCGCGCATGAAGTCGCTGGACCATGGCGACACGAAGCTGCTGGCCTGGCTCAAGCGGCACTATGCGAGCGGGTTGCAGAAGGTGCTCGACCGGCCGAAGGCGGCATTGGTCGCCGGCGGGCTGGCGGTGCTCGTCGCGATGGCAGCCGTGCCTTTCTTTCCGACCACCTTCCTGCCGCCCTTCAACGAAGGCACCCTGCTGATCGGCATGCGGCTGAACCCCGGCGTGACGCTGTCCGAATCGGCCGCGCTCGCGCGGCAGGCCGAAGTGCTCGTCAAGCAGGTGCCGGAAGTCACGCACGTCGGGCGGCGCAGCGGACGTGCCGAACTCGACGAACATGCCGAGGGCGTGCACGTCAGCGAGCTCGACGTGGGGTTGAAGCCCACGGGCGAACTGACGCGCTCGATGGGCGAGATTTCCGCCGACATCCGCACTCGACTCGCGAACCTGCCGGCCGCCATCTCGATCGGCCAACCGATCTCTCACCGCATCGACCACATGCTGAGCGGCGTGCGTTCACAGATCGCCATCAAGATCTTTGGCGAAGACCTCGACACGCTGCGCGGCCAGGCCGACGCGTTGCGCGCGCGGCTCGCCGGCATCGCGGGCATCGCCGACCTCGAGATCGAGAAGCAGGTGCTGGCGCCGCAGATCAAGGTGCGCATCGACTACGCGGCAGCCGCACAGTACGGCGTGCCGGCACCGCAGGTGCTCGCGACGCTGCAGAGCCTGGTCGAAGGCGAGAAGATCACCCAGATCGTCGAAGGCGGCCGCCGCTTCGCGCTGGTGGTCAAGCTGCCCGAAGAGGCGCGCTCGGCCGATGGCCTGCAGAACATCCTGATCGAAACGCCCTCGGGTCGCGTGCCCTTGTCGAAGCTCGCGACCATCGAAGACAGCGACGGGCCGAACCAGATCAGCCGCGACGACGGCAAGCGCCGCATCGTGCTGTCCGCCAACGCACAGGGCCGCGCGCTCTCCGACATCGTGACCGACATGCGGCGCGTCGTCGCCGAGACGAAGCTGCCCGAGGGCTACTTCATCACGCTCGGCGGGCAGTTCCAGGCGCAGGAGGAAGCCTCACGCCTGGTCGGCCTGCTGTCGCTGGTGTCGCTGACGCTGATGTTCGTGGTGCTGTACAGCCGCTACCAGTCGACGCGGCTGTCGCTCTTGATCATGGCCAACATCCCGCTGGCGCTGGTGGGTGCCGTCGTCGGCCTGTGGCTGTCGGGCCAGCCGCTGTCGGTCGCGGCGCTGGTGGGCTTCATCACGCTCGCCGGCATCTCGGTGCGCAACGGCATCCTGAAGGTCAGCCACTACATCAACCTGATGCGGCTCGAAGGCGAGGCCTTCGATCACAGGATGATCGTGCGTGGCTCGCTCGAGCGGCTGGCGCCGGTGCTGATGACGGCACTGGTCACGGCCTTCGCGCTGGCGCCGCTGCTGTTCGAAGCCGAGCAGCCCGGCACCGAGGTGCTGCACCCGGTGGCGGTCGTCATCTTCTCCGGCCTCATCAGCTCGACGCTGCTCGACACCTTCCTGACGCCCGCGATGTTCTGGCTGTTCGGCCGCAAGGATGCGGAGCGGCTGATGGAGTCGAAGTCCGCGGAAGCGCTTTGATGTTCGTTCCTGTCTCAACCCTCTCCACCCTTTCAACCCTTTCAACACGGATAGAAAGCATGCACATGAAGAAGATCCTCCTCATCGCCGCACTGGCTGCTGCGGCAGCCTCCATGCCCGCCTACGCACACGGGCCCACCGACGACCATTCGGCCAAGCACGGCGGCATCGTGGCCGCGGGCAAGGAAGCCGACTACGAACTGGTCGCCAAACCCGAAGCCATTCAGCTCTACGTGAACGACCACGGCAAGCCGCTCGACGTGTCGAAGGCGTCGGCCAAGCTGACGCTGCTGAGCGGCAAGGAGAAGCAGGAGGTCGAACTGAAGCCTGCAGCAGGCATGCTGGAGGCGAAGGGCGCCTTCAAGGTCGGCCCCGGGACCAAGGCGGTCGCGGTGGTGACGAATGCGGGCAAGACGCTGGGGACGGCGCGCTTCACGCTGAAGTAGTGCGCTCTCCGCTTCAGGACCGCGGCGGGCCCAATGGCGCCGGTCGCGTGCCCTGGCCGGGCTGCGCAGCGCTGCGCCCCTTGGCCATCAGGTTGTCGAGCCAGTCGTCGAGTTCGATGCGGCTGAAGATGAAGATCAGCGCCACCGACGCGATGTTGAAGACGGCGAGGCCCATGTTGCCGTCGCCCACCAGGTAAGCGGCCCTGGGCGCGGCGCTGGTGCAGACCAGGGTGGCGGCGCCCATGCCGGTGTAATGCATCGCGCACACGGCCAGCCCCATCACGGCCGCCGCGATGAACTGGTGCGCCAACTCCGTGAGGTTGAAGGCGAGCCACAGCGCCGCTGCCGCCGCGCCGATGGCGATCGCGACCGACGCCGCCACGATCAACGGATCGAACGCCAGGCTCGCGCGCATGTTCATCGCGAACATGCCGATGTAGTGCATCACGCAGACGCCGACACCCGCGATGAGGCTCCCCGCGAGCCAACCGCCGCGCGTGAATCGCCGGCCGCCGGCCAGGTACAGCGCGATGGCGGAGATGCCGATGGCGGCGACCAGCGACAGCACCGTGAGCGGAACGTCGTAGGCGACCGGCACCGGCAGCCGGTAGGCCACCATGCCGATGAAGTGCATCGACCAGATGCCGATGCCGCCCAGCGCCACCGCGCCGCAGGCCAGCATCGACACGTCGAGCGTGCCGTCGCGCCGCACCAGCTTGTGCGCGCTCAGCAGCGCCAGCAGCGAGCCGAAAAAAGAGATGACGTACGACAGCGCGACAGCGCCCGCGTCATAGCGCGCAGACAGCAGTTGGCCGACGATGGGGTCCATGGGGTCCTCGCTCCGGGGGCGTGACATGAAATGCCACTGGTGATTTTTTTGTGTCCCCACGGCGAGCGCGGCGGTGCATCGCACGTCGGCTCCGACCCATGGGGAATCGAAGCGATCGTACGGGTCAGACCCTATGGCGCCGGGACGAGGTTGCGAGGCCCGAGCTTCAAGCGTGCAATAGTTGGCATTCCGGCAGTGCCGCACGGCACGGCATCAACCGGCGCGCAACAGCGCCTTCACCTCGTCGCGCGCCTGCGCGCGCAGCGCCGCCAGGTCCAGCCCTGGAATGGCATCGTCTTCCACCACCACCTCCCCCCCGCACAACGCCAAGCGCAGCCGCGGCCGCCCGCCGCTCACGATCGGGCCGATCGCGGGGTCGTGCAGGCCGAAGTAGCGCGGGTCGTCGAGCTCGTACACCGCCATGTCGGCGGCCTGCCCGACCTGCAGCGTGCCCACGCCCTCGAAGCCCAGCACGCCGGCACCACCGGCCGTCGCCCAGTGCACGACCTGCTCGACCGTCACGGTGTCGGCGCCGGCCTCGCCTTCGCCTTCGGGCCGCGGACGGGTCAGCGCCCCGGCCTGGGCGCGGTGCAGCAGCCAGGTGAAGTGCAGTTCGCTGATCATGTCGGCCGCCTCGTTGGACGCAGCGCCGTCGACGCCGATCGAAATGGGCACGCCCAGCCGATCCAGTGCCGGCGCCGGCGCGATGCCGTCGGCCAGGCGTGCATTGCTCTGCGGGCAGTGCGCGATGCCGGTGCCGGTGTCGCCCAGCATCTTCATCTCGCCCGGCGACAGGTGCACGAGGTGCGCGAGGAAGACGTCGGGGCCCAGCCATTCGTTGTCGGCGAGGTACTCGATCGGCAGGCAGCGATGCATCTCGCGGCAGTACTCGATGTAGGCCACCGATTCCGACATGTGGCTGTGCAGCGGCAGCCCCATGGCGCGGGCCGCGCGCGCCACCTCCTTGAGTTGTTCTCGCGGCAGCGAGACATGCACCGAGGTCGGCGCCATGGCCACGCGGCGGCGTGCGCCCGGGCCGGCTTGGTGAAAACGCGCGGCGGTCCGCTCGATGGCGGCGAGCATCTGGTCGAGCGTTTCGGGCGGCTGGATCAGGCGGTCGCTGTCCTCGAGCTTGCGCGTGACGGTGGCGCCGCCGCGCAGCAGCATGAAGCGCATGCCCAGCGCCTCGGCTTCCTCGAACAGCACGGCGGCCGCGTCATGGTCGGCGCCGGCCTGGAACAGGTAGTGATGGTCGGCCACGGTGGTGCAGCCCGAGCGCAGCAGTTCGACCAGCCCGATGCGCGCGGCGATGCGCAGCCGCCGCTCGTCGAAGCCGCGCCGAAAGGCGAAGGGCACGGCCTGAAGCCAGGGGCTCAGCGTGGCGTCGATGCCGGCGGGCACGCCCTTGAGCAGCGACTGGAACAGGTGGTGATGCGTGTTGACCCAGCCCGGGTAGACCACGCAGTCGCTCGCATCGAGCACGGGCTCGCCTGCCTGCGCCTGCAGGCCGCGGCCCATCTCGACGATGGTGCCATTGGCGATGCGCAGGTCGGTGGCCGCACTGCGCGCGTCGGCGCCGCGCAGGCCGGTGAACACCGCCTGCGCATGTCGTATAAGCAGGCTCGACCTCATGGCTTGGGCAACAGGCCTTCGACACCCTGCACCAGGTAGTTCATGTTGGCCAGGTCGGCACCGGAGATGGTCTGCCCGGCCGCGACGCGCACCTTGCCTTCCTGATCGAGCACGGGCCCGGCGAAGGGATGCAGGCGGCCTTCGGCGATGTCCTTCTCGAGCTTGCCCACCCTCTCGCGCAGGTCGGCCGGCACGGCGGCGTTGAGCGGCGCCATCTTGATCATTCCTTCGCGCAAGCCGCCGACCACGTTGTCGGACTTCCAGCGGCCGGCCAGCACGTCCTCGACGACCTTGATGTAGTAGCCGCCCCAGTTCTGCACCACCGACGTCAGGTTGGTCTTGGGGCCGAAGCGCGACATGTCGGAGTAGTAGCCGAGCGTGTAGATGCCCTTCTCTTCACCCGTGGTGACGATCGACACGCCCGAGGTCGCATAGGCCAGCGTGTCGACGCCGAGCTTGATGAGCGCATTGGCCGCATCACGTTCCTTGCCGGGGTCGTACCACGCATTGACCCACACGAGCCGCAGCTGCGCCTTGGGATTGACGCTGCGCATGCCCTGCGCGAAGGCGTTGACGCCTTGCAGCACCTCTGGGATGGGGAAGGCGCCGACGTAGCCGACGGTGCCGCTCTTGCTCATCGAACCCGCGATCACGCCTTCGATGTAGCGGCCCTCGTAATAGCGCGCGTTGTACACGCCGAGGTTGGGCGCGGTCTTGTAGCCGGTGCCGTTCATGAAGATCACCTTGGGTGCGGTGCGCGCCACCTTGAGGGTGGGCTCCATGAAGCCGAAGGACGGCGTGAAGATCAGCTTGCAGCCTTCCTGCACGAAGTTCCGGATCACACGCTCGGCGTCGGGGCCCTCGGCGATGTTCTCCACGTACTTGGTCGTGATCTTGTTGCCCATGGCCGCGACGAGTTCCTTACGCGCCAGCTCGTGCTGGTAGGTCCAGCCACTTTCACCGATGGGGTTGGAGTAGAGGAAGCAGGTGTGCAGCGGCTCCGTCGTCTGTGCGGTGGCGGCCAGCGCGGTCAGCAGGCCGGCGGCCAACGCAGCGGCAGTGCGGCGCGCCTTCATCGAGATTGCGTATGTCATCTTGTCTCCGTCATGGTTATGAAAATGGCGAGGGTCAGCGTTCCGGCCGGAAGGCCCGGCCCAGCGAAGCCGGCGAGTTCAGCCGGATCGCGGCAGGGTTGCGCGAGATCAGCACCAGCACGCCGATGGTCGCGAGGTACGGCAGCGCCGACAGCAGCTGCGCCGGAATCTCGATGCGCAGCCCGGCGCCCTGCACGAAGAGCTGCGACACCAGCACGCCGCCGAACAGGTAGGCGCCCAGCATCACGCGCAGCGGCCGCCAGGTGGCGAAGACGACCAGCGCCAGCGCGATCCAGCCGCGGCCCGCCACCATGCCTTCGGACCACAGCGGCGTGTAGAACACCGACAGGAAGGCGCCGCCCAGTCCGGCCATCGCACCGCCGAACGCGACGGCCGCGTAGCGGATCGCCAACACCGGGTAGCCGACCGCATGCGCCGCCGACGGCGACTCGCCCACCGCGCGCAGCACCAGGCCGGCGCGGCTGCGGTCGAGGAACCACACGGTGAAGGCCACCAGCCCCCACGACACGTACACCAGCGCCTGGTGGTGGAACAGGGCCGGCCCGATCAGCGGCAGGTCGCCCAGCAGTGGAATGTGCAGCGGCTGCACGGCCGGCAGCGGCGCCGACTCGTAGGGCTTGCCCAGGAAGGCGGCCAGGCCCACGCCGAAGATCGCGAGCGCCAGGCCCGATGCCACCTGGTTCGCCTGCATCGTGAGCGTGAGGTATCCGAAGAGCAGCGCCATCGCGATGCCGGCGGCCATGCCCACCGGCGCCGCGAGCCACGGGCTCATGCCGGCGTGCGCAGCGGCGAAGGCGGCCAGCGCGCCGACGGCCATCATGCCTTCGGCACCGAGGTTGAGCACGCCCGCGCGTTCGGTGATCAGCTCGCCGATCGCCACGATGATGAGCGGCGTGCCGGCCACCAGCGTGGCGGCGACGATCGAGGCGATCAGCGACGTGTCCATGACAACCCCTTCCACGCGGCACGCTCCCAGCGCAGCCGATAGCCGATGAACAGATCCGAGGCGAGCAGGAAGAACAGCAGCATCCCCTGGAACACCTTCGAGATCGACGAGGGCAGGTTCAGGTGCTGCTGCGCCTGTTCGCCGCCCAGGAAGAACAGCGCCATCAGCAGGCTCGCGAGAAAGATGCCCGCCGGGTGCAGCCGCCCGACGAAGGCGACGATGATGGCCGCGAAGCCGTAGCCCGCCGACACCTGCGCGGTGAGCTGCCCCATGGGCCCGGCCACCTCGGTCATGCCCGCCACGCCGGCCAGCGCGCCGCCGGCCAGCAGCCCGGCCCAGATCGCGCGCCGCCCCGAAAAGCCCGCATAGCGCCCGGCCTGCTCGGCCTGCCCCGCCACCTGCATCTGAAAGCCCAGGAAGCTGCGCTGCAGGAACACGTAGCCCGCCAGCAGCGCCACCAGGGCGAGCACGAAGCCGGCGTGCAGCCGCGTGCCTTCGACCAGCAGCGGCAGCAATGCGCTCTCGCCGAAGCTGCGCGTCTGCGGGAAGTTGTAGCCACCCGGGTCCTTCCACGGGCCGTACACCAGCCAGGAGGCCAGCATCTGCGCCACGTACACGAGCATCAGCGACACGAGGATCTCGTTGGTGCCCCAGCGCGTGCGCAGCCAGGCGGGGATGGCGGCCCACAGCGCACCGCCGATCGCACCGGCCGCCACCATGGCCGGCACCGCCCACACAGCCGGCGCATCGCCGACGTGCAGCGCGACGCCGGTCGCGAACAGCGCACCCAGGATGAACTGGCCCTCCGCACCGATGTTCCACACGCCCGCTCGAAAGCCGGCCGCCAGGCCGATGCCGATCAGCATCAGCGGCGTGGCCTTCAGCAGCAGTTCGCTGAGGCCGTAGAGGTCGGCCACGGGCTGGAGGAAGTAGACGCGCAGGCCGTGCAACGGGTTGGTGCCGAGCGCCGCGAACAGCACCAGCCCACCGAGCAGCGTCAGCCCTGCGGCCAGCAGCGGCGAAAGAATCCGCATGCGCCGCGAGGCCTCGGGGCGCGCTTCAAGCCTGGGCCACATGGCATTCCTCCTCTTCTTCGACCAAGGGCGCCGCCGCGGGCACCGCGCCGGACTCGGGCCACATGCCGCTCATCCACAGCCCGATGGTCTCCACGTCGGTCTGGTCGGTGGGCACGGCCGGCGACAGGCGCCCGTTCGCCATCACCGCGATGCGGTCGCAGACCTCGAACAGCTCGTCGAGTTCTTCGGACACCACCAGCACCGCCGCGCCCGCATCGCGCAAGGCGATCAGCGACTGGCGGATGAAGGCGGCCGCGCCGACGTCGACGCCCCACGTGGGTTGCGCAGCGACGAGCACGCGCGGGCCCTGCAGCAGCTCGCGGCCCACGATGAACTTCTGCAGGTTGCCACCCGACAGCGCATCGGCCGGCGCCTGCGGCCCGGCGCACTTGACGGCGAAGTCGTCGATGCAGCGTTGCGCGAAGGCACGCACCGCGCCGCGCTGGACCAGGCCGTGCCGCACGAGGCCTTGGCGATGCGCCGTGAGCAAGGCGTTGTCGGCCAGGCTCATGGCCGGCACCGCGCCGCGGCCCAGACGCTCTTCGGGCACGAAGCCGAGGCCGCGCGCACGCCGCGCCGCGCTGCCCAGGTGGCCGACCGGCCGGCCTTCCAGCGACACGGATTCGCCGGCCGCGCGCGGCAGCGGCGCCTCGCCCGACAGCGCCTGCAGCAGCTCCTGCTGGCCATTGCCCGACACGCCCGCAATGCCGACGATTTCGCCCGCGCGCACGTCGAGCGACACGTCGCGCAGCGACACGCCGAACGGGTGTTGCGCCGGCTGCGTGAGCTTGCGCAGCGCCAGCCGCACGTCGCCAGGCGCCGACGGCGTACCGCGGCCGCAGGGCACCAGCTCCTTGCCGATCATCATCCGTGCCATCGAGGCCGGCGTTTCGCGGCTCGGCACGCAGTGGCCCGTGACCCGGCCGCCGCGCAGCACGGTGGCGTTGTGGCAGAGCTCGCGCACCTCGTCGAGCTTGTGGCTGATGTAGAGGATGCTGCAGCCCTCGTCGGCCAGCTGGCGCAGCGTTTCGAAGAGCTTGCGCACGGCCTGCGGCGTGAGCACCGACGTGGGCTCGTCCATGATCAGCAGGCGCGGGTTCTGCAGCAGGCAGCGGATGATCTCCACGCGCTGCCGCTCGCCCACCGACAGCGAATGCACGAGCCGCCGCGGATCCACCGGCAGGCCGTAGCGGCGCCCCACCGCGTCGATGCGCTGGGCCAGGTCGCCCAGGTCGGGCCGGCCCGGCAGCGCGAGCGCCACGTTCTGCACCACGGTCAGCGTCTCGAACAGCACGAAGTGCTGGAACACCATGCCGATGCCCAGGCTGCGCGCGTGGCTCGGGCTGGCGATGTCCACGCGCTCGCCGCGCCAGCGGATCTCGCCGGCCGAGGGCGCCGTCACGCCGTAGATGATCTTCATCAGCGTCGACTTGCCGGCGCCGTTCTCGCCGAGGATCGCGTGGATCTCGCCGGGCTGCACCACCAGGTCGATGCCGTCGTTGGCGACCACCGAGGCGTAGACCTTGCGGATACCGGCGAGCTCCAGCTGCGGCCCGGTGAAGCCACCGGCCGCCTGTCGGAGATGGAAGCTCATGCTAGGCGGCCTTGCCGACCACGTGCGCCGACTGGCTGGCCGGCTCGCGGGCGTTGAACACGAGGTTCAGCACCACGGCCGTCAGCGTGCCGAGCAGGATGCCGTTCTGGCAGAAGCGCGCCAGCAGCTCGGGCAGCTGCGAGAAGAAGCGGTCGGCCACCAGCGGGATCATGCCCAGCGCGAGGCTGATGGCGACGATGTACGCGTTCTTCTTGTTGTTCACGAAGTCCACGTGGCCGAGGATGCGGATGCCGGTGGCCGCCACCATGCCGAACATCACGATCGCCGCGCCGCCCAGTGCGTACTGCGGAATCGACGCCGCCAGGAAGGCCAGCTTGGGCAGGCAGCCCAGCACGATCAGCAGCACGCCGGCGGCAGCGCACACCCAGCGGCTGCGCACGCCGGTGACCTGCACCAGGCCGATGTTCTGCGCGTAAGAGGTGTAGGTGAAGGTGTTGAACACGCCGCCCACGATCGCGCCCACGCCGTCGGCGCGCAGGCCGCGTGCGATGTCGTCCTTGTGCAGCGGGCGCTCCACCACTTCGCTGAGCGCGAGGAACTGGCCCACGCCCTCGACCATGATCACGATCATCACCACGCACAGCGTGACCGAGGTCATCAGGTCGAAGGTAGGCAGCCCGAAGTGGAAGGGCGTGATCACCTGCACCCACGATGCGTTGGACAAGCCCGCGAAGCTCACCTGCCCCATCGACAGCGCGATGAAGAAGCCGGCCAGGATGCCCAGCAGCACCGCCACGTTCGACAGGAAGCCCTTGCAGGTGGCGATGATCAACAGGATGGTCATCAGCACCACGCCCGAGATCGCCAGGTGCAGCGGCACGCCGTAGTTCGGGTTGGGCATGGGCCCCGACGGGCCGGGAATGGTGGGGCTGCCGCCCGCCGCCCAGTTGATGCCCACGCGCATCAGCGACACGCCGATCACCAGCACCACGGTGCCCGTGACCACCGGCGGGAACCATCGCACCATCTTGCCGACCTGGCCCGCGACGAGAAGCGTGAAGAGCCCCGCCACGATCACCGCGCCGAAGACCGCTCGCAGCCCGAGGTCCGGGTTGGAGCCCGCGGTGATGATCGGCGCGATGGCCGTGAAGGTGACGCCCATCATCATCGGCAGGCGGATGCCCACCTTGCCGATGCCCACGCATTGCAGGATGGTGACCAGCCCGCAGCAGAACAGGTCGGCCGAAATCAGGAAGGCGATGTCGGCCTTGGGCAGCTTGAGCGCGCCGCCGATGATGAGCGGCACCGCGATGGCGCCCGCGTACATCACCAGCACGTGCTGCAGCGCCAGCGTGCTCATCTTGTGCAGCGGCAGGATCTCGTCGACGGGGTGCACGGACGATGCATCGGACCGCGCGGTGGCAGATTCAGTCATGGTGCTTGTCTCCTAATCTTGTAGTGCTCTCGGCTCTGGTGGCTCTCGTCGTACTTCGGCGCTCGGGCTGTTCGGGCTCTTCGGCGCTTGGACTCGTGGTCTGTGTTCCCGGCGTTCAGCGCCCCCCGGCCCGTGCCAGGAAGGCGGCAGCGCGCTCCATCGCGGCGTCGTCGATGCGGGCGCGCACGCCGTCGAAATTGGGGCCGCGCGTCGCATCGAGCCCCATGCGCGAGGTGGTGCCCACGCCCGAGGCCGAGGGGTCGAGCGCGCTGCCGGGCAGGCCCTCGACCATCACGACGTCGAGGTGCGGCTGGAAGTGCGTGGCCAGGGCCCAGAGCACTTCTTCGTCGCGCGTGATGTCCACGTCCTCGTCGACCGCGATCACGTTCTTCAGGTACGGGTCCCAGCCCAGCAGGCCCAGCATCACCTGCCGCGCCTCGCCGGGCCGCGACTGCTTGAGCGCCACGTAGGCATGGAAGTGCGTGCCCGAACTCGGGTAGTGCACCGCCGTCACGCCGGGGAAGCGCTCCTTGAGCTTCTCGACCATCTCCGACTCGCGCGGGATGCGGCCCAGGTTCAGGTGCTCCGCCGAGTTGCCGCCCACCACGTCGAGCAGCCAGGCATCGTTGCGGCGCATCAGCGTCTCGACCCGCAGCAGGTTGTTGGTCGAGCGGTCGGACGAATAGCCGGTGAACTCGCCGAAGGGGCCTTCCTCGGCGCGCGCCTCGGGGTCGATCACGCCTTCGAGCACGAACTCGGCATGCGCGGGCACGGCGATGCCGTACTTCGGCGTGCGCACCACTTCCAGCGGCGCGCCGAAGAGGCCGCCGGCCACCTCGCGCTCGTCCACGCCATAGGGCAACCGTGCGGCGCCGGCCAGCATGAAGAGCGGATGTGCGCCGATCACCATCGCGACCTGCAGCGGCCGGCCCTTGGCCTGCGCGGCCTGCAGCATGCGCCACAGGTGGCCGCGCGAATGCAGGCTGGTCGCGATCTCGCTCGGCGAATGCACCATCGAGCGGTGGTAGCTCAGGTTGCCGATGCCGGCCTCGCGGTCTTCGGCGCAAATGATGGCGTTGGTGATGTAGGGGCCGCGGTCGGTGGCGAAGTGCTTGATGGTCGGCAGCGCGGCCAGGTCGATGTCGCCCGTCGTCACGCGCTGCGTCACCGCGCCCGACGACACTTCGCGCGGCGCGATCATGCGGCGGCTGCGGGCCTGGTATTCCGCATGGATGCCCGCCGGCGCCACGCCGCCGAGCATGCGGCCCACCCGTTCGCGCGAGGCGAACAGGTTGGTCACCAGCGGGCCGCCGACGCCCTCGACCTTGTCGAACACCAGCGCCGGATGCCGGCCCCGCGCGGCCAGCGACCAGACGGCCGCCGTCACGTCCTGGTCGGCGCCGACGGGCTCGCGCACCGTCAGCACGTCGTCGGGGTACAGCTCCCGGTACACGGCCATGAACCGGTGCAGGTCCTGGCCGGTGTCCTCGAGCAGCTTGGCTTGGGTTGTCATGCGGTGCCTGCCCTGGGCTACTTCTTCACGCCGGCGTAGGTGTCGGCCAGCCGCGCCTTGGCGTCTTCCTGGTTGCGCGGCGGCGGCGTGGTCTCGATGCCGCACAGGCGCGCAATGTTGTTGCCCAGGTAGTCCTCCAGTTGCTCCTCGCTGATGCCGATGCCGTGCGGCGCGGGCCGGCACAGCATCTCGAGCTCGCGCAGCCACATGCCGGGCTCGTTGGGCGGGCTGTCGGTGCCGAAGACCAGCTTGTGCCGCGGCAACTCCTTCGCGAACTCGGCGATGCGGGCCTGGAAGCACCAGCCCGATTCGACGTACACGTTGGGCGTGTCCATGGCCATCCAGAAAGTCTCGAAGGAATAATTGCCGCCGGTCTGGATGCCGAAGTGCGCGATGACGAAATTCACCATCGGGAACTCGCGGATGATCGGATAGAACATCGTCGGGATGGTGAAGGGGCCGTCACCCGTGTGGATGAGCACCACGGTGTTGTACTTGGCGCAGACCTTCATCGCGGGGCGCAGCCAATCGAGCGCGCGGTCGGGCCGGTAGCCGTGCATATTGGCATGCAGCTTGATCATCTTGAAGCCGTACTCCTTGATGTGGAATTCGAGCTCCGCCGCGCCGTTCTCGGGGCCCCAGCGCGGGTTGTAGTTGAAGTTGCCGATGAAGCGGTCGGGGTACTTCTGCGTCAGCTCGGCGATGTAGGCCATGTAGTCGCGGATGCCCTCGCGGCCGCGCCGGTTGCCGTCGCGGTAGCCGGTGTTGCCGGGCGGCGGCTGGATGAAGCCCATGTCGATGCGGCGCGGCTTGCCGTTGATCATGTAGGGCCCGTCCATCAGCTTGAGCATGCGCTCGCCGTTGAAGGGCGTGCCGGTGTGGCGCCAGGCCTCGTCGACCAGGTTGGTGGGATGCAGATGGGTGTCGATGATCATGTTGCTCTCTCGGTTCTCTTCCGTTCAGTACAGGTCGATCACGGGCTGCGGATCGAGCTTGCGGCCCAGGCGCTTGCAGGCTTCGTCGAAGCTGCGCGGCGGGGAGCTGGTGTCCAGGCCCACCATGCGGGCGATGTTGTTGCCCAGGTAGTCCTCGAGCGTGTCCTCGTCGAGGTTCAGGCCCTGCGGCGGGTTGGTGCACAGCACCTCCAGCAGGCGAAGCCACATGCCGGGCTCGTTGGGCGGCGTGTCCGAGCCGAAGATGATCTTGCTCGGGTGCAGCACCTTGGCGAACTCGACGATGCGCGACTGCAGGCACCAGCCCGATTCGCAGAACACGTTGGGCAGCTCCTGCGCCCACTGGAAGGGCTCGAAGCAATACACGCCGCCGGTCTGCACGCCGAAGTGGGCCATGATGAAGTTGACGGTCGGGAAGGCCTTGATCATCGGCACCCATTCGGTCGGGATGCTGTAGGGACCGTCGCCCACGTGCAGCTTGACCGGCACGCCCAGTTCGGCGCATTTCTCGAAGGCCGGCCGCACCCAGTCGAGCGCGCGGTCGGGCCGGTAGGCATGCATGTTGGCCTGCATCTGCACCATCTTGAAGCCATGCTCCTTGACGTAGCGCTCGATCGCCTCGACGCTGTTCTTCACGCCGCAGCGCGGGTTGTAGACGAAGCAGCCGAGGAAGCGGTCGGGGTGCTCCTGCACGCACTTGAGCGTGTAGGCCATGTAGTCGTCGATGGACTCGCGGCCCGACTTGTCGCCGTCGGTCCAGGTGTAGATGGTGTTGCCCTGCGGCGGCTGGATGAAGGCCTTGTCGATGCGGCGCGGCTTGCCGTTGACCCAGTACGGGCCGTCCATCGTCTCCAGCAGGCGCTCGGCGGTGTAGGCCTCGCCGTCGTGCCACCAGGCCAGGTCGACCTGGTCGGTGGGGTAGCAGCTGATGTCGATGATCATGGGTGATGTCTCCTTGTCGGACGTTGGGGTTGAAGCGCTTCAGGCGGCTTCCAGCGCCTCGTTGAACTGGGTGTGCGGTGCGAGGCAGGCTTCGAGGCGCGCGCGCAGCTTTTCGTCCTGCAGGTGGCGGCCGATGAAGACCAGCTTGCTGGCCGGCGTTTCGTCCCACCAGGGGAAGGACGGCTTGAGTTCCAGGATGCGGTGCACGCCCTGCAGCACGTGGCGGCGGTCGTCGCCCTGCACGTGCAGGATGCCCTTCACACGGAAGATGTCGTCGCCGCGGATGGCGAGCAGGTCTCGCAACGTGTGCATGAGGCGATCTGCATCGAAGGGGCGGTCGAAGGTGAAGGACACCGAGGCGACCGACGGGTCGTGCGTGTGGCCCGGCGCGGCGAGGAGGGGCGGCACGGAGCCGTGCTCATGG
The DNA here is from genome assembly GCF_001984055.1 of Variovorax sp. KK3. Classification (GTDB taxonomy): domain Bacteria; phylum Pseudomonadota; class Gammaproteobacteria; order Burkholderiales; family Burkholderiaceae_C; genus Variovorax. Next base: position 18,309 of record NZ_LYVO01000084.1, read on the forward strand.
TGGCAGTGGGCGTCGCAGACGTGCCCTTGCTCATGATCGTGATCGTGTCCCTGCACACCGTCGAGGAAATGCGGGTCCGTCATCGACAGCGCGTCCGACTCGAAGGACTGCAGGCCGAGGATCAGCGACAGGTCGACCTGCGCCTGCACCGTGCGCAGGATCGGCGCGCTCGAATTGAGCGAGCGGATGCGGCCTTCCACGTCCTGCAGCTGCGCTTCGGGCACCAGGTCCGACTTGTTGAGCAGGATGCGGTCGGCCACCACGATCTGCGTGACGGCCTGGTTGTCGTAGTCCTCCAGCGCCGGGTCGTCCAGGTGCGGCTGCACGTGCAGCGCATCGACCAGCGCGACCACGCCGTCGAGCACCACTTTCTTCGCGACCTCGTTGTCCATGAAGAAGGTGGCGGCCACCGGCGAGGGGTCCGCCAGGCCGCTGGTCTCGACCAGGATGTGGTCGAACTGGTCCTTGCGGTCCAGGAGCTTCTGCAGGATCTTGACCAGGTCGTTGCGCACGTCGACCACGCAGCAGATGCAGCCGTTGACCACCTGGAAGATCTCTTCCTCCGAGGCCAGCACCAGGTCGGAGTCGACATCGACCTCGCCGAACTCGTTCTCGATCACCGCGATGCGATGGCCGTGCCGCTCGGTCAGGATGTGGTTGAGCAGCGTGGTCTTGCCTGCGCCCAGGAAGCCGGTGAGGATGGTGACGGGCACCGGCCGTTGCGAGCGGTCCTGGTCTTGCCCTTGGTCTTGGGCTTGCCCTTGGTCTTGGCTCATGCGAGGACTCCTTCTTCGTGTGTGGGGTGTGCGGGATGAACGGCCTGCTTCTCGCGCAGCGCCTGCAGCACCTGCTCGGGCTTGATGGGGTAGTGGCGGAAGCGCACGCCGATGGCGTCGAACACGGCGTTGGCGATGGCCGGGCCGATGGCGACGATCGGGTCTTCGCCTACGCCCTTGGCGCCGAAGGGGCCGCCGGGGTCGGGCGCGGTTTCGAGAATGACGGTGCGAATGGACGGCATGTCCATCGACAGCGGCATCTTGTAGTCGACGAAGTTGGCGTTCAGCGAGCGGCCGGTCTTCATGTCGATCTGGTAGTCCTCGTACAGCGTGTGGCCGATGCCCTGCTGGATGCCGCCTTCGATCTGCCCGGCCGCGGCGATCGGGTGGATCACCTTGCCGATCTCGTGCACCGGCACGACCTGCAGCACGGTGATCTGCCCGGTCTCGATGTCGACGACGACCTCGACGAAGTGCGCCGCGAACGAGTACGACTTGGTCGGGTGGTAGGTCGCGCTGCCGACGAACTGCGCCGCGGGGATGCCCTTGCGCGGCGCCACGGCGTCGCGGATGCTCATGCTGCGATCGGTGCCGCGCACCTGGAGCGTTCCGTCCGCGCAATCGAGCTGGTCGGCCGTGGTGTCGAGCAAGCCGGCAGCACGGTCGAAGAGCTGGCGCTTGATCTCGATCGCCGCGAGCTGCGCCGCCTTGCCGCCCAGGTAGGTCGTGTGGCTGGCGAAGGCGCCGATGTCCCAGGGCACCACGTCGGTGTCGCCGTGCATGACGGAGACCGACTCGAATCGCACGCCCAGTTCCTCGGCCACGATCTGCGCCAGTGCGGTGTGCGCGCCGGTGCCGAGGCCGGCGGTGCCGGTGAGCAGCACGACCGTGCCGTCCTCGTTCATCTTGACGATGGCGTTGCCCTGCTCCTTGATGCCGGGGTAGGCGCTGCTGCCGTGCATCTCGCAGCCCATGCCCCAGCCGCGGCGTTGCGGGCCCTTCGTGTCGCGCGGCCGGCGGCGCAGTGCGGCCCAGCCCACCTCTTCCATGCCGCGGCGAATGCAGTCGGGCAGGCCGTGGCCGATGAGCGGATGGTTCGAGGGCGCGATGTCGCCTTCGCGCACCGCGTTCTTGAGCTTGAGCTCGGCCGGGTCCATGCCGAGCTTCTGCGCCGCCTCGTCCATCTGGATGTCGAGCGCGTAGTAGGTCTGCACCACGCCGTAGCCGCGGAAGGCGCCGGCGATCGGGCTGTTGGTGTAGAGGCAGCGGCCTTCGAGCTGGATGTTCTCGCAGCGGTACAGCGAGGTCATCGCGTTGGTGCCGACGATGGTCACGCCCGGGCCGTGCGAACCGTAGGCGCCCGAGTTGTAGACCACGCGTGCGTGCCGCGCGACCAGCGTGCCGTCGTTGCGGAAGCCCTGCTTGAGCCACAGCTTGAACGGGTGCCGCGTGCGGCCGCCGAGAAAGGTCTCTTCGCGGGTGTACTCCATGCGCACCGGCCGGCGCGTCTGGCGCGCCAGCAATGCGCACAGGAACTCGCTTTGAAACAAGTCCTGCTTGGCACCGAAGCCGCCGCCCATGTGGTCGACCAGCACGCGCACCTTGTGCAGCGGCAGGCCCAGCACCTCGGCCATGATGCCGCGCACCATGAAGGCGGTCTGCGTCGAGATCCACACCGTGAGGTTGCCGTTGCCGTCCCACTGGCACATGCAGGCGTTGGGCTCCATGTAGGCCGGCGTGGGGCGGCCGCCTTCGTATTCGCCTTCGATCACGAAGTCGGCCTCGGCGAAGCCGCGTTCGATGTCGCCGCGGCTCACCACCACCGGCGGCAGCACCAGGTTGCCGCCCGGCTCGCGGTCGTGGATCAGCGGTGCGTCGGGATGCGCGGCGTCTTCGATGGTGAAGACGGCGGGGAGCGCTTCGTACTCGACCTCGATCAGGTCGAGCGCCGCCTCGGCGATCTCTTCGCTGGTGGCGGCCACCACGGCCACGGTCTCGCCCCAGTAGCGCACCTTGTCGTCGAGGATGTACTGGTCGCAGGTGACCGAGGCCGAACGCGGATGCGGGGAGCCCGCATGCAGCACGCGCGGCACGTTCTCGTGCGTGAGCACCGCCTTGACGCCGGGCAGGGCCAGCGCGCGGCTGGTGTCGATGCGCACGATGCGGGCATGCGCGATGTTGCTGCGCTTGCTGCGGGCATACAGCAGCCCGGGCTGGTGCATGTCGGCGACGTACTTGGCATCGCCGCTGACCTTGGCCAGCAGGTCGGAGCGCTTGACGCTGGTGCCGATGATGGTCTTGCGCTCGGTCATTGCGTCACCTCCCCGCGTGCATCGCGCATGGCGTGCTCGCCGGCCGGCGCGGCCATCGAGATCGCGTCGATGATCTTGGTGTAGCCGGTGCAGCGGCAGATGTTGCCGGCGATGGCGAAACGGATCTCGTCGACCGTCGGTGCAGGGTTGTCGTCGAGCAGCGCCTTCGCCGCGACCAGGATGCCCGGCGTGCAGAAGCCGCACTGGGCCGCGCCGCAGCGCATGAAGCATTCCTGCAGCGGGTGCGGCGTGCCGTCGGGCGACTGCAGGCCTTCGACGGTGGTGATCTCGCTGCCCTCGGCCTCCATCGCGAGGACCAGGCAGGCGTTGACCGGTTGCCCGTTCATGATGATGGTGCACGAGCCGCACTCGCCGACGTCGCAGCCCTTCTTGGTGCCGGTGAGGCCGGCCTCGTCGCGTAGCGCGTCGAGCAGGCTGCGGTTGGGCGCGACGGCGATGTCGCGCGGCTCGCCGTTCACGGTGAACGAAATGATCTGCTGCTTCATGGCTGGCATGTCTAAATCTCCCCAAGGGCTTGTTCGAGCGCGCGGCGCGTGAGCACCCGCACCATGTCGCGGCGGTAGGCGGCGCTGCCGCGCACGTCGCCGATGGGCCGGGCTTCGTCGCAGGCGGCCTGTGCGGCCTGGGCCAGGCCTTCGGCCGTGGGGCGGTGCCCGCGCAGCACGGCTTCGGCCTTCGCGGCGCGCAGTGGCGTGGGCGCCACGGCAGCCAGCACGATGGCCAGGTCCTGCGTGATGCCGTGCTCGTCGAGCGTGATGCGCACCGCCACGCCCACCGTCGCCAGCTCCATCTGCGCGCGACGGCCGTGCTTGATGTAGGCCTTGCCGGTGCGCGGCGGCGGTGCCGGGATCTCGATGTGGGTCACGATCTCGTCCGCGGCCAGCACGGTGCGGCCGGGGCCGGTGCAGAAGTCCTGCACGGCGCAGCGGCGCTGGCCGGACGGGCCGTGGATGCGCAGCACGGCCCCGTCGGCGATCAGCGCGGGCAGCGTATCGGCCGAAGGCGAGGCGCGGCAGACGTTGCCGACCACCGTGGCGCGATGGCGCACCTGGATCGAGGCGAAGTCGGTCGCCGCGCGCGCCAGGCTGGCGTAGTGGCGCAGCGTGACGGGCGATGTCTCGACCTGCCGCGTAGTGACCAGCGCGCCGAGCAGCAAGCCTTCGCGCGGGTCGTACGCGAAGTCGTCCATGCCGGGGATCTTCTTGATGTTGATCACGTGGGCCGGCTGGCGCACGTGCTCCTTCATCTGCACCATCAGGTCGGTGCCGCCGGCGATCAGGCTGGCCGGCGCGGGGCCGGCGCGCAGCAGCGCCACGGCCTCGTCCAGCGATGCGGGTTCGCTGTATTCGAAGTGCTTCATGGTTGGTGTTGAACTTCTGGCTTGGCTTCGTCGAAGGAACGCCCCGAAGCGGGCCCCGTCCAGCGCCTTACTGCGCCGACGTCGATGTCGAACAGGTCGAGCACCCGGCCGAGGGAGTGGTCCACCATCTCGTCCAGGTTCCGCGGCCGTGCGTAGAAGGCCGGCACCGTCGGCGCGACGATCGCCCCCATCTCGGTGACGGCCAGCATGTTGCGGATATGCGTGAGCGTCAGCGGCGTCTCGCGCGCCAGCAGCACCAGGCGGCGGCGCTCCTTGAGCATCACGTCGGCGGCGCGCGCCACCAGCGTGCCGCCGGTGCCGTGGGCGATCTCTGCCAGCGTCTTCATCGAGCATGGCGCGACGACCATGCCCAGCGTGCGGTAGGAGCCGCTGGCGACGCAGGCGCCGATGTCTTCGTTCTTGTGCACGCGGGCGGCAAGCGCCGTCACGTCGGACAGGTGCAGCTGCGTCTCGCAGGCCATGGTGATCTGCGCGGCACGGCTGACGACCAGGTGGACTTCGATGCCCGTCGGCTGCAGCAGCTGGAGCAGGCGATGGCCGTAGACGAAGCCGGAGGCGCCGGTGATGGCGACGATGAGGCGGGCGGGGGAATTCATTCTTGCTCCCCGAATTGCTCCCTCTCCCTTTGGGAGAGGGCGGGGGTGAGGGCACCGGGCCTTCGACATTGCGCGGCGCTTGATCGACTGCCGCTGCCCTCACCCCAGCCCTCTCCCAGAGGGAGAGGGAGCGAAACAGGGACAGGGCGTGATGCGGGCGCCGGCGCGTTCGGGCATAGTCCGTCGGCCACCGAAGCCCAGCGATGCCACTTCCCATCGACGCCGACTCCGCCTGGGCCGCCATCGGCGCCCTGTACGCCGACCCTGCCCTGCAGCAAACACTGTTGCGGCGCCAGGACGACGAAGGACTGGATGTCGTGTTGCACCTGTTCGCGCAATGGGCCACGACGCAAGGCCATCCGCTGGGTGACGCGGCGCTGGAAGAAGCACGAACGCTTGTCGCCCCGTGGCGCAACGAAGTCATCGCCCCGCTGCGCGCGCTGCGCCGAACGATGAAGCCAATGACAGCCGGCGCGGCAGGGCTCGAAGCCGTTCGCGACCAGGTGAAGGCCGCCGAACTCGCTGCCGAGCGCGCACAAGTGCAAATGCTCTGCAACTGGCTGCAGGCGCGTTGAACGCAACATCGTGGGCTCCTGAGAACAGTGGAGGCCAACCCGGCGAAAAGACCGCTTCGCCACGGGCATGGCCTCATGCTGTCAGGTTTGCCCTATCTGAAAAACGGGGGCGTCGCGATATATTCATCGCGAATCACTATGAATATCAGCCTGCGCCAGTTGCGCGTGTTCGTCGCGGTCGCCGAAGCGCTCAGCTTCACGCGTGCCGGCGAGGCCTTGGGCTTGCCGCAGTCCAGCGTGAGCACGCAGCTGCGCGAGCTGGAAGAAGCGTTGGGCCTGCGCCTGTTCGACCGCCACACGCGCATGCTGCGGCTGACCGAGGCCGGCGCCGAGATCCTGCCGCTGGCGCGCAAGACCCTGGCCGACCTCGATGCGGTGGTCGGCAGCTCGACCGAGCTCAAGACCCTGGGCCGCGGGCGCGTGTCGATCGCCGCGTCGTCGGTGCAGGCCGCCCTGGTGGTGCCGCGCGTGATGCGCGCCTTCGCCGAGCGCCATCCGGGCATCAAGGTGGAGTTGTTCGACGTGTCGCAGGACGACGTGTTGAGCATGGTGCACAGCGGCGCGGTCGACTTCGGCCTGGGCACCGCCTTCCGCAGCCACCAGGAGCTGGGCATGCGGCCGCTGTGGCACGAGAGCTTCTACGCCGTGCTGCCCGAAGGCCATCCACTGGCGGCCAAGCGCGAGGTGGCCTGGCGCGAGCTGCTGAACGAGCCGCTGATCGGCCCGCGCAAGGGCAACCCGGTGCGCACGGTGCTCGACTTCGCGCTGGCCAGCGAGGGCCTGGTGCTCAACCTGCACCACGAGGCCTCGCTGCCACTCACCATCGCCGGCATGGTCGAGGGCGGCCTGGGCATCGGCATCCTGACCAGCTCGATGCGGCAACTGGCCGAGTCGTTCCAGCTGCAGCTGCGGCCGATCCACCGGCCTTCGATCCAGCGCGAGGTGGTGCTGGTGCTGCACACCGGGCGATCGCTGTCGCCGGCAGCCAAGCAGTTCAGCGATGCGCTGATCGATTCCGCGCGCACCCGCAGCAGCAGCAGCACGGGTACGGGCGCCGCCGCCGCGGGCGGCCGCAACGGCCGCCGCTGAGCGGCTTCAACGCGTGGCAGTGCCGCGCTTGGTGCCCAGCATGTACTGCTCGGCCGCCCCGTCGTTGACCGAAGCCCACACCAGTTGTTCGTCCAGGAATTCGCGCCACTTGCCGTGCACCTTGGCGAACACCGGGTTGGACGCGGCCTCTTCCTTGAGCACTTCCTGCGTGGCCTTGTGCATCGCATCCATGATCGGCTTCGACCAGTAGCCCAGCCGCGCCCCGCCGCCCACCAGCCGCTTGAGCGCGGGCACGTTGCCGACGTCGTACTTGGCCAGCATCTCGGCACTGGCCTGCGCGCAGGCCGCTTCGAGTGCGGCGCGGTAGCTGTCGGGCAGCTCGGCCCAGGCCTTCTTGTTGGCGATGAAGCAGAGCGACGCGCCAAGCTCCATCACGCCCGGCCCGTAGTAGTAGCGCGCCACCTTGGCCAGGCCCAGCTTCTCGTCGTCGTAGGGGCCGACGAACTCGACCGCGTCGAGCGTGCCCTTCTCGAGGGCAGGATAGACGTCGGCCGCCGCCAGTTGCAGCGGCGTCGCGCCCATCTTGGCGTACACGCGCCCGAGCAGGCCCGGCACGCGCATGCGCAGGCCCTGGAAGTCCTGCACGCTCTTCATCTCCTTGCGGAACCAGCCGCCCATTTGCGCACCCGTGTTGCCGCAGGGGATCTGCACGGAATCGAAGCGGTCGTAGATCTCGCGCATCATCGCCAGGCCGCCGCCCTGGATCATCCAGGCCTGGTGCTGGCGGGGCGTCATGCCGAACGGAATGCCGGTGTCGAAGGCCAGTGCCGGCTCCTTGCCGACGTAGTAGAAGCCGGCCGTGTGGCCGCATTCGACAGTGCGGTTCTGCACGCCGTCGAGCACCGACAGCGGCGGCATCAGCTCGCCGGCCGCGAAGGGCGTGATGGTGAAACGGCCGTCGGTGAGCTTACGCACGATCTCGCCGATGGCGACCGCGCCGCCGAACACGGTATCGAGCGACTTCGGAAAGCTCGAAGGCATGCGCCAGCGAATCGCGGGAAGGGTCTGCGCGATGGCCGGGGCCGAAACGGCGGCGGCGACCGCAGCGCCGGCGAGGAGGGAACGTCGTTGCATCGTGATGTCTTTCAGGCGGCCAGGCAGTCGGGAGTCGCACGCAGAACGCGTCGAGCGAAGTATTGAAAGGTCAGGTCGGTGATCTGCGGCTTCAGCAGGAAGTCGCGCGATTCCTTGGCCAGATGGCCCGGCACCGGCTTGATGGTGCCGGCCGCCATGGCGCGCAGCTGCACCGCCACCGCTTGCTCCATCCAGATCGCCAGCGTGGCAGCCTCGGCCACCGTGGCACCGGCCGTCAGCAGGCCGTGGTGCGCGAGCAGCAACGCCTTGCGGCCCGCCAGCGCGTCGGAGATCAGGCGGCCTTCCTCGTTGCCGATGGGCAGCCCGGGCCATTCGCGCAGGTGGCCGCAGTTCTCGTAGAAAGGCGTGGCGTCCATGCACGCGACTTCCAGCGGCCGGTCGATGGTGGCCAGTGCCGACACCGCGGCCGGATGGGTGTGCACGATGCACTGCACGGCCGGGTTGGCGCGGTACACCCACAGGTGGAAGCGCGTGGCCGGATTGGGCAGCGACACGCCGTCGAGCGGCTTCAGGTCGTCGTCGGTGAGGATGAAGCTCTGCGGCTCGGCCTCGTCGGCACCGATGCCGAACTTGAGCGTGTAGTAGGTGCCCGGCTGCTCGCCGCGCGCCGTGATCTGGCCGGCCAGGCCGTTGGCCCAGTGGCCTTCGGCCGCGAGCATGCGGCAGGCGAGCACCAGCTGCTCGACGGTGCTCCATGAAGAACGGGTGGTCTTGCTCTCCAGGTCGCGGTCGACCGCGTCCCGGATGTCCTGGTCGGCTTGCATTCGATGTCCTTGTCGTGAAGTCAACTTGTTGACCGATTCTGGTCAACGTGTTGACCTGTGTCAACATCATTAACCCATGGCGACCCGAAGCACCGTCCGCACCCCCCGCCCGACCGCCACCGCTGCGCGCAAGACGGCGCGTGCCGCCGCGCCGCCAGTCGGCGCCGTCGCCGCCGACGACGAAGCGCCGGGCCCCGCATTCCTGAGCGTGGGGCCGCGCATCAAGGCGCTGCGGCGCCTGCGCAACATGACGGTGGAGGAGTTGGCCGACGCGGTCGGCGTACACAAGGCGCACGTGTCGCGGTTGGAGCGCAGCCTCAAGACGCCTTCGATCCACATGATGGCCCGCCTGGCCAAGGCCCTCGGCACCAGCATGGGCAACCTGGTCGGCGAAACGCTCGACAAGGCCGACATCAAGATCACACGCGGCACCGACTTGGCGCCCGGCTACCCGGTCGAAGAGCCGGCCCAGCACCGCATCGCGCCCCTGCTGCACGGCCACTCGGTCGGCTCCTTCGAAGCCTTCATCGTCTACCCCGGCCAGAGCGGCGGCACCGTGCAAGCCCAGCACGAAGGCCAGGAAATGCTCTACGTGCTGGCCGGCACCATCGACGTGATCTTCAACGAGCGCACCGAGCGCTTGCAGGCAGGTGACTGCATCCACTTTCCTGGGTATCTGAACCACAGGATCGCGCGCGTGGGGCGGGCACAAGCAAGGGCGCTGCTGGTGCTGTCGGCGGATTGAATCGGTCGCGCGTGGTTATCACGCGGCGCAAAGAAACTCTGCGCGGACTGCTACCCACCGGATCACATCGCTTTGGCTCTGGACGGCCGGCCCACCAAGCCAACCGCGTGGATGGGTGATGTCATGGTTTGTGTCCCATGCTCCTGATCGAATCACCTTGCTGATATGCGCTGATTCCTTCCACCAAGATGAACTCGGTGCGCAGTTCGAACTTGGCGTGTTCGTTTTGACCACACAGGCGAACCAGCGGACCTTCTTTCATAGCCCACCTGCTGGCTCACGACGTTGGCCAGGACTTGGGTCTCGGCGACCACCGTGCGTAGGCGTCACGGGTGTAGGTGGTGATGCCGCAGCGGTCGGTGAAGGAGGTCAGATATGACCCCGGCCTTACCGTCTCTCAACGAGTGTGGTGCACCGAGCGCAAGCTCATTTCGAATACGGCAACGAGATGCCATGTGTCGCGCATGCAGATTCATAGTGCTCTTTGGCCTCGACGTATTTTTCCTCCAGTTCGTCAAGTTCATCTGCGAGGCGTTCAAGGTCGTTGATATGCAGATGCTCTCGCATCGTTCCAAGTTGACTCACGAGGGCTGCGAGCGTGTCGCCTTGGATGACAACGCCCGGATACTGTCGCTCGGGCAACTGAACAACAGCAAAATTCTCCGGAGGGCTCAATAGTTTGATCTCAATGCTCTTCATCGCTGGCTTCCTATCGGATAAAACTGGATAAAGGGTTTGGTCTCGTCGACAGGTCCACGAGGCATGATGTCTACGTTGGAGCGTACGCCTTCTTTGAGGTTGCCAGCGCCCGGGACAGAAGTTGAAGCACTTCGCCTAGTTTTACTGGTCGCGTTGATGACATAGTCCCAATCTGAGCGAGGTCCCGCAGTACCGCTCGCTCTACTTCCCACCAGGCATATCGGCGCCTGCGTTCTGTTGGCGGCGTTCTGAATCCGGATCGCTTCGTTTGGCGCAATGTTTTCGATCTTGGCGCCGCCACCAACCCGTGGTTGCGGCGCTCCTCGGGCGACTCCACTGCCAGATCCTCCGCCAGCTCCACCCGCCATCCCACCTCCGCCCTCAAGTGGGAGCAGATCGATCGGCCTTCCAGGTTGTCTTACCAAACCATCCGGATCTGAGTAGTTGAGCGGGTCCGCTCCGACATATTCAAAAGGGTTAGGCCCACCATCCCAGCCCGTCGGATCAGCCTGCGTGTAGCGTGCGCCCGCAGCGGGGCTGTAGCTCCGGTTGACGTTGTAGTTCAGCCCCGACTCTTTGTCGAAGTAATGGCCGTCGTAGCGCTTGT
>NZ_LYVO01000085.1 GCF_001984055.1 Variovorax sp. KK3
GGAATGACGGCAGGCGCCGGCGCCGGCGCAGGAGGCGTCGCGCCGAACAGGCGCTTGATCCAGCCGAAGAAGCCCGCCTCGGCCGGCTCCGGGGCCTGGGGTGCCGGCGCGGCGGGTGCCTGTTCGGCGGCGATCGGCCGCACGGGTTCGGGCTTCGGCGGCACCACCGGTGCCGGCGCGTCGGGAAGCACGCCCTTGATGACCGGCGTCTGCTTGTTGGTGGGCTCCTGCGAGCGCCGCGTGACGGAGGTCGGGTCCTCGATCTCGTCGGCCATCTTGTAGCTGGCCTCGATGTGGTCGAGGCGCGGATCGTCGTGCTTGAGCCGCTCGAGCTTGTAGTTCGGGGTTTCGAGCGTCTTGTTGGGCACCATCAGCACGCTCACGCGCTGCTTCAGTTCGATCTTCGCGATCTCGGTACGCTTTTCGTTGAGCAGGAAGGACGCCACTTCCACCGGCACCTGCACGTGCACTGCGGCCGTGTTGTCCTTCATCGACTCTTCCTGAATGATGCGCAGGATCTGCAGCGCGCTCGATTCGGTGTCGCGGATGTGGCCCGAGCCGCCGCAGCGCGGGCAGGGAATGGACGAGCCTTCGGACAGCGCCGGCTTCAGGCGCTGGCGACTCATTTCCATCAAGCCGAACTTGCTGATCGAGCCGAACTGCACGCGTGCACGGTCCTGGCGCAGCGCGTCGCGAAGACGGCTCTCGACTTCGCGGCGGTTCTTGGACTCGTCCATGTCGATGAAGTCGATGACGATCAGGCCGCCCAGGTCGCGCAGGCGCATCTGGCGAGCCACTTCGTCGGCGGCCTCGAGGTTGGTGCGGGTGGCGGTCTCCTCGATGTCGCCGCCCTTGATGGCGCGCGCGGAGTTCACGTCGACGGAAACCAGCGCCTCGGTGTGGTCGATCACGATCGCACCGCCGCTGGGCAGTTGCACCGTGCGCGCGTAGGCCGACTCGATCTGGTGCTCGATCTGGAAGCGGCTGAACAGCGCGGCATCGTCGCGGTAGCGCTTGACGCGCGCCGCATGCTCCGGCATCACGTGCGCCATGAACTGCTGCGCCTGATCGTAGATGTCGTCGGTGTCGATCAGGATGTCGCCGATGTCGTGGTTGAAGTAGTCACGGATCGCGCGAATCACCAGCGACGACTCCTGATAGATCAGGAAAGCGCCCTTGCCGCCCTTGGCGGCGCCGTCGATCGCAGCCCACAGCTTGAGCAGGTAGTTCAGGTCCCACTGCAGTTCGGGCGCCGAGCGGCCGATGCCGGCCGTGCGCGCGATGATGCTCATGCCCTTGGGGTACTCGAGCTGGTCCATCGCCTCCTTGAGCTCGGCCCGGTCGTCGCCCTCGATGCGCCGGCTCACGCCGCCGCCGCGCGGGTTGTTGGGCATCAGCACGACGTAGCGGCCGGCCAGCGAGATGAAGGTGGTGAGCGCCGCGCCCTTGTTGCCGCGCTCTTCCTTCTCGACCTGGACCACCAGTTCCTGGCCTTCCTTGATCGCGTCCTGGATGCGGGCCTGGCTGGCAGACACGCCTTCGGCGAAGTACTGCTTGGAGATTTCCTTGAACGGCAGGAAGCCGTGGCGGTCTTCGCCGTAGTCGACGAAGCAGGCTTCCAGTGACGGCTCGACGCGCGTCACCACGGCCTTGTAGATGTTGCCCTTGCGCTGTTCGCGCCCTTCGATTTCGATTTCATAGTCGAGGAGCTTTTGCCCGTCGACGATGGCCAGGCGGCGTTCTTCGGCCTGCGTGGCATTGATCAGCATCCGCTTCATGATGCGTTTCCTTTTGTCGTTTCTGTCGTCTCACCGGTCCATGACGGACCTCACGATGCACGAACGACGCCTTGCGAAACGAGGAGGAATTGCCGTTGCAACCCTGGCTGGCGGCCGCGGCGGGTGCGCGCAGCCAAGTCGGGCATCAGCCCGATATCAGCAAGGGAGGAGGGGGCGCGTGGATGGGCGCGAGGCCGATGTGGTGTTGGCTTGCTACGCTCTCAATAGCAACTGACACTTTGCCGACGGGTATTGCCGAACACGCCATGCCAGGACTCGCGGGCATCAGCCAGCGCAGGCACAGTCGAATCAGCAGCATCAGCACAAGGGACTCGCTTCGATCCGCCGGCAGCTTGTCGCCTGCCGGCTGGTATTCCGTATCGGTGTTTCGGGGGCGTCGGCTTGACTCGGGCACCGCGCCTGCCGCCTTGCACGATTGCGCGTGGCCTGCAGATGCAATGCCCCAGCGGCATCGACCTCCAGCGCTGCCGGCAGTGCTCTAAACTTCTGATTAATCAAGCACTTACAAGACCGCGCTGGTGAAAAAGATTATAGGTGCGAAGCCACGCCCCGCGGCAGCGGAAGTTCGCTACGTCACGGTCGACGGCGAATTCGCAGGCCAACGACTCGACAACTTCCTGTTCCGCGAACTCAAGGGCGTCCCGAAGACGCACGTCTATCGGATCATCCGCTCCGGCGAAGTGCGCATCAACAAGGGGCGCGCCCAGGCCGAAAGCAGGGTGGAAGCCGGTGACGTGCTGCGCTTGCCGCCTTTGCGCATGGCCGAGCGGACGACCGAAGAAGGCAGCCCGACGGCCGCCCCGGCACGCGAATTTCCCTTGCTCCATGAAGACGAGGCGCTGCTGGCCATCGACAAGCCGGCGGGCGTCGCGGTGCACGGCGGCAGTGGCGTGAGCTTCGGCGTGATCGAGCAACTGCGGACCGCGCGGCCTGGCGCCCGCTTCCTGGAACTCGTCCATCGGCTGGACCGGGAGACTTCGGGCATCCTGCTGGTGGCCAAAAAGCGCAGCGCGTTGACGGCGCTGCAGGACCAGTTCCGCGAGCGCGAGACGGGTAAGATCTACCTCGCCTTGGTAGATGGCGACTGGCCCGCCAGCAAGAAAGTGCTGGACGCACCGCTCGCGCGGTATTTGTTGCCGAGCAAACCCGGATCGTCGGAGCCCGGCGAGCGTCGCGTCCGCGTGGTTGCCAAGGACCATCCTGATGCGATGCGCGCCGTGACGCTGGTGAAGGTGCTGGCGCGTGTGGCGCTCCCGGTCGAGCCGGCCGCTTTTTCCTTGCTCGCCGTCACGATCAAGACGGGCCGCACCCATCAGATCAGGGTCCATCTGGCCTCCAGCGGCCACCCGATCGCCGGCGACGACAAGTACGGCGACTTCGAGCGCAATCGCGCGCTCCAGAAGATCGGCCTCAAGCGCATGTTCCTGCATGCCTGGCGACTTCAGTTCACTCATCCCGCGAGCGGCGAGCGCATGGCACTGCAGGCCGCCTTGCCGCCCGAACTCTCGGACCTCTTGCCGCATCCGGCGCGCGACGCGCTCGAACCTTTGCCAACACGCACCCATGACTGACACGCAACCCCGCCGCTTCGACCTGATCGCCTTCGATTGGGACGGTACCTTGTACGACTCGACCCGGCTGATCGTCCGCTGCATCCAGGCCGCCGTGGTCGACGTCGGCGGCGCCAAGCCGAGCGAGAACGACGCCGCCTGGGTGATCGGCCTGGGCCTGGCCGAGGCATTGGCCCGCGCTGCGCCGGACGTACCGCGCGAGAAGTACCCCGAACTCGGCGCCCGCTATCGCTACCACTACCTCAAGCACCAGGACGACATCGTGTTGTTCGACGGCGTGCTCGAGATGCTCGACGCCCTCCATGCCCGAGGCCACAAGCTGGCGGTGGCCACCGGCAAGTCCAGGCGCGGCCTCAACGAAGCGCTGGCGACCGTCGCCTTGCGCGACCGCTTCGAGTCGTCGCGCACGGCCGATGAGACCTTCGGCAAGCCGCACCCACGCATGCTGCTGGAACTGATGGAAGAACTCGAGGTGCCGGCCGAACGCACCCTGATGATCGGCGACACGACCCACGACCTGCAACTGGCGCTGAATGCAGGCTGTTCCAGCGTCGGCGTGAGCTACGGCGCGCACGAGCCCGACAGCTTCGATGCACTGAACCCGTTGCACGTCGCGCATTCGGTGTCCGACCTGACGCAGTGGCTGCTCGAGAACGCATGACAATGCGGCGATGAGCGAATCCGTCGCCTTGTGCCATTCGGCGGAACTGGTCGACAGCGGTCGCGCCGTTCCTTTCGACGTGGTGTTCGGCGGACAGACCTGCCGCGCATTCGCCATCCGCTACGAAGGCCGGCCGCACGCCTACCTGAACCGTTGCAGCCACGTGGCGATGGAGATGGACTTCCAGCCCGACCGCTTCTTCGACGATACGGGCCAGTGGCTGCTCTGCGCGACGCACGGTGCGGTCTACCGGCCGGACAGCGGCGACTGCGCCGGTGGCCCCTGCCGCGGCGGCTTGGTGAAGATCGAGCTCAGCGAACGGGACGGGGTGGTGCACTGGCATACTGCCTGGAACCTCCAACCCCTGGTTTTCTGACATGACCGAACCCACCCGCACGGAACCGCAGGGCTTCGAGCCCTTCGAGCGTGCCGCACCGGTGCGCAGCAGCACCAAGAACGATCCCACGCAGCAGCCCGGCTGGGAGCGGGCCACGCTCGAAAAGCTCGCCTTCGCGAGCCTGCGCGAGCAGCAGGCCGCGCGCCGCTGGAAGACCTTCGTCCGGCTCAGTTGGCTCGCCTTCTTCATCTTCCTGATCTGGCTGGCCATGTCGCGCGCTGCGCCGACCACTGCCAAGACGACTGCCCATACCGCCGTGGTGGAAATCAAGGGCGAGATCGCCAACGGTGCAGACGCCAGTGCCGAATTCGTGGTCGCGGCCATGAAGACCGCGTTCGAAGACGAAGGGGCCAAGGGTGTCGTGCTGCTGATCAACTCGCCGGGCGGAAGCCCCGTGCAGGCCGGCATCATCAACGACGAGATCGGCCGCCTGCGCGCCAAGCACAACAAGCCTGTGTACGCGGTCGTCGAAGAAACCTGCGCGTCGGCCGCGTATTACATCGCGGCAGCCACCGACAAGGTCTTCGTCGACAAGGCGAGCATCGTCGGCAGCATCGGCGTGCTCATGGATGGCTTTGGCTTCACCGGCCTGATGGAGAAGGTCGGTGTCGAGCGCCGGCTTTTGACGGCGGGCGAGAACAAGGGCTTCCTCGATCCGTTCAGCCCGATGAGCGATGCCCAGCGTGCCCATGCGCAGCAGATGCTGGAGCAGATCCATACGCAGTTCATCGACGTGGTCAAGAAGGGACGGGGCGACCGCTTGAAGGCCGGCACGCCTGGCTTGTTCAGCGGCCTGTTCTGGAGCGGTCAGCAGGCGGTGGAGCTCGGGCTGGCAGACCAGCTCGGCAATGTCGATTTCGTGGCGCGCGAGGTCATCAAGGCTGAAGAAGTCATCGACTACACGCGTCGCGACAACGTGGCCGAGAAACTGGCCAAGAAGTTCGGCGCGGCGCTCGGGGATGCCTCGGTGCGTGCGATGCGCAGCGTGCCGGCGTTGCGCTGACGCCGATCAGGTGGGGCCGGCCCAGCGTGCCGACGCCGCCAGCGCCACCGCAAAAACCACGACCAGGTAAAGCGCTGCGGTCAGCGAGCTGATTTCGGCGAGGAAGCCGATTACCGGCGGGCCTGCCATGAAGCCCAGGTACGCGGCGGCAGAAACCGCGGCAATGCCGCGCGCAGGCTCGACGCCTGGCACGCGCGCCGAAGCCGCGAACAAGATGGGAACCACATTCGCAAAGCCGACGCCCACGCCGGCGAGACCGACGAGCGCCTGCCAAGGCGCATCGGTCAACAAGACCAGCGTCATGGATGCTGCGGCAAGAAAGGCGCTGCCGCGCAAAAGGACCGCCGGCTCGAAGCGCGCCCGCATCGCGTCGCCGCTGAAGCGGGCGGCGGCCATCGCGGCGGAGAAGCTCGCATAGGCGAGGGCAGCTTGTTGTTGCGGGCTGCCGAGCTCTTGCTTGAGGTAGAGCACGCTCCAGTCGTAGATCGCGCCCTCGGCAATGAGTCCGAGCGCGGCCAGCACACCCAGAATGACGAGCGCGCCGCGCGGCAGGCGGAAGCCATCGCCTGCCGCGGCGAAGGCGGTGGCGTCTCGCGGCAGCATCCACTGCGCAGACAGCGGAATCGCGCAGGCCATCACGATGGCGACCACCAGCAGATGCGACGATGGCGCCAAGCCCGCGGCAAGCGCCGCGCTGCCGGTCACGGCACCGGCCATGCCGCCCAGGCTGAACATGCCATGCATGCCGCTCATCAGTGGCTGACCGTTGCGCAACTCCAGTTCTGCGGCCTCGGTGTTGATCGCCACGTCGAACACGCTCGTGACGACGCCGAACGCGGCCAGCAATGTCAGCAAGGCCGCATAGCCGGGCATGGCGACCAAACCTGCGAGCAGCAGGGCGTAGACGGTGCCGCTCAGTCCCGCTGCTCCTCGCGCTCCGTGGCGCCCGATCCAGCGGCTCGCCTGTGTGAGGCCAAGCAAGGCTCCGAAGCCTGCAGCGAGCATGGCCAGGCCAAGTTCCGCTTCCGTCACGCCGTAGTGCGCCTTGACGGTCGGGATATGCACGCCCCAGGTCGCAAAGATGAACCCCGACGCGAAGAATTGGGTGCGCGAAGCCCAGCGCATGCGCGCGGACGGCTGCGCCAGTGTTGCGGACACCCTCAGCGCCCGATCGCGAACACGGCGGGCGCTCGCTCGTCGGCGGCGGGCAGGGCGCTCGCGCGCCAGGCTTTGATCGTTTCGCTGCGGATGTCGGCATTGGCGAGCGTGAGGCCGCGCGCCACCGCAAGCCGCGTGTTGTGTTGGAGCGTCTGCATCAAGGCTTGCAGCAGCGCTGCGTTGCGGTAGGGCGTTTCGATGAAGAGTTGTGTCTGCCCGGTGCGCAGCGCCAGTGTTTCGAGCTCGCGGATGCGTTGCGTGCGTGCGGTGGCGTCTTGCGGCAGATAGCCGACGAAGGCGAAGTTCTGGCCGTTGAGGCCGCTCGCTGCCAGTGCGAGCAAGAGCGAAACGGGGCCGACGAGCGGCACCACGGAGACGCCCAGCGCATGCGCAGCGCGCACGACGGACGAGCCCGGATCGGCGACCGCCGGCATGCCGGCTTCGCTGAGAAGCCCGATATCCGCACCCTCCATTGCCGCCGCAAGGAGTGGACGGGCGTCGAACTGGCCCGCTTGATGGTCACCTTTCTTGTGGACTTCGCGCGGCAATTCCTGGATCTGCTGCGACTGCAGGGGCGTTGCGAGCGGCACCACGCCATCGATGCGCTTGAGATACGCGCGGGCCGACTTCGCGTTCTCGCAAATCCAATGAGTGATGCCGGCGGAAGCCTGCAGCGTGCCGAGCGGCAGCACGTCCTGCAGCGCCACGGCGGGGTCGCAGCCGAAATCGAGCGGCGCGGGCACCAGGTAGAGCTTGCCTCGGGTCACAGCAGGTCGATCCCGGCGGCGCGCAACATGCGGGCGGTGCGGATCAGCGGGAGGCCCACGAGCGCAGTGGGGTCGTCGCTGTCGATTGCCTCCAGCAGCGCGATGCCCAGGCCCTCGCTCTTGGCGCTTCCGGCGCAGTCGTAGGGGGTTTCTGCGCGCAAGTAGTACTCGATGGCTTCGTTGCTCAATTGGCGAAAGACGACGCGCACCGGCGCGAGTTCGCGCTGGGAAATGCCGGTGGCTTGGCAGACCACGGCGACCGCGGTCTGGAAAGTGAGCGTTCGTCCGCGCATGCGTTGCAACTGGGCCGTCGCACGTGCGTGGTCGCCGGGCTTGCCGAGCGGCTCGCCGTCGAGGTCGGCGACCTGGTCCGACCCGATCACCACGGCCTCGGGGAAGCGCCGGGCGACCGCCATCGCTTTCTCGAGGGCCAGGCGTTCGGCAAGCGCGCGCGGTGATTCGCCTTCGAGCGGCGTTTCGTCGACTTCGGGCGCCTGCACATCGAAGGTCAGGCGCAGCCTGCCGAGGAGTTCGCGGCGATAGCGCGACGTGGAGGCGAGGATCAGTGAACGTTGCATGGGGCGTGATTGTGCGTGAGCGGTTTAGACTGGTGCCGATGACCAGCGAATTCAAACCCGGCCGGCTCGACGTGCGGCGGCTTGCCGAGGCGGGCGCGACCGTATCGGGCGAGGAGCCTCTCGATGCCTACGCGCGCCTGAGCGCGGAACTGGCTGCTCCGGCCGATGGCGAACGGGTGAGATGGGAGGCGGCGGGCGTCAGTCGCGACGACGCCGCGGGCGAGCCCATACCTTGGCTCCACCTGCGCGCGAGCGTCAAAGTGCCGCTCATCTGCCAGCGCTGCCTGGGCCCTGTCGGCGTGCCTTTGGAGGTCGATCGCTGGTTCCGCTTTGTGAAGGACGAGGACACGGCTGCTGCCGAGGACGAAGAATCCGAAGAAGACGTGCTCGTTGCAAGCCGCGACTTCGATCTGCATGCCCTGGTCGAAGACGAATTGCTGATGGAGATCCCGGTGACGCCGCGTCACGAACGCTGCCCTGAGCCGGTCAAGCTGTCGGCGGCAGATCCCGAGTTCGACGCGGCGGAGGCGGCCCGCCCCAATCCATTTGCCGCTTTGGAAAAGTTGCGGTCCGACAAGCTGAAGTAGGCGGGGGCGCTGAATTGGCGCTGAGCTTCTCTTGGGCTATAATCATGGGCTTCGCGCGCGCCGCCTGGGATGAAGTTTGTAGACGACAGCGGTCGTCAGCCATCCGGGCCCGGCGTATGCCCACCCACTCACCCAAACATTTTCAGGAGCCACCATGGCTGTCCAGCAAAACAAGAAGTCGCCGTCCAAGCGCGGAATGCACCGTTCCCACAATGCACTGGGCGTGCCCGGTCTGGCGGTCGAGCCGACTACCGGCGAGACGCATCTTCGGCACCACATCAGCCCCACCGGCTTCTACCGTGGCCGCAAAGTGGTCAAGACCAAGTCAGAAGCCTGATTTCCACTTTCAAGGCTAGAAGGCCCGAGCTACTTTCCCCGTAGCGTCGGGCCTTTGTTTTGATGGCTTCGCCTTCCGAATCATTTTCCGCGCCCTCCGCGATCACCTTGGCTGTCGATTGCATGGGGGGTGACCACGGGCCGCACGTCACTCTGGCGGCCTGCAGCGCCTTTCTGGAGCGCCACGCTGAGGCGTCTCTTCTTTTGGTCGGCGCGCCGGCGGCGTTGGCTGCTTTCAATCATCCCCGGGCCCGGGTCGTCGGCGCTACTGAAGTGGTCGGCATGGACGACCCGATCGAGGTGGCGCTGCGCAAGAAGAAAGACTCTTCGATGCGTGTCGCGATCCAGCAGGTGAAGGATGGTGCAGCCCAGGCCGCAGTGTCAGCGGGCAACACGGGTGCGCTGATGGCGATCGCTCGCTATTTGCTCAAGACGCTGGATGGCATCGATCGGCCCGCGATCGCTCCCCAATTGCCCAACAGCAAGGGCGGTGCAACCACGGTATTGGATCTTGGCGCCAACGTGGATTGCGACGAGGGCGACCTTCTCCAGTTCGCTGTTCTGGGCTCGGCATTGGTGTCCGCCCTGACGGGCAACGAGTCGCCCACCGTCGGGTTGTTGAATGTTGGCGAAGAAGCCATCAAGGGCAGTGAGACCATCAAGAAAGCCAGCCAGTTGCTTCGCAAGGCTGCCAACTCGGGTGACCTGAATTTCCACGGCAATGTGGAGGGCAACGACATCTTCAAGGGCACGACCGACATCGTGGTGTGCGATGGCTTCGTCGGCAACGTCACGCTCAAGGCGACGGAAGGCGTCGCGTCGATGATCGTCGACTTTCTTCGGGTCGAGTATTCGAGCGGCGTCTGGAGCAAATTTGCTGCAATCGTCTCTTATCCGGTTTTAAAAGCGCTCAAGCGCCGCTTGGATCATCGTCGGTACAACGGCGCGGCTCTGTTGGGGTTGCGCGGGCTCGTGTTCAAGAGCCATGGGTCCGCGGACGAGGTGGCGTTCGGCCATGCGCTGGATCGCGCTTATGATGCCGCTCGCAACAACCTGCTCGATCGCGTGCGGGCCCGCATCGCCCACGCCGCGCCGTTGCTCGCGCGGCAAGAGCAGGCGACGCCGGTCGACACGGCAGCACTCCACGCTTGATGACTCCTTTTTCCCGAATCACCGGCACCGGCAGCTTCCTGCCGCCCCGTCGAGTGACGAACAACGACCTCGCGCGCGAACTCGCGGCGCGCGGCGTCGAGACCTCTGACCAATGGATCATCGAGCGCACCGGCATCCGCGCTCGCCATTTCGCCGAACCTGACGTCACCAGCAGTGATCTCGGATTGGAAGCCGCGCGCCATGCGCTGGAAGCCGCCGGCCGTAGCGCAGCCGACGTCGATCTCATCATCGTGGCGACCTCGACGCCCGACATGGTTTTTCCCTCGTCGGCGGCCATCCTCCAGAACAAGCTGGGAATCTCGGGTTGCCCGGCGTTCGACGTGCAGGCCGTTTGCAGCGGTTTCGTCTACGCGCTGACCGTGGCCGACGCGATGATCAAGACCGGCAGCGCCAAATGCGCGTTGGTCGTGGGCGCCGAAGTGTTCTCGCGCATCCTCGACTTCAACGATCGGACGACCTGTGTGCTGTTCGGCGACGGCGCCGGTGCTGTCGTGCTCGAGGCCAGTGCCGAGCCCGGCATCCTCTCCAGCGACTTGCACGCAGACGGCAAGCACGTGGGCATCCTCTGTGTGCCTGGTCACGTGTCGGGCGGGCAAGTGCTTGGCACCCCTTTGCTTCACATGGATGGACAGGCCGTCTTCAAGCTGGCTGTGCGCGTGCTCGAAGAGGCTGCTCGTGCCTGCTTGCAAAAGGCAGGCAAGGTCGATACCGACATCGACTGGCTGATTCCGCACCAAGCCAACATCCGGATCATGCAAGGCACCGCGAAGAAGCTCAAGGTGCCGCTTGAGAAGCTAGTGGTGACCGTCAACGAGCACGGCAACACCTCGGCTGCGTCCATTCCGTTGGCATTGGACGAAGCCGTGCGCGGGGGCAAGGTGAAAAAGGGCGATACGCTCATGCTCGAGGGCGTGGGCGGCGGATTCACCTGGGGCGCAGTGCTGCTGAACATGTAGTCTTGTGCGCCGCCGCCTTTGGGCGGCGACGTGCGAGGACAAACGGAGACATCATGAAATCCTTCGCTTTCGTATTCCCGGGCCAGGGCTCGCAGGCAGTGGGCATGCTCGACGCCTGGGGCGATCACCCGGCCGTGGCAGAAGTGCTGCGCGAGGCGTCCGACGCGCTGGACGAGGATGTTGCTCGACTGATCCACGATGGCCCGAAGGAAGCGCTTGCGCTGACGACCAACACGCAGCCGGTCATGCTGGTCGCCGGCGTTGCCGCCTGGCGGGCTTGGTTGGCCGAGGGTGGTGCGAAGCCGGCAGTCGTTGCGGGTCACTCGCTGGGCGAGTACGCCGCGCTGGTGGCCTCGGGCGTCCTGACCTTGGCGCAAGCGGCGCCGCTGGTTCGCTTTCGTGCCCAGGCGATGCAGCAGGCGGTTCCAGTGGGTGTGGGCGCGATGGCGGCCGTGCTGGGCATGGATGCCGAGAAGGTGAAGGCCGGTTGCGCCGAGGTGACGGCCAGCTTTGGTGCTGGCAGCAGCGAGATCGTCGAAGCTGTGAACTTCAACGACCCGATGCAGACCGTGATCGCCGGTAGCAAGGCTGCTGTCGACAAGGCTTGCGAGGTGCTCAAGTCGCAGGGTGCCAAGCGGGCGCTGCCTTTGCCCGTGTCGGCACCGTTCCACTCCAGCTTGATGCGGCCCGCCGCCGACGCGCTGCGCGAGCGTCTGGCGTCGCTCGACCTTGCTGCGCCGCAGATTCCCGTGCTCAATAACATCGACGTCGCGGTGGAGAGCGAAGCCGGGCGCATGCGTGATGCACTCGTGCGCCAGGCGGCGGGCCCGGTGCGCTGGGTGGAGAGCGTGCTGGCCTTGAAGGCACGCGGCGTCGACGTGGTGATTGAATGCGGTCCTGGCAAAGTGCTGACCGGGATGGCCAAGCGCATTGCGCCCGAACTGGCCGCGGCGTCCGTGTACGACCCGGCTACGCTCGCCGAAACTCGGCAACTTCTCGGTGCCTGAGTGCCGGGTCCTGAACTCTCTTCCTCGCAGATATGAGCACTCCCAAATTTGAAGGCCAGGTCGCCCTTGTCACCGGCGCGTCGCGCGGCATCGGCGCGGCGATCGCGCTCGAACTGGCCCAGCGCGGCCTGCAGGTCATCGGTACGGCGACCACGGACGATGGGGCCAAGAAGATCACCGCTGCACTCGGCGCGAATGGCGGCCAGGGCATGGCGATCGACGTGAACGACGGGCCGGCCATCGAGGCGTTGGTCGACCAGATCGTGAAGGCCTGTGGCGCAATCCATGTGCTGGTCAACAATGCCGGCATCACTCGGGACATGCTTGCCATGCGGCTGAAAGATGGCGACTGGGATGCCGTACTGGACACCAATCTCAAAGCGGTTTTTCGGCTTTCGCGTGCGGCGATTCGCCCCATGATGAAGCAGCGCTACGGCCGCATCATCAACATCACGAGCGTGATCGGCGCGTCGGGTAATGCCGGGCAGGCCAACTACGCAGCCGCCAAGGCAGGTGTGGCAGGCATGACCCGCGCGCTCGCGCGCGAACTCGGCAGCCGCAACATCACCGTCAACTGCGTGGCACCCGGCTTCATCGAGACAGACATGACGGCCAGCCTGCCGCAGGCCCAGCAGCAAGCCCTGCTGGCTCAGATCCCGTTGGGGCATCTGGGCAAGCCGGCCGACGTCGCGCATGCAGTTGCCTATCTCGCGTCCCCGCAGGCTGCCTATGTGACGGGCCAGGAACTGCACGTCAACGGCGGCCTGCACATGTAAGTCCCTGCCCGGCCAATTCTTTTGCCGGCCGGCCCCAGGCCGATGCCACAATCCGGCCGGCTAAAATCATCGATTACCTACAACCCTCAGAGGGAAGCAAATGAGCGATATCGAAGCACGTGTCAAGAAAATCATTGCCGAGCAACTCGGCGTTGAAGAGTCCCAGGTTACCAACGAAAAGGCTTTCGTTGCGGATCTCGGCGCTGACTCGCTCGACACGGTCGAACTGGTGATGGCACTCGAAGACGAATTCGGCATCGAGATCCCGGACGAAGACGCTGAGAAGATCACGACCGTCCAAAACGCCGTCGATTACGCCACCAAGAATCAAAAGGCCTGATATCGGCCTCGCTGGGTTTCCGTGTCGGTTCGCGGCTGCCACCATGGCGCAGGCCGCCCGGCGGTCTCAGTGCTCCCAGAAAGGTTTGCCGGCATGACCAAACGCCGCGTCGTCGTGACCGGACTCGGTTGCATTGCCCCGGTTGGCAACACCGTCGCCGAGTCCTGGACCAACCTGCTCGCTGGAAAATCGGGCATCGACACCGTCTCCAGCTTCGATGCAAGCGCCTTCGCCTGCAAGTTTGCGGGCGAAGTCAAGGGTTTCGACGTCACCCAGTACATCGCCGAGAAGGAAGCGCGTCACATGGACCGCTTCATCCACCTCGGCATGGCTGCTGCCATGCAGGCGGTGCAAGACAGCGGGTTGCCGACGGGCGATGCGTTGTCCGAAGAGGATGCCGTCCGCATCGGTTGCAACATCGGCTCGGGCATCGGCGGCCTGCCGATGATCGAGTCCACGCACGCCGAGCTGACGAATCGCGGTCCCCGTCGCGTCTCTCCGTTCTTCGTGCCTGCTTCGATCATCAACATGATTTCGGGCCACGTATCCATCAAGTACGGGTTCAAGGGGCCGAACATCGCAATCGTCACGGCTTGCACGACGGGCTTGCACGCCATCGGAACCTCCGCCCGGATGATCGAGTACGGCGACGCCGACGTCATGATCGCCGGCGGCGCCGAGTCGACCGTGTCTCCTTTGGGCATTGGCGGATTCGCGGCGGCGCGGGCACTGTCTACTCGCAACGACGATCCCGCGACGGCCTCACGCCCGTGGGACCGTGATCGAGACGGCTTCGTGCTCGGCGAAGGTGCGGGCGTGCTCGTGCTCGAGGAATACGAACGTGCCAAGGCGCGTGGCGCCAAAATTTACGCCGAGGTTTCCGGCTTCGGCATGAGTGCCGACGCCTTCCATATGACTGCTCCTGACGTCAATGGACCGAGCCGTTCGATGGAGGCTGCCTTGAAGAATGCGGGTGTCAATGCCGATCAGGTGCAATACCTGAATGCGCATGGCACGTCGACGCCGCTTGGCGACCTCAACGAGACCAACGCTATCAAGAAGGCCTTCGGCGACCATGCCAAGAAGCTCGTGGTGAATTCGACCAAGTCGATGACGGGTCATCTGCTCGGCGGTGCTGGCGGCATCGAGTCGGTGTTCACCGTGTTGGCGCTGCACGAACAGAAGAGTCCGCCTACGATCAATATTTTCAATCAAGACCCTGAGTGCGATCTCGATTACTGCGCCAACGAGGCGCGCGATTTGAAGATCGACGTGGCGGTCAAGAACAATTTCGGCTTCGGCGGCACCAACGGCACGCTGGTGTTCAAGCGCGCTTGAACTTCATCGACCCATGCAAAGCGCCCCGTCGGTGAGCTATCCGGTGGGGCGTTCGCGCATCGCCAACCGCTTGTTTCTGTTGCTGTGGATCGCGGGGGCAGGCGGCGTGATCGCCGCTGTCGTCCGCCTCGACGCCGACTGGCGTATCGGGCCGTTGTTGTTCGCGGTCGTTGGCGCCGGCGCTGCGTGGTACGGAAGCGCTTTGCGCAGGCCGCCTGCCGCGATGCTGGAATTCGACGGCGCTGAGTGGTCGATTTCGCATCCTTTTATCGGGCCGGCGCCGAAGCTGAGGGTCGCGCTGGACTTCCAGTCGTCGCTGCTCGCGCATTTCGACTCGGCTCGTGGAGCCCGGCTCTGGCTCTGGCTGGACCGTGATGCCATGCCGGAACGCTGGCAGGCCTTGCGCCGAGCGGTTTATTCGCAGAGCGCGCCAGGTCTTACGCCGGTAGCCAGCCGGTCGAGCGGGTCGGTCGGTACGCAGCATTCGCTTTCATGACCGCCTCTCCACCGCCTGTCCCGCCTGATGCCGGCCTGACCGACCCCGCCGCAGGCGCTCCCAAACCTGGGGAGGTCGACTTTCAACTGGTCCAACGGACCGTCGCAGGCGATCAAAAGGCCTTCGAACTGCTGGTCATCAAGTACCAGCGACGAATCGAACGCCTGATCGGCCGCATGGTGCGCGACGTGAACCTCATCGAGGACATCGCGCAAGAGACCTTCATTCGCGCTTACCGTGCGCTGCACCAATTCAGGGGCGAGGCTCAGTTCTACACCTGGCTCTACCGGATCGCGGTCAACACGGCCAAGAAGGCCCTCGTGGACATGAAGCGCGACCCGACGGTGTCAGAAAGCGCATTGCGTTCGTCTTCCGACGACGATGATGAAACTTACCGTCCAGGAAACGAACCAACCAGCGACGAAACGCCTGAATCCGTGTTGGCCGCGAATGAAATCGCGGCCGCCGTCGAGGCAGCGATGGAAGCTCTGCCCGCCGAATTGCGGCAGGCTGTGACGCTGCGCGAGATCGAAGGCATGAGCTACGAAGAGATCGCCGAGGTCATGAACTGTCCTATCGGCACGGTGCGCTCGCGGATTTTCCGGGCGCGCGAAGCCATTTCGGCAAGGGTCAAACCGTTGTTGGACAACCAGTCCGGCAAGCGTTGGTAAGCAGGTGAACCAGATGAAGCACACGACCACAGTCCATGAGCAGATCTCCGCGCTGGCGGATGGCCATTTGCGCGAGGAAGATCTCGCCCACGTGATCGATTCGGTGTGCGCCGACAACGACTTGCGGGCGACTTGGCATACCTACCACTTGGTTGGTGATGTGTTGCGTTCCGGCGTGCATTCCTCTTGCAGCGACACCTCGCAGTTTCTCTCGCGCCTTCAACGACGTATGGCGGCGGAACCATCGAGGCCCGCGGAATTGGTGCCGCCCTTGGTGGTGCAGACGACGCTTCGTGCTGAAGCGGCCAATGAGCCGGTTTTTCGCTGGAAGCTCGTGGCCGGGGCCGCATCCCTCGCGGCAGCGGCGGCGATCGGGTGGAACTGGGTGGGCGGCGGCATCGGCTCGCAGCCCGTGGGTGCGCAAATCGCGCAGCAGTCGCAACAGGTTCAAAATTCCGGGTCGGTGCTCGCCGCGGCCGGGTCTTCCCCGCAGACTGCTGCCGCGCTCGCACCGATGCGTGTGGTGGTGGGCAATGGCAATCCGCAGGTCATGCTGCGCGATCCGCGGCTCGACCAACTTCTCGAGGCCCACAAGCAAGCTGGTGGCGCTTCTCAAATGCCTTCCGGATTTCTCCGCAATGCAACTTTCGACGGCCCGTCGCGCTGACGGTCCGCCTCCTGTTCCAGCATGACTGTCTCGATGCCGATTTCAGCGCGTAGTGCACTGCTCCTCGTTGCCGCCCTATGTGTCGCGCAGGCCGCCATCGCCCAGACCCGGGCCTCCTCGCCTTCTTCGAAGCATTCGATCAGCACAACCAGTGGCGAGGCCCCGACGCTGAACGTGGTCGAGTGGCTGCAGCGCATGCATTTGGCATCCCGGCAGCGCTCTTATGCAGGAACCTTCGTCGTCTCGGCGGCCACCGGCAATCTGTCGAGCGCCCGCATCTGGCACGTGTGCGAGGGCGACCTTCAACTGGAGCGCATCGAAGCGCTGTCCGGGCCTCCTCGTTCGACCTTCCGTCGAAACGACCACGTGATGACCTTCCTGCCCGAGGCGAAAGTCGTCAAGAGCGAAAAGCGCGACAACCTGGAACTCTTTCCCAATCTGCTCGGGGCCCCTGATTCGACCATCGGCGAGCTCTACAGCGCGCGAGTCGTCGGCAAGGATCGCGTGGCCGGTTTCGATGCCGACGTGGTGCAACTCGAGCCGCGCGATGGGCTGCGATTCGGTTATCGCGTCTGGAGCGAGCGGCGTTCCGGCCTGGTCGTGAAGCTGCAGACCATCGACAACGAAAGCCGCGTGATCGAGCAATCCGCCTTTTCCGAACTTCAACTCGATCCCCCAGTCAAGGCGCATGTGCTGACGCAGATGATGAGCAGCACGGCGGGCTACAGGATCGAAAAGGCTGAACTCGATCGCACGACGCCGAGCAAGGAAGGCTGGGCCTTGCGCACGCCGGTTGCAGGCTTCAAACCCGTCAGCTGCTATCGGCGAGCCATGGGCAATGAGGTGAGCGGCAAGCCGGGGCACACGATGCAATGGATCTTTTCCGATGGGCTTGCAACGGTCTCGCTCTTCGTCGAGCCTTTCGACGCCCAGCGTCAGCCTCGCGAAGGCTTGTTGTCTCTCGGTGCGACCTACACGCTGAGCCGCAAGCTGGCAGACAAGGATGGAGACTGGTGGCTTACTGCGGTCGGTGAGGTTCCGCCTCAGACACTCGATGCCTTTGCGCAGAGCCTTGTGCGGGCGCGCTGAGCCGCCACGTGATCAACTCAGTTCAGTTTTTCAACGAAGGATGCCGATGATGTTCAGTACCGAGGGGAACAGGATCCGCTCATTTCTCATGGCCGGCGCGCTCCTGCTCGCTTCCGGTCTGTCGCTGCTGCCAGCCGCCCCTGTTCAGGCGCAAGGCCGCGTGTTGCCGGACTTCACCGATCTGGTCGACCAGGTCGGCCCGGCGGTCGTCAACATCCGGACGGTCGAGAAGGTGACGCAGCGCGGCGGCACTCCCGAAATGGATGAAGAAATGCAGGAGTTCCTGCGCCGTTTCTTCGGCCAGCAGATGCCGAACATCCCGCGTCAGGGCCCTCGAAACCGCCAGCAGCCACAAGAAGAAGAGCGGCCGCGCGGTGTCGGGTCCGGATTCATCCTGACTGCCGACGGGTTCGTGATGACCAACGCGCATGTGGTCGACGGCGCGTCCGAGGTGCTGGTGACGTTGGTCGACAAGCGCGAGTTCAAGGCCAAGATCATCGGCGCCGACAAGCGCACCGACGTCGCAGTGGTCAAGATCGACGCGACGGGCTTGCCAGCGGTGAAGGTCGGCGACATCTCCAAGCTGCGTGTCGGCGAATGGGTCATGGCCATCGGTTCTCCATTCGGGCTCGAGAACACGGTGACGGCCGGTATCGTGAGCGCCAAACAGCGTGACACCGGGGACTACCTGCCCTTCATTCAAACCGACGTGGCCATCAATCCAGGCAATTCGGGTGGGCCTCTCATCAACATGCGCGGCGAAGTGGTCGGCATCAACAGCCAGATCTACTCCCGCTCTGGCGGCTTCATGGGCATCTCGTTCTCGATCCCGATCGACGAGGCCATTCGCGTGAGCGAGCAACTGCGCGTAAGTGGCCGCGTTTCGCGCGGCCGCATCGGCGTACAGATCGATCAGGTGACCAAGGACGTCGCCGAGTCCATCGGGCTGGGCAAGGCGCAGGGCGCCTTGGTACGCGGCGTCGAGGCCGGCTCGCCGGGCGAGAAGGCCGGCATCGAACCGGGCGACATCATCACCCGCTTCGACGGCAAGAGCATCGAGAAGCCCAGTGACCTGCCGCGCCTGGTCGGCAACACAAAGCCGGGCACCAAGAGCAGCGTCACCGTGTTTCGCCGCGGCAACTCGCGCGACTTCAACGTGATGATTGCCGAGATCGAACCCGACAAGCCGGCGCGCGTCGCAGAACGTGAAGAGCCGGTCGCCAAATCATCTGCATCGCCTGCTGCGAAGTCGTTGGGCCTCGCGGTCAGCGAGCTGACCGAGACTCAGAAGAAGGAACTGAAACTCAAGGGCGGCGTCAAGATTGATTCTGTCGCCGACGCCGCCACGCGGGCCGGTCTTCGCGAAGGGGACATCGTGTTGGCGGTGAACAATGCGGAAGTGGCGAATGTCAAGGAATTCGAGTCTGCGCTTGCGAAGGCGGACAAGACCAAGCCGGTGAGCGTGCTGTTCCGGCGCGGGGAGTGGGCCCAGTATGCCCTGGTACGACCTGCACGCTAAACCGAAATCAACCGTCAAGTGGCCCCACCCGGTAGTCGGGTTTGGGGCCTTTTTTCGGCTGCTTTTGGTGTTCCCGCAACCTCAACCTAAAAAATTTTTCGACGCTTTCGGGATCTTCGGATAGTTAGCTTGTACTAACTTTGGGCGAGCCTAATGATGCGTTTTAGTAGAATAGCTCGCCCTCGGTCGTGATCAGACGCATAAGCTGCGGGGGTCGCTCCACGATGCGAGATGCGTAGAGGTCATCCACCGATGCTCCACAGATCGCCCACAAGTTGTTAAGGAAGTGGTCCACCGGATCTGTTGATAACCTGTTTACAAGTTGCCTGTTGCTGACCTGCAACGACCGGTCCGAGGCCTTGGCCCGGCTGTACGCGCCCCCCGATTTGCCTACAATGAAGTTCCAACTACTGCAGTTGCCATTGCTTGTTGGTTCAGGGCGCGTCTCTTGGGGACGCGCCCTTTTTTCTTGGCCGTTCCCCGCTGTGCCCGAACGAATTCAAGTACTTAAGCGTTCCCGTTGATGAATCACATAAGAAACTTTTCCATCATCGCGCACATCGATCATGGCAAGTCCACGCTCGCAGATCGGCTCATTCAGCGCTGCGGCGGTCTCGCGGAGCGCGAGATGGAAGCGCAGGTTCTCGACTCGATGGACATCGAGAAAGAGCGTGGGATAACCATCAAGGCGCAGACCGCTGCGCTGCATTACAAGGCACGCGACGGACAGGTCTACAACCTCAATCTGATCGACACGCCGGGCCATGTCGACTTCTCTTATGAAGTGAGTCGCTCGCTGTCTGCATGCGAAGGTGCATTGCTCGTTGTCGATGCGAGCCAGGGTGTCGAAGCACAGACAGTCGCCAACTGCTACACCGCGCTCGACCTTGGCGTCGAAGTGCTGCCAGTGCTCAACAAGATGGATCTGCCGCAAGCCGATCCCGACAACGCGAAGGCCGAGATCGAAGACGTGATCGGCATCGATGCGGGCGATGCCATCCCATGTTCCGCAAAGACCGGCATGGGCATCGACGAAATTCTCGAAGCCATCGTCGCCAAGGTGCCCGCGCCTCGCGGGAATCCGGATGCGGCGCTGCGCGCGATGATCGTCGACAGCTGGTTCGACGCATACGTGGGCGTGGTGATGCTGGTGCGCGTGGTCGACGGCCGCTTGGCGAAAGGCGACCGCATCAAGATGATGGCTTCTGGCGCGAGCTACAACGCCGACAACCTGGGTGTCTTCACGCCGGCCAACGAGTCGCGCGAGTCGCTCGAGGCCGGCGAAGTCGGCTACATCATCGCGGGCATCAAAGAGTTGCAGGCTGCGAAGGTCGGCGACACGGTCACTCGCATCAAGGCCGGAACAGGTGGCGCTGCCGCGACGGCGACCGAGGCGTTGCCCGGCTTCAAGGAGATCCAGCCCCAGGTGTTCGCCGGCCTGTATCCGACCGAGGCGAGCGAATACGACTCGCTGCGCGACGCACTCGAGAAACTCAAGCTCAACGATTCCTCGCTGCACTACGAGGCGGAGGTGTCGCAGGCGCTCGGCTTCGGCTTCCGCTGTGGCTTCCTGGGCCTGCTGCACATGGAGATCGTGCAGGAGCGCCTGGAGCGCGAATTCGACCAGGACCTCATCACGACGGCACCCAGCGTGGTCTACCAAGTCGCGAAGAACGACGGCGAAGTGATCATGGTCGAGAACCCGTCAAAGATGCCCGACGTCGGCCGAATGGCCGAGATCCGCGAGCCGATCGTCACCGTGCACCTCTACATGCCGCAGGAATACGTCGGTGCCGTGATGACGCTGGCCAACCAGAAGCGCGGCGTGCAGATGAACATGGCCTACCACGGCCGCCAGGTCATGCTGACCTACGAGATGCCCCTGGGCGAGATCGTGCTGGACTTCTTCGACAAGCTCAAGTCCGTCAGCCGCGGCTATGCCTCGATGGACTACGAGTTCAAGGAATACCGCGCTTCCGACGTCGTGAAAGTCGACATCCTGCTCAACGGCGAGAAGGTCGATGCGCTGTCGATCATCGTCCATCGCACTCAAAGCCAGTACCGCGGTCGAGCCGTGGTGAGCAAGATGCGCGAGATCATCAGCCGCCAGATGTTCGACGTCGCCATCCAGGCCGCCATCGGGGTCAACATCATCGCGCGTGAGACAATCAAAGCGCTCCGCAAGAACGTGCTCGCCAAGTGCTACGGCGGCGACATCACCCGCAAGCGCAAGCTGCTCGAGAAGCAAAAAGCGGGCAAGAAAAGAATGAAGCAGATCGGCTCGGTAGAGGTCCCGCAAGAGGCCTTCCTCGCCATCCTGCAGGTCGAAGACTAAGAATTACCGCATCGATGGCATTTCTCACCTCCCTGATCCTCGCGTCCTTCGCCGGCTACATCGGCGCCTGGTATTTCGGTGCGGTCGAAGGCAACTTCGCGTTGCTGCTGTTCTTGGCCACCTTGGTGACGGGCCTGTATTGGCTGGCAGAGCGCTTCTACTTCCTGCCCAGGCGGCGCAAGGCGGCCGACGGGCTCGATGCTTCTTTGACCCAACGACGCGATGACCTGGCGCGCCAAGGCATCCGCGAGGTCGACACCGTCGACCCCAAGACGCGCGAGCGCCTGCTCATGCAGCCGTGGTGGCTCGACTGGACCGCGGGCCTCTTCCCTGTGATCCTGGCCGTGTTCCTGTTGCGCTCTTTTCTCGTCGAGCCCTTCAAGATTCCGTCTGGCTCGATGATGCCGACCTTGCTTACCGGCGACCTGATCCTCGTCAACAAGTTCACCTACGGCCTGCGCTTGCCGGTCATCAACACGAAGGTCACCGATGGCACCCCGCCGGCACGTGGCGACGTGATGGTGTTCCGCTATCCGCCCAAGCCCAGCATGGACTACATCAAGCGCGTCATCGGCGTGCCCGGGGACGAGGTGGCCTATCTGAACAAGAAGCTCACCATCAACGGCAAGGCGGTCGACAAGCAGGCCGTGCCCGAGTACTTCGACGAGGAGTCCATGCGCTATCTCAAGCAGTACAGCGAAGACTTGAGCGGCAAGCGCCACATGCTGCTCAACGACGACAGCCGTCGCGCCGGCTTGTCCGAGGCCGAGGTCATGGCGTTTCCGAACCAGGAAAATTGTCGTTACAGTGTCGAGGGCGTGGCGTGCAAGGTTCCGCCGGGGCACTATTTCATGATGGGCGACAACCGGGACAACTCGCTCGATTCGCGTTACTGGGGGTTCGTGCCCGACAAGAACATCGTTGGCAGAGCCTTCTTCATCTGGATGAATTTCGGCGATCTCAAGCGCATCGGCGGATTCCAATAGACTGGTTTTTGGAGGGTAAGAGGGCATGAGAGCTAGTCAATCCTGGCGGCGCCAGCGTGGCATCTCGTTCATCGGGCTGCTGTTCGTCGCGATAGTGCTCGCCTGCGTCGGCGTGGTGCTCGCGCAGGTGATCCCCACGCTGATCGAGTATCAGGCCATCACCAAGGCGGCCAACAAGGCCAAGGAAGGCACCACGGTGCCCGAGGTCCGCGCCATCTTCGATCGGGCCCAGGCCATCGACGACTTCCAGTCGGTCAGCGGCAAGGATCTGGATGTGAAGAAGGTCGGCGACAAGGTGGTCGTGTCCTTTGCCTACCAGCGCGAGATCCACCTCTTCGGCCCGGCCTACCTCACGCTCAAGTACGAAGGCCAGTCTCGCTAGGATGAGGTTCGCCTTCGGCTCCACCCCGCTGTGTGCACGTGACGAGCGCTGATCTCGCCGCACTGCAGGCGCGCATCCAGCACTCCTTTTCGGACCCTCGGCTGCTGCAGCGTGCGCTCACGCATCGCAGCTTCTCCGCGGACCACAACGAACGCCTGGAGTTCCTGGGCGATTCGGTGCTCAATCTCGCCGTCGCGCATTTGCTCTACGAACAGCTGTCGCAGCTCCCGGAGGGCGACCTGTCGCGCGTGCGGGCCAACCTCGTCAAACAGGACACCCTGCACCAACTGGCGTTGAAGCTGGCGCTGTCGCCGCTGCTGCGCCTCGGCGAAGGCGAGGCGCGGTCCGGCGGGCCGAGCCGGCCGTCGATCCTGGCCGATGCGCTGGAGGCACTCATCGGTGCCGTCTACCTCGACGCCGGCTACGGCCCGGCGCAGGCCTTGGTGCGGCGGCTTTACGAGTCGGTCGCCATCACCCCCCGCATGGATGCGGTCGCCAAAGATCCCAAGACGGAATTGCAGGAATGGCTGCAGGGCCACAAAATGAAGTTGCCGGTCTACCGCGTGGTCGGCACGCTCGGTGCGGCGCACAAGCAAACCTTCGATGTCGAATGCGAGGTGGCCGACCTGGGCTTCCGTGAACGCGGCATCGGCGGGTCGCGCCGCGCCGGCGAGCAGGCTGCGGCGGCCGCCATGTTGATCCGGCTCAAGGCACGCGGCAGCGCCGCCGCAAAGGCATCCCCATGAATGATTCGATCGAGTCCGGCCCGCTCTCTCCCGAAGAGGGCAAGGCGCCGGACGCCTCCTCGCAGCAACGCTGCGGCCTGGTGGCCATCGTCGGCAAGCCCAATGTGGGCAAGTCGACGCTTCTCAACGCGCTGGTCGGCCAGAAGATCAGCATCACGTCGCGCAAGGCGCAGACCACGCGGCATCGCATCACCGGCATGCGCACCCTGGGCGCCACGCAATTTGTGTTCGTCGACACGCCGGGCTTTCAGACCCTGCACGCCAACGCGCTCAACCGCTCCCTCAACAAGACGGTGGTGGGCGCGGTGTCCGACGTGGACCTGATCCTCTTCGTCGTGGAGGCCGGGAGCTTCACGCCCGCCGACGAGCGCGTGCTCAAGCTGCTCGGCAGCGGCATCCCGACCGTGCTGATCGCCAACAAGCTCGACAACGTGAATCGCCGCAGCGAGCTGGCCCCGTGGCTGCAGCAGATGCAGGGTCGGCATGCCTTCGCCGAGTTCGTGCCGATGTCTGCGAAGAACCCGAAGGACATCGAGCGCCTGTTCGGCATCTGCGAAAAATACCTGCCAGAGCAACCCTGGTGGTACGCCGAAGACGAGCTGACCGACCGCAGCGAGCAGTTCCTCGCGAGTGAACTGGTGCGCGAAAAGCTCTTCCGCCTGACCGGCGACGAACTGCCCTACACCTCGACCGTGATCATCGACAAGTACGAGGAAGAGCCGCCCGCCCGCAAGGGCCAGAAGCGCCTGCTGCGCATCGCCGCCACCATCGTGGTGGAGCGCGACGGCCACAAGGCGATGGTCATCGGCGACAAGGGCGAGCGCATCAAGCGCATCGGCACCGAGACGCGCCAGGAGCTCGAGAAGCTCGCCGACGCCAAGGTCTTCATCGAGCTGTGGGTCAAGGTCCGTTCGGGCTGGGCCGACGACGAGGCGCGGGTACGTTCGTTCGGCTATGAATGAGCCGACCGGTCGTTGAATGGCGACCCAGCGCGTCTCGCATGAGCCGGCCTATGTGCTCCATCGTTACGACTGGAGCGAGTCGAGCCTGATCCTCGAGGTGTTCACGCGCCGGCACGGGCGTGTGGCGCTGGTGGCCAAGGGGGCCAAGCGGCCCAGTTCCAACTTCCGGCCCGTGTTGCTGCCGTTGCAGCCTCTGCAGCTGAGCTACAGCGGGGACGCCGAGATCCGCACCCTCAAGTCTGCCGAATGGATGGGTGGACATGTGATGCCGACCGGCGAGTCGCTGCTGTCCGGCTATTACCTCAACGAACTGCTGCTGCGGCTGCTGGCGCGCGACGACGCGCACGAGGCGCTGTTCGACGGCTATGCCGTGGTCGTCGAGGTGCTGGCGGGCGACCACGGTGGTGCTCAGGCCGCCACGCAGGCGGCCGCACTGCGGGCCTTCGAACTGCTGCTGTTGCGCGAAGTCGGCCTGCTGCCGATCCTCGACGTCCAGACGCTGACGCTGGAACCGCTCGATACGGAGATGCGCTACACCCTGGTCCCCGAAGCGGGCCTGCGCCTGGCGGCGGATGACGAACCAGCGCTCTCGGGTGCCGAATGGCAGGCACTTCAGCGCACGCTTGAAGAGCGCGCGCCTCTGGCCGCCGCGCTGCGCCAGGTGGCAATGATGAATGCCGGCGCCAGCAGCGCGCTTCGCAACCAGTTGCGCGTGCTGCTCCACTACCATTGCGGCGTGAGCATATTGCGCACACGCCAGATGATGAGAGACTTGCAAGCCCTATGAGCACTTCCCTGTCGGTCAACCTCAACAAGGTCGCGCTGGTGCGCAACACCCGCGCACTGGGCATTCCGAGCGTGCTGTTCGCCGCCGCCCTGTGCCTCGATGCCGGCGCGCACGGCATCACGGTGCATCCGCGGCCCGATCAGCGCCACATCCGTCCACAGGACGTGCAGGACCTGTCGGAATTGCTGTCCAAGGACTGGCCCCAGGCCGAGTTCAACATCGAGGGCAACCCCTTCCACAACCTGATGGACTTCGTGCGCGAACTGCGCCCGCACCAGGCCACCTTCGTTCCCGACGACGTGGCCCAGTCCACCAGCGACCACGGCTGGACTTTCCCCGACGATGCCGACCGCCTCCGGCCGCTGATCGCCGAGGCCAAGGCGCTCGGCGTGCGCGTCAGCCTGTTCATGGACCCCGAGCCCGAGATGATGGCCGCGGCCAAGGCGGCCGGTGCCGATCGCATCGAGCTCTACACCGAGGGCTATGCGGCCGCCCGCGGAACCTCCAGGGCCGAGACGGTGCTGGGCCTGTACGCAGAGGCAGCGCGGGCTGCAAGGGCGGCCGGCCTCGAGGTCAATGCCGGCCACGACCTGAGCCGCGACAACCTCACCGACTTTCTGCGTGCGGTGCCCGACGTTCGCGAAGTGTCGATCGGCCATGCCTTCGTCGCGGATGCGCTGGAGCTCGGCTACACCGCCGCCACACGCGAATACCTCCGCTGCATCCAGGAGGCGGGCGCCCGGTGATCTACGGCATCGGCACCGACATCTGCGACATTCGCCGCATCTCCGCCACCTTCGAGCGCCAGGGCGAGCGCTTTGCGCAGAAGGTGCTGGGCGATGCCGAGCTCGCCGTCTGGCGTGCACGCAGCGCCCGTTGGCCGAAGCGCGGATTGCGCTACCTGGCCACGCGTTTTTCCGCCAAGGAGGCCTTCAGCAAGGCCATCG
Source organism: Variovorax sp. KK3 (assembly GCF_001984055.1). Taxonomy (GTDB): domain Bacteria; phylum Pseudomonadota; class Gammaproteobacteria; order Burkholderiales; family Burkholderiaceae_C; genus Variovorax. The sequence goes on from NZ_LYVO01000085.1 coordinate 26,035, forward strand.
GCATGGGCATGCGCATGCCGATGACCTGGCGCCTGTGCGAGATCATGAACGAGCGCAGCGGCAAGCCGGTGATCGTGCTGCACGGCGGGCTGAAGCAATGGTTCGAGGCCGAAGGGCTGGTGGCGCACGTGACGGTGACCGACGAAACCGACTACGCGGCGAGCTTCGTCGTGGTCGAACGCAAGCCATGACGGACCCGCAGGCATCGCACGCCCCGCTGATCATCGACATCGGGAGCCAGGCCTTGAATGCCGTGGATCGCCGGCGCCTGGCCGACCCGCTGGTGGGCGGCGTGATCCACTTCGCGCGCAACTGGCAAGACCGCGCGCAGCTGAGCGCCCTCAATGTCGAGATCAAGGCACTGCGCCCCGACATCCTCATCTGCGTCGACCACGAGGGCGGCCGGGTACAGCGCTTCCGCACCGACGGCTTCACCCATCTGCCACCCATGGGGTCGCTGGGCAAGCTCTGGATGCAAGATCCGATGCGTGCCACTCAGGCGGCCGTGGCCTGCGGCCTTGTGCTGGCCGCCGAATTGCGGGCCTGCGGCGTCGATTTCAGCTTCACCCCGGTGCTCGATCTCGACTTCGGCGAAAGCAGCGTGATCGGCAACCGCAGCTTCCATCGCGATCCGCGGGTCGTTGCGCTGCTTGCGCGCAGCCTGACCCATGGCCTGCTGCAGGCAGGCATGGCCAATTGCGGCAAGCATTTTCCCGGGCACGGATTCGTGCGTGCCGATTCGCACGTGGCGATTCCGGTGGATCGGCGCAGCCTCAAGGCGATCCTTGCGGACGACGCGCAACCCTACGACTGGCTGGCCGGCACCTTGTCGGCCGTCATGCCGGCGCACGTGATCTATTCGAAGGTCGATGCCCGCCCCGCGGGTTTCTCGGCCAAGTGGCTGCAAGACGTTCTGCGCGGCCGGCTGGGCTTCGAGGGGGCGGTGTTCAGCGACGACCTGAGCATGGAGGCCGCCCGCCGCATCCAGGGCGAGCAGCTCAGCTACACCGATGCGGCACTGGCCGCCCTCGGCGCCGGCTGCGACCTGGCCCTGCTTTGCAACCAGAGCATCGGCGAAAGCACGGTGCTGGACGAAGTGCTCGATGGCTTCGCGAAAGCGCGTCGCGACGGCCGCTGGCAGCCGAGTGCCGACAGCGAGGCGCGCCGGCGCGCGCTGCTGCCGCGCACGGCCGCACTCGCCTGGAACGACCTGATGCAGACCCCCGCCTACAAACAGGCGTCCGCGCTGCTGTCGCGCCTTTTTTGAAGGCGCGTGGCGCTCAGGATTCCCGACGCAGGGCGGGGAAGAGGATCACGTCGCGGATGCTCGGCGAATCGGTCAGCAGCATCATCAGCCGGTCGATGCCGATGCCGCAGCCGCCGGTGGGCGGCATGCCGTATTCGAGCGCGCGCACGAAATCGTGGTCGAAGAACATCGCTTCGTCGTCGCCGCTGTCCTTGGCCGACACCTGCGCATTGAAGCGCGCGGCCTGGTCCTCGGCATCGTTGAGCTCGCTGAAGCCGTTGCCGAATTCGCGACCGGTGATGTAGAGCTCGAAGCGCTCGGTGACCTCGGGGCGCTCGTCGTTGGCGCGCGCCAGCGGCGAAATTTCGGTCGGGTGCTCCATGATGAAGGTGGGCTGCCAGAGCTTCTCTTCCACCGTCTCCTCGAAGTACATCACCTGCAGGCTGGCCAGGCTGCGTTGCGACAGCTTGTCTTTTTCTTCGCTCAGGCCCAGCTTGCGCAGGGCATCGCGCAACCAGGCGGCATCGTCGGCATTCGCGCCGGCCTCGGTGTGCTTGGCGATCGCCTCGCGAATCGTGAGCCGCTCGAAAGGCTGGCTCAGGTCCACAGGCTTGCCCTGGTACTCGAACTGCAGCTTGCCCACGCTGTTCTGCGCGATGGTGCGGATCAGCGTCTCGGTGAAGTCCATCAGGTCGCGGTAGTTCCAGTACGCCGCGTAGAACTCCATCATCGTGAACTCGGGGTTGTGCCGCACCGAGATGCCCTCGTTGCGGTAGCTCCGGTTGATTTCGAACACGCGCTCGAAGCCGCCGACGATCAGGCGCTTGAGATACAGCTCGGGCGCGATGCGCAGGAACATCTCCTGGTCCAGCGCGTTGTGGTGCGTCTTGAAGGGCTTGGCGTTGGCGCCGCCCGGAATCGGATGCAGCATCGGCGTCTCGACTTCGAGGAAGCCGTTGGCCACCATGAACTCGCGCAGCGCACTCACGGCGCGGCTGCGTGCCATGAAGCGCTCGCGCGCCGCCTCGTCGGTGATCAGGTCGACATAGCGTTGCCGGTACTTCTGCTCCTGGTCGGCCATGCCGTGGAATTTGTCGGGCAGCGGCCGCAGGCTCTTGGTGAGAAGGCGCAGCTTCGTCACCTTGACCGAAAGTTCGCCGGTCTTGGTCTTGAAGGCGGTGCCCTCGGCGCCGACGATGTCGCCCAGGTCCCAGCGCTTGAACTCGGTGTACGGCTCTTCGCCGACCGCGTCGCGCGTGATGTAGAGCTGGATGCGGCCGGTGCCGTCCTGCACGGTGGCGAAGCTGGCCTTGCCCATCACCCGCTTGAGCATCATGCGGCCGGCCACGCTCACTGCGATGGGTGCGGACTCGAGCGCCTCGGCGCTGGTTTCGCCGTGAGCTGCGAGCAGTGCCGCCGCGCGGTCGGCTGGCTTGAAATCGTTGGGGAAGGCGACGCCTTTGCCCTCGGTCTGCGCGGCACGCAGCGCCTTCAGCTTTTCGCGCCGTTCGGCCATGAGCTGGTTGTCGTCGAGGGCGGGGGTAGGGG
>NZ_LYVO01000086.1 GCF_001984055.1 Variovorax sp. KK3
GGCTCGGCGTGTTCCTGGACCCGGGCCGTGCCGCGAGCGACGGCCAGTCGCTGGGCCTGTTGGCCGCCTCGAGCGCGCTCTTCGCCATGGTGTCCCAGGTCGGCGCGACGCCGCGCGAGGCGACGCTGGCTCTGGTGCTGCTCGATGCGAGCGCGGCCTGCGGCGCCGCGCTGGCCGCTGTCGCCGCATCGGTGCTGCCGCTGCATGCCGGCATCGACATCGAATGGGTACTCCTGATCGGGGCCTTCGCCTGTGCGGCGGCGCGGTGCCGGGGTTCGCTGGCGGCCGGGCTCGGCTCGCAGTTCTACATCGGCCAACTGGTCGCCTGCAACGAGCACCTGCAAGCCGCCGACCTAGGGCGAATCGCGCTGTCGGGCGTCATCGCGCTGGTGGCCACCGTGGCGGTGCGCCGCGTCATCGCGCCGAACCAATGCGATGCCCCCTCGCCACGCCCGGCGCCCGCACGCGGCGCGCTCGGCATGCCGGGTTGGCTGTGCCTGGGCCTGCAGGCCGCTGTGCCGTCGGCCGTCGTCATGCTGCTCGGCACCCACCTGAAACTGGTCGAGCCGGTCTGGGCCATCACCGCCTGCGTGTACGTGGTGTCCACGAGCCGGTCTGCGTCGCTGGAGCGGATCCGGCGCCGGCTCGCCGGCACGGCCGTGGGCGTGCCATTCGGGCTGCTCGTCGTGCCGATGGCCATCGCTCACCCGGCGCTGGCCTGGACGTGTGCAGCGGCTGCGATCTCGATCTATGCCATGGCGCTGCCGGAGCGCTACGACATCGCCTGCGGCGCCTTCGCCTTCGCGCTCGTCATCACCATGGCGGCCTGCGGCATGGATTCGTTCACGCAGCTGTCGGCGCGGCTGTGGGAAACGGCGCTGGGCGCCGTGCTCGCTTCATGTGCGGCCGTGCTGCTGCCGCCCAGGGAGACCTTGGCCCGATGAAGCGCCCGCTTCAGAGATCGCCGAGCGGCACGAAGGGTGAAATCAGCTTGAGCTTGAAGCGCTGCCAGGCGGTGGTTTCCGGCGGCACGGTGAAGACGGTCGTCCGGCCATCGCCGTCGTCGCGCACCCATTCGATGGCGTCGCGCGCCGTGTCGATGCGAAGCGCGTAGCTGCTGCCCCGGTCGGTGAAGGCGAGCAGCTCGTGCGCCATCTCCTCGCTGTCGATGATCAGGCCCATCTCGGTGTTCAGGTGCGCCGATCGCGGGTCGAGGTTCATCGAACCCAGAAACACCGCGCGATCGTCCACGATGATGTTCTTCATGTGCAGCGCGCCGAGGCGGTCGCCGAAGATGCCCATGTGCCCGCGCTTCACGCTCAGCGACGGACTCAGCTCGCGAATGGCGACGCCCGCGCGCAGCAGCTCCATGACGGTCGGCTGATATCCGCCGTAGACCAGCGGTTCGTCGGTCGAGGCCAGCGAATTGGTGACGACCTCGACCTGCACGCCGGACGCCTGCGCATGCGTCAGGTTGGCCACGGCCGACTTCGACGGGATGAAGTACGGCGACACCATCTTGATCTGCGTCTTCGCCGTTCGCATCCAGCGCAGCACGCCTTCGGTGACGGTGCCTTTCAACGTGTTGCCGATCTCGTTGAAGCCGCTGGTCTTGGTCAGCGGGTCGTAGATGACGCGTGCGTTGGCCAGCAGGAGCGGGGACAGCTTTCGGTCCTCGAGTTCGAAGGGCAGGTCCAGCATGCGCACCAAGGCCGGCGGAAGCTGATGGTCGGTGCCGTCGTAAGGGTTGTGCACCCGGCCGTCGCTGCGCACACGCGTCGCCTTCGGCGGCGTGGCGTTCGCGGTCAGGCGCTCGAAGTCCGCTTGCAGCGCCTGCCGCGCCAGCGCGTCGTGCGCGATGCTGGCGACGGGAAAGGCCGCCTCGCTGTTCCAGTAGTGGTCGAAGGCATCCGACAACGCCCGAACCACCGGCCCCGCCACGAACACGTCCATGTCGATGAAGTTGCTGCCCGATGCGTTCATCACGTACTCGTCGGCCATGTTCCTGCCGCCCGCGACGGCGGTAACGCCATCGGCGATGAAGAGCTTGTTGTGCATCCGCCGGTTGACGCGGTGGAAGTCGAATGCCGAATTCAGGAACCGCGCCGCGGTAGACCCGCGCCCCGCCGGAAACGGGTTGAACAGCCTGACCTCCACGTTGGGATGGGCCGCGAGGGCGAGCAGCAGCGTGTCTTCGCCCGCAGTGTAGAGGTCGTCGACCAGCACGCGAACGCGCACGCCGCGCGCTGCCGCATCGCGCAGGCTGCGCATCAGGCTGCGGCCGGTGTTGTCGCTCTGCAGCAGGTAGTACTGGACGTCGAGGCTGCGCGTGGCCAGCCCGGCCAGCGCGAGCCGCGTGGCGAAAGCGTGCGGACCGTAAGGCTGCAGGCGGAAGCCGGATCGGTCGTCGGCGGGCAGCACCTGCCGGGTCAGCTGCGCGAGCGGTGAGGCGGGGTCCGGCGCCATCGCAGCCGAGGGTGGCCGCAGCACGTCGGTGGGCAATTGGGCGCACCCATGGAGCAGCACGACGAGCGGCACCAACAGCCACGCCGCGAAAGAGCGAAGCCGAACCTGCCGCAGGCGCAAGGCAAGGCGTCGCATCAGGTTGCCCGGATCGATCACGACCATCGTTGGCCTCCAAAGTCGTTTCGCGGCGGTATCGGACCAAGGCAGCCGGCTTCACTGCTGACTTTCCACGCCTGCCATGGCACGATGGGCGCCGCCCCAGCCCAGCCGCATCCTACTCATCGTCGCCATGCCGCTGAAACAGCAGATCCGCTTCTGCACCGCGCCCGACGGCGTGCGGCTGGCGTACGCCACGGCCGGCAAGGGCCCGTCGCTGCTCAAGGTGGGCAACTGGATGTCGCACCTCGAATTCGACCTGACCAGCCCGGTCTGGGGCCACGTGCTCGACGCGCTGTGCGCCACCCGCACGCTGGTGCGCTACGACCAGCGTGGCACCGGGCTGTCGGACCGCGAGATCGAGCAGATGTCCTTCGAGGTCTGGGTCAAGGACATCGAGACCGTGGCCGATGCTGCCGGGCTCGAACGCTTTCCGGTGCTCGCGATCTCGCAGGGCGTGAGCCTGGCGATCGCGTATGCGGCGCGCCATCCCGAGCGCGTGAGCCACCTGGTGCTGCAGGGCGGCTACGCGCGCGGCCGGCGCATGCGCGGCGGCGGGCCGGCGCTCGACGAAGAGGCCGACACGCAGGCCAAGCTCATCGAGATCGGCTGGGGCCGGCAGGACCCGGCCTTTCGCCAGTTCTTCACGAGCCAGTTCCTGCCCGAGGGCACGCCCGAGCAGCACCGCTGGTTCAACGAGCTCGAAAGCGTGTCGACCTCGCCGCAGACGGCGGCGCGCATGCTGCGCGAGTTCGACCGCATCGACGTCACGGGCCTGCTGCCGCAGGTGCATTGCCCCACCTTGGTGCTTCATTCCACCGGCGACCTGCGCGTGCCCTTCGACGAGGGCCGCATCATCGCGGGCGGCATCGCGCAGGCGCGCTTCGTGCCGCTTCACAGCGCCCATCACCTGGTGCTGGCGCAAGACGCCGTGTGGCCGCGCTGGGTGGAGGAGGTGCGCGACTTCCTGGCCGGCGGCGATACCGGCGGGGCCGACCCCGTGCTCGCCGCGTTGACCGTGCGCGAGCGCGACGTGCTCGAACTCATCGCCCAGGGCCGCGACAACGCGCAGGTGGCGGCCGCGCTGCAGCTCAGCGAGAAGACGGTGCGCAACCACATCACCAGCGTCTTCGCCAAGCTGCAGGTCGAGAACCGGCCGCAGGCGATCGTGCGGGCCCGCGAAGCGGGCCTGGGCCGCGGCCGCTGAAATCCCGGCACCCCGGGCCGTTGTCCCGGCTGCCCGCACCGAAATCCCTCGATTCCCGGCATCACCCGGGACCACGGCCTCATCGTCACCGAAGGCCCTTCTCCGAACAATGGACGCACCCCAACCACCCTGTTCGAGGAGTCGACCATGTCTGCCGTTCACACCCTGTCTTCCGATGCCGGCGCCGCCGATGCGGCCTCGCGCTACGCGCGTTGCATCGAGAACTCCAAGCGCATTCGCTGGGACATCGAGCGCGACGTGATCCGCGGCCGCGGCTTCGGCATTCGCGACAAGTTCCTGCCCGACGGCCTGTCGCTCGTCGAGCGCCTGGCAGACATGCTGGACCCGGAAGAGCGCCGCTTCCTCGGTCGCATCCAGGGCCGCACCTACGCCAACATGTTCGGCCTGGTGGAGCGCTACGTCGGCGCCAAGATGCTGGAGCTGAGCCGCGACCACTGGCTCGGCGACCAGGTGGCGCTGGAGGCATTGGTGCGCTTCACCGATGAGGAACTCAAGCACCAGGCGCTGTTCCGCCGCATCGAAGGCCTCTGCGCGCATGCGATGCCCGTGGGCTACCTGTTCGGGCCCGAAGCCAACACGGTCGCGCAGTTCGTGCTGGGCAAGTCGACCTGGGCGGTGCTGGCGCTGACCTGCCACATCGAACTGGTGACGCAGGTGCACTACCGCGAGAGCATCGGCTCCGACCCCGAGGTGTCGCCGCTGTTCAAGGACGTGTTCCTGTTCCACTGGAAGGAGGAGTCGCAGCACGCCGTGCTCGACGAACTCGAATGGCTGCGCGAAGACGCGAAGCTCGGGCCGGCCCAGCGCGACCAGGCGGTGGACGACTTCATCGCGCTGGTGGGCGGCGTGGACGCCATGCTGCAGGCGCAGGCCCAGGCGGATGCGAGCTACTTCATCGACTGCGGCCCGCAGCCCGGCAAGCATGGACTGCAGGCGGCCGAGCGCGTGCGCGAGACCTTGCTGGCCGCGTACCGTTGGCAGTACATCCTCTCGGGCGCGGCGCAGCCGCGCTTCAACGAGGTGCTCGGCGGCCTGATCACGCCCGAGCAAGGGCAGCGCATCCAGTCGGCGCTGGCAGGCCTGCAATGAGCGCGCTGCAGTCCGGATGGGCTGCGCTGCGCAGGCGGTTGAAGGGCGCCCGGCACGAAGTGCCTGCGCCCCCCGAGGCCGAGGCCGAGGTGCTGCGCGGCGTCGGCCTGGCGCGATCGGAGCACGTGTCGTACGAAGTCGGGGCGTCGGGCCGCGTGAAGGCCGTGCGTCATCTGGCCACGCCCGATCCGTCGGAGCTGCAAGCCCGTGCCCCGCGGCGGCGCTGATCGCGCGCTGCGTTCCTACGCGCTCGGCAGCGCGGTCCGACATCGGGCGTGATGCAGCGGCCTAGCCTGGAGATCTCATTCGAACTTCAGGAGTTGGCAATGCATTCACGCGACGATGACGATTCGCGCCGCCGTGGCGGTCATGGGCGGGGTCAGCAAGAGGCTTTTCAGGGCCGCAGCGGCCAGATGGGCGGCTACGATTCCCGGGACCAGGGATCACGCGGTGACCGCGGCGCAGGCAGCCCCGACTACGGCAGCGCCGAAGCGGGTTATTGGGGCGGCGAGGAATACCGCGGCGGCGATGGCCCGCGCGGCCACGACCAGGGACGCGGCTACACGGGCCGCGACAGCTGGCGCACCCACGACACCAACGACGAATCGCGCGGCTCGCGCTACGGCGGCTTCGACCGCGAGCCGAGCGGCGGCGCCGGCGGCCGCTTCATGAGCGACTACGGCAGCGGTCAGCAGGAGTCGCACGGCAGAGCCATGCCGCGCCCCACCGGCACCGATTCGCATCGCGGCGAGTACGGCCGCGGGCAAGATCACCAGCGCCACTGGGACCCGGACTACCACCAGTGGCGCAACGAACAGATGCGACGGCTCGACGAGGACTACGAGGCCTTCCGGCGCGAGCGCTACGGCAAGTTCTCGTCGGAGTTCGATCAGTGGCGCGCCAACCGCGCACGACAGGCGGGCGTGGGCGGGTCGAACGAAGCGGCGGCCACCGCCGACACCGGCAGCGCGGCGTCTTCGTCGCGCACGGCTTCGGCCGCGGCGAGCGGCAGCGCGACCGGTGCGACGGCGAAGGATGCCGGGACCAAGCAACAGGGCTGAGGCGGCAGGCGGCATGCGGGCCGGGCTTGACCTGACCCGCGCACTGGCCGCGCTGCACTGAAGCGCTCCGCAGCGCCATCGGCCTTTCGTCGTGTTGGCGGCGTCCGCGCCGAAGCTCATACTGGCCCTCCCGCTTGTGAGGAGCCACGCCATGGCGACATCGAACCGCATCGGAATGCTGACGGCAGTGGTGGGCGCTGCGGCGTCGATTTTCTGGATGCAGCCGGCGCTGGCCACCGACATCGCGGGCTCGGGGTCGACCTTCGTCTATCCGGTCATGCTGCGATGGGCAGCCAGCTACCACGCCAAGACCCAGGTCAAGGTCAACTACCAGGCGATCGGCTCCGGCGGCGGCATCCAGCAGGTCAAGGCAGGCCAGGTCACTTTCGGCGCCACCGACAGGCCCTTGCCGCCACAGGAACTGAAGTCGGCGGACCTGATGCAGTTTCCGCTCGTGATCGGCGGCGTCGTGCCGGTGGTGAACTTGGAGGGCATGGCACCCGGGCAGTTGAAATTCACGGGCGAGCTGCTGGCGGACATCTTCCTCGGCAAGGTCGCGAAGTGGGACGACCCCGCCATCGCCGCCCTCAACCCCGAAGTCAAGTTGCCGGACCTCAAGATCACGCCCATCCACCGGCTCGAACCCTCGGGCACGACCTTCAATTTCGTCAACTACCTGTCGAAGGTCAGCGAGGAGTGGAAAGGCAGGGTCGGCGAGGGGTCGATGGTCAAGTGGCCCGTCGGCACCGGCGCCAGCGGCAACGACGGCATCGCCCGCTACGTCAACTACGTCAAGGGCTCGATCGGGTACGTCGAGCTGTCCTATGCCATCGAGCACCGGATGAACTTTCCCCAGCTGCGCAACAGGAGCGGCACCTTCGTCGCGCCCTCTCCGGCGAGCTTCGAGGCGGCCGCTTCCAGTGCCACCTGGGCCGCTGCGGACTTCTATGAGCTGCTGACCGACGCGCCCGGCGAGCAGTCGTGGCCGATCAAGGCCACCACCTTCGCGCTGATGCCGCGGCAGGCCAAAGACCCGGCGCGCACGGCGGAGGCGCTGCGCTTCTTCAAGTGGTCGCTGGAGCAGGGCAAGGCGGATGCCCGAAAGCTCAACTACGTGCCGTTGCCGGACGGCCTGACGCAGCGGATTCAGGCGTACTGGGACAGCGGAGCGAAGTGACGCTCGGTTGGCCGGCTTTCGGCGTCAGCGCTGCGGCGGCGAGCGGTCGGCCGGCAGCACGATGGTTGCGCGGCCGTCGCCAGAGGTGACGGCGTCCGATCCGCTCGAAGGCGTCGAGGCGCCCGGCGGCGCGACGATGGTGGCGCGCCCGTCGGCGGAGGGCTGCGGCACGTCGGTGGGCGGCCCGCCCTTGCTGCGGTCGAGCGCGACGCCGGCCGCGCGGATGCAGCCTTCGCGAGCAGGCGCGGCCAGGTTGCCGCTGTTGCAGGCGGCGATCTCGCGTTCGTAGCGCTGTTGTGCGGGGTCGGTGGCCGACTGGGCGAGCAGTGTGGGTGCGGTGCAGGCGGCGGCCAGGCCGACCACGATGGCCCATGCCGGCGAACGACCTTGTTTCGGGAAGCGCATGGCAGTCTCCAAGCCAGGATGTGCGCTCAGCATGGCATGCGATGCGAGGTGCCGCTGTGCGAACGCACAGCGCGCGCAGGTAGGCCGGCGCCCGGCCTTCACGCGGCCCGAGAAGCTCAGGAACGCGGCCGATGCGGCGCCGCGTACCAGCGCACCAGGCCGGCCAGCACCAGCAGGGCGCCCAGCCAGGCGAGCCAGCGCGGCCATGCCGGTGCGCGGCGCAGCACCTCGATGTCGCGCACGAACAGCGTTTCGCAGGCGCCGTTGCCGGTGTCCTCGCGCACGAGCGAGGTGCCGCGCGTGAAGGCGAAGCCGGCGTTGTGGCTGTAGCTGGCGAGTTGTCCGCGCAGGCGTATCTGGTCGCCGATGCGCAGCGAGCGCAGGCGGCGGGCGACGGCGGGGTTGTCGGTGAGCAGGTGGTTGTTGGACAGCGCGCGCAGGTACTCGGGCCGGAAGGCCGCGGGGTCCTTGCCCTCGACGTAGCAGACGAACTGCCCGCTCGAAAAAGACATCTTCTCGTAGGCCCCGTCGGCCGCGTTCGCGCCCCAGATCATGCAGAGATCGGCCACGTTCAGGTGGTCGTTGCTGGCCGCGTGGATCCAGTTCCACCAGCTCGAGGTGTCGTGGCGGCTCACGACGAGGCCGGTGATGTCGTAGTCGGCCAGGGGTGCGATGCGGTAGTCGACACCGCCGGCGCGCACCATGAACGCCGGCCGCTCGACCATGGTCTGCGCCGGGTCGGCGTGCAGCGCCGGTAGCAGGGTCTGGCGCGCGGGCAGGCGCCCTTCGAGCAGGAAGCCGATCGCCAGCGCGGCCAGACCCGACACCATCAGCACGCGTGCCGACGACATTCCCCGCTCCCGATCAGGTGGATTCGCGCGCCAGCGGCGGCGGGCCTTCGGGCGCATCGGCCGGGTCGGGCTGGCGGCCACGGATGCGCGCGACCATGCGGTGCAGCCAGTGCTCGGTGTCGTCGACGTAAGTGAACACGGCGGGCACGACCAGCAGGCTCAGCACGGTGGAGGTGATCAGGCCGCCGATCACGGCCATCGCCATCGGCGCGCGGAAGCTGGAGTCGGCCGCGCTCAGGCCGAAGGCGATGGGTGCCATGCCGGCGCCCATCGCCAGCGTGGTCATGATGATGGGCCGCGCGCGCTTGTGGCAGGCGTCGCGCAGGGCATCCCAGCGGCTCATGCCGTGGTCGCGCCGCGCGACGATCGCGTACTCCACCAGCAGGATCGAGTTCTTCGTCGCCACGCCCATCAGCATGATGAAGCCGATCATCGACGGCATCGACAGCGCCTGCTGGCCCAGCAGCAGGCCGATGAACCCCCCGCCCAGCGCCAGCGGCAGCGCGCACAGGATGGTGATGGGATGCAGGAAGTCCTTGAAGAGCAGCACCAGCACGATGTAGATGCACAGGATGCCGGTCAGCATCGCCAGGCCGAAGCTCGCGAAGAGCTCGCCCATCATCTCGGCGTCGCCCACCTCGGCCACGCGCACGCCGGGCGGCAGGCCGCGCACCGAGGGCAGGGCCATCACGGCGTTCTTGGCATCGCCCAGGCCCACGCCCGACAGTTCGATTTCGAAGTTGACGTTGCGCGAGCGGTCGTAGCGGTCGATGACGGCCGGGCCACCTTCCATGGTCAGCGTGGCGACCTGGCTCAGCATGACCGGGCCGCGCGCACCGGGAACGGTCAGGCGCTCTAAAAGCGGAAGGTCGGTGCGCGCCGAGTCCTCGAGCTTGACCACGATCGGCACCTGCCGCTGCGCCAGGTTGAGCTTGGGCAGGGCCTGATCGTAATCGCCCAAGGTGGCCACGCGCAGGGTTTCGGCGATGGCGGAGCTGGTCACGCCCAGGTCGGCCGCACGCGCGAAGTTGGGCCGCACCGCGATCTCGGGGCGGACCAGGCTCGCGGTCGACGTGATGTTGCCCAGGCCGGGGATGGTGCGCAGGTCTTTCTCGACCGCGCGGGCGGCGGCGGTGAGCGCGGCCGGGTCTTCGCCGGTGAGCACCAGGATGTACTTTTCGCCCGAGCCGCCCAGGCCGACGGTGGTGCGCACGCCGGGCAAGGTTTCGAGCACCTTGCGGATGTTGTTCTCGATGCCCTGCTTGCGCGGCCGGTCGCCGCGCGGCGCGAGCTGCACGGTAAGGGTGGCCTTGCGCGTCTCGGGCGTGCCGAAGCTCGCGAAGGGGTCGCCGCCCGCACTGCCGCCGCCGACCGTGGTGTAGACGCTCTTCACATGCTCGACGCCCATCACGCGGCGGCGCGTTTCCTCGGCCGTGGCCAGGGTCTGCGCGAGCGTGGCTCCCGGCGGCAGCGACAAGTAGACCTGCGTCTGCGAGTTGTCGTCCGCCGGGATGAAGCCGGTCTTGAGCAGCGGGATCAGCGCGATCGAGCCGAAGAAGAAAAGGGTGGCCAGCACCATGGTGGTGAAGCGGTGGCGCAGGCTGCGCTCGGCCAGCCGCATGTACCAGGTGAGCCAGCGCGGCTCTTTCTCTGCGCCCACGATCGGCTTGAGCATGTAGGCCGCCATCATCGGCGTGAGCATCCGCGCCACCACCAGCGAGGCGAACACGGCGAGCGAGGCGGTCCAGCCGAATTGCTTGAAGAACTTGCCGGCCACGCCGCTCATGAAGGCGGTGGGCAGGAACACCGCGATCAGCGTGAAGGTGGTGGCGATCACCGCCAGGCCGATCTCGTCGGCCGCCTCCATGGCGGCCTGCAGGGGCGTCTTGCCCATGCGCAGGTGGCGCACGATGTTCTCGACCTCGACGATCGCATCGTCGACCAGGATGCCGATGACCAGCGACAGCGCGAGCAGCGTGACGACGTTGATCGAGAAGCCCAGGTAGTGCATGCCGACGAAAGCCGGGATCACCGACATCGGCAGTGCGATCGCCGACACGAAGGTGGCGCGCCAGTCGCGCAGGAACAGCCACACCACCAGCACCGCGAGGAAAGCGCCTTCGTACAGCAGGTGCAGCGAGCCGTCGTATTCCTCCTGCACCGGGTCGACGAAGTTGAAGGCCTCGGTGAGCTGGATGTCGGGGTGCTGCGCCTTGAGTTCGGTCAGGGCCTTCTGCACGGCACCGCCCACTTCGACCTCGCTGGCGCCGCGGCTGCGCGCGACTTCGAAGCCGACCACCGTCTTGCCGTCGAGCAGCGCGGCGGCGCGCGGCTGGGCGATGGTGTCGGACACGCGGGCCACCTGGTCGAGGCGGATCCTGCGGCCGTCCGACAGCGGAATCTGCATGTCGCGCAGTTCGTCTGCCGAATGCACGGTGGCCAGCGTGCGCACGGGTTGTTCGCTGCCGCCCAGGTCCGTGCGGCCGCCGGCGCTCTCGGTCTGCACCTGGCGCAGCTGGCGCGAGATGTCGGCCGCGGTGGCGCCCAGCGCCTGCAGCTTGCCGGGGTCGAGGTCGACGTGAACCTGCCGCGTGACGCCGCCCACGCGGTTGACCGCGCCCACGCCGCTGATGGCCAGCAGCTTCTTGGTGACGGTGTCGTCGACGAACCAGCTGAGGCCTTCGGCATCCATGCGCGACGAAGCGATGGTGAAGGCCAGCACCGGCTGCGCCGCGAAGTCCAGCTTGTTGATGACCGGGTCGCGCACGTCGGCCGGCAGGTCGGCCCGCACGCGCTGCACGGCGGAGCGCACGTCGTCGACGGCCTCCTGCACCGGCTTTTCGAGCCGGAACTCGACGATCAGCGTCGCGGCGCCGTCCTGCACCTTGCTGGTGATGTGCTTGAGGCCCTGCACGGTGGCGATCGAGTTCTCGATCTTGCGCGCCACGTCGTTCTCGAGTTGCGAAGGCGAGGCGCCCGGCAGCGCGACCGACACGGTGACCGTGGGCAGGTCGATGTCGGGAAAGTTCTGCACCTTCATCGCCTTGAAGGACAGCAGGCCGGCGAAGGTGAGCAGCACGAACAGCATCACCGCCGGAATCGGATTGCGGATGGACCAGGCCGAGACGTTCATGGCGTGTGTTCCGTCCGTGCGTTACTTGGCGGCGGCGCCGGCGGCACCCGCTGCACCTGCAGGGCCGGAGGCGGCCTTGGCTGGTGCGGCAGGCGCGCCAGGCGCGGCCGGTGCATCGACCACGCGCACCAGGTCGCCGTCGTTGAGGAAGCCTGCACCCTGCACGACCACGCGTGCATCGTCCGGCAGCTTGCTCGTGATCTCGATGCGGTCGCCGACGCGGCGGCCGGTGTCGACCTTGAGCTGCGCGACCCGGCTGTCCGGCTGCAGCAACAGCAGGTGGTTGAAGCCGTCGCGCGGTACCACCGCGGCCTGCGGCACGGTCAGCGCGCCGCTGCGGCCGAGCTGGAATTCGCCGCGCGCGAACATGCCGGCCTTGATGGCGGTGCTCTGCTGGATGCTGGGCATGTCGACGTAGACCAGGGCGGCGCGCGTCTGCGGATCGACGGTCGGCGCGATGCTGCGCACCGTGCCCTTGACCTGCGCGCCGCTCGCGCTGGTGATGACGGCCGGCGTGCCGACGGCGACGCGGCCGAGTTCGTAGGAGGTGACCTCGGCGCGCCATTCGAGCCGGCCCTGGCGGATGAGCCGGAACAGCTCGGTGCCGGCGGCGACCACGCTGCCGACCGTCGCGGTGCGGGCGGAGATCACGCCGTCGTCCGGCGCCAGCACCTGGGTGTTGCGCCCGCGCACCTGCTGCGCGGCAAGCGCGGCCTCGGCCGCTTCGACGCGGGCCTTGGCGGTCTGCTCGGTGGTCTGGTACTGGTTGATCTGTTGCTGGCTCAGGGCGCCCGTCTGCTGCAGCGTGCGGGCGCGCGCCGCATTGCCGGCCGCGTCGGCCGCGGTGGCCTTGGCCTCGGCCAGCGAGGCGCGTGCCTGGGCCACGTCGGCCTGCACGGTCTCGGGCGAGAAGGTGGCGAGCACCTGGCCTTTCTTGACGACGTCGCCCACGTTCACCCGCACTTCGGCCAGGCGCAGGCCGTTGGATTCGGAGCCGATGCTGGCCTCCTGCCAGGCCGCGACGTTGCCGTTGGCCGAGAGTTCGATGCCGAGCTCGCTCGTTTCGGGCCTGGCCACGCTCACCGTCAGCGCGGGGCGGGGTTGTGCGGCGGCATCCTTGGATTTCGGTGCGCCCTTGTCGGCGGACTTGCCGCCCATGAACATGAAGGCAGCGGCGGCGATCAGCAGCACGACCACGGCGGCGACGATGAGGAGGGTGGAACGCTTCATTGTTCTCATGGTTCTGGCTTCGTTCATTGCGCGAGTGCAGGCGCTGCCGACGCGGAGTCCGCGCCGGGTCTCGTCCAGCCGCCGCCGGTGGAGCGGTACAGGCCGACCCAGGCCTCGGCCCGCTCGCGCTGGAGCGAGACGCGCGCGGTCTGCGCCGTGAACAGCGTGCGGCGCGAGTCTTCCAGCTCGAACAGGCTGGCCAGCCCGCTTTGATAGCGCGCCTGCGTGGCGTCGAACGAGGCCTGGTAGTTCTGCACGGCCGTGTCGGCGTCGCCTGCGCGGGCGTCGGTGCTCTGCAGGTTGATCAGCGCTTCCTCGACTTCGCGCACCGCCTGCCGCACGTTGCCGCGGTAGAGCGCAGCCGCTTCGTCGTAGCGGGCCCGCGCGGCGTCGACGTTGGCGGCCAGCGCGCCGCCGTCGAAGATCGGCACCGACAGCGCGACCGGGCCGATGCTCCAGGTGTCGACCGTGTCGCGGAAGCCCGAAGTGCGGAACTGCAGCCGGCCGATGGAGCCCTGCAGCGTGAGCTTCGGGAAGCGCTGGGCCAAGGCCGAGCCCGCTTCGGCGCTGGCCGCAGCCACGCCCAGCTCGGACGCGTAGACGTCGGGGCGCTGGGCCAGCACCTCGGCTGGCACGCTACCGATGGCGTGGACGGTGGGCAGCGCGCTGTCGGCCGATGTGGCGTCGAGCCGGCTCTGCAGTGCGGCTGCTTCGAGCCCGGTCAAGGCGATCAACGATTGGCGCAGCAAGGCGCATTGGGCCCGTTGCTGAGTCAGGCGTGCTGAAGCGTCGGATGCGCTGGCACGCGCCAGTGCGGCGTCGGCCGGTGCAGTGAAGCCCGCACGTGCCGACAGATCGGTGAGGCGCGACGTTTCCGATCGCGACTTCGTGTCGTTCTCGGCCACGGCGAGCTGGCGACGGCATGCGCGTTCGCCGAAGTAGGCATTGGCCGTTTCGGCGGCCACCGACACGCGGGCCTCGTGCCACTTGGCATCGGCACTGCGGAGGCGGGCCTGGCTGGCGTCGCGCGTGGCGCGCAGGCCGCCGAAGAGATCGATCTCCCAACTGGCCTGCAGGCCGGCCTGGATGGTGGTGATGGGCGGGATCTCGGCGCTTGCTGCGCCCGTGCCCGTGCCGGCGCCGGTCGCCGCGCCGGTGGCGCCGGTGCCGCCGAAGCCGCTGGTCAACGAATTGCTGCGCGAGGCCGACAGACTGCCGTCGAGCTTGGGCGCGAGTGCCGCGCCCGCCGCGACGCGCGAAGCCCGCGCCTCGGCGATGCGCGCGGCGGCGCTCGCCACGTTGGGGCTGACGGTCTGCGCCGCTTCGACCAACTCGACCAGCAGCGGATCGTCGAGCTGCCGCCACCAATCGGCCAGCACGGGCAGCGAGCCGCCGTGGGGCAGTGGCGTGGTCCATTGAACAGGCGTCGGCGCCACGACCTTGTCGGGTGGCCGTGGCAGCGTGCAGGCAGTGAGCAGGAAAGCGAGCGCAAGGCTGAGCGCGGAAAGCCGGGAGTTCCTCATGAGAAATCGAATCCGCAAGTGAGGGCAGGGCGCGTGATCGGGTCGACCGCGACGCCCGCGCCGGTTGGCCGCCGGTGGGCTGGCGAACCGCGCAGCATAGCAAGACTGCAAGGCGCGCCGACCACCGACCGACTCAGCAAGAAATCTGGCACCTTGGTTCTCCCTGCACAGCTCCGGACGAGCGCCAATCTCTCACAGGCTAGGATTCGGGCATGTCAGCCGCCGCCGCGCAATCTTCCGCCCTGCCGCTCGACGCCGAGGGCATCCTCGCCGCTGCCGCGCGTTCGATGTTCCATTTGTTCTCGAGCATGAGCCAGGGGATGTTCCTGGTCGATCGCAGCGGACGCATCGTCTGGGTGAACGAGGGCTACCGGCGCTTCCTGCCTGCGCTGGGCTTCTCATCCATCGATCAGTTCCTCGGCCACCAGGTCGAAGACGTCATCCCCAATACGCTGATGCAGCGGGTGCTCGAAACCGGCGAGCCGGTATTGATTGACCTGTTGACCAACAAGGCAGGCACTTTCGTCGTCAGCCGCATCCCGCTGCGCGAAGAGCGCGAGGGCGGCGCGCTGGGCGAGGTGATCGGCGCGATCGGCATCGTGCTGTTCGATCATCCCGAGACCACGCTGCAGCCGCTCATCAGCAAATTCGCGCTGCTGCAGCGCGATCTGGACGATGCGCGGCGCGAGCTGGCCACGCAGCGCAACAACCCGATCTGGCAGCAATCGGCCGACGGTCAAAGGCGGTCCAAATACACCTTCACGAGCTTCATCGGATCGAGCACCGCGGCGGTGGAGGTCAAGCGCCATGCGCGGCGCGCGGCTCAGTCGTCTAGCCCGGTGCTGCTGCTCGGCGAAACCGGCACCGGCAAGGAACTGCTGGCGCATGCCATCCATGCCGCGTCGGCACGCGCGCGCAACGCCTTCGTCAGCGTCAACATCGCGGCCGTGCCCGACACGCTGCTGGAGGCCGAGTTCTTCGGCGTGGCGCCGGGTGCCTACACCGGCGCCGACCGCAAGGCGCGCGAAGGCAAGTTCAAGCTGGCCGACGGCGGCACGCTCTTCCTCGACGAGATCGGCGACATGCCGATGCCGCTGCAGGCCAAGCTGCTGCGGGCGTTGCAAGAGGGCGAGATCGAGCCGCTGGGCTCGAACAAGCTGGTGCCATTTGACGCCCGCGTGATCGCCGCCACCTCGCGCGACCTGCCGACGCTGGTGCGTGAAGGCCGGTTCCGGGAAGACTTGTTCTACCGCCTCAACGTGCTGCCGGTGCGCGTGCCGCCGCTGCGCGAACGGCGCGCCGATATCCCGGCGTTGGTGGAAGCCCTCGGCGAGGACATGGCCTTGCGCAGCGGCGAGGCCCCGCCCGAGCTGATGCCCGACGCGCTGGCGCTGCTGGCCGCGCAGCACTGGCGCGGCAACATCCGCGAGCTGCGCAACGTGCTGGAGCAGGTGACGATGCGCAGCGACTCGCAGCGCATCGATGCGGCGCAGCTCGAGCGCATCCTGCGCGAGGCAGGGCAAGAGAAAATCGCCGCGCCCGACCCGCTTCAATCGCTCCCGGTCACGGCCGAAGACAAGACGCTGCTGCTGCGTCCTCTGGCCGAGCAGGTGGCGGAGCTGGAGCGCAAGGCGATCGCTGCGGCGATGGGGGCGACGGGGGGGAACAAGCTGGCGGCTTCGCGCCTGTTGAAGATCTCGCGTGCGACCCTGTATGAACGTCTGGAAAACCCTGACTGAAATTCAGTCGATTGTCTGAACAAAAGGCAATCGAAGTGTCCTGATTTCGGGCTGTGCAGCGCTCCATCACTCGGAGATGCAGGGAAAGTACCCGGATTTCTGGCCTGATGCGCCTGGCATGAACTGTGCAATATTCAGTCATCCATCCTCAGGAGACAAACAATGCACCGTCGCCATCTCGTCGCCCTCGCGGCGATCGCCGCCCTGGGCACCGCGCCCGTCTGGGCCCAGTCCAACGAGATCCGCATCGCTCACATCTACAGCAAGACCGGTCCGCTCGAAGCCTATGGCAAGCAGACGCAAACCGGCTTCTTGATGGGCCTCAACTACGCGACCGGCGGCACCATGGCGGTCAACGGCAAGAAGCTGGTGGTGATCGAGAAGGACGACCAGGGCAAGCCCGACCTGGGCAAGTCGCTGCTGGCCGCGGCCTATGCGGACGACAAGGCGGCGCTGGCCGTCGGCCCCACGTCGTCGGGCGTGGCGCTGGCGATGCTGCCGGTGGCGGAGGAATACAAGAAGATCCTGCTGGTCGAGCCCGCGGTGGCCGACTCGATCACCGGCGACAAGTGGAACAAGTACATCTTCCGCACCGGCCGCAATTCGAGCCAGGACGCGATCAGCAACGCGGTGGCGCTCGACAAGCCGGGCGTCAACATCGCAACGCTGGCGCAGGACTATGCGTTCGGCCGTGATGGCGTGAAGGCCTTCAAGGACGCGGTGAAGAAGGCCAAGATCGTCCATGAGGAATACCTGCCGCAGAACACCACGGACTTCACCGCCGGTGCGCAGCGCCTCATCGACAAGCTCAAGGACCTGCCGGGCCGCAAGGTGATCTGGATCGTGTGGGCCGGCGCAGGCAACCCGTTCAAGATCGCCGACCTCGACCTGAAGCGCTACAACATCGAGATCGCCACCGGCGGCAACATCCTGCCGGCGATGGCCAGCTACAAGCAGTTCCCGGGCATGGAAGGGGCGACGTACTACTACTTCGGCATTCCGAAGAACCCGGTGAACGAGGCGATGGTCGCCGCCCACTACAAGGAGTTCAAGACGCCGCCGGACTTCTTCACCGCGGGCGGCTTCACGGCCGCGATGGCGGTGGTGACGGCGCTCAAGAAGACGGGCGGCGATACCAGCACCAACAAGCTCATCTCGACCATGGAAGGCATGAGCTTCGACACGCCCAAGGGCACGATGACCTTCCGCAAGGACGATCACCAGGCGCTGCAGAGCATGTACCACTTCAAGATCAAGGCCGACCCGGCCTTCGCGTGGGGCGTGCCCGAACTCGTGCACGAGATCAAGGCGTCCGAGATGGACATCCCGATCAAGAACAAGCGCTAGTCCTCGATGCTCGAAACGCGCGGGCTCACCGTCCGTTTCGGAGGCCATGTCGCGGTCAACGATGTCAGTTGCAGCTTCGCACCTGGCACGCTGACGGCGATCGTGGGTCCGAACGGCGCAGGCAAGACCACCTACTTCAACCTGATCTCGGGACAGCTCAAGGCGACGGCCGGCACGGTGTCGCTGGACGGCCAGCCGCTCGCTGGCCTCAGTGCGTCGGCGCGCACCCGCGCGGGCCTGGGCCGGGCCTTTCAGCTGACCAACCTGTTTCCCAACCTCACGGTGCTGGAGAACGTGCGCCTGGCGGTGCAGGCCTCGCAGGCCGGGCCGCACCGGCGCGGGCTGAACCTGTGGAGCATCTGGAGCGACCACCGCGCGCTGGTCGAGCGGGCCGATCGCATCCTGTCCGAGGTGGCTTTGAAGGCGAAGGAACATGCCACGGTGGCCAGCCTGCCGCACGGTGACCAGCGCAAGTTGGAAGTGGCCTTGTTGATGGCGCTGGAGCCCAAGGTCTTCATGTTCGACGAACCGACGGCGGGCATGAACACGGCCGAGGCGCCGGTGATCCTCGACCTGATCCGGGCGCTGAAGAAGGACCGCAGCAAGACCATCCTGCTGGTCGAGCACAAGATGGACGTGGTGCGCGAGCTGGCCGACCGCATCATCGTGCTGCACAACGGGCAACTGGTGGCCGATGGCGAGCCCGCGGAGGTGATCGCCTCGCCGGTGGTGCAAGAGGCTTACCTGGGCGTGGCGAAGGAGCAAGTCCGATGAGCGCGAACCTGTTGACGCTCGAAGGCGTGCACACGCACATCGGGGCGTATCACATCCTGCACGGGGTGGATCTCGTGGTGCCGAAGGGGCAGCTCACCATGCTGCTGGGCCGCAACGGCGCAGGCAAGACCACCACGCTGCGAACCATCATGGGCCTGTGGCATGCATCGCAGGGCCGCGTGCGCTTCGGCGACAAGGACATCACGGCGCTGCACACCCCGCAGATCGCCGAACTCGGCATTGCCTACGTGCCCGAGAACATGGGGATCTTCTCCGACCTCACGGTGAAAGAGAACATGCTGCTGGCCGCGCGCGGCGCGAAGACGGCCGAACAGATGGACGAGTCGCGCCTCCAATGGATCTTCGGGCTCTTCCCGGCGGTCGAGAAGTTCTGGAACCATCCGGCCGGCAAGCTCTCGGGCGGCCAGAAGCAGATGCTGGCGGTGTCACGGGCCATCGTCGAGCCGCGCGAACTGCTGATCGTGGACGAGCCCAGCAAGGGCCTCGCGCCCGCGATCATCAACAACATGATCGACGCGTTCGACCAGCTGAAGAAGAGCGGCGTGACGATTCTTCTAGTGGAACAGAACATCCACTTCGCGCAACGCCTCGGCGATTCGGTGGCCGTGATGGACAACGGCCGCGTGGTGCACAGCGGGCGCATGGCGGAGTTCTCGGCGGACGAGGAATTGCAGCAGTCGCTGCTGGGGTTGGCCTTGTGAGGGAGCAGAGCCCATGAAAACACTCGAACTCGACTGGAAGCCGATGGCGCTGGTTCCGGTGCTCGCGCTGGTCGCGCTACCGCTCACCGGCTCCTTCTCCACCTGGCTCACGCTCACCGTCGCCGGCCTCGCGATGGGCATGATCATCTTCATCATCGCGTCGGGCCTGACACTGGTCTTCGGCCTGATGGACGTGCTCAACTTCGGCCACGGTGTGTTCATCGCGCTGGGCGCCTTCGTGGCGAGCACGGTGCTCGGCATGATGGGCGACTGGACCGGCTCGCAATCGATCTGGCTCAACCTCGCGGCCGTGTTCCCGGCGATGCTGGTGGCGATGCTCGTGGCCGGTGCGATCGGGCTGGCTTTCGAGCGCTTCATCGTGCGGCCGGTGTATGGCCAGCATCTGAAGCAGATCCTCATCACCATGGGCGGGATGATCATCGGCGAAGAGCTGATCAAGGTCATCTGGGGCCCGGGCCAACTGCCGCTGTCGCTGCCGGAGGGCCTGCGCGGCTCGCTGCTGGTGGGCGACGCGGCCATCAGCAAGTACCGGCTGCTCGCGGTGGCCGTGGGCATCTTCGTCTTCGGCCTGCTGGCCTGGACGCTGGGCCGTACCAAGATCGGCCTCCTGATCCGCGCCGGCGTGCAAGACCGGGAGATGGTCGAGTCGCTGGGCTACCGCATCGGTCGGCTCTTCGTCGGCGTGTTCGTGGTGGGCAGCGCGCTGGCCGGCCTGGGCGGCGTGATGTGGGGGCTGTTCCAGCAGAACCTCATTCCGCAGATGGGCGCACAGGTCAACGTGCTGATCTTCATCGTGATCATCATCGGCGGCCTGGGCTCCACCACCGGTGCGCTGATCGGCGCGCTGCTGGTGGGCCTGATGACCAACTACACCGGGTTCCTGCTGCCGGTGGCCACGCAGTTCGCGAGCATCGCGCTGATGGTGGCCGTGCTGCTGTGGCGCCCGCAGGGCGTGTACCCCGTGGCGGGCAGCCGGTGAGGGCGGGCGCATGCTGAATCGAATCCTTTCCAACGACCTGCCGCGCAGCCGCGTGCTGGCGGTGCTGCTGGCCGGCCTGCTGCTGGCACTGGCCTTCGCGCCTTTCATCTTCCCGGGCGTCAAGGCATTGAGTGTGGCTGCCAAGGTGCTGGTGTTCATCGTGCTGGTGGCGAGCTTCGACCTGCTGCTGGGCTACACGGGCATCGTGAGCTTCGCCCACACGATGTTCTTCGGCATCGGCGCCTACGGCATCGCCATATCCGCCACGCGGCTCGGGCCGGGCTGGGGCGCCGTGCTGCTGGGCTTGGGTGCGGCACTGGTGGTGTCGTTGCTGCTGTCGCTGGCGATCGGGCTCTTCTCGCTGCGCGTGCGGGCCATCTTCTTCGCGATGATCACGCTGGCGGTGGCCGCGGCCTTCCAGACGCTGGCCTCGCAGCTGTCGGACTTCACGGGCGGCGAGGACGGGCTGACCTTCAAGCTGCCGGAGCTGATCTCGCCGAGCTTCGAGTTCGCGGAAGAGCCCTTTCTGGGCGTATCGCTCGACGGCCGGCTGCTCTGCTACTACCTGCTGTTCGTCGCCGCGGTGGTGCTGGTGCTGGCGCTGCTGCGCATCGTCAACTCGCCCTTCGGCCGCGTGCTGCAGGCGATTCGCGAGAACGAGTTCCGTGCCGAGGCCATCGGCTACCGCGTGGTCGTCTACCGCACCACGGCCTCGGTGCTGTCGGCGCTCTTCGCGACGCTGGCGGGCGCGATGCTGGCGATCTGGCTGCGCTACAACGGGCCGGACACCTCGCTGTCCTTCGAGATCATGATCGACGTGCTGCTGATCGTCGTCATCGGCGGCATGGGCACCATCTACGGCGCGGCCATCGGCGCGGCGCTGTTCGTGGTGGCGCAGAGCTACCTGCAGGACTTGCTGCGGCTGGGCAACGAAGCCGTGAGCGGGCTGCCGTGGCTGGCGGCGCTGCTGTCGCCCGATCGCTGGCTGCTGTGGCTCGGGCTGTTGTTCGTGCTCTCGGTCTACTACTTCCCGACCGGCATCGTCGGCCGTCTGCGCGCCAGGGCCCTCCAATGAACGCACCGACTTCGAACTACCTCCAGATCGCCGGGCGCGAGATCCACTGGCTGGACTGGGGGACGCCCGCTGCGCCCGGTGCGCCCGTGGTGATCGCTTGGCACGGTCTGGCGCGCACCTGCCGCGACATGGACGAACTGGCAGCGCACTTCGCCGAACGCGGCTTCCGCGTGGTCTGCCCCGACACCATCGGCCGCGGCCTGAGCCAGTGGAGCCCGGTGCCGGACGAGGAATACCAGCTCGCCTTCTATGCGCGGCTGGCGGCCGGCCTGTGCGACGCGCTCGGCCTCGAACGCGTGCACTGGGTCGGCACCTCGATGGGCGGCGCGATCGGCATGGTGTGCGCCGGCGGCCTGGTGGAGCCGCGCATGAAGTCGCGAATCGCGAGCCTGGTGCTCAACGACAACGCGCCGTGCATTGCCGATGCCGCCGTGGAGCGCATCCGTTCGTATGCCGGCAATCCGCCGGCCTTCGACACGGTGGCCGAACTCGAAGCCTTCTTCCGCACCGTCTACAAGCCTTACGGCTGGCTCAGCGACGCGCAGTGGCGCCGCCTGACCGAGACATCCACGCGCCGCCTGCCTGATGGGCGCCTGACGCCGCACTACGACCCGGCGATGGTGCGCCAGTTCATCGCGCACCCCGACGACTACCTGCTGTGGATGCACTACGACGCCATCGAGGCGCCGGTGCTGTGCCTGCGCGGTGTGGAGTCCGACCTGGTGCTGCCCGAGACGCTGGTCGAGATGCGCGGCCGCGGCCCCGGCGCGGCCGGGCGGCTTCAGATCATCGAAGTGCCGGGATGCGGCCACGCGCCGGCGTTGAACGTGCCTGCCCACCTGGCGCCCATCGAGGCCTTTGTACGCGCGGCCGGCACGTAGCACCGAGTCCCGCCACAATCCGGCGCCATCAACCCGGAGACAACGTTCATGGCGCTTTCCTTCTACGACATCTCGGTTCCCGTCTTTCTGCGCGGACTGGGCCAGCTTTCTCACGTGCTCGACAAGGGGCTGGCGCATGCCCAGGCCAGCGGCATCGAGGCGGACACGCTGGTCGAAGCCCGGCTCGCGCCTGACATGCTCACGCTGGCGGGCCAGGTGCAGCGCGCCAGCGACGCGTCCAAGCTCGGCGCAGCGCGGCTGGCCGGCATCACGGCGCCCAGTTTCGAGGACAACGAGACACGCTACGAAGACCTGCAGGCGCGCATCGCGAAGACGGTGGATTTCCTGAACGGCATCGAGCGCACGCAGGTCGACGGTGCCGAGCACCGCCCCGTCGTGCTCAAGGTGCGCGACAGCCAGACCGAGTTCACGGCCGAGCGCTATCTGCTGCAGTTCGCGCTGCCGAACTTCTTCTTCCACGTGACCACCGCTTACGACGTGCTGCGGCACCGCGGTGTGCCGGTGGGCAAGCTGGACTATCTCGGCCGGTTCTGAGTGCTCTGAACGTTGGCCGGCGCGGTAGAAGCCGCCCCGTCGCGCGTCGGCCAGCCCGCCAGATGACGCTCGGCCAGCGCGCACAGCGCGTCGATCCATGCCGGGCTGTCGTTGAGGCAAGGGATGTAGCGGAAGTCCTTGCCGCCCGATTGCAGGAAGGCGTCGCGGCCCTCCATCGCGATCTCTTCGAGCGTTTCGAGGCAGTCGGCCGGAAAGCCCGGGCACAGCACGTCGACGCGCGCCACGCCGGACCCGCCCAGCGCACGCAGCGTGGGCTCGGTGTACGGCTCCAGCCATGTCGCGCGGCCGAAGCGCGACTGGAAGGTGACGAGGTACTGCGTTTCTTCCAGCTTCAGCCGCGCGGCCAGCAGCTTCGCAGTCGCGAGGCACTGCGACTGGTAAGGGTCGCCGAGGCGGATGTTGCGTTCGGGGATGCCGTGGAAGCTCATCAGCAGCCGGTCGGCCCGGCCTTCGTGCTTCCAGTGGGCTTCGACGCTGCGGGCCAGCGCTTCGATGTAGAGCGGGTCGCCGTGGTAGTCGTTGACGAAGCGGAATTCGGGCACGCGGCGTTGCCGGGCGCTCCAGGCATTGACCGCATCGATCACGCTGGCGGTGGTGGTGCCGGAGTACTGCGGGTAAGCCTGCAACACCAGGACACGGGTCACGCCCTCGGCCAATAGCGCATCGAGTTGCGCCGCGATCGCGGGCTGGCCGTAGCGCATCGCGTCGCGCACCGATACCCGGTGGCCGCGCTCGCCGAGCCAGCCGGCCAGCAGCGTTGCCTGCTTGCGCGTCCACACCTTGAGCGGGGAGCCTTCGGGCATCCAGATGCTGGCGTACTTGGCGGCCGACTTCGCGGGACGCGTGCGCAGGATGATGCCGTGCAGGATCAGCGCCCACAGCGCTTTGGGAATCTCGACCACCCGCGGGTCGCCGAGAAAGTCCGCCAGGTACGGCCGCACGGCGGCGGCGGTCGGTTCGTCGGGCGAGCCGAGGTTGCACCAGAGCACGGCGACGCGCTCCCGGTCGTCTGCGGCAGCGGGAGCGGGGGAGACGAAAGGCATGCGCTATTCTCGGCCATGGCCCCCGCGACCCCCGACATCCATGCGCTCGACGTGAAGCGCATCGCCGCGATTTCGCTCGATCTCGACGACACGCTCTGGCCGATCTGGCCCACCATCGAACGCGCCGAGCGCGTGCTGCACGAATGGCTGGTGCGCGAGGCGCCCAAGACGGCAGACCTGTTGATCACGCCCGGCGTGCTACGCGAACTGCGCGAGGCCACCGAGAAAGAGCGCTCGGACCTGGCGCACGACCTGAGCGCGCTGCGCCGCGAATCCATCCGCACGGCGCTGCGGCGCGCGGGCGAAGACCCGGCGTTGGCCGACCCGGCTTTTGAGGTCTTTTTTGCCGAGCGGCAGCGCGTGACCCTCTACGACGATGCCTTGCCCGCGCTGCAATGGCTCAGCGAGCGCTATCCGCTGGTGGCCGTGTCGAACGGCAACGCCAGCGTGGAGCAGACCGGCGTGGGCCGCTGGTTTCGCGCTGCCTTCAGCGCGCGCGAGTTCGGCAGCGGCAAGCCGCATCCTGCTATCTTCCGCGCCGCTGCGGCGTCGTTGGGCGTCGCGGCCGGGGACGTGCTGCACGTCGGCGACGACGCGGCGCTCGACGTGGTCGGCGCCTTGGGCGCCGGCATGCAGGCGGCCTGGCTGGTGCGCGACGAGCGGCCCTGGGAGCACGGCGCGCGGCCGCACTTGATCGTGCCCGACCTGCATGCGCTGTGCGCGGCGCTCGACGTTGCCTGATCGCTTGTGCGCGCACCCCTCGGGGTGCTTCGCGAGTGCTCCGGGTCCGTCAGTGCGCCGCTTTAACGGCCCGCGGCCAGCCCGCTGCGCACCGCGCCTTCGATGGTGGCGGGATAGGGGCCGTCGACATAGTCGCCGCAACCCAGCAGGCCTGGAGCGATCTGTGCGGAGGGTCGCTCCAGTGCCGGCGTGCAGGCGAAGGTGGCGCGTTTCTCGACGACGGTCAGCAACGCGGCCAACGTGGTTTGTCCTAGCTGCGCGCGGGCCTGGGCCAGCACCTGCTGTTCGAGCAGCTCTCGTTCTTCGGCGCTGGCGCTGACGACGAAGGCCAGCAAGCCGGAGGGGCCGCCGAGCTGGCCACGGTCGAACACGAATTGCGCCGGCGCGCCAGGTGCCGCGCGAAGCGCGAGCACGGGCGCGGGCAGCAGCGTGCCGCCGGTCACGTAGATCGTGGCGATGGCCTCGTGCTGCAGTGCTTGCGCCTGTCTCGCCCAGTCGGCGGTTTCACGCAGCCCGGCCGTGGCGGCGAGCCGCGCGGCCTCCCACGGCGGGCAGGCGAGCACCACGCGATCGAAGGCTTGCCCGTCGACGTGCCAGCCGGACGCATCGCAGGCCAGGGCCTGCACGCGCGCACCCATCGATACGTGGGCGCCATGCCGTTCGAGCCAGCGGCCGGCGGCGTCGGGCAGCAGCGCGCCCAGGTCGACCCGGGGCAGCAGTAGATCGGCACCGCCGCGCTCGGTGAAGAGCGCGTCATGCAACACGCGCAGGAAGACCTGGCCGCTGGCGCGGTCGACCGGTGTGTTCAGCGCGGAGACGCACAGCGGCTCGATCAGCTCGCGGCGCACGCGCGGCGTCAGCGATGCGCAGAGCCGGTCGACGGTGGCGCTCGGGTCGCATCGGAAACCGGCCGCGCGCCATTTCAACGCCGTCGCCAGAAGCGAAGCCTTGTCGCGCAGCGACCAGCCGCGTGCGCCGACGATGCCGCGCAGCAGGTCCAGCGGCGGCGGCCAGCCGGCCGGCACCTGCAGGCCGTCGCCGTCGGCAAAGCGCAACTGCAGCGGCATTCGATGCAGCACCCCTTCGGGATCGATGCCCAGATCGCGCATCAGGCCCAGCGTGGCGCTGTAGGCGCCGATCAGGATGTGCTGGCCGTTGTCGAGCTGCACGGGCGTGCCGTCGGGCATGCGTGCGGGCAGGGCGCGGGCGCGGCCGCCGAGGGTGCGGGCGGCTTCGAAGACGGTCACCGCGTGGCCGGTTCGGCAGGTCTCGATGGCGCAGGCCAGGCCAGCCCAGCCGGCGCCGATGACCGCGACGCGCTTCACAGCCTGCCGAGGGCTTGAACGCGCCAGGCCAGCCAGAGTTTGCGCAATGGAGTCAGGCTCACGCGCTGGCGCAGCACCTGAAAGTCGTCGCGCTCGATCTCGCGCAGCAGGGTGCGGTAGATGCTGGCCATCATCAGGCCCGGCTTCTGCGCACGGCGGTCGGCTGCGGGCAGCAGCGACAGGGCCTCGTCGTAGGCGGCCTGGGCACGCTCGGCCTGGAACTTCATGAGGGCGACGAAGCGCTCGGAATGCACGCGGTTGAGGATCTCGTGCGCCTTGACCTCGAACTGCTGCAACTCGTTGACCGGCAGGTAGATGCGCCCGCGCAGCGCGTCTTCACCGACGTCGCGAATGATGTTGGTGAGCTGTAGCGCGAGGCCTAGCTTGTGGGCGTAGGTGGTGGTCTGCGCCTCGGTCTGGCCGAAGATGCGCGCCGCGCCTTCGCCTACGACGCCGGCCACCAGGTGGCAGTAGCGCTTGAGGCCGGCGAAGTCGAGGTAGCGGGTCTGCTCCAGGTCCATCTGGCAGCCTTCGATCACCTCGTGCAACTGGCGCGCCTCGATGCCGTAGGTGGCGGCATGCGGCATCAGCGCCTGCATCACCGGATGCTGGGGACGGCCGGCGAAGGCTTGCTGCACCTCGTTGCGCCACCAGGCCAGCTTGGTGGCTGCGACGCCGGGGTCGCTGACCTCGTCGACCACGTCGTCGACTTCGCGGCAGAAGGCATAGAAGGCCGTGATCGCGGCGCGGCGTGGCTTGGGAAGAAAGAGAAAAGCGTAGTAGAAGCTGCTGCCCGAGGCGGCCGCCTTGTCCTGGACGTACTGCTCGGGTGTCATCGGGGAGAACTCGTCATCGCGGGCGATTGTGACCGCATTCGAAGGGCCCGCCAGGCCAGCACGGGGGCATCGGCCTTGCCGACGGTGGGGCGGCGCGACCAGCTGTCGAAACCCAGCGTTTCGATCTTGTCGAGGATACGCAGCCCGCCTTGCACGACGAGGCGCAACTCCCAGCCCGCACGGCCGGGAAGACGGTGCACGAGCGGGGCGCCTTCGTTCATCAGGCGGCGGGCACTGGCGACCAGGTCGGCGACCAGAGCGATCGCCGTCGGCGGAGGCGCGGCCGGCGCCAGCGGCATGAAGGCACGAAGCGCATCGTTCGACAGGCCGTGCGAGGCGAGGTCGGCCGCGGGGATGTAGAGGCGGCCGCGGGGCAGATCGACGCCGAGGTCCTGCCAGAAGTTGATGAGCTGCAGCGCGCTGCAGATGGCGTCGCTGTGAGCCAGCGATGTCGCGTCGCCGACGCCGTACAGGTGCAGGAGCAGCCGGCCCACAGGGTTGGCCGAGCGACTGCAATAGTCCAGTAACTCGGCGCGGTCGGCATAGCCGGCGGCATCGCGCGTCTTCTCGATGTCTTGCATGAAGGCCGACAGCAGGTCGGCCAGCAGTTGCTCGGGCAGCGCGAAGTCGCGCATCGATCGGGCAAGCGGGCCGAAGACGTCGGGCCAGCGTTCCGAAGACGGCGCGCCGCGGGCCGCCGCGGCGAGATCGGCGCGATAGGCACGGAGGTCGTCGAGGCGTTGCTGCGGGGTCGCGTCGCCTTCGTCGGCAATGTCGTCGGCGGTGCGCGCGAACGCGTAGATCGCCGCGATGGGCGGGCGCAATCGCGGCGGGCAGAGCCATGAAGCGACCGGGAAGTTCTCGTAGTGCGTGGGCGTCGCGGCGACGGCGGGTGGAGTCTTGGAAGGCACGGCGCGGATTGTCATGCAC
>NZ_LYVO01000087.1 GCF_001984055.1 Variovorax sp. KK3
CCCACCCGCATCACCTATGCCGACGGCAAGTCCAGCACGCTGGTCTACGACGGGTCGAATTCCATCGGGCAACCGAGCCGACCCAGGCTCCATCATCGAAGGCAATCACCGCACGCGAGAATACGGAGCGGACGGCAGACCCGTCCGAGACTACGACAAAGCCCATCAGGGATACGAGCGTCCGCATGTTCACGACTGGGATGGTGGGGTCAGAGAGCATCCCGGACGTGACTATTCCCCTTGGCCGCGAGGAGAAGGCAAATGACAGACTTGGAAGTGCTCGTCGAATCAACGGTCGATTCGATTCACGTTTCAGCACAAGGCAGAACAGTCGAGATCGCCCTGACTTGCGCCTGGGACAAGGCGCAAAAGAAAATCGCTGCTGTGGGAGTTGAGGATTTTTTGGCTGATGAGTTGAGGCTCTCGAACATCATTCAGGAAGTTCGCTGCTTTGACGCGGAGAATCTTCGGGCCAACGAGTCCGAGGTTGCCGATCGATTGTTCTTCTTGATGCGAGGCAAGTCGCCCTCCCCAGCCGATCTGGTTTGGAAGCCCTTGAAGGCGAAACTCGACTTGATCCGCTCGGGCATCTTGAGGCTGCTGGTAATAGAACCGATCTACGGTGCGACCATGCTTCTTCTCGCGCGAGAAGTACGAATTGAAGCCGTTCTCCGAGAAGCCACCTCTGGGCCATGAAGATGGCTTGGCCTGCCTGCGGAGCGAATCGGCCCTGAATCAGATCAACGCGCCTGAAGCATTCTTGCAACGCGCTTGCAAGGACGCCTAGAACGCCGGCACCAACGACCCCTTGAACTGCGTCTGAATGAACGCCTTCACCTCCGGCGACTGATACGCCGCCACCAGCCGCTTGGCCCAGGGCTTGTCCTTGTCGGCGCGGCGCACGGCAATCAGGTTGGCATAGGGGCTTTGCGGGGATTCCTTGATCACCGCGTCTTTGGCCAGCGACAGACCGGCTTTTTCCGCGTAGTCGTTGTTGATGGCGGCAATGGCCAGGTCGTCGAGCGAGCGCGGCAACTGCGCGGCGTCGAGCGGCACGAGCTTGAGCTTCTTCGGGTTCGTCACCACGTCGAGCGGCGTCGCGTTGTTGTTCTTCACGGCCTCGGGCTTCAGTGTGATGAGGCCGGCCGTTTGCAGCAGCAGCAAGGCGCGGTTGCCGTTCGACGGGTCGTTCTGGATGCCGACCGACGCGCCGTCGGGCAGCGCGTCGATGGACTTGATCTTGCGCGAGTAGAAGCCCAGCGGCGCGGTGATGGTCAGGCCGACCGGCACGATGTCGAAGCCGCGTGCCTTGTTCTGGTTGTCGAGAAAGGGCTGGTGCTGGAAGGCGTTGGCGTCCAGGTCGCCGGCCGCGAGTGCGGCGTTGGGCAGTTGGTAGTCGTTGAAGACCACCACGTCGATCTTGAGGCCGTCGCGCGCGGCGACCTTCTTGACCACCTCGAAGACCTGCTCGGCATTGCCGACGGAGACGCCGACTTTGACGGTGTTCTTGTCCTGCGCGTGGGCGGTGGGGAAGATAGCCAGGGCGGTGAGAGTGGCGATGGCACCGAGGGCGGCGCGGCGGCGGAACGTAGAAGGCATGTCGAAGTCTGCGGTTGCGAAAGAGGCACGAATCTGCCATCACGGGCAGCGCTGGGGAACGAAAGAAGCCGCATGTCGATATCCGTTTCTCGCTTAGGCCGCGTGCGCATAAGCAATCCGCTTTTCGTTCGTTCTCATTCGACGTGGGGCCCGCCATACTCGCCAGCTTTTTGAAAGCGCGATGTCCAGCATTCCCACCCATGCGGGAACGAGACGGCCCCTGATCCGGCTCGAATCCGTGCAGAAATCTTTCGCGCTGCCCAACGGCGAGCGCTTCGACGCCGTGCAATCGCTCTCGCTCGAGATCGCCGAAGGCGAGGTCTTCGGCCTGGTCGGCAAGAGCGGCGCCGGCAAGTCGACACTGCTTCGCCTCATCAATCTGCTGGAGCGGCCCGATGCGGGTGCGGTGTTCGTCGGCGGGCATGATCTGACGACGCTCTCGCGCCGCGAGCTGCGCGACCGACGGCAGAACATCGGGATGATCTTCCAGCAGTTCAACCTGCTGCAGAACGCCACGGTGTTCGACAACGTGGCCTTTCCGCTGCGCATCCACGGCCGCCATTCGCGCGCCGAGATCGATGCGCGCGTGCGCGAATGCCTCGACTTGGTCGGGTTGGCCGAGAAGATCGACAGCTACCCTGCGCAGCTTTCGGGCGGCCAGAAGCAGCGCGTGGCCATCGCGCGCGCGCTCGCGCCGCGACCGCAGGTGCTGCTGTGCGACGAGCCCACATCAGCGCTCGACAGCGAGACCACGCGCGCGCTGCTGGAGACGCTGCGCGCCATCAACCAGAAGATCGGCGTCACGATCGTGATCGTCACGCATGAACTCTCGGTGGTCGAACTGCTGTGCCGGCAGGTCGCCATCCTCGAACAGGGCTGCCTGGTCGAGCAGTTCGCCATCGACGCTGCACCGACCGCCGAGCGCGCGACCGTGCTGGGCCGCGAGATCGATGCGCTGGTGCGACGGCGCGAGCGCGAAGCGCCACCACCACCTGCGCGCCAGCATGCGACCGGAGGGCTGTCGTATGCCTGAGAACATCGCCGCCATCGTGCCCGAGCTGTGGGTCGCCACCGGCCAGACCTTTCTGATGCTGGCCATCGGCCTGTCGGCCGCGGTGCTCATCGGCGGCCCGCTGGGCGTGCTGCTGTTCCTGCTGGGGCCCGGCCAGTCGCTCGACAACCGGCCGGTGTTCCTCGTCTTGAACTGGCTGGTCAACACCGTTCGCTCCTTCCCTTTCATCATCCTGCTCGTCGCGCTGGTGCCCTTCACACGCATCATCGCGGGCACGTCGATCGGTCCGCTGGCGGCCGCGGTGCCGCTGTCGTTCGCGGCCATTCCCTACTTCGCGCGGCTGGTCGACCAGTGCCTGCGCGAGGTGCCACGCGGCGTGATCGAAGCCGCGCACGCGATGGGCGCGAGCGAGCTGCAGATCGTGTGGCGCGTGCTGGTGGTCGAGGCGCGCTCGGGCCTGGTGCTGGCGCTGACCGTGCTGGCCGTGAGCTTCCTGTCGTACTCGGCGATCGCCGGTGTGGTGGGCGGCGGCGGCATCGGCGACCTGGCCATCCGCTACGGCTACTACCGCTTCCAGACGGACGTGATGGTGCTGACTGTGGCGCTGCTCGTGGTGCTGGTGCAGATCCTCCAGTTCGTCGGCAACACGGCTGCGCGCCGACTCGACAAACGTTGATCCATCGTCTTTTTTCCTTCCCCTTCGATCTCATGACCAAAGCAATGCTTCTGCGCCGGACCTTCGTCGCCCTCTCCGTCACCGCCTTGTCGCTGGGCACCCTGACGCTCGACGCGCAGGCCCAAGCCGCCGCCAAGAAGGACCTGGTGATCGGCGGCACCGCCGGCTCCAACATCGACCAGCTCAAGCTCGGCATCGTGCCGATCCTCGAGAAAAAGGGCTACAAGGTGAAGCTCGTCGAGTTCAACGACTACGTGCAGCCCAACCTGGCCTTGGCCCAGGGCTCGCTCGACGCCAACTTCTTCCAGCACACGGTGTACCTGAAGAAGTTCTCGGCCGACCAGAAGCTCGACCTGGTCGAGCTGGTGCAAGGCCCGATCGCGCCGCTGGGCGTGTACTCGACCAATCGGAAATCGCTTGCCGACGTGAAGGAAGGCGACCGCGTCACGCTGCCGAACGACCCCAGCAACCTGGCGCGTGCGCTGGTGCTGCTCGAGCAGAACAAGCTGCTCACGCTCAAGGGCGGCATCGATCCGATCCGCGCGTCGGAAAAGGACATCGCCGAGAACCCGCACAAGCTCAAGTTCATTCCGCTCGAGGCGGCACAGCTGCCGCGGTCGCTGGGCGACACCGAGTATGCGATCGTCAACGGCAACTTCGCGATCTCGTCGGGCCTCAAGCTGACCGAGGCCGTGGCGCTTGAGAAAACGCCCGACCACTACCTGAACGTCGTGGCCGTGAAGCGTGCGGACAAGGACGCACCGTGGGCCAAGGACCTCAGCGACGCCTACCGTTCGAACGAGTACAAGGCGGTCGTCGACACCCGCTTCCAGGGCTACGCCAAGCCGAGCTTCCTGCAGTAAGCGAGGGCCGGGCGCTAGCGGTCCGTTCGCGGGCCGCAGGTGCCCTTCTTGCACTGAGGCCGCTCGTCGAAAAAGCGAAAGCGCACCGCCGGGTCGGCCACCACGCGCTGCGCAAGCCCGCGCTCCCAGGCGAGGTAGTCGGCCCAGACGGCATCACGGCGCGGGCCGAAGACGCGCATGACCGAGCCCCAGTCGTCGTCGAAGGGCGTCAGCAGTTGGTGCGGGGTGAAAGCCGCCTCGACCGGGCGGCCCAGCGCAGACCATGCCGCGGTGCCGCCTTGCAACCAGCCGAAGGCCGACGACGGCCAGCGCCTCGCCGCATCGCGGGCGACGAGCCGCGCGGCTGCACCGTCGGGCGAGCTGAACACCACGCTGCGGCCCGAGCCGAGCAGCGGCGCCAGCATCTGCCCGGCGGCGCGTCGTCCACGGGCTGCGGCTGGAGCGGCAGCGACAGCGCGGACGGGCACTCGCCGGCAAGCACGTGGATCTCGGCCTGATTCAACTGGCCGAGCCAGAAGGCCGTGACCGCGGCCCGCAGCCGATGCGGCTCGTCGATCAGCACGATGCGCGCGTTGCGCGTGCCCACGAGGTTCTCGAAATGCATGAACAACTGGCCGCCGGCCACGCGGCGAACGCCTGCCGGCAGGGCCTGCGACGGCACTGGCCGGAGGTCGAAGACGTAGAGCGAGCGGTCCGCGTCCGATGCGAAGCGCGCGAGACCTTCGGCGTCGATGACGGACAAGGCATGGCGCGAGATGGTGCGATCGGCCAGCGCGCGCAGCACCTCGGGTGATTCGGCGGGGATGTCGTCGACCGCGTCGGCGTTCTGCACCACCGCCCCACCGCGCAGGCCCCAGGCCATCACGCCGTCTTCCAGGAACACCGCATTCGCGCCGCCCAGCAGGCGCAGCGTGGTCGCGCCGAGGATGCCGCGCGTGCGGCTGAAGCAGTTGACGGCCCACAGGTGGTCGTTGTCTTGGGCATTGGCCGGCAGTGCGCGCAGCGCAAGCTCGGTGCCCGGGTAGTTGCGGGCGCCTGCGATCGAGAGAAAGGCGTATTCCTCGCGCGGACGCGCATCGATCAGCGTGATGGGCCGGCCTGCGCGACGGCGCGCGTCGAACTCGGCCAGCGGCAGGGTGGGCGTGCGGTAGTGCTGTCGCGCCAGGTCGCCGAAGGCCTTGACCAGGGTGGCGTAACCGTCGATGACCGGCAGGCCTTCTTGGCGCCACGCGCGAAGCCCGCCGGCGAGACGCCGCACCCGGGTATAGCCGAGCCGGGCAAGCAACCCGGTGGCGCACCCGGCCGGGCCGTCTTCGTCATCGGACTCGTCGACCAGCACGACGGGCGTGCTGCGGCGCGGCACGAAGGCGCCCACCTGCAGTTCGAGCGATGAAAGGGACGCGAGCCGGGCGAGGTTGAGGTGCGCCTCGCAGAACCAGCGCGCCTCGCGAACGTCGAGCAGCGCCAGCTCCGCGTTGCCGAGCAGCAGCGCCTGCAGGTCGAGGGGGGTGATTCGCTGCGCGCTCAAAGGCCGAAGACAGTTGGAAAGCTGCGACTCTAAAGCCAGACCGGCCACCGCGTCATAGAAGCATTTCGCATGTCCACATGCGCAATGGGCGCATGCAGGCGGCACGGCGCTTCCTAAGATCACGGCGGTCCACCGCCATGACGAGCACCGTCCGCCCTTTCGCCTTTCGCCCGACGCGCGCCGTCTGGTGGCGCCACTACGAGCTGCCCACGCTCGTGCTGGCCACGGCGCTCTACGCCGCGTGGGCCTCGCTGCTGTGGTGGCACCGTTCGCTGCCCGGATGGCTGCTGTTCCTGCTCGGCGGCAGCCTGGTGCAGATCCATTCGTCGCTGCAGCACGAGAGCATCCATGCCATGCGCCACCTGACGCGCGGGCTGCGCGCAGGGCTGGTCTGGGCCCCGCTCAACCTCTGGCTGCCCTACGCGCTCTATCACCGCAGCCACAGCGCCCACCACGTCAACTTCCACCTGACGCACCCGGAGAAGGACACCGAAAGCGTCTACCACGCCGCGGAGGACTGGCAGGACTACGGCACGCTGCGCCGATGGATCTACGGCGCCAACCAGACGCTGGCCTTCCGCCTGCTCGTGGGGCCCTGGCTGTGCCTGATCGACCTGGCGCGCAGCGAGGCGGCCCGGCTGCAGGCGCGCGACTTCTCGCATGTCCGCATGTGGCTGCTGCATGCGCTCGGCGTGGCGCCGGTGCTCTTCTTCGTGACGCAGGTCTGCGGCATGGGCCTGGGCACCTACGTGCTGTGCTTCGTGTACCCGGCCATGATGCTGGGCGCGCTGCGCTCCTTCACCGAGCACCGCTGGAGCGACACGCCGCACGGGCGCGTGGCGATCGTCGAGTCGAACCTGCTCTTCGGCCTGCTGTACCTCTACAACAACCTGCACCACGTGCACCACCGGGCGCCTACGATGCCCTGGTACGAGATCCCTTTTCACTTCCGGCGCCACCGCGCCGCGGTGCTCGACGCCAACGGCCACTTCTACTATCGCGGCTATGCCGAGATCGCAAGGCGATACCTGTTCAGGCCGGTTTTCGAGCCCGTGCATCCGCTCTGGTGAAGAAAAAAAGCGGGCCACCAGGGGCCCGCTCAACGCCGCTTCGGGTCGGCGAGGAGACACTCTCACTACGAAGCGTCCCCACTGTACGGCCCGTGCAGCGGCATCACAACGAAGCAAACGCGATAAGCGAATGCGCGTTCGTTCTAAAGAAACTTCATCAGTTTCATCGGCGCTTCGGCCGCGCGCGCCCGCAGCTGGCCGCAGCCGGCGTCGACGTCCTGCCCGGCCGACTGCCGCAGCTTGGTCAGGATGCCGCGCTCGTGCAGCGAATGAGCGATCTGCTCGCAACGCTCCCACGAGGGTCGCCTGTAAGGTGTGTCGTCCACCGCGTTGAAGGGGATCATGTTCAACACGCCGAACTTGCCCGACAGCAGGCGGACGATGCCGTCCATCTCGTCGTCGCCGTCGTTGACGCCGTCGAGCAAGGTCCACTGGTACTGGATCGGGTAGCCGGTGCTGCGCGCGTAGCGCTCGCCGGCCGCGACCACGTCCTCGGGCGTCATGTTCGGCGCGCGCGGCAGCAGGCGCTGTCGCAGGTCGGCCCGGGTGCTGTGCAGCGACAGCGCCAGTGCAGGCTTCACGACCTGCCGGTGCAGCCGCTCGAAGGCACGCGGATCGCCCACGGTCGAGAACACCAGATTCTTGTGGCCGATGTTGCCGACCGTGCCGAGCAGGTCGATCGCTTCCATCACGTTGTCGAGGTTGTGGGCGGGCTCGCCCATGCCCATGAACACGACCTTGCGCACCGGCCGGCGCGTGCGCGCGAGCGCGACCTGGGCCACGATCTCGGCGCTGCCGAGCTGGCGCAGCAGGCCGTCGCGGCCCGTCATGCAGAAGCGGCAGCCGACCGCGCAGCCGACCTGCGAGGAGACGCACAGCGCATCGCGCGGCAAGAGCACGCTCTCCACGGTCTGGCCATCGGCCAGGGCGACGAGCAGGCGCTCGGACCCATCGGCGCCAGGATGCACTGCCTGGATGCGCGCCAGGCCTGCCAGCTCGGCCTCGATGGACGGCAGGGCCGCCAGCAGCGACGACGGGAAGAAGCTCGACGGCAGCCGACGGCCGCTCTCGCGCGGCAGGGCGTGCGACCAGATGCGCAAGACGCGGTGCTCGTGGCTCGGGCCTGCGCCGGCGTCGCGCAGGCGCTGCTTCAGTTCGTGGATTCGCATGCGCTCGTGAGTGGGTGTGCGACAGGGGCGCCCTGGTGCGGCGAGGCCTGCGCTGCGGTTGTACCACCGGCGTGCATCGGCCTCGGGCGCATCGTGTTCAAGCGATCGTCATCAGGCTCGCGTTGCCGCCGGCCGCCGCGGTGTTCGTGCTGACGACGCGCTCGTGAACCAGCGCTTCGAGCGGTGCTTCGGGCGGCGCCTCGTCGGCGCCACGCGCGAATCGCCGCAGGCTGACGATCGGCCCCTCGCGCCCCGCGAGCGTCGCGGCGGCGGAGAGCAGATCGTCGCGGCCGCCTTCGTACAAGGCGACGTCGAAGGCCACACCGGGCGCCGCCCAATCGTTGACCAGCGCGATGGCCTCCTGCACATCCAGTGGAAGGCTGGCGCGCAATGCCGACGTGCCGGCACTCGACGGCCAGATGACGCGGCAGCCGACCAGGAGCGCACCGGCCAGCTGAAAAAGCAGTGCATCGTCCGACTGCGCCAGGCACAGCGCCGACTCGCGCGGGTGCAGCGAGTAGACGTTGGCTTCGCCGGTGGGCCCCACCAACAGGCGCTCGCGCCGCGTGCCGGCCAGCGCCACGAGATCGCGGCAGCTCTGCACCAGCGCAGGATCGCGATGCGACGCCAGCCACGCCAGCAGCGCTTCGACGGCAGCCGGCAGCGGCATCGCGTCGCCTTCGGCCACCGAGCCCGGCAGGCCACGCTCCGTCGCACGCACCAGCACATCCCGCGGCGGCGTGGCGAGCAGGCGGTACATGTACAGCGGCCCGCCGGCCTTGGGCCCGGTGCCCGACAGCCCTTCGCCGCCGAAGGGCTGCACGCCCACGACCGCGCCCACCATGTTGCGGTTGACGTAGACATTGCCCACGTGCGCGCGACGGATCACCTGCTCGACCGTCTCGTCGATGCGCGTGTGCAGCCCCATCGTCAGGCCATAACCGGTGCCGTCGATCTGCGCCATCAGCGCGTCGAGTTCCGGCCGCGCGTAGCGCACCACGTGGAGCACCGGGCCGAAGACCTCGCGCTCCAGTTCTGCGATGCCTTGCAATTCGATGAGGGTCGGCACGACGTAGGTGCCGCCTTCGAGTTCGTCGTGCGAGCTGCGACCGAGGCGGGCGATGCAGCGGCCGCGGGCCCGCATGGCATCGACGTGGTCCTCGATGGTCCGGCGGGCCGCGGCATCGATCACCGGCCCCACATCGGTGGCGAGCGACGACGGCCGACCCACCGCGGCCTCGCCCATCGCGCCGCGCAGCATGTGCAGCAGGCGGTCGGCCACGTCGTCCTGCACGCACAGCAGGCGCAGCGCCGAGCAGCGCTGCCCGGCACTGTCGAAGGCCGAAGCCATGATGTCGACGACCACCTGTTCGAGCAGCGCCGACGAGTCCACGATCATGGCGTTCTGCCCGCCTGTCTCGGCGATGAGCGGCACCGGCGCACCCAGGGGCCCGAGCCGGCCTGCCAGGCTCTGCTGCAGATGGCGCGCCACTTCGGTCGAGCCCGTGAACATGACGCCCTGCACGCGCGCATCGGCCACCAGCCGGGCGCCCACCACCGAGCCCTTGCCGGGCACCAGTTGCAGCGCGGCCATCGGCACGCCGGCCTGGTGCATCAGGCGCACGGCCTCGGCCGCGATCAAGGGGGTTTGCTCGGCGGGCTTGGCCAGGACGGGATTGCCGGCGGCGAGCGCCGCGGCGATCTGCCCGACGAAGATCGCCAGCGGAAAATTCCAGGGGCTGATGCAGACGACGGGGCCCAATGGCCGAAGCGTGCCGTCGTCGAAGTCGGCGCGCGCCTGCGCCGCATAGAAGCGCAGGAAGTCGATCGCCTCGCGCACCTCGGCGATGCCGTTGGCGCAGGTCTTGCCGGCCTCGCGCGCGAGCAGGCCCAGCAGCAGCGGCAGGCGCGCCTGCAGCAGCTCGGCCGATCGTTCGAGCGCGTCGGCGCGCTCGCCCGCAGGCGTCGCGGCCCAGGCCGGAGCGAACGCACCGGCAGTGGCCAGCGCGGCATCGACCTCCTGCTCGCTGGCAGCGCGGACGCGGCCGACGGTGTCGCGGTGGTCGGCCGGGTTGATCACCGGTGCCCACCGTGACTCGTCGGCTTCCGATGCGGAACACGTCGACGGCGCCGCGGTCCACTGCACCTCGGCGCTCTGCACGAGCGCCACTTCGAGCTGGCGAAGGGTCTGTTCGTTCGACAGGTCGAGCCCGAGCGAATTGGCCCGCGCCTGCGCATAGAGCGCCGCCGGGCTCGCGATGGCCGGATGCGGACGCCCCACTCCGCCCTCGCCCTCGCCCTCGGCGGCAGCCATGCGCGCCACCGCGGCCACCGGGTCTTCGACCAGCGACGCCAGCGGAATCGACGGGTCGGCGATGCGATTGACGAACGAGGTGTTGGCCCCGTTCTCCAGCAGGCGCCGCACCAGGTAGGCCAGCAGGGTTTCGTGCGTTCCCACCGGCGCGTAGATGCGGCAGGGCCGTCCCAGCTTGCCGTCGGACGCCGAACCGACCACCTGTTCGTACAGCGGCTCGCCCATGCCGTGCAGGCACTGGAACTCGTACTGCCCCGGCCACCAGCCGGCAGGGTCCGCCAGCGTGTAGATGGCGGCCATGGTGTGTGCGTTGTGCGTCGCGAACTGCGGGTACACCTCGGCCGGTGCGGCCAGCAGCTTGCGCGCGCAGGCGAGATACGCCACGTCGGTGTAGACCTTGCGCGTGTAGACCGGAAAGCCGTCCTGCCCATCGACCTGGGCGCGCTTGATCTCGCTGTCCCAGTAGGCGCCTTTGACCAGCCGCACCATCAGCCGACGGCGACTGCGGCGTGCCAGGTCGACCAGGTAGTCGACCACGAAGGGGCAGCGCTTCTGGTAGGCCTGGATCACGAAGCCGATGCCGTTCCAGGCGGCCAGCGCGGGCTCGAAGCACAGGCGCTCCAGCAGATCGAGCGACAGCTCCAGCCGGTCGGCTTCCTCGGCGTCGATGTTCAGGCCCACGTCGTAGCGGCGCGCGAGCATCGCCAGGCTGCGCACCACGGGGTAGAGCTCGTCCATGACGCGGCCGTGCTGCGCCCGGCTGTAGCGCGGATGTAGGGCCGACAGCTTGATCGAGATGCCCGGGCCCTCGACCACGCCCCGCCCGTTCGATGCCTTGCCGATGGCATGGATCGCCTGCTCGTAGGCATGGCGGTAGCGGTCCGCGTCCTCGGCCGTCATCGCGGCCTCGCCCAGCATGTCGTAGGAATAGCGAAAGCCCTGCGCCTCCAGGTCGCGGGCGTGTTCCAGCGCCTCGGCGATGGTTTCGCCGGTGACGAACTGCTCGCCCATCATGCGCATCGCCATGTCCACGCCCTTGCGGATCACCGGCTCGCCGCCCTTGGCGATGAGGCGCGTGAGCAGGTTCGACAGCGTCGATTCGCTGTGCGTCGCCACCAGCTTGCCGGTCAGCAGCAGGCCCCAGGTGGCCGCATTGACGAAGAGCGACGGGCTGTGCCCCGCATGGTCGCGCCAGTGGCCGCGCGAGATCTTGTCGCGGATCAGCGCATCGCGGGTGGCCGCATCGGGGATGCGCAGCAGGGCCTCGGCCAGGCACATGAGCGCCACGCCCTCCTGCGACGACAGCGCGTATTCCTGCAGCAGGCCCTGGACGAGACCGGCGCGCCCTGTGGCGCCGGTGCGCTCGCGCAGCTGGCGCGCGAGCTGCAGGGCCAGCGCGTCGGTGCGGGCCGACGCGGCGGCGTCCATCGGCGCTTGTGCCAGCAGCGCGGCAACCGCGGCGGGCTCCTCGATGCGGTAGGCCTGCGTGATGCGGTCGCGCAGTTCGGACGGGGCGGCCGGGCCGGCCGCGAATCCGCGGAAGAGGGAAGCGGGGTCGATCTGCGTGCGGTTGTCCATGGGAGCCTGGGCCTGGGCCGTCGATGTGCGAATGATGCCGCTCAGGCCCTGGCGTGCGCCAGGAAGAACCTCATCATTTCAGCGCTCGCATCGATGCCCGACGGGTCCGTGTAGCTGCCGCGCGCACTGCCGCCCGACCAGGCATGCCCCGCCCCGTGCAGCTGCCAATACTCGGCCGCACTGCGACCCGCCGCGTTGGTGTAGACCGTGCGCGTGTAGCGTTGCCCGCCGCTCGACCGGCCCTCGGCGACGCGTGCCGAGGGCTTGGCCCCGGCCGCCTCCGCGTTGGTGCGCGCCGCTTCGAAGATCGCGGCGCCGTTGCTCACGTGCACGGTCGCGTCCGCGTCGCCATGGAAGACGATCGTCGGCGGCATGGCGCTGGCACCGGTCGCGTTGGTCGCTGCAGCCGCACCGCTGCGCATGGCGGCGAGCGCCGACATGAGGTCGGTCGCACTGCCGCTCGGCAAGCCCGAATGCACGCCCACTGCGGCGAACACGTCCGGATAGCAGCGCCCGACGATGTCGGCCATGGCACCGCCCGCGGACAGGCCGGCCACGAACACGCGCGCGGCGTCCACGTGGTGCTCGGCGGTGATCGACTGCGCGAGGGCTGCCAGCACGGCCGGCTCGCCGCGGCCCCGTTGCTGGTGCTGCGGCTTGAACCAGTTCCAGCATTTCTGCGCGTTGGCGCGCTGCGTCTGTTCGGGGTAGACCACCACCACGCCAAGGTCGCGCGCCAGCGCATTCATCTGCGTGCCCGCCGCGAAGTCGGCAGGCCCCTGGGTGCAGCCGTGCAGCATGACGACCATGGGCCGCGGCTCCGGCGTCACACCGGCCGCTGCGGGCGGAAGGTAGAGCTTG
Organism: Variovorax sp. KK3; assembly: GCF_001984055.1. GTDB lineage: Bacteria > Pseudomonadota > Gammaproteobacteria > Burkholderiales > Burkholderiaceae_C > Variovorax. Next base: position 12,671 of record NZ_LYVO01000087.1, read on the forward strand.
TAGGCGAGCGTTCGTCCCTGGTGCGTGAAGCTGCCGTCGATCCAGCGCTCGTCCTCGAAAGTCTCGGCTTCGCGGGGGGCGTCGGCGACGCGCTTTTCCGCGGTCGCAATGTCGGTCTCGATGTCGGTCGCGACGTCGTGCTGCGTTTCGGCGCTGTCGATGACGCGGGTCAGGCCATCGAGCACGAGCGGGTCGTTCGCCGCCTCCGATGCCCGAGCGACGGGCGGCGTCACCGGTTGGCCGACACGGGTCGGCGCAGCGGATTCAGCGCCGGGCACAGTGCCCGGCAGCGCGCCTTTCAGGGCACGCTGGATCGCCTGCGTCGCCTCGTGCAGCTTGCCGCTGCGGGTCAAGCGGGTGGCCTCGGTCATGAGGCGTTGGAGCATTTCGTTCATGGTGGGTCTTTCTTGAGATTCAATGAATCCGCCCGGCCAACGCAGCCTTCACGGCGCTGCTGGCCTGGAGTGACCCGAGGACGGTGATGGAGTCGATGGTGGCGAGCGCCAGTTCGGGCGTCACCTCGTGCCCGATGCTGGCCAGCCCCAGCACGCGGATCTGCAGCTTCTGGCCTGCGGCCCGCGTCGCTTCGAGGTCGGCCGCGCCGAAGTGCTGCAGCCCCAGCACCAGCAACTTGCGGGCCACGGCCTGCTTGAGTGCGTCCGAATGGGTCGCCAGCTGGTTCCGGATGGCCGTGCGGATGAAGTCCGTGCGGTTGGCATAGAAGGTTTCGGCGACCAGCAGATCGATCTGGCCCAGGTCGATGAAGCCCAGGTTGATGGTGATCTTTTCGGAGTCGCCGGCCTTGGCGGGTGGCCGGGTGACGGCGGGCAGCGTGTTCATGTAGCCATCCTAACACCATCCATATGGATGGTGCATAGATGGTTTTTGACAATTTTCGGCCGAAGCCGGGGATTGGCCTTCAGGCGTCCTTGGTCAGCGTCAGCAAGATGGCCGCGTACCAGGCCGCGTTGAGGCCCAGCGACTCGTCCACGTTCAGGTCGCGCGTGCTCATGTCGATGCGGGACGAGTGCACGCCGAGCAGTCGCCACGGCACGGCCTCGCCGGCGGCCGGGTCGCGCATGACGACGGGCGCGCCGCTGGTGCCCCGGTGCGTGCGCGCGTCGGTCAGGAAGAAGCCCTGCCCCTGAAAGCGGATGCCGAAGGCCGACGCAATCACCGCGTGACGCACCACGGGCAGGTGATGCACCGTGTCATGGAAGCCGAGCGGAAAGCCCACGACCAGCAGGTCGCGCCCGACTTCGATCCGGCTCAACTCGCTTTGCAGGTGCGCGGGGGTGAAGCAGCGAATCTCGGCGGTCGGTGGCAGCAGCGCGCGATCGATCTCGATCACCGCCACGTCGATGTCGCCGCCGGAGTCCGAGCCCTGGCGCCACTGGCTCTTGCCGTCCTTGAAGAGCCAGACCGACAGCGCCGCGTAACGCGTCAGATCGACCGCATCGACGTGCAACTCGACCTCGATGCGATTGGGACGGTGATTGCTCGGCGCGTCGTGCAGCACATGCCGGCTCGTCGCGAGAAACAGCCGCTCGTCGCGCTCGAACCAGAAGCCGCTGGCGCCGGTCAGCAGGCGGTCGCCGTCGAAAGTGGAGACTCTTGCAGTCGTCAGGAACAGCGGTTCGATCATGGAGGGGCCTTATCGTCGTGATCGATGCAGGCTACAGCATCGACGGCGACCCGCTGTCATCCCATATCGCCCCCCGCCCTCAGCCACCCCACCGCAAACGAAGACCCGCCCACACCGCGAGCAGCACGCTCGCACCGAACACCCAGCCCGACAGCGCACCGGCCATGGTGCCCGACAACAGTGTGCCGACCGTGCAGCCCAATGCCGTCATTGCACCCCAGCCGAGCAGCAGACCTCCACCCAGCCCGCGCAGCACGTCGCGCACCCGCGGCAGCCGTGGGTTGAATTGGCCGCTGATCAACGCCGCCGCGAAGGCCCCGGCCACCAGCCCGATGACCAGCACGGCGTTGGGCGTTCGCCAGAGCACCTCGGCCACGGCCGTGACACAACCGCCGAAGCCGTCCAGCCCTTCGAGCCGCTTCGGCACCCAACCCTGGGCACTGCCGAGTTCACGCGCGCCGCTGCCGAGCGCGGCGGTCACGCCGAGCGGGCGCAGCCGCAGCACGACCACGGTCGCGATGATGCCGACCGCGAGTCCTCCGAGCCAGTAGTCCCATCGGCCTTCGACCAGGCGGCGCAGCGCGGCGCCGAAGGTCCGCGGCCTTTCGGTGTTCGCGCTTGTCTCCGCAGCGGGCCAATGGCGCCACAGCAGCGCCGCCGCCGCAGCCAGCAACAGGAGCTGCAGCCCAGCCGACCCTGCATAGCCCAGGTGATGCGGAAGCCAGACGACCGGCGCCGTAGCGATGGCCGCCATGTAGAGCCAGTTCCATGAGTTGAAGCCCAGCACGAAGCCGAGCGCGCTGCCCACGAGCGCGAAGGGAGCCGTCGGCGAACCTTCGCCGAGCCGGTACCAGTGCGCGCTGATGCACGAGCCCGACACCACCATGCCGAGCCCGAAGGCCAGGCCCGCCACCACCAGCGCCCAGCTCACGGGGCCGATGTGCGCATCGGGCGGCAGGCGCCCGGGCTGCGGTACCGGAAGCCACCCGCCCATCACGATGTGCATGCCGACCGTGCCCACAGCCAGCGCGACGACGATTGCGAGCAGGCCGCGCGCGTCCCGCCGTTCGATGAAGTCGCGTGCGTGGCAGTAGAAGCAGAAGCGCGAGCGCTGAAGCACGATGCCGAGCACCGCACCCAGGCCGAGTGCGAAGGCGGGCCCTCGGCCGCCGGGCTGCGCGCCGAGCGCGGACACGGCCCACCACACGACTGCCGCAACGAGCACGGCGAGCGCGGGGCGCCACGGAACAGCGCGACGCGTTACCCCGGCCGACAACGAAGCCGCCACCCTTACTTCGACGCCCAGACCGTCCCGGCCGGGTTGTTGACCGGCACGCCGACCGCGTTGCCGTATTCGGTCCATGAGCCGTCGTAGTTGCGCACGTTGTAGCCCAACAGCTTGGTCAGCGCGAACCACGTGTGGCTGGAGCGCTCGCCGATGCGGCAATACGTGATGACGGGCTTGGTGCCGTCGATGCCGACGCCTGCGTAGAGCGCCTTGAGTTCGGCCACCGGCTTGAAGGTGCCGTCTTCGTTCACCGCCCTGCCCCATGGCACGTTGGCCGCGCCGGGGATGTGGCCCGCGCGCACCGCGAGTTCGGCCGCGCCCGGCGGGGCGAAGATCTTGCCGGTGAACTCGTCCGCAGAGCGGATGTCGACCAGCTTCGCGTCAGACTTGCCTTCGGCCACCGCCAGCACGTCCGTCAGGCGCGCGCGCAGCTGCGGATTGGCCTTGGTCACCTTGAAGTTCGTCGCCACGATGTCGGGCGCGCGCGTTTCGAGCGAGCGGTTCTCGGCCTCCCACTTCTTGCGGCCGCCGTCGAGCAGCTTCACGTTCTGCACGCCGTAGGTGTCGAACACCCAGGCACCCCAGGCTGCGAACCAGTTGTTGTTGTCGCCGTAGAGCACCACCGTGCTGTCGTTCGCGACACCGGCGCTCGACAGCAGCTTCTCGAAGTTCACCTGGCTCACGATGTCGCGGCGCACGCGATCGTTGAGGTCGTTGTGCCACGAGAAGTTGGCCGCGCCGGGAATGTGGCCCTTCTCGTACAGGCCCGGGTTCACGCTGACTTCGATGACGCGCAGCTTCGGATTGCGCAGGTTCTTCTCGAGCCAATCGGTCGTGACCAGCGCACCGCTGCCATCGGCGGCGACCTGCGCGAAAGCGGCGGGCGCGGCGGCAACGAAAACCAGCGTGGCGGCGATGGCAGCGCGCCACCCACGGAACGGGACATGCATGAAGTTCCTCCAGAGACGGGGGTGTTGAGATGGAGCCCGCACTCTAGGTGCGCAGGCTTCGCGCACCAACGAACCAATCGCGATATCCGAATGAGCGAAGCATCTAAGGCGACGGCCCAGGGGCCGGCCCGGGCGCCGCTCAGCCCGAACGCCGCTGCCCGGCCAGCCTTCGCACCACCGCTTCGAGACGATCGATCTCGTCGAAGGTGTTGTAGAAGGCCAGCGAAGGCCGCACCGTCGTTTCGACGCCGAAGCGCCGCAGGATGGGCTGCGCGCAATGGTGGCCAGTGCGCACCGCGATGCCTTCTTCGTTGAGCGCCGTGCCCACCTCTTCGGTGCTGTAGCCGGCGAGCACGAAAGACATCACGCTGGCCTTGTCGGCCGCGGTGCCGATCAGCCGCACGCCCGGGATCTTGCCCAGCGCTTCCATGCCGTAGCACAGCAAGGAATGCTCGTAGGCCGCGATGTTCTCGATGCCGATGCGGTTGACGTAGTCGATGGCCGCGCCCAGGCCCACGGCGTCGGCGATGTTGCCGGTGCCGGCCTCGAACTTGTTCGGGATCGGCTGGAACACCGTCTTCTCGAATGTGACGTCGGCGATCATGTTGCCGCCGCCCTGCCACGGCGGCATGTCTTCGAGCACCTCGCGCTTGCCCCAGACCACGCCGATGCCGGTCGGGCCGAACACCTTGTGGCCGGAGAAGACGAAGAAGTCGGCGCCGATGTCCTGCACGTCCACGCGCATGTGCGACACCGATTGCGCGCCGTCGACCAGCGCCTTGGCGCCCGCGCGGTGCGCAAGCTCGACGATGCGCTTGACGGGCACCACGGTGCCCAGCGCGTTCGACACCTGCGTGACGGCGACGATCTTCGTGCGGTCGTTGAGCAGCTTCTGGTATTCGTCGAGCAGCACTTGGCCCGAATCGTCCACCGGAATCACGCGCAGCTTGGCGCCCTTGGCCGACGCGAGTTGCTGCCAGGGCACGATGTTGGCGTGGTGCTCCAGGTTCGAGACGATGATCTCGTCGCCCTCGCCCACGTGCTGCCCGCCCCAGCTCTTGGCCACCAGGTTGATGGCCTCGGTGGTGCCGCGCACGAAGATCACCTCTTCGACTTCGGGCGCGTTGATGAAGGCGCGCACACGCTCGCGCGCGCCTTCGTAGGCGTCGGTGGCGCGCGCCGCCAGCTCGTGCGCGGCGCGGTGGATGTTGGAGTTCTCGTGCTCGTAGAACCACGAGATGCGATCGATCACCGCGCGCGGCTTGTGCGTGGTGGCCGCGTTGTCGAACCACACCAGCTGGCGGCCGTTGACGCGCTCCGACAGCACCGGAAAGTCGCGCCGCACGGCGTTCACGTCGAAGGCCGGGTGCCGCCCTTGCCCGGCCAGCGGCGCCTTGCCGTGCGGTGCCGGCTTGGCCGGCGTGACGTAGCCGCTGGGCAGCACCACGGCGTCGACGAAGTAGAACTTGGGGTCGGCTGAGGGCACGGCCTGCGGCACGCCCGCACCGGCCGGGGCGCCTGAGCGCGGCAGTTCGCCCGGTGCCGGCTGCGTCGCGTGCTGGGCGTGCGCGAATGGTTGGGTCGCCAGTGCGTCGAGCGGGTCGATCGGAACAGGCACAGCCTCGACACCGCGCCCGCCGGGCGACGGGTGGCCGTGCTGGTCGCCGAGAAAGTAGAACGGTGATGCGCCGATGGCCGGATGCTGCGCGGCTTGCGATGCGCTCGCTGCCTTGCCTTCCGGCACACCGAGCACGCCGCCGCCGAAGCGCGGCTCGTAGGCCGGCACGGTGCTGACCACGTTGTCGGGCAGACCGTTCGCCGCCGTGGCGTGCGGCAGCAGCGAAGGCGCGCGGTGCGCGAGCGAAGCCAGCGGCGTCGGCGACGCGGGCAGCAGGTTGGCACCCGGCACCAGCCCCTGCGGAATCGGCGTGCCGGGCACGCCGGGGCCGAAGCCTGCCGGACTCGACAGCGGCGAGCCCGGCGGCGCGATGTTCACAGGCGCCTGCACGCCGGGCGCCGCATTGCCGGGCAGCGCCGCGAACATGGCCGAGGCCATGCGCGCCAGCACGGCGGCATCGAAAGGTGCCTCGAAGCCGGGACCCGAGGGAGGAAGCGAAGTGCTCACCGCGGCTCGCTCTTACTTGTACGTATCCAGGACCGAATAGTCGTGGTACCTGCCCACCTCGACGTCGTCGAGCACCGCCAGCGCGTCGTCGGTGAGCACGGCGAGCGAGCAGTACAGCGAGATCAGGTACGACGCGATGGCGTGATTGTTGATGCCCATGAAGCGCACCGACAGCCCCGGACCCTGCTCGCCGGCCAGGCCCGGCTGGAACAGGCCGACCACACCCTGGCGCTTGTCGCCTACGCGCAGCAGCAGGATCTTGCTCTTGCCGTCGGCCACCGGCACCTTGTTCGACGGAATCAGCGGAATACCGCGCCACGTGATGAACTGCGAGCCGAACAGGCTCACCGTGGGCGGCGGCGTGCCGCGGCGCGTCGCCTCGCGGCCGAAGGCGGCGATGGCCAGCGGATGCGTGAGGAAGAAGGCCGGCTCCTTCCAGACCTTGGTCAGCAGCTCGTCGAGGTCGTCGGGCGTGGGCGCACCGGTCAGCGGAAAAATGCGCTGCTCTTCCGTGACCTGCGCCAGCAAGCCGTAGTCGGGGTTGTTGATGAGCTCGCTCTCCTGGTTCTCCTTGATGGTCTCGATCGTCAGGCGCAGCTGTTCCTTGATCTGGTCATGCGGGCTGCTGTAGAGGTCGGAGATGCGCGTGTGCACGTCCAGCACGGTGCTGACGGCGTTCAGGAAGTACTCGCGCGGATGCTCTTCGTAGTCGACGAAGGTGCGCGGCAGCTGGTTCTCTTCTTCCTTCGCGGTGCAGGTGACCTTGATGGACTCGGGGTTCTTGACCTTGTTGAGGCGGTAGATGCCCGCTTCGACCGGCACCCATTGCAGCAGGTGGGTGAGCCAGCGCGGGCTGATGGTGTCGAGCTGGGGGACGGTCTTGGTGGCGTTGGCGAGCTGGCGTGCGGCGTTGTCGCCAAGGGCGGTGGTGCCACCGACGGTTGCGGTCATGGGGAACTCCGTGGATCAGAAGAACAAAACGGGCGCCAGTGTCCCGGCGCGGGGCCCCGCCTTCAACAGGCTATAGCCGCCAAGTTGATGCGTCGAGCCAGCCGCTGGCGTTCCAGGTCCTCGCAGCGGGCGAGCAGCGCAGCGCTGTGGATGCCCAGCGAATGGGCCAGCTTCTGCGCGGTGACGATCGACGCGATGGCCGCGCCGCGCTCGATCTCGCCCACGTACGAGCGGTTGAGGTCGGAGCGCTCGGCCAGCCGCTCCTGCGACCAGCCCTGCGCTTCGCGCGCCTGGCGCACCACCACGCCGAAGTCCTGGACGAAGGCCTTCATGCCGCGACCCTCCCTGGCGCCTTTTGCAGGCTGGCCTGGGTCACGCTGGCGCCGGGGGCCACGTCGTCGGTCACCCAGACGTTGCCGCCGATGGTCGCGCCCTTGCCCAGCGTCACGCGGCCCAGGATGGTGGCGCCGGCGTAGATGACCACGTCGTCCTGCACCACCGGGTGGCGCGGCAGGCCCTTCTGCAGATGCCCGGTGTCGTCGGTGGGGAAGCGCTTGGCGCCCAGCGTCACGGCCTGGTACACGCGCACGCCCTGGCCGATGACGGCCGTCTCGCCGATGACGACGCCGGTGCCGTGGTCGATGAAGAAGCCCGGGCCGATGGTCGCGCCCGGATGGATGTCGATGCCGGTCTGCGAATGCGCGAGCTCGGCCACGATGCGCGCCAGCAGCGGTAGCCCGAGCGTGTAGAGCTGATGGGCCAGGCGGTGATGAATCATCGCCAGCACGCCCGGGTAGCACAGCAGCACCTCGTCGACGCTGCGGGCGGCCGGGTCGCCCTGGTAGGCGGCGAGCACATCGGTGTCGAGCAGCCGGCGCAGGCCCGGCAGCGCCGCGCCGAAGGCACGCACCGCCAGCGCGGCCTGCTCGTCGATCGCTTCAGCCAAGGGTGCCGCGTGCCGCGCGCTGAAGTTCAGCTCGAGCCGTGCTTGCGTCAGCAGGCCCTGCAGGGCTGCGTCGAGCGTGTGGCCGACGTAGAAGTCCTCGTTCTCGTGGTGCAGGTCCTGCGGGCCCAGCCGCATCGGAAACAGCGCGCCCTTGAGCGATTCCACGATGCCGGCCAGTGCTTCACGCGACGGAAATTCACGTGGGCCCAGCTCGCGCGAGCGCTTCTGCGCATCGCGCCATTCGTCGCGGGCCGCGCGCAGCGCGCGCACCACCTCGCTCACGTCGACATGAGCCATCACTTCCTCCTCGACTTCTCTTGTGTTCTTCTGGTGCGACGCGCTACGTCAGTCCTGCACCCATGGCAGGCCGTGAAAGCGCCAGCCGTCGGCCCGACCACGGTGCTGCGCATCGTCGATCTCGCCCTCGAAGCCTTCGAACACGTTGAACACGTGCGCGAAGCCCGCCTTCGCGGCTGCCTCGGCCGCCAGCTTCGACCGCTTGCCGCTGCGGCACAGCAGCAGCGCCACGGCCTGCTTGCCGCCGTCCTTCGACAGCCGTGCTTCGAGTTCGCGCTCGAAGCGCGGGTTGCGCGTCAGTGCGGTGCCCGTGGCCCACGGCACGTGAAGGCTCTGCGGCACGTGCCCGACGAACTTGCGCTCTTCGCCCGAACGCACGTCGACCAGCACGGCCTGCTGCGCCTCGACCAGCGCCCAGGCATCTTGCGGACGCACGCCACCGGCATGGGCCCAACCCTGCGCTTCGGCTTGTGCATGGGCTTCCAGCAACACCTCGGGCAGAACGGCTTCTTCGACTTCCAACGACATCGCGCTTGACTCCTTGTTGATACGGACTCGCACCACGGGTGGTGGCGATAGCCATCAATGTAGGAGCGCGGCCCGCGATTCCCAACGAATGAAAAGTGGGTTTCTAAGAACGATCTCAGCTAAGCAAGCGCTGCGGCTCGAGCAGTGCTCGTCAGCGCAGGCATCAGAAGGTCCAGCGCGCACTGACCCGCGCGCTGCGCGGCTCCATCGGATGCACGTGCCGGCCGTCGATGCCGCCGCCACAGACGCCGCTCGCGACCTCGCCCGCGGTGCAGGATGCATAGGCGTATTCGATGTCGTTGCCCTTGCGGCCCGCGATGTTGAACACGTCCAGGCCCAAGGTGAGATGCGGGTTCAAGGCGTAGCGCACACCCACGTTGAGCAGCGTGGTCGACCGCGAGAGCACGCTGTTCAGCGTGTCGAGCGAACGCGGCCCGAGGTAGCGCAGGCGCAGCGATGCCGTGAGCGGGCCGTCGGCGTAGGTCACGCCGGCCGCCAGCACCTTTTCGACGGCGTTGTCGACGTAGTTGCCTTCGCCTTCGGGCGCCAAGCCACGAAAGCGCGCACGCGACAAGGCGCCGTCGACCTCGAAGCGCCAGGCGCGGTCGAGCTTCCAGCGCAGCGTGGCCTCGATGCCGCGACGGCTGCTGGCACGGCCCGGCTCGGTGGTGCCGGCATCGCCGACGTACACCAGCTCCGAGTCCAGCCGCAGCTGCCAGAGCGCCACGGTCGCCGTGAGGTTCTCGTCGGGTTGAAAGCGCCAGCCGAGTTCGGCGCCACGGCCTTTCACCAGCGCCGGCACGCGATCGGCCGGCAAGCCGCTGGCCGGGTCGATGGCGATGGTCGCACCGCGCACGTCGTTGCTGTGGAAGCCGACGCCCGCATTCACGTAGAACTCGTGCTGCGGCGTCAGCGCGAAGGCCAGGCCGGCCTTCGGACTCGCGATGGCATCGTGGCCCTTGCCGCTGTTGAGCGCGCCGTAGACCGGCTCGCGCCCCTCGACGCGGTAGCGCAGCGCGTCGCCGCGCAGGCCCACGTAGCCGCGCAGCCGGTCGGTGAAATACACGAGCTGCTGGCCGTACACCGAGAACAGGTCTTGCGCCACCTTGTCGTTGCGAACGGTCGAAAGCCGCTCGCGCGCCTGCGTGTCGTAGAGCCCCACCTCGGCGATGCGGTCGCCGCGCCATTGCGCGCCGAAGCTGAACACGCCGTCGAGCCCGCCGAAGCGAGTGGGCAGCGTGCGCGCGGCCTGCGCGCCGAAGATGCGGCGCCGGTCGGTCTGCTCGAACTGGTCGCCGTTCACCGGGTTGTTCAGGAAGTAGGTGAAGTCCGAGAAAAGGTCGAAGCGGTAGTCGATGACGTAGGCGCTCAAGGTGGTCGCGCTGCCGTCCGAGCCCTTGTCGAACCACTTGCCCGACAGGCTGAGGCGCTGCGTCTTGCCGCCGTCGGTGGGGTTGAGCGAGCCGAAGCGCGGCAGTTCGCCGCTGTCGATCAGGCGCTCGGGCACCTGGTCGGTCGAGGTCCAGCGGCTCTTGTAGGCCATGCCGGTGATGCTGAAGCCGCGCGTGGGCGAGCCCTGCGAATAGCGCAGCACGGCGTTGGCCTTGCGCAGGCGCTCCGGCACGACCCAGGGGCCGTCGTTGCCTTCGATCTCGACGGCGCCGAGCCAGGTCTGGTCCTGCACGGTGCGCGAGCCGGCCGCGAGCAGGCGGCGAAAGTTGTTCGTGCCGAGCGTGAGTTCGGCAAACGGCGCCTCGAGCGCGCTGAAGTAGTCGAGCGTCGCGCTGCCGGCGAGCGAGAAGTCGCCGCTCTCTGCGAAGTACGGCCCCTTGCGGTAGCGCACGCCCGACACCAGCTCGGGAATCAGGAAGTTGAGGTCCGCGTATCCCTGCCCATGCCCGTGGGTCGGCATGTTGACCGGCATGCCGTCGACGGTAACGGCGAAGTCGGTGCCGTGGTCGAGGTTGAAGCCGCGCAGGAAATACTGGTTGGCCTTGCCGTCGCCCGAATGCTGGGTGGCGACCACGCCGGGCACCGCCTCGACGATGTCGCCCGGCCGCAGCTTGGGCCGCGACTGGAACGATTCACGCTCGGCCGCGCCCTCGCTGGCGCTGTCGGCGGTGCCGATGGCGGCATCGCGCGGGCCGCGTACTTCCACTTCGGGCAGGTGCCCGGGTTCCGGCGCCGGCGGAGATTGCGCGAGCGCCGGCGCTGCGGCAGCTGCCGCGAGGCATAGGGTGAGTTTCAGCACGGTGGCTCTTTTCGGATGTCGAGGTGGATCGGGGAGGTCAAATCGCCGCGCGCGGCCGCAAAAGGAGCGGCGAGCGCGCGCAGCAATGGCCGCGCATCGCCGACGCGTCGGCGATGCAGCGTCGGGCGCAGGGAACGCGCAGGCACGCTGGCGCCGGGCACGGCGCCTCGCGGGTGCGCTCGGTGAACCCTCAGGCTCGACAGGGTGGGCGCTCGATGCGCCGCACGTGCGCGGGCGGCATCGCCGCCTGCGTCCACGTCGCCCATGCCGCGTCGGCGGTCGCCGTCGGCACGGGGATGCGCTCGCCGCTGGCTGCGGCGAGGAACAGGAAGGACGCGCTGCCTTGCGCGACATCGGCGGCGAGGCCGGCTTCCAGGCCCGGTGGCTCTTCGAGCATCACGCTTGCATCGTCGTGTGCATGGTGGTGCCGGACGCCCGCTTCGTGCGCGAAGACGTGCGCAGCTTCGTCGCGGGCGGCCGCCACGGCCAGCTCGTCGTGCTGCACCCGGCGGAAGTCGCGCCAGCCCGCCATCGGATCGTGAGCGCCGCCATCGGGTGCGTTCACCGCATGCGAATGCCTCGGCCCCAGCAGACCGGCCACGATGGCCGATGCGGCCTGCAGCGGCAGGCACACGATCATGCAGACGACGACCAGGCGGCGCGCGACGCGGTGTGCAGCGGCTGCCAAGCGGGCCGGGCTCATACGGGCAGCCACTTCAGGTCGAACACCCGCTCCACGAACCACAGCGTGGCCACGGCCACCGCGAACACCGAGCCCGTTCGCAGCACCACCGCCTTGTAGGCACTCCAGTGCCGCAGGGCCAGCAGGGCCGACAGCGCCAGCGTGACGATCAACAGCTGTCCCGCCTCCACGCCCAGGTTGAATGCGAGCAGCGCGGTCACGAAGCTGCCCGCCGGCAACTCCAGCTCGCCCAGCACGCCGGCGAAGCCGAAGCCGTGGATCAGGCCGAAGAGGAAGGCGAACACGCGGCGCCGGCCGCGCAGCAGGGGAACCAGGTTGTCGAGGGCGGCCACGATGATGGTGAGGGCGATGGCAGGCTCGATGACGCGCGGCGACAGGCTCACCCACTTGAGCCCGGCGAGCGCCAGCGTGATCGAATGGCCCAGCGTGAACATGGTCACGATGCCCACCATCGGCCAGACCGCCTGGCGCCAGCCGTCCACCGCCACCCAGCCGCCCGCACGCCGCTGCAGCACCGCCGGCAGCAGCAGGCAGAGCAGGAACAGGATGTGGTCGTAGCCGATCAGGATGTGGTGGATGCCGTCGCGGAAGAAGCTGGCGCTGTCGGGTGCGGCCACTGCGGCGGCCGACGTTGCCACGGCATCGCCGTCGCGCCGCGGGAGCGCGACGGCGACCGGCCCGGCCATCGGGTCGAGCGAGCGCAGCACGGGTGCGGTGCCGGCGCCGGTCTCGACGCGCAGCAGTCCGCGGTGCGTCGGGTCGATCTCGCGGAACAGCGAATAGTCGATCGCCAGCGAGGCGCCGGGCTCACAGCGCGCCTGCATCTGCAGAACCAGGTAGGCGCCATCGACGCGCTTCTCGATGGCGGGCGGCTGCGCGTCGGCCGGCGCACAGGCGCCTTGCTGCAGGCGCAGGTGCGCGAGCGCGTAGGCTCGGATGTCGTCGAGGCGGGAACGGACCTCGCCCCAGCTCAGGCGCTGGTCGTCGTCGCGATCGAGTTGGAGCAGCACGTCGAGGTCGCGCAGCGCGATGTCCCAGCGCAGCGCGAGGCCGTCGCCGGTGCGCGTCATCTGCAGATAGGCGTCGCTCGCCTTGTGAGCAAAGGCCGGGCCGGCCAGCAGGCCCAGCAGCCCGAACAGGATGGCGGCGGCGAAGCGTCTCATGTCAGAGCAACGCAGCGATGCGCGCATCGCGCAGGCCGATCTGCTGCATCAAGGCCTTGACCTCGCGGCGCGCCGCATCGTCGTTGGCCGCGGCCGCAGCGCGCGCGAGCACCAGCAGGTCGACGGGCTCGCGCTGCAGTTGCACGTTGAGTCGCGCCAATGCCAGTGCGCGTGCCGCATCGCCCTGCACGTCGAGCGCGAACATCGCCTGTTCGCGCGCGTGCAGCGCCGCGGCGCCAGGGCGCTCGGCCGAGGCCTGGAAGCGGGCCTGCAGTTCGTCGGCATCGCGCCGGGCCGAGGCGTCGGGCTTCGAGACGGACGAGGCCGCCGACGGAGACGTTGACGGACGACGCACCTGCCGCTCGGCCGCAATGGCCAGGCGTAGCAGCACCGCGTCGCTGCGCGCTTCGGCCTTCAGCAATGCCGGCACTTCGCCGGCGCGGTTCTGCGAGATCAGGAAGTCGCTGTAGGCCAGCACGTCGTAGCCCGTGCGTTCGATGCCCAGCGCCTCGCGATAGGCGGCTTCGGCGGCCGCGGGGCGGCCCGCCAGCTCTTCGACTTCGGCCACCGTGGTCAGCAGCCATTGGCGCGTGGCGCCCTGCCCCGCATCCTGCAGTTGGGGTTGGCGCAGCAGCGTCTGCAATGCGTCGCGCGCTGCGCGGTGGTCGCCGCGCAACCCCGCGTTCTCGGCCAGGCAGGCGCTCGCATACAGCGCGGGGCCGGCACGGCCCAGCGCGCGGCAGGCATCGTCCGATTCGGCGTAGCGCCCGCGCACCCGCAGGATGGTGGCGAGCGTGATCCAGGCCTGCGCGTGGCTCGGCTGCCGCGCCAGCGCCGATTTCAACGATGCCTCGGCGCCGTCGAAATCGTGAAGGAACTGCGCCACGGTGGCCCGCATGACCAACACGTCCGGCGGCGTGGTCGCGGCCGCTGCCGGCTCCCAGGCGGCCAGGGCGCCCATCGCGTAGCCGGCGTAACGGGCATCGCCTTGGGCACGCGCCAGTTCGAGGTAAGCACGGGCCGCGGCGATGGCCACGCGCTCGTCGCGCGGGCTCCGGGCGAGCGCCTGGCGCAAGCCGCGCTCGTTGCGCGACCAGCCCGCCACCAAGGGCAATGTTTCGACGATCTCGTCGTCGTTCGACGGCACACGCGGCGCGGCGAACGCGATGCCGGCCGTCGCCGCGACGACCAGCACCATCCCTCGCACGACGCGCCATGCAGCCGAAGACACGCCATCGACCCTCACGGGGCCGCCTAGAAGTTCACGGCTTCGGCGGAGTCGCTGACCGGCGCCGTCGCGCTGCCAAGGTCCAGGGGCTCGCTGTTGTCCAGCGCGGTGGCCACCAAGGTCTTCATATAGGAGATGAAGGCGTCCGTGCTTTCCAGCGC
>NZ_LYVO01000088.1 GCF_001984055.1 Variovorax sp. KK3
CATTCGCCGGCCTGGGTGGGGGAGGATGAAGGGGTCGAGCAGGCCATCAGCAATGCGATGGTCGCGCTGGCGGCAAGCGTCTTGCCGATGGGCCGGTGGGTGGTCATGGCGGCTCCTGTGCTTGTTGTGAGGCGGCCATCGATCATGGCGCAAGGCGGCCGTGCGCATCAAGCCTGCCGGTGTTTCGCTTCGGCATTTTCCGCAGCACAATGCCGGGCCTGACGCACCCCACCGCATCGCCATGCTGCTCACCGTCGCGCCCTTCGCCACCATCGTCATCCTGCTGGTGTGGATGGGCTTCTTCATGTTCGGCTCGCTGCCGCTGATGATCCTCAAGCACGACACGCCGCTCGACGCGCGCTTCATCCGAGGGCTGTTCGACGTGTATTACAAGGCGGTGATCGTGACGGCCGGCGTCGGAGCGCTGGCCCACGCGGCGGTCGGGCGATCCGTCCTGAGCCTCGGCATGGCCGCCATCGCGGCCATCGCCTTCTTCAGCCGGCGCAGCATCCTCGGCCGCATGGATGAACTGCGCGAAGTGATGACCGGCGACGACGCGGCGCGCATTCGGCAGTTTCGGCAGCTGCACGTGCTGGGGATGGTGCTCAATGTGGGGCAGTTGGCGCTGGTTTGCGTGGGGTTGGTCAAGGCGCTTTGAGCCCGCGTCGAGAGGGATTACTGCGCCCGCGCGGTAACCCGTAGCGTCAGCCCGGCATGGTGCTGAAGGCAGCTGAGGACGGCGAACAGATTGCGCGCTTGCGGGTTGCCCGTCGGCCCGAACATGCGTATCAAGCTCTTCGGCGATGCGCCGGTCTCCGCACCGAGCTGCTCGAATCCCATCGTGGCCTTGATGTAGTCACGAAGGATGGCTTTGCCAGTATCGACGTCGCCTGCCAGCATCGTCTCGACGCCTTCCTTGAGAAGCGCGTCGCGGAATTTCGGGTCGGCCTGAACGCGTGCCAGGATCGTCTCTTTGAAATCTCGGGTCAGTGCCATGGGTGTCACCTCGAAAATCGCTTTCGCCGCTTGTAGTCTGCCCAGCGAGCCTGCGCGGCGTCGATGTCTCGCTGCTGCCGCTTCTTGGTGCCACCCGCCAGCAAGATCACCAGCGTATCGCCATCACGGCCAAAATAGATGCGGTATCCGGGGCCGAAGTCCAATCGGTACTCCACGACACCTTCTCCTACGCCTTTGACATTGCAGAAGTTTCCTTGCTCCAAGCGTGTCAGGACCACGGTCACTTTGGCCGCAGCAATCGCGTCGAGCCCAACGAACCAGTCCGCAAAGGGGCTGCTCCCATCCTCCTCCACATACTCGCAAACGTCCTGAACTTTCATTGGTCACATATATGTTACCAGTCATCAGGTCTCCTACACAAACTTGCGGAAGCGACCGGCGGCTTCCTGGGAAGCAATGGCCCAAGTTGCAACGCATCGACGTTCAATCAAACGAGGTCATCCGATGTCCAAACTCAACGAAGAATGGAAAGTCGAGAAGCACGGCCCGATCGATAAGCTGGCCGATGGGCTGTACACCGTGGCGGGCGAGATCGACATGCCGCTCGGCCACTTTCCGCGCCGCATGACCATCGTCGCCTTGCAAGGTGGCGGGCTGGCCGTGTGGAGTGCGATCCCGCTGCACGAGCCTGAAATGGAGCAGCTGGAATCGATGGGGCCGGTGCAGTTCCTCATCGTGCCGGGCGTGGGTCACCGCCTCGACATCAAGCCGTGGAAACAGCGCTACCCGGCTGCCAAGGTGGTATGCCCGCCGGGCGCGCGCGAGGCAGTGGAGCAAGCGGTCGAGGTCGACGCGACCACGGATGTCCTGGGTGACCCGACGGTCGCATTCATGGCCGTGCCGGGCGTGGAAGAGAAGGAAGCGGCACTCGTGATCCGGCGGGCGGACGGCACCACGCTGGTGGTCAACGACATCATCGCCAACGTGCGGCATCCCGATGGGCTCGGCGCGAAGGTGATGGCGCGACTCATGGGCTTCGGCGTGAAGGAGCCGCAGATGCCGTGGGTGGGCGAGAAGATGTTCGTGAAGGACCACGCCGCGGTTGCGGCCGCTCTGCGCACATGGGCGGCGGAGCCCGGACTGGCTCGCATCGTCGTGAGCCATGGGGATGTGATCACCGATCAGCCGCACGAGGTGCTGGAAAAGATAGCGGCCGACGTCGCCGAATGAACTGCGCGCCGTGCCACGCAAGATCGACTCTCAACCCGATCCGAAACAAAATCGTCTGCTCGGCGCGCTGCCCGACGACGAATGGCAGCGCTGGGTTCCGCAACTCGAAGCTGTCGAGATGCCGTTGGGCGAGGTGCTGTACGAGTCGGGCAGCACGCTGAGCCACGTCTACTTTCCGACCACGGCCATCGTGTCGCTGCTGTACGCGATGGAAAACGGTGCATCTGCGGAGATTGCCGTGGTCGGCAACGAAGGCATCGTCGGCATCTCCTTGTTCATGGGCGGGGAGTCCACCACCAGCCGCGCTGTCGTTCAAAGCGCAGGCCAGAGCTTCCGGCTCAAGGCGCAGGTGATCAAGGACGAATTCAAGCGGGCACCGGTTCTTCACCTGATGTTGCGGTACACCCAGGCCCTGATCACGCAGATGGCGCAAACGGCCGTGTGCAACCGCCATCACTCGGTCGACCAGCAGTTGTGCCGCTGGCTCCTGCTCAGCCTCGACCGCCTGCCGGGCAACGAGCTCGTGGCGACGCAGGAGATGATCGCCAACATGCTCGGCGTACGCCGGGAAGGCGTCACTGAAAGCGCGCTGAAGCTTCAGCGCGCGGGCTTGATCAGTTATGCGCGCGGTCGGATTTCGGTGCTGGATCGCCCGGCCTTGGAGCGCAGAAGCTGCGAGTGCTATGCAGTCGTGAAGAAGGAGTACGACCGCCTGCTCCCGAACACGATCGCCGTCTAGATCGCGCGGCCCGACGGGTCGATCACAGCCGCAGGTCGATCTGCAGCGCCTCTGCTCCCGAATGCCGCGACACCGCCGCCTGGACACTGCCGCCCCTGCGCGACAGGCTGATGTCCACCGCGCCCTGGGGCAAGCGAAGGTCGCGCAGCACGAGCGACTCGATCTCGGTGGGCAGCACGGGTCGCTCGACCACGATCCGCCCATGCATGGCGTCGATGTCGATGCCCAGGCAGCCCTGCAACAGCATGAACACCGAGCCCGCAGCCCATGCCTGCGGCAGGCACGCCACCGGATACGAAACCGGCGCCTCGCTGCTCATCCTTTCGAAGCCGCAGAACAGCTCCGGCAGGCGCATGCCCACCCGGCTGGCGCATTCGAACATCTCGCTCGTCAGGCGCGCGGTGCTGTTGCGCTCGCCATAGCGCGCCATGCCGGCCGCGCACAGTGCCACGTCGTGCGGCCAGACCGATCCGTTGTGGTACGACATGGGGTTGAAGCGAATGGCCTTGGACGACAGCGTGCGCAAGCCCCAGCCCGAATCCAGGCCAGACGCGAGAAGTTGGCGTGCCACGGCCCGGCCGCGCTCGGCGCCTGGCAGCCCCATGTACAGCAAGTGCCCCGTGTTGGAGGCATAAACACGGCACGGTTCACCCCCGCCGTCGAGCGCCAATGCGTAGAACTGCATGTCTTCTTGCCAGAAGCGTGACTCGACGCGGCCCCGCCATGCCTCGGCCGCATCGGCGTACGGTGCCGCCACCACGTCGTGCCCCAACCACGCCGCCATCTCGGCCATGCCCCGCAGCGCGGCGACGGCATAACCTTGCACTTCGACCAAGGCGATCGGGCCCTCGGGCGTGCGTCCATCCTCGTGGAATATGGAGTCGTGGCTGTCCTTCCAGCCCTGGTTGGCCAGGCCCGACGCCTGCGCTCGCGCGTACGACAGAAACCCGCCGTGCCGTTTCGCATTACCCTGAATCCAGGCGGTCGCGGCCACGAGCGAGGGCCACAGGTCTGTGATGAAGGCAACGTCTGCGGTGCGCCTCGCATAAGCCGCCGCCAGCGTGACGAACAACGGCGTCGTGTCCACGCCGCCGTAATAGCGTCCGAAGGGCAGTTCACCGAGCGCCGTCATTTCACCCTTGCGCTGCTCGTGCATGATCTTGCCGGGCTCGGCGTCGCGAAAAGCCGATGTCTCCCGAGCCTGCTGGCTGGCCAGGTACGCGAGCACGCCTCGCGCCAGCGATGGCTTGAGCCACAGCGTCTGCAGCGCCGTGATGATGGCGTCACGACCGAACGGGGTCGAGAACCATGGAATGCCAGCGTAGGGATAAGGCCCGGTCGGCAGCGCGGTCGTCAGCAGGGCAAGGTCGGCTTCCGACCGGTCCACCCAGGCCTGGAACTGTCGAGCGGAAGTCCGTACGCGCGCGCCTGTGCGCTGACGCGTACGCATGCTGCGCCGTGCGGCGGCGCTCGCGGCCCGAAACTGCGCGCGCGTCGGCGACACAGCGGACGGCCCGATGTCCACGTACAACACCATGTCTTCGCGGCCGTTCAGAACCAGGTCGAAGCGGCATTGCTTCTCGTCGATCGCGTCGGGCGCCGTCGAGAACGCCAGGCGGGTGCGGCGCTCGACGCCGTCGAGTCCACGGTAGCTCAGTTCGACGCCCTTGCCTTGTATCTTGGCCGGCAAGAACTCGCCGCGGCGCGAACGGCGCTCACCGCGCACCTCGAAGGTGTCGCTGAAATCGGCACCGTAGACCACGGTGAGCTGCAGCCGGGTGGCCGCCAAGCTGTAGTTCTTCAACGTGATGCTCTCGCGCAGCAGCCCGTCCCACAGAAGACGCCGCCGCTCGATATGCACCACGCCCTGCGGCAATGATTCATCGCCCAGCGGAGGCAAGGGTCGGTTGGTGGCGTGCGCGGTAAAGAACACGTTGTCGCGACTGACCGAGCTGGACAGCAGGGTCGGCCGTTCGCCACCGAGCAACAGGTGAAAGCACGACAGCAAACGCGTGTCTTCCATGAAAAAGCCATCGCCCGAACCCGCGATGTCGCCGTAGGTGTCGGCCACCACGAAGCTGTCGCCGTCCTTGAGCACGTAGAGGTGGTCGGGCGTGCGCGGCACCGACGCGTTCGACGCTTCGCTTTGGGGGTTCGGCACGTCCTGCGGATGGGGCGAACTCATGCCACCTCGACGTCGTGCAGCCGGCGGTTGCCGGCGAGCTGCCAGTACAGGCGGGCGTAGCGCGTGGCCATCGCCTGCGCCGTAAAGCGCTCGTCGAAAACTCGGCGCACCCGCGTGCGCGACAACTCGCCGATGCCATGCACCGCCTTCACTGCCCCGGCGATGTCGTCGACGATGAGGCCCGACACGCCGTGCTCCACCACCTCGGGCACCGACCCGCAACGCCACGCGATGACAGGCGTGCCGCAGGCCATGGCCTCGATCATCACCAGGCCGAAAGGCTCGGGCCAGTCGATCGGAAACAGCAGGGCGCGTGCGCCGCCCAGGAAGGCGCTTTTCTCGGCATCGCCGATCTCCCCGATGAACTCGATCAGCGGATGGTCGAGCAGCGGCCGGATGCACTCGTCGAAATAGGCGCGATCTGCGGCATCGACCTTGGCCGCGATCTTCAGCGGCACACCCGCCGCCTTCGCGATTTCGATTGCACGATCAGGCCGCTTCTCGGGTGAGATGCGACCCAGGAAGGCGAGGTATCCGCCTTGCGCCCTGGGACTGAGCTGGTAGTGGTCGGGCAGCATGCCGTGCTGGACCGTGGCATACCAATTCGCGTCCGGCAATGGCGCGCGCTGGTTGCTCGAAATGGAGACCAAGGGGTACGAATGCCAGCGCGCATAGGCGCCACGCAGGTCGTCGATGTCGAGCCGGCCGTGGAGCGTGGTGAGCGTGCGTTCCGGCATGTCCTCGAAGAAGGGAAAGTGGATCAGGTCGACGTGGAAGTGAATGATGTCGAACGCGTCGGCACGCTGCCGCACCTCGTGCATCATGGTCAGGTGGCTGGCGAGGTCCGAGTTCAGACGCCCGCTGTCCAGGCGAAGCGGCCTGGCGCGAGTGGCGACCAGCGTGGCCTTGGTCTGCGTCTCGCCGGCGGCGAACAGCGTGACCTCGTGGCCCTGATCGACCAGCGCGTCGGTGAGATGGGCCACGACGCGCTCCGTGCCGCCATACATCTTGGGCGGCACCGATTCGTACAGCGGGGCGACTTGAGCGATCTTCATGCGTTCGCTCCGGTGCAGTCGGCAAGGGTGATGAGGGTGGCGCGGGTCGGGCGGGGCACGACCTGCAAGAGGCTCCACCGGGGCAGAGCGGGCAGACGGGGGTTCATCGGGGTCCAGTTCAAGGTGGCGCGGCCGCTTCTTCCGGACCGCGATATCCGCTCCACAATGCGGCCTGCCCGCGCGCCTGTCTGTGCGCCACCGTACGGTGGACCACCTTTTCATCGCAGGCGCGCTTATCAGCGCGTCACGCGGCCCGGCAGGCGCCGGGCCGATGGCCTAGCGAGGCGAAGTCTTCTCGAACGACGGCCGCTTGCGCAGGCGCTGCGACAGCGCATCGAGCGCGGGCAGCGCCGGCATCCATGGCGCATCGGTGAAGCGAAAGCGCAGGTAGTCGATCGCGACCACTGCGCAGATGGCGTCCAGCATGGGTACGGTGCCATCGGTGCCCAGCGGAACGCGCCCGGCAATGTCTTCCAGCCGCCCCATGCCTTCCGCCATCGTTCGGCGCCGCCGCAACCCCACCGGCGTGTCGTCGAACAAGACCGGTGCGGTCGACTTGCGCGTGATGATGGTGTGGACCGCTGCGTCGATCACGCCGAGCGCCATGCCCGCGCGCGAAAGCGTCGCCGTCGCGTCGTCGCCGAGCAGGCTCGGGTAGTCGGGCGGCGGGCGCTCCCGCTCGAGCCACATCACGATCAGCAGGCTTTCGGGCAATGGCGTTCCGTCGTCGGTGATCAGGGTCGGCACGCGCGCGGCGGCGTTGGCTTCGCGCAGGCGGGGGTCGTCGGCCCAGGGGTCGACGATGGTCGGCTCGACGTCCAGCCCTTTTTCGATGAGCGCCACGCGCGCGATGCGCACGAAGGGCGACGTGGTGTTGGCGAGCAGTTGCATGCGGGCGTCCGGTGGCTGGCGATCGACGGCTCTCAGGCGGGCAGGGCGCCGAGCTGCTTGAGCATGCCCAGGTTGTCGAGCAATGCCCAGTGCTCGATCAGCACCCCGTCGCGGATCTGGAACAGGTCGAGCACCGAGACCTCGATGCGCTTGCCGGTGGCGGCCATGTCGCCGAAGGCGCCCGTGTGCGTGGCATGGATGGTCAGCCGCACGAGGACTTTCTCGCCTTCGGCGACGAAGTCCTGCAGCGGCAACTGCATGTCGGGAAAAGCCGGCATCAGTGCATCGTGCAACTGGGCCACGCCGTCGGGCCCGCGTACCTCGAAGGGCAGGCCCGGGTCGTGTCGCACGAAGTCGGGTGCGATGTGGCGCTTCATCCATTCTTTGTCGCCGGCCAGGAAAGCCGTGAAGTAGTCGCGGCACAGTTGCTTGTTGGCTTCGAGGGACATGGGGTGCTCTCTTTCTTGACGATCACGCGGCCACGACGTCGAAGCCCAGGCGCGGAAAGTGGATGTGCAGTTCGCCGGCCTGCGGATCGCGGCGCCGGATGACGATCTCGTTGTCGCTGGCCGCCACCAGCGTGCCGCCGACCGGCACGCGCGCGTTGTCGTCGGGCGTGACGGTGACGGGGCTGCCCGCGCGCAGGCCGCCCGGGTCGCCGTCGGGCTGCAGGTGCGCGACCTCGGCCGGCGTCGCGTCGCGCGCGGCGGCGAAGGCATCTTCTGCGCTCATCGGCTCGGGGCGTCCGTGGCCGATGGCCGCGATGCGATCGAACCACGGCACCAGCTCGGCATGCCCCGCCAGCGCATCGACTTCCACCGGGCAGTTCTTGCGCAGCAGGCAGATGGTCTGGTAGCAGGTCAGGTCGAGCGCGCTCGGCTTGTCGCCGAAGATGAAATGGCGCCCATCCGCCAGCGCGCTCTTGAGCCATCCATACTGCGCGGCCACGCGCTGGCGGTGCAGGTGCAGCTCGGGCGCCATCGCGGCCTTGCTGATGTCGATGCCCAAGTAACCTTCCTTGCGGTCCTTGATGAACTCGGCCGGAAACTGGTCGCCGATGAAGTGCGACAGGATGCCGATCGACGGAATCCACATCGTGCGGTCCCACGCGAACGACAGGCCCCGCGCCACGCCTTCGCAGCCCGCCGGGTAGAAGGTCGGCGACGGATGCAACCGCTCGAGCGCGGGAAGGATGATGTTCGTGTCGCAGTAGATATCGGCGCCGACCTGCAGCACCGGCGCACGCCGGTAGCCGCCGGTCAGTGGCGCCAGCAACGGACGAGGCGGCGCGGCCGGAATGTCCACCGAGCGCCAGGCCAAGCCCTTGAGGCCGAGCGCCACGCGCACCTTCTCGGAAAAAGTGGACAGGCCGTAGTGGTGAAGAATGATCTCGGGCATGGGTTGCATGGCGTGCTGCTCCTCGGCTCAATACATGATGTGGCCGCCATCGACCACGATGGTCTGGCCCGACACGAAGCCCGCCAGGTCGGACAGCATGTACAGCGCCGTGCCGACCAGGTCGTCGGGCTTCTGCTCGCGCGACAGCGCGCGCGCTTTCAGAAAGCTCTGCTGCCATTCGACGGGACGGTTCTTCGTGGCGTCCGTGATGACGAAGCCCGGCGCGATCACGTTGACGCGCACGCCGTGCTTGCCCACTTCCTTGGCCAAACCCTTGGTCATCGCGAGCACAGCGCCCTTGCTCGCCACGTAGTGCAGGTAGCCGGGCTGCCCGGCCACGGCCACCACCGAGGCGATGTTGACGATGCTGCCGCTGCCCTGCTCGCGCATCGCGGGCATCACGGCCCTGCAGCATTGCCACACGCCCTTGACGTTGACGTCGAAGATGCGGTCCCACACGGCGGAGTCGATCTCTTCGAAATCGGTGAGCTTGACCTCGCGGAAGTAGGCCGCGTTGTTGACCAGTCCGTCGATGCGGCCGAAGCGCTGCACGGTGGCGTCGGCCATGGCACGCACCGACTGTTCGTCCGACACGTCGACCCGCACCGCGAGCGCCTGGCCGCCGGCTTTCTCGATCAGCGCGATGGTCTCGTCGGCCGCGTTCATGTCGGCCGCAACGACGTTCGCGCCTTGGGCCGCACAGCCCAGTGCGAAGGCCTGGCCGATACCGGTGGCGGCGCCGGTGACGATGACCGTGCGACCTGTCAACAGGTCGTGGGATGGGGTGGTGCCGCTCATGCTTGCGCCTCGTCGAGTTTCGTTCGCGTCTCGTTGAGTGCGTCGCAGGGAGCGAACGGTTTCCGCTGCGGCACGGGTGCGAATGCTATGGATGAGCGCGCGGAGCTTGAATCTGATTTTCGGCAAACCGGGCTTCGCCAGATGCGAAATCTCGACGACCCACGAAGGCTGCCGGCACCATGGCGGCCTCGCGCGTCCGGCCGCCGCGTAGGTAGCGCGCTAGCACCTGCCGGCGCGTCGGCAGCCGAATAATCGCTTCGCCCGAACCCCACGAAAGAGACAACATGAACATCGGAAACCGCCGCGCCCGTGCGCGCATCGCGTCATGGGCGCTCGCCACCCTTCTCGCCGCCAGCACCCCCGCCTTTTCCCAGCAAGCACTGGCAGCCAAGCACAACTGCCTGGCCTGCCACGCCGTGGCGACCAAGCTCGTCGGCCCTTCGTACAAGGACGTCGCCGCCAAATACAGCGGCAACGCAGACGCCGTCGCCTCGCTCGTCAAGAGCATCCGCAACGGCGGCAGCGGGCGCTGGGGCGACATCCCGATGCCGCCCCAGCCGCAGGTGCCGGAGGCGGACGCGAAGAAGCTGGCCGAGTGGATCCTCGGCGGCGCGAAGTGACGCCGCGGCCAAGGGCTTTCCCTTGTAGGTAGCCAGCTAAAACCCGGTGCGCCACAGCAGGAGCACCATCGCATCGCAAGAGGGCCGGCATCGAGCCCTCCGCACGATGGGCACGATGAAACAGGAGACACAACATGCGCGTGATTCCGATCGCCGCGTCGACGCTCGCCGACGCCGGCTCATGCAATGAAAACGAAGGGGATGGCCACGTTCCCAAGCTCGACCTGCCGCTCGCCCGCCGCGAGTTCCTCAAGGGCACCGGCATCCTCATGGGCACCATCGCCAGCGGATCGATACTCGCCGCGCTCGCACCGTCGCGCGCCTGGGCGCTCGAGCTGCAGCAGTTCAGTGAAAGCGAAGGCCGCACGCTGATGGCCATGGGCCGGACGCTGTACCCCCACAAGAAATTGCCGGACGCCGTCTACGCGCTCCTGGTCAAGGACCTCGAAGGCAAAGCCGACGGGCTGCCCGGCTTGCGCACCGGCATCGCCGGGCTCGACCAGGCCACGGGCGGCAGCTTCGTGAGCGCGACGCCGGCCAAGCGGCTGGTGGCCGTGAAAGCCATCGAGGGCACGCCCTTCTTCAACACGGTTCGCGGCCAGTGCGTGACCTCGCTCTACAACAACGACATGGCCTTCGCCGTGTTCGGCTATCCCGGGTCGGCGTGGGAAAAGGGTGGCTACATCACCCGCGGCTTTCAAGACCTGAAGTGGCTGCCGGCACCGCCGCGCGCCGCGAGCCCGCCGCCTTTCCTGGGTTGACTCCACCCGCCAGCCAGCCACGTCCCAGACCAAAGCAAGCAGGAGACAGACATCATGGCGAAGTTCGAAACCGGCGACGACTCGGTCGTCGTCATCATCGGCTCGGGTGCCGGCGGCGGCACACTGGCCAACGAGTTGTGCCAGAAGGGCATCAAGGTCGTCGTGCTCGAAGCGGGCGCCACCCAGTCCAGCGCGACCTTCATCAACGACGAATGGAAGTCCTTCGGCCAGCTGGCCTGGCTCGACAACCGCACCACCTCGGGCAACTGGCGCGTGGCCAAGGACTTTCCCAACCTGCCCGCATGGACGTGCAAGACGGTCGGCGGCACCACCACGCACTGGGCCGGCGCGTCGCTGCGTCTCGAAGACCACGAGTTCAAGACGCGCAGCGTCTACGGCGAGATCAAGGGCGCCAACCTGATGGACTGGCCCGTGACCTTGAAGGAACTCGAACCCTACTACGCCCGCGCCGAAGACAAGATGGGCGTGACGCGCACCAACGGCATCCCGGGCCTGCCGGGCAACAACAACTTCAAGGTGATGTACGCCGGCGCGACCAAGCTCGGCTACAAGGAAGTTCACACCGGCAACATGGCCATCAACAGCCAGCCGCGCGATGGCCGCGGCCGCTGCATGCAGCTGGGCTTCTGCTTCCAGGGCTGCAAGAGCGGCGCGAAGTGGAGCACGCTCTACACCGAGCTGCCCAAGGCCGACAAGACCGGCAACCTCGACCTGCGCCCCGAAAGCCACGTCACGCGCATCGAGCACAACGACAGCGGCAAGGTGACCGGCGTCGTCTACTTCGACAAGGACGGCAAGGAACAGCGCCAGAAAGCGCGCATCGTCTGCGTGGCCGGCAACTCGATCGAAACGCCGCGCCTGCTGCTGCTGTCGGCATCGAACATGTTCAAGGACGGGCTGGCCAACAGCTCGGGCCAGGTCGGGCGCAACTACATGCGGCACCTGACCGCGTCGGTCTACGCCGTGTTCAAGCAGCCGGTGAACATGTACCGCGGCACCACCATGGCCGGCATCATCCGCGACGAGGCCAAGCCCAACACCAAGCGCGGCTTCGTCGGCGGCTACGAGATGGAGACGCTGGCGCTCGGCGTGCCTTTCATGGCCGCCTTCCTGAACCCGGGCGGCTGGGGCGCCGAGTTCGCGGACTACATGGACAACTACGCCAACACGGCCGGCATGTGGATCGTCGGCGAAGACATGCCGCGCGAGAGCAACCGCGTCACGCTCAGTACCACGCTGAAGGACAAGTGGGGCAGCCCCATTCCCAACGTGCACTACGACGACCACGAGAACGACATCGCGATGCGCGAGCATGCGTTCCGGCAAGGCCAGCGCGTGTATGCCGCGGCCGGTGCCGTGAAGTCGTTCCGCACCCCGCCGTACCCGAGCACGCACAACCTCGGCACCTGCCGCATGGGCGCCGACGCGAAGACCAGCGTCTGCAACGCCTACGGCCAGACGCACGACATCTCGAACCTGTTCATCAGCGACGGCAGCCAGTTCACCACCGGCGGCGCGGAGAACCCCACGCTGACGATCGTGACCCTGGCCATCCGGCAGGCGGAGTACATTGCCAACGCGATGAACGCCCGCTCGGTTTAGCCACGGAGCCGCGGTGCGAACCAACCGAAGGAGACAGGCATGTGTGAATTCTTCGTCAAGGCCGATCCCATCCAATACGAGCAGCGCTCGCGCACCGTCCGCATCCACGGCATGCTGACCAGCCTGCGGCTGGAGAACATGATGTGGGACACCCTGGCCGAAATGGCAGAGGAAGAAGGCCGCACCACCAACGCGCTGATCGCGCTGTTCCACGACGAGATCCTGGCGCACCGCGGCGAGGTGCCCAACTTCGCGTCGTTCCTGCGCGTGACCTGCATACGCTACCTGCGACGCCGGCTCATCGCCGCCGAACAGGAGCCTCGCAACACCAGCGCGGCACCCGTGCTGGCGGCGGTCCGCCCTTCGGCGGTGGCGCGATGAGCTTCGACACCGAAAGCCACCCGGGCGTCTGCGCCCAGCCCAGCGCCGACTCGCGGGGCTTCGTGCTCAACCACAGCATGCTGCGCGTGAAGGACCCGGCGGTGTCGCTCGACTTCTACACCCGCGTGTTCGGCATGCGCGTGCTGCGCAAGCTGGACTTTCCGGAGATGAAGTTCTCGCTGTATTTCCTGCACCGGCCGGTCGACGGGAATGCGCCGCCGGAGGACGAAGGCGAGCGCACGGCCTGGACCTTCGCCCAGCACGGCATCCTGGAACTCACGCACAACTGGGGCACCGAGAACGATGCCGAGTTCAAGTACCACGACGGCAATGCGCAGCCGCAAGGCTTCGGGCACATCTGCTTTTCGGTGCCTGATCTCGATGCGGCCGTGCGCTGGTTCGACGGCAACGAGATTCCATATGTGAAGCGGCCCGAGCAGGGAAAGATGAAAGACGTCGCTTTCATCAAGGATCCGGATGGGTACTGGATCGAGATCGTCGAGCCGGGGCGGCTCAAAAATTTGGGGCGGGGTGGTGGGACCACGCGGTAGACAGACACTGTAGACACTGGCCAAGCACCGTCACATCGACCTGAAGGTTTCGCGCCAGCCTGACCAGTTCCTACCCCTACCGCGCCTTGCTCAGCTGACTGCGTCGCGCGAGCTCTGCGGCCTGCGCACCGATCATCGCGGCGCGCTCCCGCATGTGCGCCACCACCACCGGCACGCGATCGTCGGGCAGGCGTTCGGTGATCGTGGCGATGGCCAGGCCGGCGACGGTGCGGCCGTCGGCCACGCACACCGGCACGGCGACTGCGCGCGAGCCCTGGACGACGCCGACGGGTGCATACGCGTAGCCCTGTTCGCGCGTCTGCAAAGCACGTTGCAGCAGGTCGGCGGGGTCGATGTTCTGCGCCCGCAGCTTGCGCGCGTTGCGGCGCACGACGTCCTCCATCTCGTCGACGGGCATGGCGGCGAGCAACACCAGGCCGCTCACGCCCACGCCCAAGGGCCGACGCGCGCCGATCTCGATCGACAGCACTTTCACCGGAAAGCTGCCGGGGCGGCGATCGATGCAGACCGAGTCGGCGCCGTTGCGAATGGTCAGGAAGGCCGTGTCGCCGAGGATCTCGCTCAGGTGGCGCAGGTGCGGCTCGGCAATGGCGCGTATGGGGAATCGGGTGGAACGCGCCAGGCCCAGGAGCGAGACTTCGCCACCCACCAGATAGCGACGCGTCGCAGGGTCTTGCTCGACCGCGCCTTCTTCGACCAGCACGCGAAGAATGCGATGAACCGTCGGGCGATTCAGCCCCGTGTGGCTGACGACGTCGGTGAGGCGCACGCCGCGCTCCTGTCCGGTGGCGAGCACCCGCAGCACCGCGAGCGCGCGACGCACGCTCTGCGCGCCGGCCGTGGCCGCTTCGCTATCGGGCGACGCCGCCATCCATCACCGCCTTGGGCGTCTGCTGCATGCCGCGCAGCGTGACGATTTCGCCCAGCCTGGCGTAGTTCGGCCCGCCGATGCGGCAGACGGGATCGAGCGCGCGGGTGTCGACCTTGCCGTCTTGCACGAGGCCGTCGCGCAGGTGGAAGGCCGTGACTTCGCCGACGACGAACTCCGCACCGGTCTGCCCGAACGAGATGACGCGCTCGAGCTTGCACTCCATGCTCACCGGCGCGTCGGCGAGGCG
The DNA here is from genome assembly GCF_001984055.1 of Variovorax sp. KK3. Classification (GTDB taxonomy): domain Bacteria; phylum Pseudomonadota; class Gammaproteobacteria; order Burkholderiales; family Burkholderiaceae_C; genus Variovorax. Next base: position 14,329 of record NZ_LYVO01000088.1, read on the forward strand.
CGGCACGCGCACCGTGCGGCAAGCCAGGGTGGGCAGGCCGAGCAATTCGGCCTCGCTCACGTCGGGCGCGTGCTCGGCGCTGCTTTCGTGGATGGCGACCATCTGCGAGGCGTCGCCGATGTTCACCACGAACTCGCCCAGGGCATGAATGTTCGCGCCCGTGTCCTTGTGCTTGCCGGCCTTGCGGCCGATGTTCACGCCCAGCAGGGGCGGCTTGTTCGACACGAAGGTGAAGCAGGAAAAGGGCGCGAGGTTGACCACCCCCGCTTCCGAAACAGTGGTGATCCACGCGATCGGGCGGGGAACGACGATGCCGCTCATCAGGCGGTAGGTGGCTTCGGGCGACAGGTCGCCGGCGTCGAGAAACATGGGAAGACCTTCGGGGGTGGCTGAGCCTCGATTGTGTGGAACGCCTTCTCGGCCGGGTAAAGCCAACGGGCCAAAACGTCCATCATATGGAACAACCCGTAGATATTGCATTGCAGCATTCGTGGCGTGTTTCTTAGAGTGAATGCGTCGCCGATCAAACCGCAGCCAACCCGCGGTGCCGGTGCTCAAACAGGAGACTCTTAGTTGAAATTCGCATTCGCCACTTTCGCCGTCGCCGCCTGCGCGACCCTCGCCGCACTCCCCGCCATGGGGCAACAGGGCTGGCCCGACAAGCCCGTGAAGCTCCTGCTGCCCTACCCGCCCGGCGGCAATGTCGACGGCGCGGCGCGCATCGTCAGCGAGCAACTGCAGGCCATCTTCAAGCAGCCCTTCCTGGTCGACAACCGTCCTGGCGCGGGCGGCATGATCGCGGGCGAAGCGGTCGCCAAGGCGGCGCCCGACGGCTACACCTTCTTCATGGGCGCGAACGGCCCGATCCTGTTTTCGCCCACCATCTTCAAGCGCAACGCCTACGACTGGCGCAAGGATTTCACGCCGGTCAGTTCGGTGTCGTTCACGCCGCTGGTGCTGCAGGTGCATCCGTCCACGCCGTACAAGACGGTGGCCGACCTTCTGGCCGAAGGCAAGAAGCCGGGCAACCGTCTGACCATGGCCTCGCCCGGCGCCGGCACGCAGAACCATCTGGTGAGCGAATACCTTCAGCGCGAGAGCGGCGCGCACTGGACCACGGCGCACTACAAGGGCAACGCGCCGGCCACCACCGACCTGCTGGGCGGCCAGGTGCAGTTCAACTTCGACCAGATCTCCGTCGCGGGGCCTTTCATCAAGGAGGGCCGCACACGCGCGCTGGCCGTGACCTCGCCCAAGCGACTGCCGCAGTTGCCCGACGTGCCGACGCTGCAGGAAGCCGGCTTCAAGGACTTCAGCACCGAGACCTTCACCGGCATCCTCGCGCCCCATGGCACGCCGCCGGAGATCGTGGCCAAGCTGTCCGAAGCGCTGCAGAAGATCCTGGCCGACAAGGCCGTGCAGGCCAAGTTCCAGGTGCTCGGCTCGGACGCGCGCGGCAGCACGCCCGAGCAGTTCACGCAGTTCCTGGCCAAGGAAGACGCGCGCTGGATGCCCGTCATCAAGCAATCCAACATTTCCGCCGAATGAGCCACGCCACGCCACCGCTGTCGCGCTCGGCACCCGCCGCACGCACCAGCGTGTATGTCGAAGGGTTCAGCCACAAGAACCCGATTCCGGCCGGCTGCCGCATCGGGCCGCTGCTCGAAAGCGGCAGCATCCAGGGCAACGACCCGGCCACCGGCAAGCCCGCGGAGACCATCGAGGCGCAGTGCCGCTTCATGCTCGACAACGTGCGCCGCATCGTCGAGGCGGCGGGCGGCGGTACGCAGGACATCGTGAAGCTCACCGTCTGGATGAAAGACCGCAGCCAGCGCCCTGCCCTCAACGAGCCGTGGCTGGCGATGTTCCCCGATGCCGCCTCGCGGCCCGCACGCCACGCGATCGTCGCGCCCGATCTCGACATGGGGAAGCTCGTCGAGTGCAGCTTCACCGCCTGGATCGCCTGACCTCACAGCGCGTGCCGAAAGCCACGCGACAACCCATGCCCGACTACCTCCCTTTCGACCCCCATCCGCGCGCGCCCGTGCCGCTGCCGCCGCCGCTGGCCTGCGACAGCCAATTCCACGTGTTCGGCCCGCGCGACCAGTACCCGGTACGGCCCAACGCGGCCTACGAGATGCCGACCGCGACCTGGCAGGTCGCGAAGAAGCTGCACGCGACGCTCGGCATCGAGCGCGGCGTCATCGTCCAGGCCACGACCTACGGTGCCGACCACACCGTGGTGCTCGATGCCCTCGAAGGTCTCAACGCGGGCGGCCCGCGCCGCTACATGGCCTGTGCCAACGCGGCGGTGCTCACCGAGCGCGACGATGCCTACCTGCAGAAGCTGCACGATGCGGGGGTGCGCGGTGCGCGCTTCACGCGCGGTGGCCTGGGCATCAGCCTGACGGCGGCCGAGCAGGACCGCGCCTTCGCACGCGTCAAGGAGCTGGGCTGGTACGTCAAGGTGCAGCCCGAGCCGAACGGCATCGCCGAACAGCTGGCCACCTTCGAATCGCTCGACGTGCCGGTGCTGCTCGACCACATGGGCCGCGCCGACCCCGCGCGCGGCGATGCCGACCCGAGCCTGGTGCGCATCCTCGGGCTGTTCGAGCGTGGCAACTTCTGGGTGATGCTGTCGCTCTCCGAAAAAATCTCCAAGGCCGGTGCGCCGTGGGACGACGTGGTGCCGCTCGCGCAACGCCTGATCGACGCCGCGCCCGAACGCTGCGTGTGGGGCAGTGACTGGCCGCATCCCGTGTCGGTGAAGCAGCCGCCCAACGAAGGCGCGCTGATGGAACTGCTCTACCGCTTCACACCCGACGCCGCGACGCGGCAGAAGGTGCTCGTCGACAACCCTGCCCGCTTTTTCGGATTCGAGACCGCATGAAACTCATCAGCTACATCCACGGCGAGGCCTCGCACTGGGGCTGCGTCATCGGCGACGACGTCGTCGACCTGGGCCGCCGCCTGCCGGCCCATGCCAGCGTGGCTGCGTTGCTGGAGGGCGGCGACGCCGCTCTGGCCCAGGCACGCGAGGCGGCCGAGGGTGCGAAGCCCGATCACGCGCTGGCCGACGTGCGCATCGAGTTGCCGATCGCACGGCCGCGGCGCATCTTCTGCATCGGTGTGAACTACGCGCACCGCAATGCCGAATACAAGGACGGCAGCGACCTGCCCAAGTACCCCAGCATCTTCATGCGCGTGGCCGAGTCCTTCGTGGGGCACGGCCAGCCGCTTCAGCAGCCGCTGGAATCGAAGCAGCTCGACTACGAAGGCGAGATCGCGATCGTCATCGGACGGCGCGCCCGCCGCGTGAAAGGCGACGAGGCACTGGCTTGCATCGCCGGCCTCACCTGCATGAACGAAGGCACGATTCGCGACTGGGTGCATCACGCCAAGTTCAACGTGACGCAGGGCAAGAACTGGAACGCGTCCGGCGCCATCGGCCCCTGGATCGTCACCGCCGACGAGTTTCCGGACGGCTATGGCGCGATTCGCGTGCAGACGCGCGTCAACGGCGAGCCGCGGCAGGACGACACCACCGCCAACCTGATGTTCGACTTCGCCTACCTGGTCGGCTACCTGTCGACCTTCACCACGCTGGAGCCGGGCGACATCATTGCCACGGGCACGCCCATCGGCGCCGGCATCCGATTCGATCCGCCGAAGTTCCTGCAGCCTGGCGACGTGGTCGAGGTCGAGGTGAGCGGCGTGGGCGTGCTGCGCAATGTCGTGAAGGCCGAAAAGCTTGGCGACGAGGTCGGCGCATGACGCTCGACCAGAACACCCTGGCCCGCGCCGCCGAGCGGCTCGAGGAGGCCGAACGCACGCGCGTGGCCTGCCGGCAGTTTTCGCTCGACTATCCCGACATGACGATCGAGGACGCGTATGCGATCCAGCACGCCTGGATGCAGCTCAAGCTGCGCAACGGCCGCACCGTCAAGGGCCACAAGATCGGCCTCACGTCGAAAGCCATGCAGCGCGCGGTGAACATCGCCGAGCCCGACTACGGCATGCTGCTCGACGACATGTTCCATCGCGACGGCGCGGTCATTCCGTCGGCCAGCTTCATCCAGCTCAAGATCGAAGCCGAGCTGGCCTTCGTGCTGGCCAAGCCGCTTGCGGGGCCCGACTGCACGCTGTTCGACGTGCTCGACGCCACGGCCTACGTGACGCCCGCGCTCGAGATCCTGGACGCGCGCATCCAGCGCATCGACCCCGAGACCGGGCGCACGCGCAACGTGTTCGACACCATCTCGGACAACGCCGCCAACGCGGCACTGGTGCTGGGCGGCCGCCCGTTCAAGCCGGCGGTGATCGATGCCGACATGCGGCGCATCGGCGCCATCGTGAGCCGCAACGGCGAGGTCGAGGAAACCGGCCTCGCCGCCGGCGTGCTCAATCACCCGGGCTACGGCGTCGCGTGGCTGGCCAACCGGCTGCACCGCTTCGGCGTCGCGCTGCAGCCGGGACAGGTCATCCTCGCGGGCTCGTTCATCCGGCCGATCGAGGTGGCGAAGGGCGACACGGTGGTCGCCGACTACGGCGAGTTCGGCACCGTGTCGTGCCACTTCGGTTGATCGACATGCCAGTGCCAGCCAACCTCTTCAAGCGTGCGCTCGCGGCCAAGGTGCCGCAGATCGGCCTGTGGTCGACGCTGCCCGATCCCTACGTCTCCGAGATCGTCGCCGGTGCCGGCTTCGACTGGGTTCTGCTCGACACCGAGCACACGCCCACCGACGTGCCGCGCATGCTGCAGCAACTGCGGGCGGTCACGGCGGCCGTGCCGGCCGAGACCACGCGCGGCACATCCGCGGTGGTGCGGCCCGACTGGAACGACGCGGTGCTCATCAAGCGCTACCTCGACATCGGCGCGCAGAGCCTGCTGCTGCCCTTCGTGCAGAACGCCGACGAAGCGAATGCGGCCGTGCTGGCCACGCGCTACGCGCCCCAGGGCATTCGAGGCATGGGCGGCTCGATGCGGGCGTCGAACTTCGGCCGCATTCGAGACTACGTCGGCAGCGCGCAAGACGAGCTCTGCGTGCTGGTGCAGGTGGAAACACGCGAAGCGCTGAACAACCTGGAGGCGATCGTCGACGTCGACGGCGTCGATGGCGTCTTCATCGGGCCGGCCGACCTGTCGGCCAGCCTCGGGCATCCGGGCGACCCGGGCCATCCCGAAGTGCGCGGCGCCATCGACGATGCGATCCGCCGCATCCGCGCGCGGGGCAAGGCGCCCGGCATCCTGATGCTCGACGAAGCGAGGGCGCGCGAGTGCCTGGCACTGGGCGCGCTCTTCGTGGCCGTGGCGATGGACCTCCAGGTGCTCGCGCGGGGCGTGGACGCGGCGGCGGCGCGCTTCGCCGCGCGGGGCGACGCGGCTGCGGTCGGCGCGATCGCCTACTAGCGCCACACGGCCCGGCCCCGGTCACCGTCGCAGCAGCACCTCAGGCCCCACGTCGTCGATGCGGGTGCGTCCGCAGAACGCCATGGTGAGGTCGAGCTCTTTCTCGATGATCTGAAGCGCCCGCGTCACGCCCTGCTGCCCGAAGGCACCCAGCCCATAAAGGAAGCTCCTGCCGATCAGCACGCCGCGCGCACCGAGCGCACGCGCCTTGAGCACGTCTTGCCCGCTGCGCACGCCGCCGTCCATCCAGACCTCGATGCGGCGGCCCACCGCCTCGGCGATGTCGCGCAACATGCTGATCGAGGAAGGCGCGCCGTCGAGCTGCCGCCCGCCATGGTTCGAGACGATCAGCGCATCGGCGCCGCTGTCGGCGGCCAGGCGCGCGTCTTCCACGTCGAGGATGCCTTTGAGGATCAGCGGGCCGCCCCAGCGATTCTTGATCCACTCCACATCGGCCCAGGAGAGCGTCGGGTCGAACTGATCGGCCGTCCAGGACGAGAGCGATGACATGTCGGTCACGCCGTCGACGTGCCCCGCGATGTTGCGCAGCGTGCGGCGCTCGGTGCCCAGCATGTTCCAGCACCAGCGCGGCTTGGTCGCCAGGTCGAGCAGGTTCTTGAGCGTCGGCTTCGGCGGTGCCGACAGGCCGTTCTTGATGTCCTTGTGGCGCTGGCCGATGATCTGCAGGTCGAGCGTCAACTGCAGCGCCGAGACGTTGGCTGCGCGGGCGCGTTCGATCAAGCGCTCGATGAACGCACGGTCCTTCATCACGTAGAGCTGAAACCAGAACGGGTGCCGGCCGGTGGCTTCTGCGATGTCTTCCAGCGAGCAGATGCTCATGGTCGACAGCGTGAACGGAATGCCGAAGGCCTTGGCCGCGCGTGCGCCGAGGATCTCGCCGTCGGCATGCTGCATGCCGGCCAGGCCGGTGGGCGCGATGGCGACCGGCATGGCCACGTCCTGCCCGATCATCGTCGTGCGCAGCGAGCGGCCTTCCATGTTCACGGCCACGCGCTGGCGCAACTCGATGTCCTGGAAGTCGCTTTCGTTGGCGCGGTAGGTGCCTTCGGTCCACGCGCCCGAGTCGGCGTAGTCGTAGAACATCCTGGGCACGCGCCGTCGGGCGATCACCCGCAGGTCTTCGATGCAGGTGATCCTGGAAAGGTCGCGCACGCGGTCTCCCGTTCTGAGCCGATCGCAGAGGCGATCAGGCGTGTTCGCGCGTCTGCGGCTTCTTGCGGGCCTGCTGCTGCGCGTTCTTCACGAACTCGCTGCAGAAGGCCGGCACGTCGTCGTCGTCCAGCGCGACGAGGCGGGCGTACAGCTCCGGGTCGGTCGCGCCTTCCGTGCCGATCAAGAGGACGACGCTCGATGCGTCGAGCTGAAGCGCCCGGCGCAAGGCCTCGTCGTCGGCCGTTGCCAGCAGGCCGGCCAGGCCGGCCGTTCCTGTTTCGCCGGCCACCACGGGTTCAGCGCGCTTCGCCAGCATCCGCACGCCGCGCACCGCGAGTTCTTCCGGCGCGGTCATGAACGCGAAGGCCTTGTCGTGCAGCACCTTCCAGGCCAGCTGCGACGGGTGGCCGCAGGCGAGGCCGGCCATGATGGTGGCCATGTCGCCTTCGAGGTTCACGATGTCGCCGCGCTGGGCGGAACGCAGCAGGCACGCCGCGCGCTCGGGCTCGACCACGATGGTTCTCGTCGCGGGGGACTTCGCGGCGAGGTAGGCACACACGGCCGCAGGCATGGCGCCGACGCCGCACTGCACGAAGACATGGGTGATCGGCTGCGGGGCCTGCGCCAGGATCTCGTCGAGCATCACCGTGTAGCCGAGCATCACGTCGGCCGGAATGTCGGTGTAGCCCGGATACGAAGTATCGGAGACGACCGTCCAGCCGTTCTTCTTCGCGTCCTCGTCGGCGCGGCGCACCGCGTCGTCGTAGACACCGTCGACGCGCACGACGGTGGCGCCCAGTGCTTCGAGCGCGCGCTGGCGCGGCAGGCTCACGTTGGCATGCACGTAGATGAAGCAGGGCAGGCCGAAGAGCTGGGCGGCCCAGGCGACCGAGCGCCCGTGGTTGCCGTCGGTGGCGCACGCGACCGTCAGGCCGCAATCGGCGCCGAGCTTCCCGGCCATGATGTCGTCGACGGGAATGTCCCGGCCCGTCGCCTCTCGCAAGTTCTTGGCGACCAGTCGCTGCACGGCATAGGAGCCGCCGAGCGCCTTGAAGCTGCCGAGGCCGAAGCGGCCGCCTTCGTCCTTGTAGAGCACGCTGCCGACGCCGGCGGCCCGCGCCACGTCGTCGAGCGACACCAGCGGCGTCGGCGCGTAGCCGGGCCAGGACGCGATGTCGCGCTGGACCATCGCCAGGTCGGCCGGCTCGAAGAAGGAGGCTGCGTGCGCGCCCTGCACGCGGTCGTTCAGGTGAAAGCTCTGTGGGTCGGTCATGGCTGGCTGTGTCGGGGCGATGAATGCGGCTGCGTTGGGCCCGGGTCGCATGCCGGGCGCGAGCCGGGTCCAGGGTAGCGCGGCGGGGTCTGCGATGAAAGGGCCGGGCGCGCGCGCGACGAGGATGCTTTCGGCGATGCCGGCGAAGTCGGCGCGGAAATGCACCGAGCTTTTGTTGACCAGGATCTTCATCGACTCGGGCTCGATGCCGACCGCGCGGTACATGTTGCGGTCGAGCATCTGCGCCTTGACCGAGCTGACGGCGATGCGCACGCCGCCGATCTTCAGGCAGGCCATCGGGCCCAGCTCGCACTGCTTGCCGTTCATCATGGCGCCGCCGAGGACGAAGCTGCCGTGCGACAACGCTTCGACTTCGAAGGCCGCGCAGAGCGGCTCGTCGCCGGGCACCTGCGGGCAGCCGCCGAGCTTCAGCTCGATGGTCTTGCCGACGCCTGCCTGGTGCGCTGCGGCAGCGGCTGCCGGATCGAAGATCAAGCCGATGGCGGCGTGCTGCGCATTCGCCGACAGCAGGGCGCGCAGCATGCCCGTCGTGTTCGAATCGCCGCCGGCGCCGGGGTTGTCCTGGGTGTCTGCGATGACGACGGGCCGCGTCGCGGTCGCCGCGGTCTCCATGGCCTGGCGCACCGCGTCGTCGGGCGACAGAAAGCGAACGGCCCACTGGTCTTCGGGTTGGCAGACACGATCGAGCAGCCGATCGACGGCCTGCTGCAGCACATCGGGGTCGAAGCCGTATCCCCAGACCACCGGCCCGCATTCTTCGAAGTCCGATGCCGGAAAGCCCGGCGCGAAGGACAGCGAGAGCACGCTGGGCTCCAGCTGTTCGAGCAGCGCATACACGCCTTGCGCGGGCGAAGACATCGTCGACATGCTGTTGATCGGAATCAGAAAGGGCACCCGGCCGACGGCCCGATGCGGCCGCTCGCCCGCCTGGCAGAGCGCGGCGAGGAACTCGGCGGCGCGCTGGCCCGTGGCCGCCATGTCGACGTGCGGGTAGGTCCGATAGGCGATGACGCCGTCCGCCAGGTCGAGCATGCGCCGGGTGACGTTGGCATGCGAATCGACCGTGACGACGATCTTCGTTTCCGTACCGACCACACGGCGCAGCCGCGACAGCAGCTCGCCTTCGCCATCGTCCACGTGCCGAGCCACCATCGCGCCATGAAGATCGAGGTAGATGGCGTCGAAGGCCAGCGTCTTCGCCGCATCGACGATCTCGCCGACGATGCGCTCGTAGGCGTCGACCGTGACGTGCGCCGAAGCGCCCGCGCCCGCCCAGATGACCGGCACGACGCGGTGCCCCATCGACCTGGCCGACCGCGTGAAGCCGCTGATCGGCAGGTTCACGTCGAGCAGGTTCAGCACCTCGGCACCGCGCGCGAGCCGCGGGTAGTCTTCGCCCGCGATGAAGTTGTCGTAGGCCGCGGGCGTGGGTGCGAAGGTGTTCGTCTCGTGCTGGAAGCCGGCGACGAGGATCTTCAAGCGTGCTTGCGGCTCGGACTGCGCCTGCTTTCGCGTCACTGCGGCACCAGGTTGATGGTCGTCGCCATCTTCTTGAACTTGGCGATCTCGTCGTTGTAGAACTTGGCCGATGCCGCCACCGATTGCGGCGCCATCGGTGCCGTACCCGACGACTCCAGCACCTTCACCATCTCAGGTGAGGCGATGGCCGGCTGGATGGCATCGAGCAGCACCTTCATGCGATCGGCCGGCACGCCGGTGCGAACCATCACGCTCGCCCAGATGGAGCTGACGAGCTCGTTCTTGCGGGGAATCTGGCTTTCGGTGATGGCCTGGACGCCCGCGAGGCCCGCGATGCGCTGCGTGTCCAGCACATTGATGGCCTTGATGCGGCCCGTGTCGATCAGCTGTGCCGACGCGCCCACGTTCGGCGCGATGGTCATGTCGATCTGCTGGCCGGCGAGGTCTGTCATCAACGGCGTCGCGCCCTTGTAGGGCACCTGCAGCAGCTTGGCGCCGCTGCTCTGCGCGAAGTACTCCGCGACGATGTGGTACATCGACCCGTAGCCGGGGTTGCCGAAGCTCAGCTGCTTGCCGCCGGGCTTCCTGCTGTCGGCCACGATCTCTTCGAGCGTGTTGAAGGGCAGGTCTTTCCGGGCCATCACGACCAGGGGAATGTTCGAGATCGGCGCGACCATCACCAGGTCTTCGGCCTTGAACTTCGCGGCCGTGAGCGCCAGCGGCGCGAGGATGGCTTCGTTGGGCGAGCCGATGATCAGCGTGTAGCCGTCCGCGGGCTTCTGCAGCAGCCTCTGCATCGCCAGCACACCACCGGCGCCCGGGAAGTTCTCGATGATGACCGGCTGGCCCAGCAGCTTGACCATGGTCGGCTGCAGCGCCCGCGCGATCACGTCGGCCGGACCGCCGGCCGGGAAGCACACGAGCATCGTGATCGGCTTCGACGGGAAGGCTTCTGCCGATGGCTGCTGCGCTTCGGCATGCGGCGAGGCCATCAGGCCCCCCAGCGAGAACACAGTGGCCAACATCAGGGAAAGCGCGCGGCGCTTGGGGATCGACATGGAAGAGACCTCGCTCGTGGGGGACGGAATGGTGAATGAAGAAGAAGCCGAAGCCACGATTGTTTGAACTACCATGCGTTCGAGCAACAGCAATTTGTCGCTCGCATCGTTGCTCGATGAGCAACGGGGCATCTGCGCAAACACCCTCCTCCTCCTCATCCTCCATGCGAGAGATCAACCACCGGCGCCTGAGGTACTTCCACGAAGTGCTGGTCCGCGGGACGATCCGCGGCGCGGCCGATGAATTGAACACGGCGCCATCGGTGATCGCACGGCAGATCGCGCTGCTCGAAGAAGAGCTGGGCTTCGCGCTCTTCGAGCGACAGCCCCGCGGCATGCTGCCGACCGAAGGCGCCAGGCATCTGCAGGACTACTGGAAGGCCTGCCAGGCGCAGCAGGAGTTGCTGGTCGAGCGGTTGAGCGCCGAGACCTCGATGGAGGCCGGCAGCGTGAGGATCGTCGCCAGCGAGGGCGTGGTCGAGAGCCTGCTGGCGCAGGTGCTCGGTCCCTTCTTCAACGCGCACCCGAAGGTGTCGATCGAGCTGGACGCGCTGCCGATGACGGAGCTTCTGGAATCGATCCTCGAAGACTCGGCGCACATCGCCATCGCATACAACCCGCCGGCCGAAGCGGCGCTGGACTTCGTCGCCAGCGCGCCCGCACCCGCCAAGCTGCTCGTGCGCGAAGGCCACCCGCTGACGCAGTTGCCGCAGCCGATCAGCCTGCGCGACATCACCGCGTTTCCGCTGGCGCTGATGCCGCCGATGTACGGGCTGGGACGGCTAGCGGAGTCGCTGGAGTATGCGGAGCAGGTCAAGTTCAAGCCCGCACTGCGCAGCAACTCGACGGCGGCTTGCAGGCAGTTCGTGCGGTCGACGAATGGCGTGACCTTCGTCGGCACCGGCGTCGCCGCGCCGTTCGGGGAGTTTCACGCGGGGCTGGTGGAACTCGATGTGGATCACGCGCTGTGCGGCAGTGCGCAGGCGAGGTTGATCGTGCGAAAGGGGAGGATGTTGCCGCCTGCGGCGGCGCGGGTGCTGACCGAAATCGAGCAAGGCTTTTCGATGTTCAATCGAGCGGCGCCCTGAGCTTCGCTCGACCCGGTTGCACCATCACCGACGCCCGCGCCGGATCGCATACCCTTGCGCCATGTCCACGTCCCCCCACGTGCCGGGCTCCGCCGGCTACGGCGACAACGCTGCCGCGCTGGCCGGCCAGTACGAGAGCATCAGCTTCGAGGACGTCCACCGGGACGTTCTGCACCTCTACCCTGCCCCGCCCGCCGACGTGCTGGACGTGGGCGCCGGCTCTGGCCGCGACGCTGCCGCGCTGGCGCGCCGGGGCCATCGCGTCGTCGCGGTAGAGCCGACTGCCGAGCTTCGCCGCGAAGGCCAGCGCCTACATGGCGACTTGGCGATCGAGTGGGTGGACGACCATCTGCCGGCGATGCAGGTGCTTCGCCGGGCCGGGCGCCGGTTCGACCTGATTCTTCTGACCGCGGTATGGATGCACCTGGACCCGACGGAGCAAACGGAGGCCATGGCGGCGATCGCGGCGCTGCTGGCAGACGGCGGGCTTGTGTTCATGTCCTTGCGGCACGGGCCGGTGCCGAACGGCCGAAGGATTCGACGTATCAGCGGAGGCAACGGCTCGTCTCGGCGCGCAGCATGGGCTCGTGTGCGAGCACCAGGCTGAGCGCGAGGACATGCTCAGTCGAGAGGGGGTGAGATGGAGCTTTCTCGTGATGCGGCGGGAGAGGCCCGACGCGAAGGCCGGCGGCGCTGGCCGCCTCCACCTTCGGTAATGTCAGAGCACCGGCAGCGATCGTTGAGCCCCCTCACTCATCCTCATCC
>NZ_LYVO01000089.1 GCF_001984055.1 Variovorax sp. KK3
GCCCCGCCCCGCCCTTTCTGCCGATGCCTTGCTGCTGGCGCAGCTGGCCGAGCGCGAAAAATCGGCCGGCCGCGCCACCGCCGTCTTCACCGCCGATGCCAACGACGCGCAGCGCCTCATCGACGAACTCGTCTTCTTCGCGCCCACGCTGCGCTGCGCCCTGTTCCCCGATTGGGAGACGCTGCCCTACGACAGCTTCTCGCCCCACCAGGACCTGATCAGCGAACGCCTGGCCACGCTCTGGCGCATCAGCCAGAAAGACGCCGACGTGGTGCTGGTGCCCGCCACCACCGCGCTCTACCGCCTGGCCCCGCCGTCCTTCATGGCGGGCTACACGTTCCACTTCAAGACCAAGCAGAAGCTGGAGGAATCCAGGCTCAAGGCCCAGCTCACGCTGGCCGGCTACACCCACGTCACGCAGGTGGTGAGCCCGGGCGAATACGCGGTGCGCGGCGGGCTGATCGACCTGTTCCCGATGGGCTCGCAAGTGCCATTCCGCGTCGACCTGTTCGACGACGAGATCGACTCGATCCGCACCTTCGACCCCGACACCCAGCGCAGCCTCTACCCCGTGCCCGAGGTGCGCCTGCTGCCGGGCCGCGAATTTCCGATGGACGACGAGGCCCGCGCGCGCTTCCGCAACCGCTGGCGCGAGCTGCTCGAGGGCGACCCCACGCGCAGCCGCCTCTACAAGGACATGGGCAACGGCGTCGCGACCGCGGGCATCGAGTACTACCTGCCGCTCTTCTTCGAGGAAACGGCGACGGTGTTCGACTACCTTGGCGTGGACACCACGCTGGTGCTGCACGGCGACCTGGAGCCCGCCTTCCAGCATTTCTGGCAGGACACAGGCGAGCGCTACCGTCTCGTGCGCGGCGACCCCGAGCGGCCGGCGCTGCCGCCGGAGGCGCTGTTCCTCAATGCCGAGCAGTTCTACCAGCGCGCCAAGCCGCATGCGCAGCTCGCCATTCGATCGACCGAGGGCACGCCCTACACCGAGTTCGAAACGCTGCCGCCCTTCGCCGTGGTGCGCGGCGCGGACGACCCGCTGGTCAAGCTCAAGGCGCACATCGCCGCCACGCCGCACCGCGTGCTCTTCATCGCCGAAAGCGATGGTCGGCGCGAAAGCCTGCTCGACTTCCTGCGCGCCAGCGGCCTCAACCCGCCCGCTTTCGATTCGCTGGCCGAGTTCGAAGCCGCTGCCGACGAGAAGACCGGCATCGCCACCGCCGCACTGGCCGCCGGCTTCGCCTGGACCGAGCGAAGCATCGACTTCATCACCGAGACCGAGCTCTTCGCCGCTGCACCCACCACGCGCCGGCGCAACCGCAAGCAGGAGCAGGTCAGCGACGTCGAGGCGCTGATCAAGGACTTGAGCGAGCTGGCCGTCGGCGACCCGGTCGTGCATTCGGCCCACGGCATCGGCCGCTATCGCGGCCTCGTGCACATGGACCTGGGCCAGGGCACCGGCCCCGACGGCAAGCCGCTGATGCAGGAGATGCTGCATCTCGAATACGCCGACAAGGCCACGTTGTACGTGCCGGTCGCGCAGTTGCACCTGGTCAGCCGCTACACCGGCGTCAGCGCCGACGAAGCACCGTTGCACAAGCTCGGCTCGGGCCAGTGGGAAAAGGCCAAGCGCAAGGCCGCCGAGCAGGTGCGCGACGCCGCCGCCGAGCTGCTCAACATCTATGCCCGCCGCGCCGCGCGCGAAGGTCACGCCTTCCGCTTCTCGGCCGCCGACTACGAGGTGTTCGCCAACGACTTCGGCTTCGACGAAACCGCCGACCAGAAGGCCGCCATCCATGCGGTGATCCAGGACATGATCTCGCCGCAGCCGATGGACCGCCTGGTCTGCGGCGACGTCGGCTTCGGCAAGACCGAGGTCGCGCTGCGCGCCGCCTTCGTCGCGATGACGGGCGGCAAGCAGGTCGCCTTTCTTGCACCCACCACCCTGCTGGCCGAGCAGCACTACCAGACCCTGGTGGACCGTTTCGCCAAGTGGCCGGTCAAGGTGGCCGAGATGAGCCGCTTCCGCTCGACCAAGGAAATCAACAGTGCCGCCAAGGGCCTGGCCGACGGCAGCGTGGACATCGTGGTCGGCACGCACAAGCTCCTGTCGTCGAGCGTCCAGTTCAAGAACCTCGGCCTGCTCATCATCGACGAGGAGCATCGCTTCGGCGTGCGCCACAAGGAGGCGATGAAGGCCCTGCGCGCCGAGGTCGACGTGCTCACCCTTACCGCCACGCCCATCCCCCGCACGCTGGGCATGGCGCTCGAAGGCCTGCGCGACCTGAGCGTGATCGCCACCGCGCCGCAGCGCCGCCTGGCCATCAAGACCTTCGTGCGCAACGAAGGTACCGGCGTCATCCGCGAAGCCGTGCTGCGCGAGCTCAAGCGCGGCGGGCAGGTCTACTTCCTGCACAACGAGGTCGAGACCATCGAGAACCGGCGCCAGAAGCTGGAGCAGATCCTGCCCGAGGCGCGCATCGCCGTGGCCCACGGCCAGATGCCCGAGCGCGAGCTGGAGCGCGTGATGCGCGACTTCGTGGCCCAGCGCTACAACCTGCTGCTGTGCTCCACCATCATCGAAACCGGCATCGACGTGCCGAGCGCCAACACCATCGTGATGAGCCGTGCCGACAAGTTCGGCCTGGCCCAGTTGCACCAGCTGCGGGGCCGGGTCGGCCGCAGCCACCACCAGGCCTATGCCTACCTGATGGTGCCCGACATCGAGGGCCTGACCAAGCAGGCCGCCCAGCGGCTCGACGCCATCCAGCAAATGGAAGAACTCGGCTCCGGCTTCTACCTGGCCATGCACGACCTGGAAATCCGCGGCGCCGGCGAAGTGCTGGGTGAGAATCAGAGCGGCAACATGATGGAGATCGGTTTCCAGCTCTACAACGAGATGCTCGCCGAGGCCGTGCGATCTTTGAAGGCCGGCGAAGAACCCGACCTGCTGGCGCCGTTGTCGGTCACCACCGAAATCAACCTGCACGCGCCCGCGCTGCTGCCCGAAGACTATTGCGGCGACGTGCACCTGCGCCTGTCCTTCTACAAGAAGCTCGCCACCGCGCGAACGCCCGACCAGATCGACACCCTGCTCGAAGAAATCGTCGACCGCTTCGGCAAGCTGCCGCCGCAGGCGCAGACACTGATCGACGTCCACCGCCTGCGCGTGCTCGCGCGGCCCTACGGCGTGGTCAAGGTCGATGCGGCGCCGGGCGTCATCAACATCAGCTTCAAGAAAGACCCGCCGATCGATTCGATGGCCATCATCCAGCTGATCCAGAAGAACAAGCACATCAAGCTGGCGGGCAACGAAAAGCTGCGGATCGAACGGGAGTTGAAGGAGCCGAGGGATCGGGCGCAGATGGTGAGAGACATTCTTCGCAGTCTGGGGTCGCCCCTAGCCGCAGCGACCGCGCCTGCAACGAGTCCGACATAGGCCGTTTGGCCGTTGTCTCACCGCGACCTTGGAGCGACACAATGCGCACCTGGAGGTGTCGCCATGCCGCTCCCTGCCACGCGCTTCATGCTCGCGTTTGTCGTGTCCGCCATGCTCGCGTTTGCCGCCTTCACCGCGTCGGCCCAGCAGCCGGAACCGGAAGCGGATGACCAGGATGAAGCCGCCTCGGCGACGTCGCCCCAGCGCCGGCTGACCAAAGATCGCGAAGACGCGCTGCGCGAGCAGTTGAGCGGGGCCTCCGTCGGCCAGGAGCGCTGGCTGGGCTACGACGAGTTGATCCGTGGATACGTGCGGGCAGGTCGTGTCGCGGAAAGCGTCAAGCTGCGCGACGACGCCTTGAATGACGACCGTCTCTCCACCGCGCGGCGCTCGGTCCTGGCGTCCAGCCTGGCGATGTCGCAGGCGCTGATCGGCGACTACCCCAGGAGCCAGCGGCTGATCGCACGCGCCAAGAGTTTGGCCCAGGAGGCGCGGCCGGACGATATCGAGACCCTGTTCACGGAACCTTCGTACAGCTTCCTGCGCGCGGAGGCGGAGGTTGCACGTCGCCACCAGGCGCGGCACGACATCGCCCTCGGCAAGACCCGTGAGACCTCCAATCTCGCTTGGGCCAACTTCAACAATCCGTCCTTCAGCGAGAAGCGGCGGCGCGCGGCGGCCAACGAGCTGCTCAACAACGTGCAATTGCATGTGATCCTCCTGGTACAGAACAACCGGCGCCAGGAAGCGCTGAGCTACGTACAGGAGATCGAGCGCCGCCTCGAAGCCCGTCCCGACCTGCAGCCGACGCAGCACCAGATCGCCATGATCCAGGCAGCACGCGCCATCGCCCTGTGCTCCTTCGACGACTACGAGGGCGCGCTCGCTGCCATCAACACCAGCCTCGCGACCTACCAGCGCGCCAACCTCGGCGAGCAATATCACTCGTACGGCCTGGCGGTGCGAATCCGGCTGCTGATCGCGTTGGCGTTGGGGCGAATCACCGAGCACGTGGCGGACGCCGACGCCATGACCCGCACGCGCGCGATCAACCCCATGTTCGGCGGCACCATTCCGGCTGGCGAGGCCGATTCGCTGGTGCTCGCCGCACGCGGTCAATGGGCCGCCGCCGCCACGCGGCTGATCGAACAGCTGGACCGTGACACGCGCTTCCAGGGCACCGAGAGCCCGTTCTTCCGCTACCGCTCCTCGATGCGGATGCTCTACCAATTGAACGATCCGCAAGGCGGACTCAGCGTTTCCGACATCGAACGCTACGTCGGACGCCAGACCAACACGGACGACTGGCCCGAAGCGCGCTACCGCGGGATCTACGTCGAGGACGGCGCCCTCGCGAACGCGCTGGAGCGGCTCATGCGCTGGCAGGGCGACGGCAGCACCGAGCAGGCGCAGGCTCTCGCCTTTCGCATTGCCGAGTTGCTCAGGGTGAATGCGTCGCAAGGAGCGCTTACCGACGGTGCGGCGCGCCTGGCGGCGAGCGACCCCCGCCTGCGCGCGCTGATTGAGCAAGAGCAGATCGTGCGCTTCGACCAGGCAACGAACAGGCGTGCTTTTGCCGTCGCGAGCACGCGGCTCGAGCAGGCGCGTGCTTCCGGCGACGACGCGGTCGTGCAGCGCCAGGCCGAGGATGCAGACAAGAAAGAGAAATCGCTCCAGGCCAGCGTAAGCAAGCTCAAGGAACTTCGGCGCCAGATCGCGTCGCAGTTCCCTGTCTATCGCGAGCTCATCAGCCCCGAGATTCCAGACAGCGCCCGGCTCGGGGCGGTACTGCGTCCCGGTGAAGCCTACGTAAACCTCTACGCCGGCCGGCTGGCCAGCTATGTCTTCGTGGTGCTGCCGTCCGGTCGTCTTCATGCTCAGCGCCTCGAGACGACTCGCTCCCAACTCATCGCGCAGACTGCCGCACTTCGCGCCGGCTTCGAGACAGGCGTGCCTCCCACCCGCCGCAACCCGCTCGGTGGCTTCGATCCCGACGCAGCACATGCCATCTATCGCGCCGTCATAGCGCCCATCGAGGCACAGTTGCAAGGCGCCGCCACTATCTACCTGTCGAGCGGCCAGCTCAGCAGCGTTCCCTGGAACGTGCTTCTGATGCGGCCGTGGACGGACCTCGGCAGCGCCAACTGGTGGGCATCGTCGGTCACGCCGGTCCAGATGCCCAGCGCCTCGGCCTTGGTGCTGGCGCGCACGCGTGGCGCGCAGCGCGCCAGCGCGCCATTCATCGCCTTCGCCGACCCGGCCTTCGACGGAGCCACCGCATCCAGGGACGGCGCCGTGCGCTCCTCCGTGAGACCACGCGCCCTGCGCAGCCCGGCCGGCGCGGTGGCGTCGGCGGCCTATCGCACCCTGGCCCCGCTGCCGGAAACGCTCGACGAGGTGCGCGCCATCGGCGTCGCGCTGAACGCCCCGGAGCAAAGCATCGTGCACGGCCCGGCGGCCGCACGCAGCACCGTGCTCAAACAGGATTTCTCGAACGCGCGGGTCGTGGCTTTCGCCACCCATGGCCTGCTGCCCGGTGAACTCCCCGGCCTCTTCAAGCCGGGGCTGGCGATGTCTTACGAAGGCCAGGGACTGGACGACTCACTGCTTACCATCGACGACATCATCGCGCTGCGGCTGAACGCCGACTGGGTGGTGCTCTCCGCGTGCAACACCGGGACCACCAGCGGGGCGGCAGGCGACACGATGTCCGCGCTCTCGCGTGGATTCTTCGCCTCCGGTGCGCGCACGCTGCTGGTCACCCAATGGGCGGTGGAATCGGAATCGGCAACCCAACTGACGATCGGCCTGTTCAAGGCTTACGCGGCCGATCCCGCACTGTCGAAGGCACAAGCGCTGGCACGGGTGCAGCGCGACATGATGGCTGGCAAGCTGGGCGAAGGCTACGCCCACCCGTATTTCTGGGCGCCCTACTTCATTGCGGGCGACGCGGCGCGCTAGCATTCGGCCCTCGGCGCAAAGAAGCGCATGCAGTGGCAGCAGCCCCGCACCGCGTGCAGTGCATATATAAGTGCGTGCACTTATATAATCGCCGCCCGAGCATGCATAGAGGAAGCCGGCATGTCCCAAGTCACGATCTACCTGGAAGAAGACGCGCTGAACGCCGCCAAGGAGGCTGCGCGTCGCGCTGATCTGTCGCTGAGCAAGTGGTTTGCCCAGTTCGCGGAAGCCGAGATGCGCAAGCCCAAGACGACATGGGAAGAATTTTTTGCCGAGCTAGACCGCGCCAACGCATCAAGTCCAGCCGGTGCAGATGGCTGGGATGCGCTGCTGGTGGACCGCTATGCCGATCTCGGAACCGACACACCGCGCGAGGCGTTCTGAAATATCTGCTCGATACCGACACGCTGATCTACGTGTACAAGCGTGCCGGCAACTGCTTGGCTCGCTTGGGTGAACACGACGATGACGATATTGCGATCAGTTCCATCAACCTGTTCGAGTTGCGCTTCGGCATCGCCAAGTCAACCAACCGGGCGCAGATGGAGGCTTATGTGAACGCGCTCCGCGAGCGCTACGCGATCCTCGACTTCGATGAGGTTGCCAGCCGCCATGGCGCGGCGATCCGCGCGCAATTGCAATCACGCGGTACGCCCATCGGCCCGTATGACATCTTGATAGCCGCCGTGGCACTGGCGCACGACCTGACGATCGTCACACGGAACACCCGCGAATTCTTGCGCGTGCCCAGACTGCGCGTCGACAACTGGCACGACTGACATGAGCTTCCCGCACCAGCACACCCCCGGCCTGCGCATCCAGCGTTTCGCCCCCACTTTGCGACTCACCGACTTCAAGCTCATCGCCTTCGACATGGACTCGACGTTGATCAACATCGAGTGCATCGACGAGATCGCCGACGCGGTCGGCAAGAAGGCCGAGGTTGCGGCCATCACCGAGGCCACGATGCGCGGCGAGATCAAGGATTTCAAGGAAAGCCTGCGCCGGCGCGTGGCACTGCTGCAGGGCGTGCCGGTGACGGCGCTGCATGAGGTCTACGACGAACGCCTGCGACTCAATCCGGGCGCCGAGACGCTGGTGAACTCTTGCAAGGCTGCGGGGCTCAAGGTGCTGCTGGTGTCGGGTGGATTCACCTTCTTCGCCAATCGCGTGAAGGAGCGCCTCGGAATCGATTTCGCCCGCTCGAACCTGCTTGACGAGGCCGATGGCCGCCTCACCGGCCGTGTGGCGATGCAGTCCTGGGGCGACATCTGCGACGGCGCCGAGAAGCGCCGCACGCTGCTCGAGGTGGCATCGCTGCTCGGCATCTCGCCGGCGGAATGCATCGCCGTGGGCGATGGCGCCAACGACCTGCCGATGATGGGCGAGGCAGGCCTCTCGGTGGCCTATCACGCCAAGCCCAAGGTGCGCGAACAGGCCATGGTCGCGATCGACGAAGGCGGGCTCGACCGCTTGCTCGAAGTGCTGCGCTGACGTCGGACTGCCGGTCATTGCAGACCGGCATCTCCCTATGGCGGATGCGGCCTGCGCTGAAGCACACTGGGGCCATGAACGCCTCATCCCCGCGCTACGACGCCACCGCCCTCACCCGCTACGCCACGCAACTACTGCAGGCCGCCGGCCTCGCCCCACTCCTGGCCGACAGCGTCGCCGACACGCTCGTGCAAGGCGACCTGCTGGGCCACGACACCCACGGAATGGCCCTGCTGGCCGGCTACGTGAAGGAACTCGAAGGCGGCCGCATGAAAGCCGACGGCGCACCGCTCATCGTCTCCGACCGCCCGGCGGCCGTGCTGTGGGACGGCCAGCGCCTCCCCGGCCCCTGGCTGGTGCATCAAGGCCTCGATCTGCTGCTGCCTCGGGCGCGCGAACTCGGCACCGCCTCGCTGGTGATCCGGCGCAGCCATCACATCGCCTGCCTGGCGGTCTACCTGCTGCGCGCGCTCGAAGAAGACATGCTGCTGGTGCTGGCCTGCTCCGACCCCAACACCGCAAGCGTGGCGCCCTTCGGCGGCACCCAGGCCGTGTTCACACCCAATCCGCTGGCGCTGGGCTTTCCGCTCGGCGAAGGCGGGGTGATGGTCGACATCTCGGCCTCGATCACTACCAACGGCATGAGCAACCGCAAGCACAAGGCGGGTGAGCGCTTCGCCGAGGAATGGCTGATCGATGCCCAGGGCCGGCCCAGCAACGACCCCGCGGTGCTGTTCGCCAAGCCGCCCGGCACGCTGCTGCCGGTCGGCGGCATCAGCCACGGCCACAAGGGCTACGGCATGGCGCTGCTGGTCGAGGCGTTGACGGCAGGACTCGCGGGGCACGGCCGGGCCGATGCGCCCGAGGGCTGGGGCGCGACGGTGCATCTCACCTTGCACGACCTGAGCGCCTTCGGCGGCAAGGCGGACTTCCTGCGGCAAATGGACCACCTGGCCGGGCAATGCCGCTCGAATCCGCCTGCCGACGCCGGCCGGCCCGTCCGCATGCCCGGCGAACGCGGCCTGCAGCGCCGCGCCGAGCAGCGCGCGGAAGGCGTGCGCCTGCACCCGACCATCGCGCCTTCGCTGCGGGAGGCCGAGCAGCGCTACGGCTTGCGCTTGGCCGACGCGCAACGCTGAGCCGAGTCGATCAGAGCGCCGCGCCCAGGCGCTGGATGCCTTCTTCGATCTTCTCGACGTTGGCGGTCGCGAAGCTCAGCCGCAGGGTCGCCAGGTCCGGCTTCTCGGCGAAGAAGGGTGCACCGGGCACGAATGCCACACCCTTCTCGATCGCGCGCTGGGCGAACACGTTGGCATCGGCCAGCTTGCCGCCCGCGCCGGTCAGGCGAGCCCAGAAGAACAGGCCGCCGCCAGGTTGCGTGAAGTCGATCGCATCGCCCAACTCGCGCTTGAGCGCGGCGCCCATGGCTGCGGCGCGCTCCGCGTACACCTTGCGCACATTCGCCAGCGTATCGGGCATGCGGCCGCTCTTGAGGTACTGCGCCGCAGTGGCCTGCGCGAAGGTGCTGGTGTGGGCGTCGCTGAACTGCTTGCACATCGTGGCCTTTGCCAGCAGCTCGGCCGGCGCGATCATCCAGCCGATGCGCAGGCCCGGGCTCAGCACCTTGCTGAGGCTGCCGCAATGCACCACGCGCTCGCGGCTGCCCGGCACTTCGCTCGTCAGCGACATGATCGATGGCGGCGGAGCCTTGCCGAAGTAGAGATCGCCGTAGGGGTCGTCCTCGACGACCACGGTGTCGTGCTTCACGGCCAGCTCCAGCACCTTTCTGCGCCGCTCCAGGCTCAGCATGGCGCCGCTCGGGTTGCCGAACGTCGGGATCAGGTACACGAACTTGGGTTTGTGCTCCGCGATCAGCTGCTCGAGCTTGTCGACCTGCACGCCATCGGCATCGACCGGCGCGCTGATCAGATTGGCGCCGTAGAGGCGAAAGCATTGAATGGTCGCGAGGAAGGTCGGGCCTTCGACGATGACCTTGTCGCCGGGCGAAATGAGCGTCTTGCCCAGCAGGTCCAGCGCCTGCTGGCTGCCGGTGGTGACGATCAGGCCTGACGGGTCGACCTGCACGCCCTTGCCCTTCATGAAGGCCGACAGCTGCGTGCGCAACGGTTCGTAGCCTTCGGTGGCGCCGTACTGCAGCGCGCCGCCGGGTTCTTCCGACAGGGCCTTGGCACTGGCCTCCTTCAATCCGTCGACGTCGAACATCGCGCTGTCCGGAAAGCCGCCCGCAAAGCTGATGATGCCGGGCTTGCCCAGCAGCTTGAAGAGTTCTCGGATGGCGGAGGTTTCGACGTTGTCGAGGCGGGTGGCGAATTGCATGACGGCCTGCTGCGAGGGAACTGAAGGGGTCGCCATTGTCGCAAGTTCATCGCAGGCCGCCACCGGGCCACCCCCCAGCGGCCGACGACATGCATACACTCGCCGCCACGATGAAAAAAACAGCGATCGAGCCCTTCTTCGCCACGCTGCAGGCGGCGAATCCGGAACCCGAAACCGAACTCGAATACAGCACGCCCTTCGAGTTGCTGGCTGCGGTTCTGTTGTCGGCGCAAGCCACCGACGTGGGCGTGAACAAGGCCACCCGCAAGCTCTACCCGGTGGCCAACACGCCGCAAGCGATCCTCGACCTGGGCCTGGAAGGGCTCGAGGGCTACATCAAGACCATCGGCCTCTACCGCAGCAAGGCGAAGCATCTGATGGAAGCCTGCCGCATGCTCGTCGAGCTGCACGGCGGCGAGGTGCCGCGAACGCGCGCCGAACTCGAAGCGCTGCCCGGCGTGGGCCGCAAGACCGCCAACGTGGTGCTCAACGTGGCCTTCGGCGAACCCACCATGGCGGTCGACACGCACATCGTTCGCGTCAGCAACCGTACCGGCCTCGCGCCCGGCAAGACGCCGCTGGAAGTCGAACTTAAGCTCGAGAAGCGGGTGCCGGCGGCCTATCGCCTGCATGCGCACCACTGGCTGATCCTGCACGGTCGGTACGTCTGCGTGGCGCGCAAGCCGATGTGCTGGAAGTGCGCCGTGGCGCCCTGGTGCGACTACAAGCCGAAGACGCCGGCGCCGTGAGCACGCACGCAAGCCGGGTCATCAGCCTTCGACAACCACCCACTCGCCGAAGCCGATCGGCCGCGACGGCCACTGGTCCGCGCGCTCCACGCAGCGCATGCCCTCGCGCAGGGCCCACACGGCGCGGATCACGCCGGCATGCGTCACCCATAGCGCGTCATGCCCGGCGGCCTGCCACTCATCGTAGGCCTCGCCCACCCGCTGCATGAAGGCACGCGTGCTTTCCCCTGTTCCGCCTGCGCGCGCGTCGGCGAAGTCACGGGTCCAGGCATCGAACTCGGCGCGCGCGATGGCGCTCCATGCATGGCCTTCCCAGTCGCCGAAATCCATCTCGGCGATGCGTGGGTCGACGCGCAAGCTCAGTTCCGGCCGCAGCGCGACGATGGCATCGGCCAAGCCGGCGCAGCGCCTGAGCGGCGAGCAGACCAGCGCGATGCCGGCCGGCAAGGCCGGTGCGATGCGTTCGGCGATCGCCTGCGTTGCCTCCGGCGTCACGTCGACGTCGCTGCGCCCATAGCAGGCGCCGGTGGCCGCCGTGGTCTGGGCATGGCGCACCAGGTTCAGCTTCATGCCTGCCACGCCAGCGCGAGGTAGATGGCGAGTTCGCACACCTGTTGCGTCGCGCCCAGGCCGTCGCCGGTGAAGCCTTGCAGCCGTCGCATCAGCAGCCGGGCGAGCAGGAACGCGCCCAGCGCACATCCCGCCAGCGCAGCCACCGCCTGCGTCGACGGATGCGTCACCAGCAACAGCGCCGCAGCCGGCATGCCGTACAGCACGCCGACCAGCAAAGCACCGCCTCCGATCGCGTCGGCCAGCGGCTTCGACTTGCTGCTCCCTTCGCTACCGACATGCGGCAGAAAGCGGATGAGAAACAGCGGCGCCAACCGCGACAGCACGTGCGCCGCCAGCAGGGCGGTGGCGGCATTGGCCGCGCCCTGCCCCGCCAGCGTGGCCAGCAGCGCGATCTTCAGCCCGAGCGCGAGCACCAGTGCAATGGCACCGAAGGCGCCGATGCGCGAGTCCTTCATGATCTCCAGCGCCCGTTCGCGATCGGCCGAGCCGCCGAGGCCATCGGCCACATCGGCCAGCCCGTCCTCATGAAAGGCGCCGGTGAGCAGCACCGTCGCGATGGTCGACAGCAGCGCCGCGGCCGCGGCGCCGGCCACGCCGTGCAAGCCCGGCTGCGTTAGCAGGAACACCGCCGCGCCCACCGCCCCGACCAGCCAGCCCACACCCGGAAAGTGCGCGGCGCTCGCACGCAGCATCGCAGGACTGAAGCCGACCCAGTCGGCCAGCCGGCCCGTTACCGGGACGCGCGTGAAGAACTGCAGCGCCAGCAGGAAATGGCGCACGCCCTGCATCAGCCGCCCCGCTGCGACACGCCGGCCGATTCGAAGCTGGCCATCTCGCGCAGGATGCGGCAGGCCGATTCGAGCAGGGGCCACGCCAGCGCGGCGCCCGAGCCTTCGCCGAGGCGCAGGTTCAGGTCGAGCAGCGGACGCAGGCGCAGCGCTTCCAGCAGCAAGCGATGCCCCGGCTCGGCGGACGAATGGGCCGCCACGCAGCGCTGCACCACGTGCGGCCGCAGGGCGTTCGCCACCAGCACCGCCACGCTGGCGATGAAGCCATCGGCCACGACCACGCGCCGCTCCTCGGCGGCCTGCAGCACCGCCCCGACCAGCGTGGCGATTTCGAAGCCGCCGAAGGCCGCGAGTGCACTCAGCGGCGTGCCGGCGTCGGCATGCAGCGCCAGCACCTCGCGCAACAAGGCGCGCTTGTGCGCCACGCCGGCTTCGTCGAGGCCGGTGCCGCTGCCCGTGCAGTCGTCGATGTCCGCGCCGGTCAGCCGCGCGAGCAGCAGCGAGGCAGCCGAGGTGTTGCCGATGCCCATCTCGCCCAACAGCAGCGCGTTGCCCGGCAACTCGCGCACCAGCGCGATGCCGTTGGCGATGGCCTGACTGCATTGCGCCGCGCTCATCGCGGGGCCGATCGACGCGTCGGCCGTGCCCGGCGCGATCTTGCGCACGACCAGTCCCTCGCGCGGTGCATTGCTTCCAGGCCCGACGCTTCGCGGCCCGCCGGCGGCGAAGTCATGCCGCACACCGCAGTCCACCACCGTCAACGCCAGCCCATGCTGCCGCGCGAGCACGCTGACGGCGGCACCACCGGCAAGAAAGTTCTCCACCATCTGCCAGGTCACGTCGCTCGGATAGGCCGAGACGCCACGCGCCGCCAGGCCGTGGTCGCCGGCGCAGACCAGCATCTGCGGCGCGCGAAGCACGGGCGTCTCGCTGCCGAGGATCAGGCCCAGCTGCAGTGCCAGCGCCTCCAACTGGCCCAGTGCGCCGAGCGGCTTGGTCTTGTGGTCGAGCAGGTGCTGAAGGCGGGCTGCCAATGCGGCATCGTCGATCGCCGCGACGGCGGGAAGTTCAAGCGAGAGGGTCATTCGATCAGGGCGCGCAGCACGCCCGCTTCAAAGTGGGATTCGATCTGGTCGGCCAGGCCGTCGAACACGGATTCCAGCGTGCGCGCGCGAGCGCCGAACAGCGCCTCCAGCACGGCCGGCTCTTCGAACAGGCCGTGCAGGTACAGGCCCAGCACGTTGCCCCGCGCATTGCGCCAGGCCAGGTCATCGGGCATCGCCGGAAGCGCATGCTCGCCGGCGGCGGCCATCGCGGGATGAGGTGCGGTCTGCCCATGATGGATCTCGTAGCCCCGCAGCGCCACGCCGGACAGCGCGGCCCACGCATCGTTCAACGCGCCGAAACGCGCTTCGCGCAGTTGCACCGTCTTGCCCTGCGCGAACTCGGTGACCAACGGCAGCAGCCCCAGGCCAGGGCCGTTGCCGTCCACGCCATGCGGATCGATCAGCGCCTCGCCCAGCATCTGCAAGCCACCGCAGATGCCGAGCACCGCACCGCCATTTGCCGCATGCGCCGCCACCGCGCGGTCCAAGCCCTGCGCGCGCAGCCAGGCCAGGTCGCCGCTGGTGTTCTTAGAGCCGGGCAGCACGATCCAGTCGGCGCCCGCTAGCTCGGCCGGGCTGCGGGCCCATCGCAGGCGAACGCCCTCGACGTTCTTCAGCGGCTGGAATTCGTCGAGGTTGCTGATGCGCGGATAGGCCACGACGGCGACCGTCAGCCGCACTTCGCCGGCTGCGTCGCCGCGGTCGTCGAACACCCCGTCTTCCTCGGGCAGGCCGTGCTGCCACCACATGGGCAGCGTCGCCACCGTGGGCACGCCGGTCAGCTCGCGCAGGCGTTCGGGCGCGGGTGCGAGCAGCGTGGCGTCGCCGCGAAACTTGTTGAGCACGAAGCCGGCCAACCGTGCGCGGTCGGCCTCGGGCATCAAGGCCCAGGTGCCGTACAGGTGCGCGAAGGCACCGCCGCGGTCGATGTCGGTCACCAGCAGGCAGCGCGCACCGGCCTGCCGCGCGACGCGCAGGTTGACGATGTCGCTGTCCATCAGGTTGATCTCGGCCGGCGAGCCCGCGCCTTCGATGACGACGACGTCGTTCTGCGCACGCAATTCGTCGAGCGCCTGCGCGATCTGCGGCCACACACGCTCGCTGCGCCCGCGCCAGGGCAAGGCCGTGAGATCGGCGCTCACCTGGCCCATCAGTACCACCTGGCTGTGGGTGTCGCGCTCGGGCTTGAGCAGGAGCGGGTTCATCCGCACCTCGGGCACGGCGCACGCTGCGAGCGCCTGGAAATACTGCGCGCTGCCGATCTCGCCGCCGGCGACCACGCGCGCGTTGTTGCTCATGTTCTGCGCCTTGAAGGGCGCCACTTTCAGGCCTCGGCGCGCATACCAGCGGCACAGCGCCGTGGCCAGCCAGCTCTTGCCGGCCCCGCTGGTGGTGCCCAGCACCATCACGCAGCGGGCCGCACCGGTTTCCGGTCTTGCCGGTCTTGCCGGGGAAGAATTCATGCGCGCATTGTCCACAAGGCGGCGACGCCATCGCCGCGCTCATAGCGCGCATCGCCACTCATTGCGGCAAGCCCTGCTGCAAGGCCGACAGCCACTCGGTCGACGGCGGGCCCGGGCCCCGTGTCGCCGGCGGACTTGTTACAACTTCTGCCAAGTCCGTCACGCTTTGCCGCGTGTGTTAGGCGGCGCATGAATCCGATTTCAGCTGGCTGCGTACCTGCTCTTCGCAACAAAAGAAAGAACAGGTCGATGGCTTTCGTACAGGACATGGCGCTCACGATCGAGGAGCGCGACAAAGGCAGCTACTACTGGGTGTTGATCGAAGCCATCGAGGACGACGGATCCGAGGTTCTGCACTACCGCCATGCGCGCTCGGCCACCACGCCGCAGCCGAGTTACTCGAGCGCGCTCGCTCTCGGGGCGGCCGCGTTGCGCCAGGCGCGCGAACGGCCGCGACCCGTCACCGAATCCGAGTGATGGCGTCTGCTCAGCGGGCAGCCATCTGCGCCGCCGGCAGCGCCGCCTCGGCCACGGCATCGCCGGCCGTCCAGCCG
This sequence comes from Variovorax sp. KK3, assembly GCF_001984055.1. Lineage (GTDB taxonomy): Bacteria > Pseudomonadota > Gammaproteobacteria > Burkholderiales > Burkholderiaceae_C > Variovorax. The sequence goes on from NZ_LYVO01000089.1 coordinate 15,474, forward strand.
CCGCCCAGCGCGCGGATCAGCCCCACCGTCGACTGGTATTGCGCCGAGCGCACCTGCAGTGCCTGGCGCCGATTGCGCAACTCGCTGCGGCGCGCGTCGAGCAGATCGAGCTGGCTGACGTAGCCGTTGCGGTATCGCGTATCGGACAGCTGCGTGGCGCGCGTGGCCGAGGCCACCGCCCTGCCCTGCACCTCGGCCTGCGACTCCAGGATGCGCAACGACGACAACTGGTCCTCCACGTCGCGGAAGGCGCCTAGCACCTGGTCGCGGTAACCCGCCAGGGCGCCATCCAGTTGCGCGTTGGCGCCTTGGACCCCGGCCTCGCGCCGGCCGCCGTCGAGCAGCGGCAGCGACAGCAAGGCACCGATGCCCCACGAGCGCGCCGACCACTTGAACAGGTCGCCGATGTCGCTCGACGCATAGCCGGCCCCGCCGGTCAGTGCGATGTTGGGGAACCACGCCGCCTGCGCCACGCCCACGCGGGCCTGCGCGGCCAGCACGGTCTTCTGCGCGGCCGACACGTCGGGCCGACGCGTCAGCACGGTGGCCGGCACGCCGGCAGGAATCACGGGCAAGGCCGTGCTCCAGCGATCGGGCTTCATCTCGAAGGTGGAGGCGGCCTCGCCCGTCAGCACGGCCAGCGCATGTTCGAGTTCGGCACGGCGGCGGTCGAGCGTGAGCGCTTCCGATTCGGTGGAGGCCACCTCGGTCTCGACACGGGCTACGTCGAGTTCGGCGATGTCGCCGGCCTGGTGGCGCTGCTGCGTCAGGCGAAGCGTGTCGCGGTAGGCCTCGACCGTCTCGCGCACGAGCTGCCTTTCGTCGTCGATGGCGCGCAGCGACAGGTAGGTCTGGGCCGTCTCGGCCTGCACCAGCAGGCGCGTGCTCTGCAGCAAGCCTTCGCGCGACTCGGCGTCGAGCCGGGCCGCGTCGCTGGCCTTCGAGAGCCGGCCGAACAAGTCGAGCTCGTAGGAAAAGTCGAGCCCGGCGTTGATCAGCGTCGAGGGCTGCGTGCTCTGGTTGCGGTCCAGCCCGCGCTGCCGGCTGGCGCCACCGCCCAGGCCGAGCTGCGGTGCGCGGTTGGCGTCGGCGCTGCGCACCAGCGAGCGCGCCTCGGCCAGCCGTGCCGCCGCGCCCTGGATGCTGTTGTTGGCGGCATCGGCGCGCGCGACCAGTGCATCGAGCACCGGGTCGTTGAAGGCGCGCCACCATTCGCCGCGCGGCTGGGCCTCGGCCGGCTTGGCGCGCGTCCATTGCCCTTCGGCCGGCGCGGCGGCCTGCTCCTTGAACTGGGACGGCGTCGGCACGCTGGGTGCCTCGGGCGTGGCGGTGGCGCAGCCGGCCAGCACCAGGGCGGCGAGCAGCGGCACCAGCGCCGCGCGCCAGGACCGGGAAGTAGTGCTTCGATCGAGTTTCATGATCCGCTTTCTTGTGGCTGCGATGTCGTGCAGCAGGTTCTTGCTTCTTGCAGGAAGGCTCTCGCCTTCGATCAGTCGTGCGCCTTCAGGGGCGCGGCAGGCTGGGGTCGCAGGCCACCGCCGCCACCGGAAGAACCGCCGCCATCGTGGTGCGGCACGCTCGCCGGATGCTCGGCCGAGACGAAGCCGTCGTCGGCCAGGTGCGGCACCTCGCCGTGCAGCTTGAGCGGCTTGTTGCCCGTCAGCTTGCGGAGGGCCACGTAGAACACCGGCGTCAGGAACAGGCCGAAGGCCGTCACCCCGATCATTCCGGCGAACACCGCCACGCCCATCGCCGAACGCATTTCGGCCCCGGCGCCGGTGGCCAGCACCAGCGGCAGCACACCCATCACGAAGGCCAGCGAGGTCATCAGGATCGGGCGCAGACGCAGGCGGCTGGCTTCGATCGCGGCCTGCACCGGGTTGCGGCCGGCGAACTCCAGCTCGCGAGCGAACTCCACGATCAGGATCGCGTTCTTCGCCGATAGCCCCACCAGCACCATGAGCCCGATCTGGGTGAACACGTTGCTGTCGCCGCCCGAGATCCACACCCCGGTCATCGCGGCCAGGATGCCCATCGGCACGATCAGGATGATGGCCAGCGGCAGCGTGAGGCTCTCGTACTGCGCCGCCAGTACCAGGAACACCAGCAGGATCGCCAGCGGGAAGATGACCACGGCCGAGTTGCCGGCCAGGATCTCCTGGTAGGTCAGGTCGGTCCATTCGAAGTCCACGCCCTTGGGCAGGGTCTCGGCGGCGATGCGCTCGATGGCGGCCTGCGCCTCGCCCGACGAGAAGCCGGGCGCCGGGCCGCCGTTGATGTCGGCGGTCAGGTAGCCGTTGTAGCGCATGGCGCGTTCCGGGCCGAAGCTCGAATCCACCTTCATCAGCGCCGACAGCGGCACCATCTCGCCCGAGGTCGAACGCACCTTCAGCAGGCCGATGTCTTCGGCCCGCGCGCGGTGCTCGGCATCCGCCTGCACGCGCACGCTGTAGGTACGGCCGAACTTGTTGAAGTCGTTCGCATACAGGCTGCCCAGGTAGATCTGCATCGTGTCGAAGATGTCCTGCACGGGCACACCGAGCTGGCGCGCCTTGGTGCGGTCGATGTCGGCATAGAGCTGCGGCACGTTGACCTGCCAGCTCGTGAACATGCCGGTCAGCTCGGGCGCCTGCATGGCCTTGGCCATGAAGGCCTTCACCGCCCCGTCCATCGCCTCATAGCCGACCGAACCACGGTCTTCCAGCTGCAGCTTGAAGCCGCCCGTCGTCCCAAGCCCTTCCACCGGAGGCGGCGGGAACATGACGATGAAGGCGTCCTGGATCTGCGAGAACTCGGCATTGAGCTGCTGCGCGATGGCGCCGCCGCTCTGGTCCGCGCGCTTGCGCTCGTCGAAAGGCTTGAGCATGGCGAAGGCGATGCCCGAGTTCGAGCTGTTGGTGAAGCCGTTGATCGACAGCCCCGGGAAGGACAGCGAGCCCTCGATGTTCGGGTTCTTCTCCATGACCTCGCCCATGCGGCGGATGACTTCCTCGGTGCGGTCCAGCGTGGCGCCGTCGGGCAGCTGGGCGAAGCCGATCAGGTACTGCTTGTCCTGCGCCGGCACGAAGCCGTTGGGCACCGCCTTGAAGAGGCCGAAGGTCAGGCCGATCAGCGCGAGGTACATCGCCATCATCAGCGCCTTGCGCGACAGCACCCGGCGCACGCCGCCGCTGTAGGCTTCCGAGCCGCGGTGGAAGAAGCGGTTGAAGCCGCGGAACAGCCATCCGAACGCGCGGTCCATGCCGCGGGTCAGCGCGTCCTTGGGCGCGTCGTGGCCCTTGAGCAGCAGCGCGGCCAGCGCGGGCGACAGGGTCAGCGAGTTGATCGCCGAGATCACCGTCGAGATCGCGATGGTCACCGCGAACTGTCGGTAGAACTGGCCCGTGAGGCCGCTGATGAAGGCCAGCGGCAGGAACACCGCCACCAGCGTCAGCGCGATGGCGATGATGGGCCCCGACACCTCGCGCATGGCGCGGTAGGTGGCCTCGCGTGGCGAAAGCCCGGCCTCGATGTTGCGCTCCACGTTCTCGACGACCACGATCGCGTCGTCCACCACGATGCCGATGGCCAGCACCAGCCCGAACAGGGTGAGCGCGTTGATCGAGAAGCCGAGCACGTGCAGCACCGCGAAAGTGCCGATCACCGACACCGGTACCGCCAGCAGCGGAATGATGGAAGCGCGCCAGGTCTGCAGGAACAGGATGACCACCAGCACCACCAGCGCGATGGCTTCGAGCAGCGTGTGCACCACCGAATCGATGGAGGCGCGCACGAACTGCGTCGGGTCGTAGGCGATGCGGTATTCCAGCCCTTCGGGCATGAACTTGGCCAGCTCGTCCATGGTCTTGCGCACGTCGGCCGAGATCTGCAGCGAGTTGGAGCCCGGCGACTGGAACACGCCGATGCCCACCGCCTGCTGGTTGTCCAGCAGCGAGCGCAGCGCATATTCCGACGCGCCCAGTTCGATGCGGCCCAGGTCGCGCAGCCGGGTCACGGCGCCGTCGGCACCGGTCTTGACGATGATGTCGCCGAACTCTTCCTCGTTCTGCAGGCGGCCTTGCGCATTGATCGACAGCTGCGTGTCCACGCCGGGCAGGCCCGGCGATGAACCGACCACGCCGGCAGCCGCCTGGATGTTCTGCCCGCGGATGGCGGCCACCACGTCGCTGGCCGAGAGGCCGCGCTGCGCGACCTTCTGCGGGTCGAGCCAGACGCGCATCGCGTACTCGCCGCCGCCCCAGGCCTGCACCTGGCCCACGCCGTTGATGCGCGCCAGCCGGTCCTTGACGTTGAGCACCGCGTAGTTGCGCAGGTAGTTCATGTCGTAGCGGCCGTTGGGCGACACCAGGTGCACCACCATCGTGATGTTCGGTGAGCTCTTGACGGTGGTGATGCCGAGCCGGCGCACTTCTTCGGGCAACCGCGGCTCGGCCTGCGCGACGCGGTTCTGCACCATCTGCTGCGCCTTGTCGGGGTCGGTGCCGAGCTTGAAGGTCACCGTCAGCGTCATCACGCCGTCGGTGGTGGCCTGGCTGCCCATGTAGAGCATGTTCTCGACGCCGTTGATCTGCTCCTCGAGCGGCGTCGCCACCGTTTCGGCGATCACCTTCGGATTGGCGCCCGGGTACTGGGCGCGCACCACCACCGAGGGCGGTGCGACCTCGGGGTATTCGGAGATCGGCAGGCCGCGCAAGGCGATCAGGCCGGCGATCAGCATCAGCAGCGAGAGCACGCCCGCGAAGATCGGCCGATCGATGAAGAACTTCGATAGATTCATGATGTTTCCCTCCGGTTGAGGCTGTCCCTGCTCAGGACTTGCCGGCGCTGGCCACACGCTGGCCCTGCGCATCCGTCTTGCCGTCCATGCTCACCACCTGCGGCGCCACCAAGGCACCGGGGCGGATGTGCTGCAGGCCGTTGACCACGACCCGCTCGCCGGCCTTGAGCCCCTTGGTCACCACGCGCAGGCCGTTGGCCGGTGCGCCCAGGGTGACTTCGCGCCACTCGGCCTTGTTGTCCTCCCCCACGACCATCACGAACTTCTTGCTCTGATCGGTGCCGACGGCACGCTCGCTGACCAGCAGCGCGTTGTCGCTCTTCGCCTGCCCCATGCGGATGCGGGCGAACTGGCCGGGGATCAGCGTGCCTTCCTTGTTGTCGAAGGCGGCGCGCACGCGCACCGTGCCGCTCTTGGCATCGACCTGGTTGTCGATCAGCTGCAGCCGGCCTTCATAGGGCGTGCCTTCGAGGCCGGCCGTGCCCATCTGCACCGGGATGCCGTCGAGCTTGCCGCGCGCGGCGGCGCCGGCCGGCAGTTCCCTCAGGGCCTTGACGACGACCTGCTCGTCGGCATCGAAGCTCGCGTAGATCGGGCTGACCGACACCAGCGTGGTCAGCACCGGCGCCCCGGGGCCGGCCGCGACCAGGTTGCCCGTGGTCACTTCGAGCTTGCCGACCCGACCCGAGACCGGTGCCTTCACCTGCGTGTAGCCCAGGCTCAGGCGCGCGGTCTGCAGTTGGGCCTGCGCGGCGCGCAGGTTGGCTTCGGCCTCGCGGCCTGCGTTGATGCGCTCGTCGAGTTCGCGCTGGGCGATGGCCTTGTCGTCCCACAGGCGCTTGGCGCGCTCCTGCTCGCTGCGCGTGAAGGCGGCGCGGGCTTGAGCCGATGTGACCTGCGCTTCGGCGCGCTCGACTTCCGCCGCGTAGGGCGCCGGATCGATGGTGATCAGCAGGTCGCCCTGCTTGACCAGCGCGCCTTCGCGGAAGTGAACCGCCTGCACGGCGCCCGAGACGCGGGAGCGCACGTCGACCCGCTCCACCGCTTCGAGGCGGCCGGAGAACTCGTCCCAGGTGTTGACGTCGGTCGCGGCCACCACGGCCACCGACACCGGCGTGGCGCGCGGCGCCGCCACCGCGGGCGCATCGTTGGCCTCGGCTTTGATGCTGGGAAAGCCCAGCAGCACGGCCGATGCGATCGCCACCAGGGCGGTCGCGCCGGTCACGGCAGGCCAGAAGCGACGCTTGGCATTCGACGACTTGTTGTTGGTTGGCATGGTGATGGTCCTCGTGATGACTTGTGAAACAACGGAAAAACGCAGAAAACAGGGGTCCGGCCCGCATGCGAAAGAGCAGCAGGAAGGCGACGTCCGGCACCGCCGGTGGTGCCGGCAGGCCGATCGGGTTCGATAAAAAGTTCGGCCGGCGCAGCCGGCTGGGGCCTAGGCCGGCGGAGGCACCGGCGGCACCGTGGAAGCGAAGAAAGCGCGCAGATGCCTACCGACTGTCTCCGAGCACGCGCAATCGCCAGAAGCGGGGTCGTACAACTCGTCCGGACAGCGGGCGTTGGAAGGCAGCACCGCCTTCGTCACCGCGATGCCGGCGTCATGCAAGCGCCGCGCGAAGGCCAGGGCCTCGTCGCGCATCGCATCGTCCTCGCCGACCAGCACCAGCGTCGGTGCCAGCTCGGCCAGCCTGAGCGATGCGCCCGGCACCGCATAGGGGTGCGTGGCGTTCATGGGGCAGCTCAGGTATTCCTGCCAACCCGAAGCCCAGCGGCAGCGCGGGTCTTCGGCGGAGGCATTGCGCAGCGACAGCGTGCCGGCGCAGGGGTCGAGCATCGGCGACAGCAGGATCTGGCCTGCCAGCGGCGGATGGGCGCGGTCGCGTGCCATCACGCCCACCGCGGCCGCCACGTTGCCGCCGGCCTCTTCGCCCGCCAGGTACAGGCGGGCACCCTTGCCGGCCAGCTTGACGCGTTGCTTGTAGGCCCATTCCAGCGCCGCGAAGCCGACCTCGATCGGCTCCGGAAACGGCTTGAGCGGATAGGCCACCGAGAGCACCACCGAGCCGGCATCGGCCAGCATGCGGGCCACGTTGCGGCCGTCGTCCAGGTCGCCGCTCACGAAGGTGCCGCCGTGGAAATGCAGCACCAGCGGCGTCGTCGCGCCCTTGGCCTTCTGCCCGTAGAGCCGGGCCTGCACGGGCTCGCGCTCGGGCAGCGGGATGCTGATGTCGGTTTCATGACCCGACGCAGCAGCGGCCGGCGTGGCCGCAACGGCTTCGGCAGGTTGCGAGGTGGGGCGGGTAGACATGAGGCTTGCTCGGAATGTGAACGATGTTTGAATGTTAAGGGCCTGGGACAAAGCCACAACAGGCCCACGGTTCGAACTCTGTTTCCAATCGACTAACAATCGGCTAAGAAGCCGCATGTGAGAATCCGCGCCCCTGCCTCCGATGGGCAGGCCATTTCCCCCAGGAGCATTCATGGATCAGATCCAGGGTATGCGGATCTTCGTCCGCGTCGTGGAAGCCGGCACCTTTACCCGTGCCGCGGACTCGCTCGGGCTGCCCAAGGGCACGGTCACCAAGCAGATCCAGGCGCTGGAGTCGCGCCTGCACGTCAAGCTGCTGAACCGTACCACCCGGCGCGTGACCGTCACGCCGGACGGCGCCGCGTATTACGACCGCACGGCCCGGCTGCTCAACGACTTCGACGACATCGAGGCCAGCATGACCAACGCGCAGGCCAACCCGACCGGGCGCCTGCGCATCGACGTGGGCTCGTCCACCGCGCGGATGATCATCCTGCCGGCGCTGGCCGGCTTCTGCGACCGCTACCCCGACATCCAGGTCGACCTGGGCGTGAGCGACCGACCGGTCGACCTGATCAGCGACAACGTCGACTGCGTGATCCGCGCTGGCGAACTGACCGACCAGTCGCTGGTTGCGCGCCGCATCGGCACGCTCGATTTCGTGACCGTGGCCTCGCCGGCCTACGTCAAGCGCTACGGCACGCCGCAGCATCCCAGCGACCTGGAGAAGCGGCACCACGTGGTCAGCTATTTCGCGCCCGGCTCGCGGCGCATCTATCCGCACGAGTTCAGCAAGGGCGAAGAGCACATCGAGATCTCGGGGCCGTACCGGGTGTCGGTGAACGAGGCCAACGCCCACCTGGCGGCCGTGCTGGGCGGCTTCGGCATTTCGCAGTGCGTGGGTTTCATGGCCATTCCGCACATCGAGAGCGGCGAGCTGGTGCACCTGCTGCCCGACTGGACCCGCGAGCCGCTGCCGGTGCATGTGGTGTACCCGCCCAACCGGCATTTGAGCGCGAAGGTGCGGGTGTTCGTGGACTGGGCGGCGGAGTTGTTCGCGAAGAATCCGGCGCTGCAGCGGCGCTGAGGCTTTCCCTGGCTCAGGCCGTTGCGCGCCACGCCCGGGCCAAGGCTTCCTGGCTCGCAGGCGGCAGCACACCGAGCCGCACATGGCCCGGCAGGCCGAAGGAGGCGGTGTCGCGCAGTTGGATGCCGGCGTTGCGCAGCCCGGCAGCACGGGAGGCATGGGGCGCGTCGGGGCGAGCGCAGAAGAAGTTGGCAACGCTGGGCAGCACGGCCCAGCCCAGCGATTCGCACAAGGCCTGCTGTCGGCGCTTCCATTCGCGCAGTCGGTCGAGGCTGTCGCTCAGCCAGGTTTGCGTGTCGCGATGCGTCCAGGCGTCGAGCAGCGCCACGCCGTGCGTGCCAAGCGGCCAGGAAGGCGCGAGGTGGTCGAGGTGCGCCGCCACGTCGTCGGCCCCGTGCGGCGCGACGGCATAGGCGGCGCGGATGCCGGTCAGCCCGAGCGCCTTGTTCGGCGTCCACAGTTGCCACACGCGATCGCGTTGCGCCTCGTCGAGCGACAGATGGCCTTCGAGGCGCAACGGTTCGTAGGCCAGGTCGAGGACGCAGGTGCCAGGATCGGCCGCATCGACCCGCGCCGACAGATCAGGTTGCACTTGGCCCAGCGGGCTGGACGGGTCGCAGCACCAGACCAGCGAGCAGCCATCGACCGCCTCTGGTTCGCGCCGCAACCCCAGTCTCCACGCCGCCGCGGCGCGTGCGTAGTCGCCGTAGCCGTGCTGCGGCAACCAGACTGCGCCGCCTCTCCGCTGCACAACTGTCGCGGTGATGCGGGAGATGAACTCGCTCGCGCTCGCGGCGATCACGATGCGCCCGGGCGCCACGCCATGCCAGGCGCCGAGCGAGTCGCGAAGCCCGGTGTACCGGGGGTCGGGGTAGCGGCTGGCATCGGCTTGCTGCACCGCCCGCAGCGCCATGGGACACGGCCCGCAGGCGTTCGCGTTGGTCGAAAAATCGTGCAGGGCCGCGCCGCGGGCGTCGGGACCGCCGTGCGGGGCATCGAGGTCGGTCTGCGCGTTCATGCCGGGTGCCATGCTGCCAGGGTCAGCAGCGCGGCGGATGCGAGCACGGCCATGCCGAAGACCGCCCTGCCGCCGAGCCTGGCCGCGCGCACGGTGTGCTCGGGCTGCGCGTCGCGGCCTTCGGCGTTGAGCACGTACACGCCGGGCTTGGACAGTCGCACGTTCAGCAGCATGGCCATGGCGGCCATGGGCCAGCCGCTGTTGGGGGATGGGGTGAGTGCGGCCTGGCGTGGAAGCGCAGGGATCACCGTCATCCCAGTTCTCTCCCGCCAGCGCGAGAGGGAGAGGGAGCACAGCAGCAGGCCCGTCAGGCGGGCGGGGAGCCACGACAGCACGTCGTCGGCGCGGGCGGCCCATTTGCCGGCCCATTCCCAGATGCGGCCGTTGCGCGCACCGCGGTAGCCCCACATGGCATCGGCGGTGTTGGCGAAGCGGTAGAGGGCCGCGCCGGGCAGCCCCAGCAGCAAGAACCAGAACAGGGGCGCGATCACCGAGTCGTTGAGGTTCTCGGCCAGCGACTCGATGGCGCTTTCGCGCACCTGCGTTTCGTCGAGGGCCTGGACGTCGCGGCTGACCAGGCGGGCCAGTTGGCTGCGGCCCTCTTCGAGTGAGCGACCCAGGGCCGCCTCGACCGCCAACACCTCGTCGCGAAGCATGCGCCAGGCAAGCAAGGGCTTGAGGGCAAGGGCCAGGACGATCGCCTGTGCCCAGGATGGCAAGCGGGCGGCGATCACAACCACCGAGACGGCAAGCAGGACGAAGATGGCTGCACCTGTGCACCACGCCAGCATGCCGGCCATGAAGGGCCATGCCCTGGGACGCGTCGAGGCGTCGGATCGCGGGGCGATGCGAAAACCGGTGCGGGTGAGGTAATTGCCCATCCATACCACCGGGTGCCAGCGTGGCGAGGGCTCGCCGAATAGGCGGTCGATGCCCAGGGCCAGGCAGAGGGCAGCGGCGTTGATCAGGAGCGCGGTGCCCCCACCCCAGCCCTCCCCCAGAGGGGAAGGGAGCCAGAACGGGGGCATGTCTAGTCTTCGATGCCGCGTTGGGCGGGGATGCCTGCTTTGAAGGCGTGCTTGACCATCTGCATTTCCGTCACGGTGTCGGCCAGCTCGATGATCTCCGGCGGGCAGCGACGGCCCGTCAATGCGACGTGCACGTCGCGCGGGCGGCTGCGCAGCGTTTCCAGCACGTCGGGCAGCGGCAGCCAGCCGTAGATCAGCGGATAGGTGATCTCGTCGAGCACCACGAGGAAGTAGTCGCCCGAAAGAATGGCAGCCCGGGCCTTCTGCCAACCGTCGCGCGCGAGTTGCGCCGAGCGCTCCAGGTCCTGGCTCTTCCAGCTGAAGCCGTCGCCGAGGCCTTCGATGGGAATGCCGATCTGCTCGAACATGCGGTGCTCGCCGAAGCGCGCGCTCGGCACCTTCATGAACTGGTAGATCTTCACGGCCTTGCCGCGTCCGTGCGCGCGCAGCGCCAGGCCGAAGGCGGCCGTGCTCTTGCCCTTGCCGTCGCCGGTGTTGACGATCACGATGCCGCGGCGCTCGCCTTCGGGCTTGTCGTAGGGCTTCGCGGTGGGTGGTGTCTCGATCTGCATGGGAGTCCTTCGTTCAAGCGGGAATCGCGATCCACTGGCCCGCGACGCGGTGCACGACGACACGGCCGTCGAACACCGATTCGAGCGCCTGGTGGGTCGCGGG
>NZ_LYVO01000090.1 GCF_001984055.1 Variovorax sp. KK3
GCCCCCTCCGTTGCCCCCACGGCCGCGGGCCTGTGGCCCGCTGGCCAGCGGGTTCGGAATCGGCCCGTCGCGATGGTCGTCCTGCCCGCCGCCACCGCCACCGTTGCGGTTTCCACGCCGCTTGTTGCGTTGCCGGTTGTTGCGCCCGCCGCCTTCCTGGCCGCTGCTCTTCGGGCCGCCACCGCGCCCTGGCCGCTCGGCGCCGGCCGCCTGGAACAAGGCACGGATGTCGCGCTCGTCCAGCTCCATCCACGCGCCGCGCTTGAGACCGCGCGGCAACACCATGGCGCCGTAGCGGATGCGGATCAGCCGGCTGACCGCATGGCCCACGGATTCGAAGAGCCGGCGCACCTCGCGGTTGCGGCCTTCGGAAATCGTGACCCGATACCAGCAGTTCGACCCTTCGCCACCGCCGTCCTCGATGGTGCCGAAATGCGCCATGCCGTCGTCGAGGCGTACACCTTCGAGTAGTTTCTGCCGCTCTTCGCTGCTGATCGCGCCGAGCACACGCACGGCGTACTCGCGCTCCAGGCCGAAGCGCGGGTGCATGAGCTGATTGGCAAGCTCGCCCGAGCTCGTGAAGAGCAGCAAGCCCTCGGTGTTGAGGTCCAGCCGTCCGACCGACTGCCACTTGCCCTGCGGCAGGCGCGGCAGCTTGCGGAAGACGGTGGGCCGGTTCTGCGGATCGTCGTGCGTGACGACCTCGCCGACGGGCTTGTGGTACGCGATGACCCGCGCCGGCGGCGGTGCGATGCGGTAGCGGATCGGCTTGCCGTTGATCTTGACCTGGTCGCCGAACTGGATGCGCTGGCCGATGTGGGCCGGCTCGTTGTTGACCGAGATGCGGCCCTGCAGGATCAGGTGCTCCATCTCGAGCCGGGAGCCCAGGCCGGCCTGGGCCAGCACTTTGTGCAGCTTGGGCGAATCGGCCTCGGGCAGCAGCACGCGCTTGAGCGGCGGCACCTCGGGGCTGTCCTCGTCAGCGTCGAACTGCCCCGAGACCACGTCGGTGAAGCGGATCGGCTCGGGCGGCGGCGCGTTGCGCTGCTCACGTTCGGCGGCACGGCGGGCGCGGTCGAGATCGTCCTCGTCATCGTCGTCGATGTCCTCCTCGTCTTCCTCGTCGTCGTCCTCGTCGTCGAGCCGCTGCGTCGGGGCGGGCTCGGACACAGGTTGCTGCGCCTGAGGCTGAGGTTCGGGGATCACCACAGCGATCTCGGGAACGGAAGGAGGCGCGGCCGCGGGCCCGGCCGCGGCTGCGGCGGTGGCGCGTTCATCGCCGGCGTGCACAGACTCGTTTGCCTGACCGGGTTGTCCGTCCTGGATTCCCTGGGCTTCCTGGCCTTCTTCGCCTTCCGCCACGGGTGCCTGGGCCGTCGGCTTGCGCTTGCGCGGACGGCGCTTGCGAGGCGCATCGGCTGCCGCCTCGGACTCCGGCGCGGCCTGGGCTTCGCCCGGTTGCGCTGGCGACGTCGCAGGCTCGTCGCCGGACGGGGGGTCGACAGGCAGCATCGCTGCGTCTTCGGGATCGGATGGGCTCATGATCGGGTTCCGGAACGAACGGCGGGGGTGTCTTCCTCGTCGGGCTCGGCATCGGGCTCTGCGTCGACGGGCGTGGAAACTTCGGAGTGGGGGGTGTCGGGCGCGGAGGTGGGTTCGGCTTCGGCTTCGGCTTCGGGCTCGGCTTCGGCTTCGGGCCGAGCGTCGGGCACCGGCAGCTCTTCGACCAAGTCTTCCGCAACGCCATCGAGCCGAGCCTCTGTGCCGGCCACCGGTGCCGCCTCGTCGGCTCGCGCTTCGACAGGTGCTTCGACAGGTGCTTCGGCAGGCACGTGGTCCGCAGCCACCGAAGCGGACTCGGCATCGACCTGCGCCGCATCGGCGGCATCGCCCTCCTCGATTGGCAACCCCGCCTGTGCGTTGTCCGCCGCCTGCGCGAGTGCCGCGACCAGCCCGGCCTGCTGGGCGGGGGTTTCGATCACCGGCAACTGGTCCAGCGATTCGAGGCCCAGGTCGTCGAGAAACTGCCGGGTGGTCGCGTACAGGGACGGGCGCCCCACCGTCTCGCGGTGGCCGATGACCTCGACCCAGTTGCGGTCTTCGAGCTGCTTGAGGATCTGCGAATTGATGGTCACGCCGCGGATGTCTTCCATATCGCCGCGCGTGACGGGTTGCCGGTAGGCAATGATGGCCAGCGTTTCGAGCGCGGCGCGCGTGTAGCGCGGCGGCTTCTCGGGGTGCAGGCGATCGAGGTGGTCGCGTAGCTCGGGACGGCTCTGGAAGCGCCAGCCGGTGGCCACGCTCACGAGCTCCAGGCCGCGCTGCGACCAGTCTTCCTGTAATTCGAGCAGCAGCGACTTGATCGTGTCGGCGCCCAGTTCGTCGTCGAAAAGCACGCGCAGTTCGCGCACCGGCAGAGGCTGCGTCGAACAGATCAAGGCGGTTTCGAGAATGCGCTTGGCATCCGCCGTATTCATGTTTCGCGGTATCCGGGAAAAGGCGCCTTGGAGGCGCTTGATTTTCGAAAGGATGGAAGAAGGCGCTGCCGGCACGTTGGCAATTGCAGCGAAGCCGGCATCAGGCGCCGGCACGGCTCTCGAGCCGTCAGGCGCGATTGTAGTCCAGCCCCCACGCCTGCATAGCCTGCACCAGGTCGGGCGGCGGGGGGGCCAGAAACTCCATCTGCACGCCGGTTGCGGGGTGGATGAAGGCCAGCCTGAAGGCATGCAGGGCCTGGCGCTCCAGCCCGGCCGCCGCGGTCCCGCCGTAGAGCGAATCGGCCACCAGCGGGTGGCCGATGGAGGCCATGTGCACGCGGATCTGGTGCGTGCGGCCGGTTTCCAGCGTGCAGCGGACCGCACAGCCCTCGTCGTTGCTGTCGAGCGACTCGATCAACGTACGGGCGGGCTTGCCCGAATGCCGCGTCAGGTCGACCACCGCCATGCGAAGCCGATTGCGCGGATCGCGTCCGATCGCCGCGTCGACGTGCCGCGCATCGGCGCCCTGCCAGCTGCGGTGGGCCATCGCGATGTACTGCCGCTTGACCTCCCGCGCCGCGATCAGCCCGACCAGGGCGTCCATCGCCGCGCGGGTGCGCGCGACCACCATCAAGCCGCTGGTGTCGCGATCGAGCCGGTGCACGATGCCGGCCCGCGGCAGCAGGGCGGCGCGCGGGTCCAGCGCAAGGAGGCCGTTGAGCAGCGTGCCGCTCCAGTGGCCCGGCGCCGGGTGCACCACCAGGCCGGCGGGCTTGTCGATGATGCGCAGGTGCTCGTCCTCGTGCACCACGGCGATCGGCAGCGGCTCGGGCTTGAAGGCCTGGCTTTGCGGCGTGGGCCTGAGCTCGATGCTACCGATCTCGCCGGCATGCACCGTAGCGGCGGATTTGGTCAGCACGCGGCCCTGCACCGCGACGGCACCGGCGTCGATCAACTGCTGCAGGTAACTGCGGGAAAACTCGGGCACCAGGGCGGCCAGCGCACGGTCCAGCCGCTGCCCGTGCAACGACTCGTGAACGAGGAAGTCGCGGGTCTCGCTGGGCTCGGAAGGCTCGGGGCCCTCCTCGTGCTCGACCCCGTCCGAAAGTGATCCCAGAGGGGTGGCCGATATAATTGAAAGCGTTTTTTCCACGAAAGCCTGATGTGATGCGCCGCGCCAAATTATCGGTTGTCCCTGCCTGGTTGGCCTTGTTGTCGGCTGCATGGCTGGTTGCCGGCTGTTCGTCGACCTCGTCCGACAAGACTGCGAACTGGAGCCCCAACCGCATCTACGCCGAAGCCAAGGAAGAAGCCGATTCGGGCGCCTACGACAAGGCAGTCCCCCTGTTCGAGAAGCTCGAGGGCCGCGCCGCCGGCACCCCGCTCGCACAGCAGGCTCAGTTGGACAAGGCTTATTCCCAATACAAATCCGGCGATCGGCCCGCCGCCATCGCCACCCTGGACCGCTTCATGAAGCTCCATCCGGCCAGCCCGGCAATGGACTATGCGATCTACCTCAAGGGCGTGATCAACTTCAACGACGACCTCGGCCTGTTCTCGTGGCTCACGCGGCAAGACCTGTCCGAGCGTGACCAGAAGGCGGCCAAGGAGTCTTTCGAGTCGTTCAAGGACTTGATCACGCGCTTCCCCGAATCGCGCTACACGCCCGATGCCCGCCAGCGCATGAACTACATCGTGAACTCGCTGGCCCAGTACGAAGTGCACGTGGCGCGCTACTACTACTCGCGCGGCGCCTACCTGGCGGCCATCAACCGCGCGCAGATCGCGCTGGCGGACTACCGCGAGGTGCCGGCGCTCGAAGAGGCGCTCTACATCATGGTCCAGTCCTACGATGCCCTGGGCATGACGGACCTGCGCGACGACGCCAAGCGCGTGCTGACCTCCAACTACCCCCAGAGCGAGTACCTGACGCGCGGCTTCCGCACCAAGGACGACCCGTGGTGGAAGCTCTGGTAAGCGGCTAGGGCCTGCTGCGAGCCGCTTCGGACCTATGCCTGGGCCCTGAGGCGAACCAGCGAACCGAAGACGATCCGTACCACCTGCAGCAGTGCGATGCCGGCCACGATGCCGGCAAGCCGCTGCAGCCCCGGCTCCGCGCTCATCGCCGTATACGAATCCGGTACGAAGACGACCAGGAACGCGATGGCGAACTGCGTTCCTGCATAAGCGAATCGCTTTCCGCTGTTCTCGACGTGCCGGCCCACCGCCACCACGAGGCCCACACACAACAGCATGGCGAGCAGGTGGTGCTGAGTGAGCAGCAAGGCGAGCGCAGCCACGCCGGCACCGGCCAGGCAGCCGGCGAAGCGCTGCAACAGGCGTGCCGTGACGCCTCCTCCGGCTCCACCGACTCCTCCGACATTGCCCAGGCTCGCGAGGGGCACCAGCATCACGGCCGCGATGGTCGTCACCGCCTGGCTCACGCCGCGCTCCCCCATCTCGGCGACCAGCAACGGCGCCAGCGCGAATGCGACCGCCGCCTGCAGCGAATGCAGCGCCGCCTCGCGGTGCCAACCGATGCGCTGCCGCGGCGCGGCGATGGCGTCCGGCGCGGGCGGAAGAATGCGCGGCCGCAGCGTCAAGGCGGACAGCGCGCCGACCGCCAGGCTTGCGATGGTTCCAGCGGCGACCTCGAGCACGCGGGTGGCGGCGAAGCGCGTGACGTCCTCGAAGGGCTGGACCAGCGAGTCGAGCACCACCATCGAAAAGGTCACGCCCGCGAAGAGCCACGCAAGCCCACGTTCCTGCGTCAACGCACCGTACAGCGTGACGCCGCCGACCAGGGCGAGCGCGGCAGACAGCCCCGGCAATGACTGACCCAGCACCGACGACGCAGCGAAGCCCGCGGCCGCGCCCAGCGCGGTGCCGGCAATGCGCAGGCCGCCCCGCGCCAGGCTTTCGGCCAGCCTCGCTCGCAGCACCATGTAGCCGCTGAAGGCGGCCCAGCCGATGTGTTCGGCGCCCATCGCATGCGCGAGCACGATCGCCAACAGCACCGACAGCACGGCCTCCGCTTCCTCGAGCGCGCGTTCGCGTGCGCGCGCGGGCGCCCTGAACTCTTGCCACAGTTCGGCGCCGAGCGTCTTCGCGCGATCGATCAAGGCAGCGGGTCTGGCGCGCATGCCGTCCTCAGTGGGTCAGTTCGACCAGTGCTTCCTCGAAGTCGTCGGCAGTTTCCAGGCGCCGCATCGGCGGCAGCGCCGCCAGCAGCCTGCGGCCGTAGCCCATGCTGACCAGACGCGTGTCGCAGATCACGAGCACGCCGCGATCGGTCTCGCGTCGGATGAGGCGGCCCGCGCCCTGTTTGAGGGCGACGGCAGCCTCGGGCAACGAGTACTCGCCGAAAGCGCTGCGTCCTTGCGATTCGAGGCGCTGCGAGCGCGCCTCGACCAGCGGATCGTTCGGCGGCGGAAAGGGCAGCTTGTCGATCACCACGAGCTGCAGTGCATCGCCCGGCGCATCGAAGCCTTCCCAGAAGGAAGCCGAAGCCACCAGCACGCAGCCGGCGCGCCCCGCGTCCGATCCTTCGCGAAAGCGCTCCATCAAGACGCGCTTGGGCAGCTCGCCCTGAACCAGCACCTCGGGCCGCTGCCCTGCCTCCATCGGCTCGAAATGCTGCCGCATGGCGTCGCCGATGGTGCGCAGGGCGCGCAGGGTGGTGGTCAGGACCAGCGTGCGGCCGCCGAGCACCGCGGCGCCGCGGGCGGCGAGCTCCGCCACGCGCGCGCTGTGCGACGGGTCGTTGGGCTTCGGAAAGACGCGCGGCACGTGCAGCGCGGCTTGGCGCGCGTAGTCGAAAGGGCTCTGCACGCGCAGCACATCCGCCGATTCGAGCCCGCAGGGCTCGGTGAACCAGCGCAGCTTCGGGTCGTCGCCGAGTGTGGCCGAGGTGAAGACCCAGGCGCGACCCGAGGCCTCCGGGTCGGCCTGGTCGAGCTTGAGCACGCGCGTGCGCACGGCTTCGGCAATGTCCAGCGGCGACTCCACCAGCCGCAGCTGCGTGCCCACGTCGACCCAGCGGACCGACTCGGGCGCGCAGGCGCGAGCGAAACGCGCGGCACGCTCGGCCAGTTGCTCCGCGCGATCGTGCAGGCGGACGAAATCGGGCGAGAGTTCGCTCACGGTATCGAGCCCGCGCGCCGCTTCCACGAAAGCCTCGCGCAACGCGTCGAGCGCCTCCTGCCAGGCATCGGCCGGCACACCTTCCGGTGCAGCACCCGCCCAGCGCAGCTTGGCGCCGGGCCACTGCTTGCCGGCCGCGAGCCGAAGTTCGCGCGCAGCCCGCTCGGTGGCGGCCACCAGTTGCTGCCAGTCGACCAGGCCACGTGCATGCTGCAGGCCGGCGGCCAGCATGTCCCTGGCGAAATCGAGTGCCTGACCGCTGCCCAACTGCACGCCGAGAAACTGCACGCCGGTTTCGTTGAGCTGATGCGCCTCGTCGAACACCACCACGCGCACCGAGGGCAGCAGCTCGGCCATGCCCGATTCGCGCACGGCCAGGTCGGCGAAGAACAGGTGATGGTTGATCACCACCACGTCGGCCGCCATCGCCTCGCGACGGGCCAGGTTGACATGACAGGGCTTGAACTGCGGGCACTGCGCGCCCAGGCAGTTCTCGCGCGTGGAGGTGACCAGCGGGATGAACGGCGATCGCTCGTCCAGGCCCGGCAGCTCGGCCAGGTCGCCGGTGCGCGTGGCCTTGGACCACTGCTCGATCTTGGACAGGGTGCGCAGGCTGCCGCGCTCGGGCAGCGATGCGTCGTGGCGCGCCTGATCGAGCCGGTGCAGGCACAGGTAGCTGGCGCGGCCCTTGAGCAGGGCCGTGCGCACAGGCAGGCCGAGCGCGTCGACCAGCCGCGGCAGGTCGCGGCCGAAAAGCTGGTCTTGCAGCGCTTTGGTGGCGGTCGACAGCAGCACGCGCTCGCCGCTCAGCAGCGCCGGCACCAGGTAGGAAAAGGTCTTGCCGACCCCGGTGCCGGCCTCGACCACCAGCACGCCGCCCTCGTCGATGGCGCGGGCCACTGCCAGCGCCATCTGCGTCTGGCCCTCGCGTTCACGGAACTGCTCAGCGGCATGCGAGAGCACGCCGTCCTGCGCGAAGGCGGCGCGCACCTCCGTGGCCAGCTGGCCCGGCTCGGCAGCACCGGGCCGCCGCTCGGGCGCCTCCTGGTCCGCCTCGAAGTCGTCGGGCCACTCGATGACGGACATCAGGCAGGCTCCTGCGGGTCGAGCATGCGCTCGACGTGCACGATGCGGTCGCGCAGGGCCAGGCGTTTTTTCTTGAGGCGTCGCAGCAACAGCTCGTCGCGCGGTTCGACGGCTTCGGCCAGGCGATCGATGGCGGCATCGAGGTCGGCATGCTCGATGCGCAATTCGATCAGCTGGCGTGACAGGGAGTGGAGATCGGAGTCCAAGGAACAGTGCGAAGCTGCACAGATGCGCGGTCGGGCGCCGCGCGGGTTGACTCGATAATACTTCGTCGTTCCACCCCATTGACTCCATGAAAGAACACGCCGCCGGCACGAGCGCGCCGCCAGTTCGAGGCTACCGACTCGTCGCCGCCACCGGCCTCCACCAGGGAGATCGCCCGTACCAGCAGGACCAGGTCATGATGCTGACCCACCCACGTGCGCCTGGCTGCGTGCTGGGCGTGGTAGCTGACGGCATGGGCGGCCGCAGCGGCGGGCGCAAGGCGTCCGATCAAGTGCTGATGACGGCACGCCAGCTGTTCGCCCGCTACAAGCCGGGACGCGACGAGGCCGTGCACGTGCTGCGGCAGTTGCTGGAGGACGCCAACACCGTCATCAAGCTGACCGCGCTGTCGAGCGAGCAGGAACCGCACAGCACCCTGGCCGCCTTCCTGATGAACCCGGAAGGCGACTGCGCGTGGATCCACGCCGGCGACTCCCGCATCTACCACTTTCGGCGCGGCCACCTGGTCAAGCGCACCAAGGACCATTCCTACGTGCAGGCCCTGGTCGACCGCGGCGAGATCAGCGAGGACGAAGCCAACATCCACCCGCAGGGCAACATCCTGCTGGGCTGCCTGGGGATGAAGTCCACGCCGCCGCCGGTCGACATCCACCTCGTGCCGCGGCTGGAACCCGACGACCTGCTGCTGGCGTGCAGCGATGGCCTTTGGCACTATTTCCGACCCGAGGAAATGGGCCGGCTGCTGGCCGACCAGTCGCCGCGCGCTGCAGCCGAACTGCTCGTGGCCGAGGCACGCGAACGCGCTCGCGGCACCGGCGACAACATCTCGCTCGCCATCCTCAAGCTCGAGCAGTTGCCTGCGATGGAAGAACGCTGAGGCCGCGGCGGCCCACCGCACTGCTCCGCGCCGCAATCAGGGAGGCGTCGGCAACGGCGCCGCGCGCGGTTTCGTGTTGTTGGCGTTGCGGCGCTCGAGGTCTTTGCGATGTTGCTCCGCACGCTGGAGCCTGCGATCTTCGGCCTCCACTTTCGCCGGCGCCTCGCCCCGGCGGGCTGCCGCCTTGGCCTGCTTCTCGGCATAGGCGCGCTGTTTGTCGTCGAACTGGCGTTGCTTGTCTGCCGCTTCCGAGGCCAGTCGGGCACGCTGGTCCGCATGGTCGGCGGCGCGTTGCTCGCGATCTTCCTGCGCCTTTCTGGCGCGCTCGCGCTCTTCCGCCGTGTCCTGCGTGCGCGGCGTCGCCTTCTTTTCCTCGAGCCGGTCGAGCGCCGCCGCGCCGCGGCGCTTGCGCTCGATGTCGTTGATCGACGCCTCCTGGCGCTTGATGTTCTCGGTGTCGGCGCGATAGCGCTGCCGGCTGTCGTCGAGGCAGCCCTGCACCGCGAACTTCTTGTAGCAGGCGGCCTGCTCTGTCGCGTGACGGGCGTCCACCGCCTTGCGTTCTTGCGACAGCCGCGCGCGCTCTGCCTCGAAGTCCATGCTGCCGGTCGTGGCAGTGGTCTGGGCCCAGACCGAGGCAGCGGCGAGGCCAACGAGCAGGACGGACAGGAGCTTTTTCATGTGAGGCGGGTGTCGACGACGCGGCGCTCCAGCGCAAGGAACTCGGCCGACTGCATTTCGTTGAGCCTCGACACCGTGCGCGGGAATTCGTGGGCCAGCGGGCCCTCGGTATACAACTCTTCGGGCGGCACTTCGGCCGACATGATCAGTTTCACGCGTCGATCGTAGAACACGTCGACCAGCCAGGTGAAACGACGTGCTTCAGAAGCCATGCGCACCGGCATGTGCGGCACGTCGGACAGCAGCACGGTGTGGAACTGGCTCGCGATCTCCAGGTAGTCATTTTGCGAACGCGGCCCGCCGCACAAGGTCTTGAAGTCGAACCAGACCACGCCGCCGGCCTTGCGTCGCGCATGGATTTCGCGCGACTCGATATGCAGCACCGGGTTCTCGTCGGCGCTCTCGGCCAGGCGCTCGAAAGCGTCGCGCATGTCCTTGTCGGCCTCGGCGCCGTTGGGCGTGAGGTACAGCTTGACCTGTTCGAGCGTGCGACGGCGGTAGTCGGTGCCGTTGTCGACATTGACCACCTCCAGCTGCTGCTTCAGCAGTTCGATCGCCGGCAGGATGCGGTCGCGGTGCAGGCCGCCCGGATACAGGTCGTCGGGCCTGAAATTCGATGTGGTGACGAAGCCCACGTCGTTGTCGAACAGCGCCACCAGCAGCCGGTGCAGGATCATGGCGTCGGTGATGTCGGCGACGTGGAACTCGTCGAAGCAGATCAGCTTGTAGCGCTTGGCGATGCGGCGCCCGAGTTCGTCCAGCGGATTGACCGTGCCCTGCAGCTCGGCCAGTTCGCGGTGCACCTCGCGCATGAACTCGTGGAAGTGCAGGCGCGTCTTGCGCCGCAGCGGCACGGCGTTGAAGAAGCAATCCATCAGGAAGCTCTTGCCGCGCCCCACCCCGCCATACATGTACACGCCGCGCGGAATCTCGGGCCGGTTGATGAGCTTCTTCAGCGCGTTCGAGCGTCGCGTCTTGTATTCGGCCCATTCCGACGCGCAGCGCTCGAGCGCCTCCACGGCGCGGAGCTGCGCGGGGTCGCTCTGGAACCCCCGCGCAACCAGCTCGGCTTCGTAGGCTTGCTTGACGCTCAAGGGGTCAGAAGTTCAGCGTGCGCTTGTCGATGGCCAGTGCCGCTTCCTTCGTCGCTTCCGAGAGCGAAGGATGCGCGTGGCAGATGCGCGCGATGTCTTCTGCGCTGGCCTTGAACTCCATCGCCACCACGGCTTCGGAGATCAGCTCGCTGGCCATCGGCCCGACGATGTGAACGCCGAGGATCTCGTCCGTGGCCGCATCGGCCAGGAACTTGACCATGCCGGTCGTATCGCCCAGCGCACGGGCACGCCCGTTGGCCAGGAAAGGGAAGGTGCCGGCCTTGTAGGCGCGGCCCGCGGCTTTGAGCTGTTGCTCGGTCTGGCCGACCCAGGCGATCTCGGGCGAGGTGTAGATCACCCACGGAATGGTGTTGAAGTTCACGTGCCCGTGCTGGCCCGCGATGCGTTCGGCCACCGCGACGCCCTCTTCCTCGGCCTTGTGGGCGAGCATCGGCCCGCGCACCACGTCGCCGATGGCCCAGACGTTGGGCAGGCTGGTCTTGCAGTCGTCGTCCACCACGATGGCGCCGCGCTCGTCCAGCTTCAGGCCCACCGCTTCGGCGTTCAGACCGATGGTGTTGGGCACACGGCCGATCGAGACGATCAGCTTGTCGACGTCGAGCGTCTGCGCCTCACCCTTGGCATTGGTCCAGGCGATGCTCACGCCCTTCTTGCCGTTCTTGACCTCGCCGACCTTGACGCCCAGCTCGATCTTCAAGCCCTGCTTGGTGAAGGCCTTCTGCGCCTCCTTGGCGATCTGTTCGTCCACCGCACCCAGGAAGGTGGGCAGCGCTTCGAGCACGGTGACTTCGGAGCCGAGGCGGCGCCACACCGAGCCCATTTCGAGGCCTATGACGCCGGAGCCGATCAGGCCCAGCTTCTTCGGCACGCCGGGGATGCGCAGGGCGCCGTCGTTCGAAAGGATGTTCACCTCGTCGAAGTCCGCGCCCGGGAGCGCGCGCGCATTGGAGCCGGTGGCGACGATGATGTGCTTGCCTTCGATCGTCTCTTCGGCCGCACCTGCCACCTTGATCTCGTAGCCGGCGCCGCCCGCCTTCACGAAGGAGCCGCGGCCGTGGAAGGACGTGACCTTGTTCTTCTTGAACAGGTAGGTGATGCCGTCGTTGTTCTGCTTCACCACCGCATCCTTGCGGCCGACCATCTTGTCGAGGTCCAGGCCCAGGCCCTCGACCTTGATGCCGTGGTCGGCGAAGTGCTTGGACGCGTGCTCGAAATGCTCGGAGGACTGCAGCAGCGCCTTCGAGGGAATGCAGCCCACGTTGGTGCAGGTGCCGCCCAGGGCCGGGCCGCCCTTGGCGTTCTTCCACTCATCGATGCAGGCGACGTTGAAGCCGAGCTGCGCCGCCCGAATGGCGGCGATATAGCCGCCGGGGCCGCCACCGATGACGATGACGTCGAATTGCTTGTTGGCCATTGATTTTCTTTCAGGATTTTTTCATGCCGGTCACCTCCGACGCCGCGCGGCAAGCGCAGCGAGGCCCGTTCGGGAGACCCCGCGGAACCGGCTTTGCCGGCCCGCTGGGGTCGCCCCCTTGAGGGGGGAGGCGGCTACACGAAGTGAGCAAGCAACGGGGGTGCGGTTAGATATCGAACAGCAAGCGAGCCGGATCTTCCAGCGCTTCCTTCATCGCGACCAGGCCCAGCACGGCTTCGCGGCCGTCGATGATGCGGTGGTCATAGGACATGGCGAGGTAGTTCATCGGCCGGACCACGATCTGGCCGTTCTCGACCACCGCGCGGTCCTTCGTGGCGTGCACGCCCAGGATGGCCGACTGCGGCGGGTTGATGATGGGGGTGGACAGCATCGAGCCGAACACGCCGCCGTTCGAGATGGAGAAGGTGCCGCCGGTCATTTCTTCGATGCCCAGCTTGCCGTCACGCGCCTTCTGGCCGTATTCGGCGATCTTCTTCTCGATGTCGGCAAAGCTCATCTGGTCGGCGTTGCGCAGGATGGGCACGACCAGGCCGCGCGGCGAACCCACCGCGATACCGATGTCGAAGTAGCCGTGGTAGACGATGTCGTTGCCGTCGACCGAAGCGTTGAGCACCGGGTACTTCTTGAGGGCATGGACCGCGGCCTTCACGAAGAAGCTCATGAAGCCGATCTTGACGCCGTGTTCCTTCTCGAACTTCTCCTGGAAGCGCTTGCGCATCTCCATCACCGGGGCCATGTTGACCTCGTTGAAGGTGGTCAGGATGGCATTGGTCGACTGCGACTGCAGCAGGCGCTCGGCGATGCGGGCGCGCAGGCGGCTCATCGGCACGCGCTCTTCGGGGCGGTCGCCGAGGTCGGGCGCGGCGGCCGGCGATGCGACCTGCGGCAGCGACGTCTTCGGCGCGCCGGTGGGGATTACGGCGGGGGCGGCCTTGGCGGTGGCGCCGCCGGCCACGGCCGACAGCACGTCGCCCTTGGTGACGCGGCCGTCCTTGCCGGTGCCGCTCACGTCGGAGGTGCTGAGCTT
This sequence comes from Variovorax sp. KK3, assembly GCF_001984055.1. GTDB lineage: Bacteria > Pseudomonadota > Gammaproteobacteria > Burkholderiales > Burkholderiaceae_C > Variovorax. The sequence continues at coordinate 13,067 of NZ_LYVO01000090.1, forward strand.
GTTGTCGGCCAGCAGCTTGGCAGCGGCCGGCATGGCGACGTCGGACTTGGCACCGCCGGTGGCAGCCGCTGCTGCGGCAGGTGCCGCTGCCGGCGCGGGAGCCGCAGGCGCGGACGAGGCTGCGGCAGGCGCGGCGGCACTGGCCTTGGCGTCGGTATCGATCTTCGCGATCAACTGGTCGGCGACGACCGTGGCGCCGTCGGGGGCAACGATCTCGGTCAACACACCGGCCGACGGTGCCGGCACTTCGAGCACGACCTTGTCGGTCTCGATCTCGATCAGGATTTCATCGACGGCCACGGCTTCGCCGGCTTTCTTCTTCCACTGCAGCATCGTGGCCTCGGCCACGGACTCGGACAACTGGGGGACTTTGACTTCAACGATAGACATTTTGTGATTTCCGCTTCGTGTTTCTTCGCAGGCTTTGATGTTCTTACTTGGTCAGCACGAAGCCCTTGAGCTTGGCGAAGGCGGCGTCGACCAGCGCTTTTTGTTGTTCCTGGTGCAGGTGCGAGTAGCCGACCGCCGGCGACGCCGAGGCGGCGCGGCCCGCGTAGCCGAGCTTCTGGCCTTCCTGCAGGTTCTCGTGGATGCTGTGCTGCACGAAGAACCAGGCGCCCTGGTTCTGCGGCTCGTCCTGGCACCACACCACGTCGACGAGGTTGGGGTACTTCTTGAGCTCGGCGCCGAAGGCCTTGTGCGGGAACGGATAGAGCTGCTCGACGCGGATGATCGCCACGTCGTCGTTGCCCTTCTCCTCGCGCTTCTTGGCCAGGTCGTAGTAGACCTTGCCCGAGCACGCGATCACGCGCTTGACCTTGTCGCCCTTCAGATCCTTCGCGTCGGGAATGACGGTCTGGAAACTGCCCTTGGTGAACTCCGACAGCGGCGAGGTCGCGTCCTTGTTCCGCAGCAGCGACTTGGGCGTCATGATGACCAGCGGCTTGCGCAGGTTGCGCACCATCTGGCGGCGCAGCACGTGGAAGATCTGGCTGGCCGTGGTGGGCTGCACCACCTGCATGTTGGCGTCGGCCGACAGCTGCATGAAGCGCTCGAGGCGCGCCGAGCTGTGCTCTGGGCCCTGACCTTCGTAGCCGTGCGGCAGCATCAGCGTGATGCCGTTGACGCGGCCCCACTTCACTTCGCCCGAAGCGATGAACTGGTCGATGACGACCTGCGCGCCGTTGACGAAGTCGCCGAACTGCGCTTCCCAGATCACCAGCGTGTTGGGATCGTTGGAGGCATAGCCGTACTCGAAGGCCAGCACGGCTTCCTCGGACAGGATGGAGTCGATGACGACGAACGGCGCCTGGTTGTCGGCCACGTTGCACAGCGGCACGTAGGTGCCTTCGTCGAACTTCTCGCGGTTCTGGTCGTGCAGCACGGCATGACGGTGGGTGAAGGTGCCGCGGCCGCTGTCTTCGCCGGACAGGCGCACAGGGTAGCCGCTGGCCACCAGCGAGGCGAAGGCCATGTGCTCGCCCATGCCCCAGTCGACATTGACTTCACCCCGGCCCATGGCACCGCGGTCGTCGAGCACCTTCTTGACGAGCGGATGCACGGTGAAGTTGTCGGGTGCCTTGGTGATGCGTTCGGCCAGCCGCTTCCACTCGGCCAGCGGAATCGCCGTGTCGCCGGCGTCGGTCCACTTCTTGTTGAGGAAGGGGCTCCAGTCGACCGCGTACTTGCTCTTGAAGTTGGTGAGCACCGGGTTGGTGGTGTTCTTGCCGGCATCGAAGGCCGCGCGCTGCGCCTTCACGAGGTCGTCGCCGAGCGTGTCGCCCAGGCCCTGCGCTGCCAGCCGGTCGGCGTAGAGCTTGCGCGTGCCGGGGTGGGCCGCGATCTTCTTGTACATCAGCGGCTGGGTGAGCGAAGGCGTGTCCTGCTCGTTGTGGCCCAGCTTGCGGAAGCAGACGATGTCGACCACGACGTCCTTCTGGAATTCCATGCGGAACTCGAGCGCCAGCTGGGTGGCCAGCACCACGGCTTCGGGGTCGTCGCCGTTCACGTGCAGCACCGGCGAGTCGATCATCTTGACGATGTCGGTGCAGTACAGCGTGGAACGGCTGTCGCGCGGGTCGCTGGTGGTGAAGCCGATCTGGTTGTTGATGACGATGTGCACCGTTCCGCCGGTGGAATAGCCGCGCGTCTCGGCCAGCGCCAGCGTTTCCATCACGACACCCTGGCCCGCGAAGGCGGCGTCGCCGTGCACGATGACGGGCAGCACCTGCTTGCCCTGCGGGTCGGCGCGGCGGTCCATGCGGGCACGCACCGAGCCCTCGACCACCGGGTTCACGATTTCGAGGTGCGAGGGATTGAAGGCCAGGCTCAAATGCACCGGGCCGCCAGGCGTCGACACATCGGAGCTGAAGCCCTGGTGGTATTTGACGTCGCCGCTGGGAAGCTCTTCGGGAGCCGTGTGGTCGAACTCTGCGAACAGGTCGGCCGGCATCTTGCCCAGCGAATTGACCAGCACGTTGAGGCGGCCGCGGTGGGCCATGCCGATCACGATCTCTTGCACGCCCTTGGTGCCGGCCTGGTTGATCAGCTCATCCATGGCCACGATGAAGCTCTCGCCGCCTTCGAGCGAAAAGCGCTTCTGGCCGACGTACTTGGTGTGGAGGAAGCGCTCCAGGCCTTCGGCCGCCGTCAGGCGCTCGAGCACGCGCTTCTTCTGTTCGGTCGAGAGCTTCGGGTTGGTGCGGGCGCTCTCGAGCTTCTGCTGCCACCAGCGCTTTTGCGCCTGGTCGGTCATGTACATGTACTCGGCGCCCATCGTGCCGCAGTAGGTTTCGCGCAAGGCGTTGAGCAGGTCGCGCAGCGACATGGTGTCGCGGCCGAAGAAGGTGTTGCTGGTGTTGAAAACCGTCTCGAGTGCGCCGTCGGTGAAGCCGTAGAACGAGGGCTCGAGTTCCGGGATGGCGGGGCGCTCGGCGCGCTTAAGCGGGTCGAGGTCGGCCCAGCGGGCGCCGACGTTGCGGTAGGCGGCGATCAGCTGCTGGACCGCGGTGCGCTGGCGGCCGAGCTCGGAGTCGGCGCCGCTGGCCTGCACCACGCGCGTGGTGCCCTGCTTCGCGCGCTCGGCAAAGGCATTGATGACGGGTTGATGCGGAACGTCGCGCGTCGTGCTGCCGTCGGTGGCCGGCACGTGCTGCATCGCATCGAAGTAAGTGCGCCAGTTGTCGGGGACGCTGCCGGGGTTGGCGAGATAGTTCTCGTACATCTCTTCGACATAGGGCGCGTTGCCGCCGAAGAGGTAGGTGTTGCCTTGATAGGCGTGGTAAATGGACGTGGAGGACGTCGAATCGCTCATTTGCGCTACCTTCGCTTCCCTTGGGGAAGCATTAGCTGGTTTAAGAAACCTTCCGCGACACGGCTGGACCGGTTGGCGGATGCGACTGTGGCTGGGAAGGGCCCGAGTACCTTGGCATTGTGCCATGGCAAACACGTGACGACGAAACCAGCCGTCACAAGGGCCCGCGTAGGCTACCGCGTTTCTACGTCTGCGAAGCGAGCGATTGGCGGATCTGCTGCAGAGCCGTCGGATCTTCGATGGTGGTCAGGTCACCCGGATCGCGGCCCTCGCACACGGCCTGGATGGCACGGCGCAGCAGCTTGCCGCTGCGGGTCTTCGGAAGGATGCCGACGAAGTGCACGCGTGAGGGCCGCGCCAATGCGCCGAGCTGATCGGCCACCTGCTTCATGACCTCGCCTTCGAGGGCCAGCGCCGCTTGCGAATCGCCGAGCACCGCGCCATCGCGCGGCACCACGAAGGCCATGGCCACCTGGCCCTTGAGCGCATCGGCCACGCCGACCACCGCCACCTCGGCCACCTTGGCATGGCCCGAAATGCTTTCCTCGATCTCGCGCGTGCCGAGGCGGTGGCCGGCCACGTTGATCACGTCGTCGGTGCGGCCCAGGATGTAGTAGTAGCCGTCCTCGTCGCGAATGCCCCAGTCGAAGGTGGAATACACCAGCTTGTTGGGCACGCTCTTCCAGTAGGTGTTGACGAAGCGTTCGTCGTCCTTCCACACCGTCTGCATGAAGCCGGGCGGCGTCGGTCCCTCGATGACGACCACGCCCTTCTCGTTGGCGCCCGTGAGTTCCTCGCCGGTGGACTCGTGCAGGATCTTCACCTTGTAGCCGTACATCGGAATGCCGGGACTGCCGAAGCGGCTGGGCGTGCGCTCCACGCCGTTGGCCACCGTGAGGATGGGCCAGCCCGATTCGGTCTGCCAGTAGTTGTCGATGATGGGCACGCCGAGGCCGTCGCTGATCCAGCGTGCCGTGGGTTCGTCGAGCGGCTCTCCGGCCAGGAACAGCGCGCGCAGGCTGGACAGGTCGTACTTCTTCAGCAACGCCGGGTCTTGCTTCTTGAGCACGCGCACGGCGGTCGGTGCGCTGAACATCACCGTGACCTTGTACTTCTCGACCAGCTGCCACCAGATGCCGCCATTGGGCTGCCGATCGAGGCCCTGCGTGGGCAGGCCCTCGTACATGATGGTCGCCATGCCGGCGATCAGCGGGCCGTAGACGATGTAGCTGTGGCCCACCACCCAGCCGATGTCGCTGGTCGAGAAATAGGTCTCGCCGGCGTTGCCGTCGAAGATGTGCTTCATGCTCGCAGCCAACGCCACCGCGTAGCCGCCGACGTCGCGCTGCACGCCCTTGGGCCGGCCGGTGGTGCCGCTGGTGTAGATGGTGTAGCTGATGTCGGTGGCGTCCAGCCAGACACAGGGAACCTCGGTGTCGCGATGCTTTTCCATCAGGGCCGCAGCGAGATGGTCGCGCCCGTCGGCCAGGTCCATCGGGGCCAGGCCCCGGTCGAACAGCAGCACCGCCGCGGGCTTGTGCTTCGACAGGCGGATGGCCTCGTCCAGCAGCGGCTTGTACGCGATCACCTTGCCGCCGCGCGATCCGGCATCGGCGCTGACGACCACGGTCGGCTCGGCGTCTTCGATGCGCGAGGCCAGCGACCCGCTCGCGAAGCCGCCGAAGACCACGCAGTGCACGGCACCGAGCCGGGCGCACGCGAGCATGGCGAAGGCCGCCTCGGCAATCATGGGCATGTAGATCAGCACCCGGTCGCCCTGCCCCACGCCCAGCGCCGCCAGGCTGGCGGCGACACGCCGCACCTCGGCGTGCAAGTCCCGGAAGCTATAGACCTTTTCGGTGCCGGTTTCGGTGGACACGGCGATCAGTGCCGGCTGATCGGCCCGTTCGACGAGGTGACGATCGACCGCGTTGTGGCACAGGTTGGTCGTGCCGCCCGCGAACCAGCGCACGAAGGGCGCGCGGCTGTCGTCCAATATCTGCTGCGGCGGGGTTTGCCAATCGATAAGCTTGGCCTGCTCGGCCCAGAAGGCCTCCGGGGCTTCGATGGAACGGCGGTAGAAGTCGGCGTAGCTCATGGGGCTTGTCTCCAGGTGGTGCGGGCGGCCGGCGCTCAAAACTGAATTCATAATTATTGGTGCGGAGCTTGCGGCAAGCTGACGCGGGCGCGACGTACAGTCGATCGACGTCCGGAATCCAAGCATGAATAACCATCGACACCTTCAGAGACGCCGTGTTCTCCAGTTCGGCGGTTCGCTCGCCGCGTTCGCATGCCTGCCTAGCTTCGCAGCCGACCCTTTTCGCTGGGAGCAGGCCGAACCCGGACCCGGCGCCATCGGGCCGGAGCTCGCCGCACGGCTCGACCAGGGTGTGCAAAGCGGCGAATTCGCGAACCTGCATGCCGTCTTCATCGCCCGCAAGGGGAAGATGGTGATGGAGCGCTACTTCGAAGGCGAAGACGAACGCTGGGGCACGCCGCTGGGCAAGGTCCGCTTCGATGCCGACACCCTGCACGACGTGCGTTCCGTGAGCAAAAGCATCGTCGGCCTGCTCTACGGCATCGCGCTGGCCGAAGGCAAGGTGCCGGCGCTCGACACGCCGCTGCTCGATGCCTTTCCCCACTACGCCGACCTGGCAGGCGATGCGCGCCGCCGCCGCATCCGCATCGTCGATGTGCTGACGATGACGATGGGGCTCGAGTGGAACGAAGACCTGCCTTACAGCGATCCGCGCAACAGCGAGATCGCCATGGAGCGCAGCAACGACCGCTACCGGTACGTGCTGGATCGCCCCATTGCAGCGGAACCGGGCGAGCGGTGGCGCTACTCGGGCGGTGCGACGGCCATCCTCGGGCATCTGGTCGCGAAGGGCTCGGGCATGCCGCTGCTGGCGTACGCGAAGGAAAAACTGTTCTCGCCCATGGGCATCGACCAGGTCGAATGGACGGCGGGGCGCAACGGCGAAGCGGCTGCGGCATCCGGCCTGCGCATGCGGGCGCCGGACCTCGCCCGCATCGGGCAGTTGCTGCTTCGGCAGGGCGAATGGGACGGGCGCCCACTCGTCGCGAAGGACTGGATCTCGGCCTCGCTGACACCACGCGCCGCAGCCTTCGATGGGCTTCGCTACGGCTATCACTGGTACGTGGCGCAGCAACGCGACGGCACGCCCGCGTACCTCGCGATCGGGCTCGGCGGGCAAAGGCTCGTGGTGGTTCCCTCGCTCGAACTCGTGTACGTGATCTTCATGGGCAACTACTACAAGCCAGACCAGCTCAAGCCGCTCTTCGCCGTGCAGAAGCTGATCGGCGAGTCCGTGCGCTGAACGCCGCTCCGCCGCCGCGCTCGGGTAACCTCGCCCGTTCAAGAACGGGAAGGAAAAAAGCATGCACGTTGAACAAGGCGGCAAGGGGTCGGACCTCCTTCTGATGCTGCACGGGATGGGCGCGACCGGCGCCGTGTGGACACCGCTGTGCGCACAGTCCGCCGAGCGCTGGGATGGGCGTTGGCTCGCAGTGGACCTGCCCGGGCACGGCCAGTCCGACCGGCAGGACAGCTATGCCATCGGACAGGTCGCCACGAGCGTCGCCCGCGCCACGCTGCCCCACATCGAACCGGCAGGCCGGCTCGTGGTCCTGGGGCATTCGCTCGGCGGCGTGATCGCGTTGGCCCTCGCCTCCGGTTGGTTCGGCCTGAATCCGTCGCGCGTGTTCGGCGCCGGCATCAAAGTCGCCTGGAGCGACGACGAGGTGCGTCGCATGGAGACGCTGGCGACCCAACCCTCGAAGCGCTTCGTGACGAAGGAAGCGGCACGCGACCGTTATCTGAAGGTCGCCGGCCTCGCCGACATCGCCGACCCCTCGTCGCCGGTCGCCGCACGGGGTACCGAGCGCGATGCCGATGGTTGGCGTCTTGCGATGGACCCGCGCGCGCACGGCGTCGGCAAGCCGCCGATGCAGGAGTTGATGGCCTTGGCCCGTTGCCCGGTGCACCTGGGGCGCGGCGGCGACGACGCGATGGTGACGCTGGCGCAGCTCCGCGCCCTCGACCCGCAAGCGCGGGACCTGGGTCCGCACGGCCACAGCGTGATGGTCGAAGCGCCGTCGCAGGTCTGGGACTGGATCGCGTCGTTCCGATGAGCCGGACCAAGGCCCTGCTCATCGTCCATCACTCGATGACGGGGGGCACGCGCCAGATGGCCGAGGCGGCGCTCGCCGGCGCGTCTGCCGAAACGAAGGTCGAAGCACGGCTGCTGCGCGCCGCCGAGGCAGGCCCCGCCGACGTGCTTGCCGCAGACGGCTACATCTTCGGAACGCCGGAGAACCTCGCGGCCATGAGCGGCCAGCTCAAGGACTTCTTCGACCGTTGCTACTACCCGGTGCTCGACCAGGTCAATGGCCGCCCTTATGCCTCGCTGATCTGCGCAGGCAGCGACGGTCAGAACGCAGCGAGGCAGATCGAACGCATCGCGACCGGCTGGCGACTCAAGCCAGTGGCCGAGCCGCTGATCGTCTGCACGCATGCGCAGACGCCGGAGGCCATCCTCGCGGCCAAGCGGATCGGAGCCGACGACCTGGCACGCTGCGCCGCATTGGGCGAGGCGATGGCGGCGGGGCTCGCGCTGGGCGTGTTCTAGCCAGGCATTGCCCCGCCCCATTCCACCTTCACCCGTTGGCGATCCGGCTCACCAACGCCTGCGTGTAGGCCGCGGTGCCCGCACTGCCTCCCAGGTCGCCGGTGCGCACCTTGTCGATGTTCAGGGCTTCGTCGATGGCCTTGCGCAGGCGTGCTGCCTGGTCCGCCAGCTTGCAGTGGTCGAGCATCAGCGCGGCCGCCAGCAGCAGCGCGGTCGGGTTGGCGATTCCCTTGCCGGCGATGTCGGGCGCCGAGCCATGCACGGCCTCGAAGATGGCCGCCTCGGCGCCGATGTTGGCGCCCGGTGCCATGCCCAGGCCACCGACCAGACCGGCCACCAGGTCGGAGAGGATGTCGCCGAACAGGTTGGTCGTGACCAGCATGTCGAACTGCCATGGGTTGAGCACCAGCTTCATCGCGCAGGCGTCGACGATGACGCTGTCGAGCTGGAATTTGCCCTTGTACTTGCGCTCGTAGAGGTCGAGGCCGGTCTCCAGGAAGATGCCGGTGAGCGCCTTCATGATGTTGGCCTTGTGCACGATCGTCACCTTCTTGCGGCCGGTCGCGACGGCGGTGTCGAAGGCGAACTCGAGCAGGCGGCGGCAGCCTTGCCGCGTGTTGATGCCGGTGGCCATGGCCACGGCGTGCGGGTCGTTGTCGATGGGCACGTAGTGCTCGTGCCCGATGTACAGGCCCTCGAGGTTCTCGCGCACGACCATCAAGTCGATGTTGTCGAAGCGGCCGCCGGGGATGATGGTGTGTGCGGGGCGCAAATTCGCGTAGAGCTGGAACTCCTCGCGCAGGCGCACGTTCGACGACCGGTAGCCGCCGCCGGACGGCGTCTCCAGCGGCCCCTTGAGCGCGAGGCGGGTGCGTCGGATGCTGTCGAGCGTCGCCTTGGGCAGCGGATCGCCGGACTGCTGCACGCCCGCCAGGCCGGCCACCTGGCGGTCCCATTCGAAAGGCGCCTTCAGGGCATCGAGCACGGCAAGGGTCGCATCGACGATCTCGGGGCCGATGCCGTCCCCGGCGATCAGGGTGGCGGGAATGACTTGGGACATGCGGAACTCCAGGCAAAGAGGCAATACGCCCGGCTCGGCGGCGCGGGCCGGGCGATTATGGGCGGACAATCCGCGCCATCCTCGATCCACAACCTTTGCAAGCGCCATGCCCCGCCTCGATGACCCTCTTCACGATGCCGAGATCGGCTCCCGCGACAGCACCGTCGACACCACCCGCATCGACGACGTGCGCATCGGCGCCGTCCGCCCGCTGATCACGCCGGCCCTGCTGCAGGAGCGCGTGCCGGTGCGCGACGGCACGCTCGCGCTGGTGGAAGCCAGCCGCAGCGCCATTGCCGACGTGCTGCACGGCCGCGACGATCGGCTGGTCGTGGTGGTCGGGCCCTGCTCCATCCACGACCATGACCAGGCCCTCGAATACGCGCACCAGTTGAAGGCGGTGTCGGACGAACTGCAGGGCGACCTGCTGATCGTGATGCGCACCTACTTCGAAAAGCCGCGCACCACGGTGGGCTGGAAGGGCTACATCAACGATCCCCACCTGGACGGCAGCTTCGCCATCAACGAAGGACTGGAGCGCGCCCGGCGACTGTTGCTCGACCTCACGACGATGGGCCTGCCGACCGGCACTGAGTTCCTGGACCTGCTGAGCCCGCAATTCATCGCCGACCTGATCGCATGGGGCGCGATCGGCGCGCGCACCACCGAGAGCCAGAGCCACCGCCAGCTGGCTTCGGGCCTGAGCTGCCCGGTGGGCTTTAAGAACGGCACCGACGGCAGCATCAAGGTGGCGGCCGACGCCATCCTGGCGGCGCGGGCGCCGCACGCCTTCATGGGCATGACGAAGATGGGCATGGCGGCCATCTTCGAGACGCGCGGCAACGACGATTGCCACGTGATCCTGCGCGGCGGCAAGACGACCAACTACTCGGCGGCCGACGTGGCCGCCACCTGCGAGACGCTGCGTGCGCAGGGCCTGCGCGAGCGGGTCATGATCGACGTGTCGCATGGCAACAGCAGCAAGCAGCACAGGCGGCAGATCGACGTCGCCGGCGACGTGGCCGCGCAGATCGCCGCAGGGGAACGGCGCATCGCCGGCGTGATGATCGAAAGCCACCTCGAAGAAGGCCGGCAGGACCTGGTGCCGGGCGTGCCGCTCAAGCATGGCGTGTCGATCACCGATGCCTGCATCGGCTTTCCGCAGACGGTGCCGGTGCTGCACGCGCTGGCTGCGGCGGTGCGCGCACGGCGCACGGCCTAGCGGCGGTCCCGGTCTAGCGGATCAGCGCCAGCACGTCCTTGAAGCGGGGGTGCTCGGCGGTGCGCAGCCACTCGAAGCCGACCATCTCGGTCGTCACGAGTTCGGCGCCGGCGCCGGCCAGGCGGTCGAAGGCGGCGTCGCGGTTGCGCTCGGTGCGCGAGCTGCAGGCATCGGTCACCACGAACACCTCGAACTCGTCCTCGAGCAGGTCGAGCGCGGTCTGCAGCAGGCACACGTGGGCCTCGCAGCCGGCGATCACGATGGTGTTGCGCTCCTCGGCCTGCGGCTTCGGCTTCTGCAGGTGCTTGGGCAGGCTGCGGGCATTGCCCTGCGGCGATTTGGCCGGTGCGCGCAGCCAGTCGGCCAGGCCCTCCTCCACGCCGCTGAAGTGCATCTTGGACAAGGTGCGCTGGCACAGCGCGCGGATCTCGGCCGCGTTCTCGCCGAGCTTGGAGGGGTTTTCTTCGGTGCCCCAGGCGGGAACCTCGAGCAACCGCGCCATCCGGACCAGCCGCACGGCATTCGCGAGCACGGCTTCCGATTCGAAGATGGCCGGCATCAGGCGCTGCTGGTAGTCGACCAGGACCAGTTGGGATTGCGAAGCATCGAGCAGCATGGAGGCGTCTTTCGGGAAGGCGGGAAGGCCGTGAAAAGGAAGAGCCTTCGACCGTACCACCGAACGCCGCGGCCGAGGCCGCCGCCGCCGGCCCGCGTCAATCGGGCCGCAGGCGGATGAGCTTGCCGTTCGACTCGTCCGTCAGCACATAAAGCAGGCCGTCCGGGCCTTGCTTGACGTCGCGGATGCGGGCGCGGCCGTCTTCCAGCAGGCGATGCTCTGCCACCACCTTGCCGTCGCGCAGCTCGATGCGGTCGAGGTAGCCGAACTTGAGCGAGCCCACGAACAGGTTGCCCTTCCAGGCCGGGCCGTAGCGGTCGCTGGCCAAGAACGCCATGCCCGACGGCGCGATCGATGGCACCCAGTAGTGCAGCGGCTGCTCCAGCCCGTCCTTGCGCGTGATGCCGTCGCCGATCTTGCCGCCGCCGTAGTTCTCGCCGTAGGTGATGACTGGCCAGCCGTAGTTGCGGCCGGCCTCGGCAACGTTGATCTCGTCGCCGCCCTGCGGGCCGTGCTCGTGCATCCACAGCTTGCCGTCGGCGGCCAGCGTGGCGCCCTGCCCGTTGCGGTGGCCGTAGCTCCAGATTTCCGGCAAGGCACCGGCCCGGCCGACGAAGGGGTTGTTGGCCGGCGCGGTGCCGTCCTTGTTGATCCGCACGACCTTGCCGATGTGGTTGTCGAGCTTCTGGGCGTCGTCCTTGCGGCTGAAGCGATCGCCGAGCGTCAGGAACAGGGTGCCGTCCTTCGCCTCCACGATGCGGCAGCCGAAGTGATTGCGGCTTGCCACCTTGGGGCGCTGGCTGAAGATGACGCGCACGTTCTCGAGCTGGGCGCCATCGGCCGAGAGCTGGGCCCGCGCCAGCGCGGTGCTGTTGGCCGAGCCGCCCGCGTCGGGCTCGGAAAAGCAGAAGTACAGGGTGCGGTTGCGCTCGAAGGCAGAATCGGCCTGCACGTCCAGCAGACCACCCTGTCCGCCCGCGGCGATCGGCGGCAGGCCGGCCAGCGCTGCGCCGGTGCGGCCGTCCGGGCCGACGACGCGCATGCGGCCGGCTTTCTCGGTCACGACGAAACGTCCGCCCGGGAGAAAGGCGACGCCCCAGGGGTTCTCCAATCCGGAAGCAACCACTTCAGGCGTTGGCGCGGCTATTGCAGAGCCGACCGCGGCTGCCGCCAGGGATGCCATGATCGCCGTCCGCCAGCGCTTCGTTTGCCGTGCAGAGATAGAAGTCGAAATGGTGTTCATGGTGCTGCTTGAGTCGGCTATCCACAAAAAATTCGCAACGGCACACCGCTTTGTTTCAAAACTTTTGGTTTACTCCGACGCAAGCGCTTATGGGCCATAACGTTGAACTTTACAATTCATGCAATTGGATTCAACGGAAAAACCAATTCTGACAATGAGTTGCATGCACAATCTCGGATCAACTTGAAATTGACACGCTTTTTTGTCGTCCATATCCTACGTGCCATGCGACTTTTCCTACTTCCCGCCTGCCTTCTGCTCACTTTCGCCGCTCATGCCGCACCGCAGATGGACCGCTCGGAAGAAATGGACGCCGCACTGGCCGAGAAGGGCTTGATCGGCCAGTTGCAGCACGTTCGCCAAAGCGTCGTCGACCGGACCTCCGATCTCGTGGTTACCGCCATCGGGTTCCTCGGTGTTCCTTACAAGCGCGGCGGCAACACGGCAGATACCGGCTTCGACTGCAGCGGCTTCGTCCGCGCCATGTACAACCAGACCGTCGGCCACCTGCTGCCGCGTCGCGCCGAAGAGCAAGCCGCCGCCACCCAGAAGATCGACCGCAGCGAACTCAAGCCCGGCGACCTGGTGTTCTTCAACACCATGCGCCGCGCCTTCAGCCACGTCGGCATCTACGTCGGCGAAGGCAAGTTCATCCACGCACCCCGCAGCGGCGCCGAGGTGCGCGTGGAGAGCATGAACGGAAGCTACTGGCAGCAGCGCTTCAACGGCGCGCGCCGGGTCGTCAACGGTTCTGAAGACGTCAAGTCCGGCACCGGCGAATAAGGCAGCGGGGTCTGCGCCGACGGCGTCGCGCTGCAGTCAATAAAAAAACCCGCCTCGGCGGGTTTTTTGTTGGCCGGGCGGGCCGCCGGG
>NZ_LYVO01000091.1 GCF_001984055.1 Variovorax sp. KK3
CTAGTCCACCTTCGCGCCGGAGGCCTTCACCACCTTCGCCCACTTGGCGTGCTCGCTGTCGATGAGCTTGGCGAACTCGGTCGGCGTGTTGCCGCTCGGAATCGCTCCCTGGGCGAGCATCTTTTCCTTGATCGCCGCGGTGCCCAGCGACTTGGCCACTTCCTGCTGGATGCGGGCGACGATCTCGGGCGAGGTGCCGGCCGGCGCGAGCAGGCCGAACCATGAGCTGGCCTCGTAGCCTTTGAGCGCGGGGCCGCCCGCTTCTTCCACTGTCGGCACGTCGGGCAGCGCCGGCGAACGCTGGGCGCTGGTCACGGCCAGTGCCTTCAGCTTGCCGCCCTTGATCTGCTGCATCGACGAAGGCAGGTTGTCGAACATCACGTCCGCATTGCCGCCCACCAGGTCCAGCAGCGCCGGGCCCGAGCCGCGGTACGGGATGTGGGTCATGAAGCTGCCGGTCATGGTCTTGAACAGCTCGCCGGCCAGGTGGATCGACGTGCCGCTGCCGCTCGACGCCATGTTCAGCTTGCCCGGGTTGGCCTTGGCGTACTTCATGAAGTCCGCCACGTTGTTGATGTTGAGCGCCCGGGCCTTGTCGACGTTCATCTCCATGACGTTCGGCACTGCCGCCACGAGCGTCACCGGCACGAAGTCCTTGATCGGGTCGTAGGGCAGCTTGGGGTACAGCGCGCGGTTGATGCCGTGCGTGCCCACGGTGCCCATCAGCAGCGTGTAGCCGTCGTTGGGCGCCTTGGCGACGATCTCCGCGCCCACGTTGCCGCCCGCGCCGGCGCGGTTGTCCACGATGAACTGCTGGCCGAAGGCCTTCGACAGCTCCGGCGCCACCGCACGCGCCAGGATGTCGGTGGTGCCGCCCGGCGCGAAGGGCACGACGATGCGCACCGGCTTGGTCGGCCAGGCGCCCTGCGCGGCCACGGGGCCCGCGGCCAGCAGCAGCGTGCCGGCGGCAGCCAGGGCGAGCGCCGTGCGGCGCGAAGCGAAGGGGGAGGGTCTCATGCTGTATTCCTGTTGATGCATGGCGCCGTGTTGTACAGGTCGCGGCACACATCCGCCGCAGGGAATAACCCCGGGTCGAGGCCGACGTCAGGCCGATGCCTTGCAGGCCCCGCTCATGCGCTGCGCGAAATCCTGCGCGCGGAACTGTTCCACCACGAAGTCGACGAACACCCGCGTCTTGGCCGGCAGCAGCTTCTTGCTGGCGTAGTACAGCGACAGCGGCCCGGCGTCCGCGTACCACCCCGGCAGCACGCGCACCAGCGCACCGCTCTGCAGCGAAGGCAGCGCGAAGGGCATCGGCACCAACGCGATGCCCAGGCCCATCGTCGCGGTGCGGCACATCGCTTCGGGGTCGCTGAAGACCAGGCGCGGCGGGCCTTCCACGGCAGGCGCTTCGTCGCCCGCCGCATTGCGCAGCGTCCAGCTGCGCAGCCGGCCCGTGCCCGAGGACCGGCGCACGATGCAGTCGAAGGCCGCCAGCTCCGTCGGGTGGGCCGGCCCGGGCCGGCCGGCCAGGTAGCGCGGCGCCGCCACGGCCACCACGTGGATGCGTGCCAGCTCGCGCGCCACCACGCCCGCCGTGAGGTGGATGCCGCCGCCCACCGCCGCATCGAAGCCCTCGCCGATCAGGTCGACCTGGCGGTTGTCGAAATCCCAGTCGGGCACGATGGCCGGGTAGCGCGCGAGGAAGTCGCCGAGCAGCGGCACCAGGTACTCGCGCCCGAAGGCCTGCCCCATGCTGACCTTGAGCGTGCCGGCCGGCTGGCGCCCCGCCTCCGCGGCGCCGGCCACCGCGTCGGTCAGCGTGCCGAGCGCGCCCGAGATCTGCTGCAGCAACTGCTCGCCGCCCTCGGTCAGCGTCAGCTTGCGCGTGCTGCGCTGAAAGAGCCGCAGGCCCAGCCCGGCCTCCAGACGCGCCACGTTCTTGCTCACGGCCGCCGGCGTCAGGCCCAGGTGCCGCGCCGCCGCCGAGAAGCTGCCGCTCTCGGCGCTGCGTACGAAGGATTCGAGATGGCTCAGGGGCTGCATGGCGGCATCTTCAACCCGCGGTTGAAATTGATAGGGCGCTTTGCAGGCTACCGCAAAAGCAATGGAATCACGACACTGACCTCACCCAAGCAAGTCTTTCAACGATTCCTTCACCCCCTTTCCCATCGGAGCGCACCATGTCCACCCCTACCTCTTCCGCCTCTTCCGCCTCTTCCGCAGTCCTGGCCGGCAAGGCCGCCTTCGTCACCGGCGGCTCGCGCGGCATCGGCGCCGCCATCGTGCGGCGCCTCGCCCGTGACGGTGCCGCCGTCGCCTTCAGCTACGCGAGCAACGACGCCGCGGCCAAGGACCTGGCCGCCAGCATCGAAGCCGAAGGCGGTCGCGCCATCGCGCTGCGTGTCGACAGCGCCGACGCAGCGGCCCTGCGCTCGGCCATCGACGAAGCCGCCCGCAGCTTCGGCCGGCTCGACATCCTGGTCAACAACGCCGGCGTGCTCAAGCTCGGCGCCGCCGACGAGATCTCGCTCGAAGACTTCGACCTCACGATCGCCGTCAACGTGCGCGCCGTGTTCGTCGCCATCCAGGCTGCGCTGCGCCACATCGGCGAGGGCGGCCGCATCATCAACATCGGCAGCACCAATGCCGAGCGCATGCCCTTCGCGGGCGGCGGTGTGTACGCCATGAGCAAGTCGGCCCTCACCGGCCTGGTACAGGGCTTCGCGCGCGACCTCGGCCCGCGCGGCATCACCATCAACAACGTGCAGCCGGGCCCCGTCGACACCGACATGAACCCGGCCAGCGGCCCGATGGCGTCGACCATGCACAGCTTCATGGCGCTGCAACGGCACGGCAAGGGCGAAGAGATCGCCGGCATGGTGGCGTACCTGGCCAGCCCCGAAGCCGCCTTCGTCACCGGTGCCGGCCTGAACATCGACGGCGGCTTCGCTGCCTGACCCTTCGAGCCGTCAGCGAGTCGAGGCCGCCGAGCAGAGCGTGCGCGCAGCCTCGGCGATCCGCTCCGCGCCCACGCGCGACTGCGCTTCGAGCACCGGCGCATAGCCGACCGGAATGCGCGGTGCGCCAAGGCGGGCGATGCGGCAACCCGTGGCTTCCGCCGCGCTCGCCGCGATCTCGGCGCCGAAGCCCGCGGCCTGCACGGCTTCGTGCACCACCAGCAGCCGACCCGTCTTCGCGCACGAGCCGAGCACTGTGTCGCGGTCCCACGGCCACAGCGTGCGCAGGTCGATCAGTTCGACCGCGATGCCCTCCGCCGCCAGCGCTTCGCAGGCCGCATGGCAGGCCTGCAGCTGGCGGCTCCAGCTCACCATCGTGAGCGCATCGCCACGCCGAAGCACGGCGGCGCGGCCCAGTGGCAGCGCCAGCGATTCATCGACCGGTCCGCGCGCACCCCACAGCGCCTTGTGTTCGATGTAGACCACCGGATCGCCGCATTGCATCGCCGCACGCAGCAGCGAATGGTTGTCCTGTGGCGTGCCGGGGCACACCACCACCACGCCCGGCAGATGTGCGAACCAGGCTTCCAGCGATTGCGAATGCTGCGCGGCCGAGGCGTCCCAGATGCCGCCCGGCATGCGCGCGACCAGCGGCACGCGGCCCTGGCCGCCGAACATGAAGCGGTTCTTGGCGGCCTGGTTCACCAGCTCGTCCATGCCGCACAGCGCGAAGTCGACCACGCGCATCTCGACCACCGGCCGCAGCCCTGCCAGCGCCATGCCGACGCCGGCGCCCATGATCGCGGCCTCCGAGATCGGCGTGTCGATCACGCGCTCGCTGCCGAAGCGCTGCTGCAGCCCCTTGTACTGGCCGAAGATGCCGCCGCGGCCCACGTCCTCGCCCAGCACCACCACGCGCGGGTCGGCGTCCATCTCGCGCTGCACCGCGAGCACGGCCGCGTCGGCGTAGCTGAGTTCGACGACGCTCGATGCGGATGCAGCGCCTTTCGCCACGTCGCTGCTCATGTCCATTGCCCGGCTCCGGTGGTCTGTACGTCGGTGAACGCGGCCGATGGTTCCGGCCAGGGCGCCGCATCGGCCATCGCCAGCGCGGCATCGACTTCTTCGCGCGCAGCCTGCTCGATCGCATCGAGCGCGTCGGCGGCCAGGCCTTCCGACAGCAGCCGTGCGCGTGCCCGCAGCAAGGGGTCGGTCTCCAGCGCCGCCGCCAACTCGTCCGCATCGCGATAGGCCGCGGGGTCCACCGACACATGGCCTTTCACGCGATAGGTCAGCGCGTGCAGCAGCCGCGGCCCGTCGCCCGCGCGCACCTCGGCGACCAGGCGCCGTGCCGCTTCGTGCACCGCGACCACATCGTTGCCGTCCACCTGCGTGGCCGCGATGTCCATGGCCAGCGCACGCGCCGAGGCGCCGTCGCCCGCCGTCATCGGCCCGCTCGCCGTGGTTGCGCTCCAGCGGTTGTCCTCGCAGACGAAGAGCACCGGCAACCGGTAGACACGCGCCCAGTTCAGCGCCTCCAGAAAAGGCCCGCGGTTGATCGCACCATCGCCGAAGAAGCAGACCGTGATGGCGTCCTTCTTCTGCAGCTTCTGCGCATGCGCGGCGCCCACCGCGATCGGTAGCCCTGCCGCGACCACGCCGTTCGCCCCGAGCATGCCCACCGAGAAGTCGGCGATGTGCATCGAGCCGCCCTTGCCGCCGTTGAAGCCGGTGGCCTTGCCGAACAGCTCGCACATCATGCGCGCCAGGTCCGCGCCCTTGGCCAGCGTATGGCCGTGGCCGCGGTGGGTGGATGTCAAATAGTCGGCCGCATGCAGGTGGGCGCAGACGCCCGCGGCCACCGCCTCCTGTCCGGTCGACAGGTGCAGCGGCCCGCGCACCTGGGCGCGGCCCGCGGCCTCCTGCCCATAGGCGCTCACGCCGCCCTGGCTGGCCGCTTCGGCGGCATTCTCGAAGGCGCGGATGCGCTGCATCGTCCGGTAGAGCGCAAGGCGCTCCGCTTCGCTCGTCACATGGGTCATCGGCGCGAATCGTATCGATCGCGGTGCATGGCGCGTGACCGGGCTAACCCGGGCGGCACGGCGACGTGGCGAGAGCGGCCGCGGCTTTCAGTCCACCGCGTCGTCCCGTTGCCATTCGCGCAGCCGGCGATACAGCGTGCCGCGCGACACGTGCAGCTGCCGCGCCGCGTGCGAGATGTTGCCCTCGTGCGCGGCCAGCGTGTCCTCGATCAGCTTGCGGCTGTGCCCGCGCAGCGTGCCGTCGTCGGCGACGGCCGTGGCCGGCGTTGGCACAGGCGCTGCTTCGTCATCGGGCTTGGCCGCGCCCGGCATCGCCACCGCATGCCGGAAGTCCACGCCGTCGGGCACCTGCACGCGGGCCTGCAGCCACACGCCCAGCCCGCTGGCCAGGCGCACCGGCTGCGCCGCATCGCGCCGCCCCAATCGCAGCAGCGTCTGCAGGTCGAGCCCGAACATGCGCTCGACGTCGCGCGGCCCGGTTTCGGGCAGCCGGCCGATCAGCCGCGCGCCCGCCGAGTTCAGCCATTCGACGCTGCCGTCGGGCCCCACGCCAGCCAGCGCTTCGAGCGGCGTGCCCAGCAGCCCCGGGCTCGCCTGGAAGCGCAGCACCAGCCGGTCGGCCGACTGTGCCTGCAGCAGCCGGTTCTCGATCGTGGTCGCGTAGAGCGCCACCATCGACGCCGCATCGAAGCCGAAGGGCCGCGCTTCCGCCGTGATGTCGAGCACCGCGGCCAGCCTGCCGTGCACGTCGCGGATCGGCGCGGCCGCGCACTGCATCTCGCGCAGCACGTCGAAGTAGTGCTCCGCCCCGTCCACTGTGCAGGCCTGCCCGGTGCAGGTGACGATGCCCGGCGCCGTGGTGCCGACCATGCTCTCCGCGATGTTCACGCCCAGCCGTGCCGTCTTGCGCAGGATGGGCTGCGCCGGGGCCGACGGGTTGTGCGTCACGTGCACGATCACGCCCTGCGCGTCGGTCAACAGCACGCGCGCGTCGGTGCCGGCCAGCGAACTCTCCATGGTCTGCAGCTCGTCGCGCGCCGCGTCCAGCAGCTCGCGGTTGCGCGTCAGCGTCGCGTGCAGCCGGCTCGGCGTGACGGGGTCGAAGGCGATGAGCCGGCCGCGGTCGCCGTGCGCGCGCGTGCAGCGCATCCACGACTGGATGACCTGCTCGCCGACCAGCCCCGAAGGCCGCACGCCTTCCTCGAAGAACTGTCGCCGCGCCTGCGCGACGCGCTCGGCGCGCGTGGTCGAAAACAGCTGGCGCGGGCCGCCTGCGGCGCTGCGGCTCGAGGGCAGGGACATGGGGCTCTCCTGGGCGGTCGTGAAGAGGGGCGGCGCCGTGGTGGCCCGAATGTGTTCCGCAATGGAACAGTCGCGCGCTAGGGAAATCCCGAGGGTGAAGAAAGGAGCACGGCGAACGATTCTTCGCCTCACAACGACAGGAGACGAGACGATGAAAAAGCTCCACGCCGCGCTGGCGTTCGGTGCGCTGCTGTGCCTGGCCGCAGGGCATGCTTCCGCCCAGGACAAGGGCTCGGCCGAACACATCAAGGCCGCCACCGCGCGCGTCGACAGCGCCTTCATCCGTGCCAATGCCGCGAAGACGCCCGACTGGCCCAGCCACGGACTCGACTATGCCGAGACCCGCTTCAGCAAGCTCGACCAAATCACCACCGGCAACGTCAAGGAGCTCGGCCTCGCCTGGTCGTACAACCTTGAGTCCACGCGCGGCGTCGAAGCCACGCCGCTGGTGGTCGACGGCATCATGTACGTCACCGGCTCCTGGAGCGTGGTGCATGCCCTCGACGTGCGCACCGGCAAGAAGATCTGGACCTTCGACCCCAAGGTCGACAAGTCGAAGGGCTTCCGCGGCTGCTGCGACGTGGTCAACCGCGGCGTCGCGCTCTACCAGGGCAAGGTGTTCGTGGGTGCCTACGACGGCCGCCTGATCGCGCTCGACGCGGCCACCGGCCAGCCGGTCTGGGAGAAGAACACCATCGCCGACCCCACCAAGTCGTACACCATCACCGGCGCGCCGCGCGTCTTCAAGGGCAAGGTCATCATCGGCAACGGCGGCGCCGAGTACGGCGTGCGCGGCTACATCACCGCCTACGACGCCGCCACCGGCGACCAGAAGTGGCGCTGGTTCACCGTGCCGGGCGACCCGTCGAAGCCCTTCGAAGACGCCTCCATGGCCAAGGCCGCGAAGACCTGGGACCCGTCGGCGAAGTACTGGGAATCGGGCGGCGGCGGCACCGCGTGGGACACGCTCACCTTCGACCCCGAGCTCAACCTCATGTACGTGGGCACCGGCAACGGCTCGCCGTGGGCCCACAAGAAGCGCAGCCCCAAGGGCGGCGACAACCTGTACCTGTCGTCCATCGTCGCGCTCGACCCCGACACCGGCAAGTACGTGTGGCACTACCAGGAGACGCCCGGCGACAACTGGGACTACACGGCCACGCAGCCGATGATCCTGGCCGACCTCAAGATCGCCGGCAAGCCGCGCAAGGTCATCCTGCACGCACCGAAGAACGGCTTCTTCTTCGTCATCGACCGCACCAACGGCAAGTTCATCTCGGCCAAGAACTTCGTCGAGGTCAACTGGGCCACCGGCTACGACAAGAAGGGCCGCCCCATCGAAGTCGCCGCCGCGCGCCAGAACGAGAAGCCCGGCGACAGCATCCCCGGCCCCTTCGGCGCGCACAACTGGCATTCGATGTCCTTCAATCCGCAGACCGGCCTGGCCTACCTGCCCGCGCAGAACATTCCCCTGTCACTCATGGACGACAAGGACTGGAAGTTCAACGAGAACAAGCCGGCCCGCCCGCATGCCGCACTGGGCTGGAACACCGCCATGTTCATCAACGCCGAGCCGCCCAAGAGCAAGCCCATGGGCCGCCTCGTCGCCTGGGACCCGGTCGCGCAAAAGGAAGTGTGGGGCGTCGAGCACGTGTCGCCCTGGAACGGCGGCACGCTCACCACGGCGGGCAACCTCGTCTTCCAGGGCACCGCCGACGGCCGCCTGGTCGCCTACAACGCCAAGACCGGCGACAAGCTGTGGGAGACCCCCACCGGCACCGGCGTCGTCGCGGCACCTTCCACCTACATGGTCGACGGCAAGCAGTACGTGTCCGTCGCCGTGGGCTGGGGCGGCGTGTACGGCCTGGCCGCGCGCGCCACCGAGCGGCAGGGCCCGGGCACCGTCTACACCTTCGTCGTCGGCGGCAAGGCACCCAAGCCCGAGTTCGTGCAGTACCGCATGGACAAGCTGCTGCAGGGCGTGAAGTACGACCCCGCCAAGGTACCCGACGGCACGCTGCTCTACGTGAGCAACTGCGTCTTCTGCCACGGCGTGCCCGGCGTGGACCGCGGCGGCAACATCCCCAACCTGGGCTACATGAACGCGAGCTTCATCGAGAACCTCGACAAGTTCATCTTCAAGGGCCCGGCCATGGAGCGCGGCATGCCGGACTTCAGCGACAAGCTGAGCATGGAAGACGTGGAGAAGATCAAGGCATTCATCCAGGGGACGGCCGACGCAGTGCGGCCAAAGTAGAGCAGCCGCAGCGAGCGCAACAGCAAGGGCAGGGCGCCCTTGCATCGGTGCGCAGTGCATTCGATTTTTGAGGAAGCCTCAAAAATCCCCCAAGTATTTGTCGATTGTGCTTGTCAAAGCCGCTCCTTAGAGTGCCCCTTGCGCCATGTGCCCCGATGCATGCGCGCAAGGAGTACCCAGGATGTTGAAGTTCGACCCCAACCTGCGCTGGCTGTTCACCGAGCTGCCGATGTGGGAACGATACGCCGCGGCCGCGCGCGCCGGCTTCAGCGGCGTGGAAGTGGCCTTTCCCTACGAATACCCCGCCTCGCGGCTGAACGCGCTGCTGCGCAACGAGGGCCTGTCGCTCGTGCAGATCCTCGCGCCGGTCGACTGGGAAGGCGGCTCGCGCGGCATCGCGGCGCTGCCGGAGTTGCAGGCGGAGTGCAGGCACAGCGTCGAGACCGCCATCGAATACGCGATCGGCGTGGGCAAGCCGATGGTGCACGTGCTCGCCGGCAACCTGGAACCGCACCACCTGCGCACCGAATGCCTGGCGGTGTTCAAGGAGAACCTGGCCTACGCGGCCGATCTCGCGGCGCGCGAGGGCATCACCATCATCATCGAGCCGGTGTGCCACGCGCGCTTTCCGGCCTACCTGTATTCGCGGCTCGACGAGGGCACGGCCATCATCGACGAGCTGGGCAAGCCCAACCTCAAGCTCTGCTTCGACACCTACCACGTGCAGATGCAGGAAGGTGCGCTCACCGATCGGCTGCGCAAGGTCTTCCCCTACCTCGGCCACGTGCAGATCGGCAACACGCCCGGCCGCAACGAGCCCGGCGTGGGCGAGCTGGACCTGGGCTACTTCTTCAAGACACTCGACCAGCTGGGCTGGGACCGTTGGGTGGGCTGCGAGTACGCGCCGTCGAGCACCACGCTTCAATCCATCGACTGGCACGCCCCCTTCAAGAACCGCCCATGAAAATCCTGAGCTACATCCACGACGGCCGGCCCTCCTGGGGCGCATTGGAGAACGACGTGCGCGTCGTCGACCTCGGCTTCATCGCGCCGAGCTTGTGCGACGCACTGGCCGCCGCCGACATCGATGGAATCCGCACGCGCCTGGCAGACGCCGACCGCTCACGTGCGCTGCGCCTCGACCAGATCCGCCTGCTGCCCGTGGTGCCCGACCCGCAGAAGATCGTGTGCATCGGCCTCAACTACGAAGCCCACCGCCTCGAAGCCAAGCGCGCCGAGACCAAGCACCCCACGTTGTTCCCGCGCTGGCCCACGTCGCAGAACGCGCACGGCATGAACATCCCGCTGCCGCCCGAGTCGGTGCAGCTCGACTTCGAAGGCGAGATCGCGCTCGTCATCGGCAAGGGCGGCCGCCGCATCGCGCAGAAGGACGCGTGGCAACACATCGCCGGCTATGCACCCTACAACGACGCCTCTATTCGCGATTGGCAGTACCACACCACCCAGTGGGGTGCCGGAAAGAACTTCGACGGCACCGGCGCCTTCGGCCCCTGGATGGTGACGCGCGACGAAGTGCAGGACGGCCAGCGCCTCGAACTCGTCACCCGCCTCAACGGCGAAGAGGTGCAACGCGGCAACACCGACCAGCTGATCTTTTCGATCCCCGTGTTGATCCACTACATCTCCACCGTCATGACGCTGATGCCCGGCGACGTGATCGTGACCGGCACGCCCGCCGGCGTCGGCGTGAAGCGCGAGCCGCAGCTCTTCATGAAGGACGGCGACCGGATCGAGGTCGAGGTGATCGGCATCGGCAAGCTCGAGAACCGCGTGGTGCGGGAAGAGGCCTGATCGCCCTGGCCGACCCCTACATGGAGACACCCACGATGTATCGCCTTTTTCGCCACCTTCCTCGCCGCCGTCTTCTTGCCCTGTTCGCACTGTCGGGCGCCGTCGCGCTCGGCCCGGTCATGGCGCAGCCCGAAGGGCCGTTCCCCGACCGCCCCATCAAGCTCGTGGTGCCGCTGTCCCCCGGTGGCGTCACCGACGTGTTCGCGCGCGTCGTCGGGCAGCAGCTCGGCAAGGAGCTCGGCGGCACGGTCGTCGTCGAGAACCGCCCCGGTGGCGACGGCGTGATCGGCAACGCCTACGTGGCGCAGGCCAAGCCCGACGGCTACACGCTGCTCTTCGCCGTGCCATCGCTCGCGATCGATCCGGCGCTGGGCCGCAAGCTGCCCTACGACGCGCTCAAGGACTTCACGCTCATCGGGCTGGCGGCCGCGTCGCCCAACCTGCTGGTGGTCAGCGCCAAGATGCCGGTGGAGGACGTCAAGTCGCTCGTGCAGCTCGTCCACGACAACCCCGGCAAGTTCAACTACGGCCACCCGGGCGTGGGCACCACCGCACATCTGAGCTTCGAGCTCTTCAAGCTGGCGGCCAGGCTCGACGCCACGGCCATTCCGTACAAGGGCTCGGCGCCGATGATCGTGGAGCTGGCGAGCGGCCAGGTCTCGATGACCAGCATGGCCGCCATCCTGGCCATGGCCGAATCGAAGGCCGGCCGCGTGCGCGTGCTGGCCACCACCGCGCCGAATCGCTCGCCGCAGTTCCCCAACGTGCCCACCATGGCCGAGGCGGGTTATCCCACCGCCATGGTGCAGCCCTGGTTCGGCATCGTCGGCCCGGCCGGCATGCCGCCGGCCGTCGCCGACAAGCTGGTCGCCGCGCTCGGCAAGGCGCTGACCGCGCCCGAGGTCAAGCAGCAGCTGGCGGCGGTGGGTGGCGACGTCGCCACCGCCACGCCCGCCGAGTTCCGTGCGCTGATCGAGAAGGACACCGCGCGCTGGACCAGCCTGGTCAAGCAGGTCGGGCTCACCGTCTCGTCGAACTGATGCCACCGAAGCCAGGGAAAGAAAGCCACCGATGCTGACCCGCGAAGACAACGAGAAGCTCACCCGGACGGGCCGCGGCACGCCGATGGGCACGCTGTTCCGCAGCTACTGGGTGCCGGTGCTGCTGTCTGAAGAGCTGCCCGAGCGTGACGGTGCGCAGATGCGCGTTCGCATCCTGGGCGAAGACTTGCTCGCCTTCCGCGACACCGATGGCCAGGTGGGCCTGGTGGAGCCGCGTTGCCCGCATCGCGGAGCTGACCTCTACTTCGGCCGCAACGAGCACGGCGGCCTGCGCTGCGCCTACCACGGCTGGAAATTCGACGTGGCCGGCCGATGCGTCGACATGCCCATCCTGCCGCCCGAGTCGGCGCAGAAGATGTGCGCCAGGGTCGCCATCCAGGCCTATCCCACGCGCGAGTGGGGCGGCATGGTGTGGGCCTACATGGGCCGCTCGGACAAGGGCGAGGACGAGGCCGCAGAGCTGCCCGCACTGCCGCAGATGGAATTCGCGCTCGTCCCCGAATCGCATCGCTACGTCTCCAAGAAGCTGCAGGAATGCAACTGGGCGCAGGCCGCCGAAGGCGGCATCGACACCGCGCACTTCTCCTTCCTGCACATGCCGGTGGCCCGCAGCGAAGAAGAGTTCGCGCAGCGCGCGCTGCGCGCCGTGCGCGGCTACAACGCGCAGTCGATGAACCAGGACCACGTGCGCTGGATGCGTGAAGACCCGCGCCCGCGCTACCAGGTCAAGCGCCATGCCGCCGGCCTGGTGCTGGGTGCGTCGCGCCAGGCCGACCCCGGCGAGCACTACTGGCGCATCGCGCAGTACCTGATGCCCTGCCACGGCTACACGCCCAGCGCGGCCGAAGGCCAGACCTACCATGGCCAGAGCTGGATGCCCATCGACGACCAGACCTGCTGGATCTTCTGCTACTCGTGGAACCCCGAACGGCCGCTCACCCGCGAGGAAGTCGCGTCGTACCAGACCGGCGGTGCCGTCTATCCCGCACGCGACGCGCACTACATGCCCGTGCGCAACCGCGCCAACCAATACCTGCTGGACCGCGCCATGCAGAAGTCGGAGAACTTCACCGGCATCGAGGGCGTGTCGGAGCAGGACGCGGCCATCCAGGACAGCCAGGGCCGCATCGCCGACCGCACGCACGAGATGCTGGGGCCGACCGACATCGCCGTGGTGCAGTTCCGCCGACTGATGCTGCAGTCGGCCGATGCCGTGGCGCAGGGCGAGGCGCCGCCGGGCCGCGACGAACCCGAGGCCTACCGCGTGCGCGGCGGTGGTACGGTGGCGCCGGCCGGCGACGATTTCGATGCGGTGATGCAGCGGCGCTTCGGTGACGACGTGGGCCGGGTTCGGGCCGAAGCCGACGCCACCGCGCCCTGAAGCGCCGGCGCCGCGACACCGGCGCGTGCGGCCGCAGGAAGGCCGTGGTCTGGAGACAATCGTGCAACTGTCCCAGCACCACGGACCCTTTCCCATGAACCTCACGTTGAAGCAGCTGCGCGCCTTCGTCGCAGTGGCCGATGCCGGCAACTTCACTGCCGCGGCGCAGCAACTGCACGTCACGGCCTCGGCGTTGAGCCTGATGATCAAGGAGCTGGAATCGGTCGTCGGCACGCGTCTCTTCGAGCGCACCACGCGGCAGGTGCACCTGTCACCCGCGGGCCGCGACTTCCTGCCCTCGGCCCACCGCCTCGTCGACGACCTGGCGCGCGCCGTCGAGGGCATCCGCGACTACCAGCTCAGCGCCCGCGGCACCTTGCGCATCGCGAGCTCGCCCATGTATGCCGGCACGCTCGTGCCGCGACTCGTCGCGGCGTACCGCCAGCAGTTCCCGGGCGTGAAGGTCTACCTCATCGACGTCGTCACCGACCAGGTCAGCGCCAAGGTCGCGAGCGGCGATGCGGACGTCGGCATCGCACCCGAACGTTCGGTGCCGCGCGAGGTGATCCAGAAGCAGCTCTTCCGCGACCCTTTGCAACTCGTCTGCCGACCCGACCATCCGCTGGCCGCGATGGATGTGGTGCCCTGGTCCGAGGTGCTGCGCCATCCCTTCATCTCGCTGCCCGTCGACTACGCGGCGAACATGCGCGCCGACCTGGCCTACCACTCCGAAGCCCTGACGCTCGAGCCCGCCACGTACGTCAACTTCATCACCACCGCGCTGGCGCTCGTGCAGGCCGGGGAGGGTGTCACCGTGCAGCCCTCGGCCGCCGAGCCGCTGGCAGCGGCTTATGGCCTGCAGGTGAAGAACCTCAAGGACCCGGTCATCCAGCGGCGCATCTGCCTGCTGCGGCCGCGCGAGCGCGAGAGTTCGCCGTCGGCGGAGGGCTTCTGTGCCTTCGTGGAGGCACGGTTCGCGGACACCTCGCCTTCGAGCCGCCCCTCTCGCCCCGCTTCGACTCGCCGCTAGGTCTTCTCTCTCGCATACGCCTTCATCACCAAGTTGGAGGACGACATCGCTACCCCCGTCCAGAACAATGCGCTCAGCTCACGGAGGACCTATGCGCAGAACTCGGACGATCTCACTCGCATTGCTGAGCTTGGCGCTGATCGCGTCTCGCGTGCATGCGGTGACCAGCGAAGAGCTGGAAGAACTCACGCGCCAGCGCGACGCCGCGCAAGCCCAGCGCGACATCGCCACCGCCAACGCCGAAGCGGCCAAGGCCAGGCTGGGATCGATCGACACCAGCACGCTGCCCAAGGGCACGGGCGTGGCCGCGTCCCTCAACGTCGAGGGAAAGATCCTCGCCACGCAGGCCGTGTCCGCCATCGCGACGACGATCGCGGCGGACGTCGCTTCGGTGAATCCCAAGCCGTCGGCCGTCGTCATCTACAGCGAGCATGAGCTTGCCGCCGTGCTGCAGTACCGCACCTTCCTGCGCCAGGTGGAACTCGCGAAGAAGTCCGAGGCCGCCACCGTGCTGCCCAAGCTCGAATCGGAAAGCGCGTGCGCCGCCCGGGCCGGACCCCGCGCCAGTGCAGCCGATGAAAGCGGCGGCGGCACAGGACTTCCGCCGCTGGCGGCGGTCGGCGCCGCACTGCAGGTGCTGTCGCTCTTCAAGATCGACAAGAAGTTGGACGGCATCGACGTCGAGATCACCGATTTCGTGCTGGCGACGGAAGTCATGGGCAAGCTGTCGGCGCAGGGCATTCCCACGGTCTACCCGCCGAGCTACCTGCCTGGTGCCTTCGGTTCGACATCGCAAAGTTCCGAAGCGCTCACCAAGTACAACGAACTCGCCGGCGGCATCAAGACGCTGGACGGCTTCATCATCGACGCCGGACTGAGCCGCGACGGCGTCAACAAGCGCGCAGCCGCCAGCGGCGCCAGCGCCGCCTGCAAGAGCGCCGCCGCGCGCGACGCCGACGCGCTGAACCGGGCCGAAGCCAGGGCCCGGGCACAGCTCGCCGCGGCAACCCAGCTCAACACGGCGCTCAACGCGGTCGACGAGAAGACCGGTGCCTCGACGCTGCAGAAATTGATGCTGGCCGAAGCCCTCGCCAGGCACTTCAAGTCAGCGCCCTTTGTTCTTCAACTCAAGCCCTTCGCGGCCGGCGGCGCCACCTTGACGAAGACGAACCTCTTCACCACCAACTTCTACTTCAGCGGCGGGGCCATCGTGTCCTACCTGCTTATCAACGGCGAGACCGGTGAGACCGTCAAGGCCCGCACCGTTCCGATGTACGGCGGCTTCATCAAGAACGGCGACCTGCCCGGTATGCCCGGCGCACCTGGCACGGCCGGCCCTAACCCCTGACTCATCTGCAGACCTCGAACCACGGACTCACAGCCATGACGAATTCCAAATTGACCAACGGTGCCGCGCTGCTCATCACGCTGGCCTTCCTGCTGGCCTCTGGCTGGTTGCTCTACGCGTTCGGCCTGACGGGAGACAAGGCCTGGGACCGCGCGGTCGTCGTCTACAACGCGCTGACCTCCGTGGGCTTCGCCGCGGTGGGCGTGCTGCTGGGCACCAAGGTCCAGCAGGTCAACGTCGAGAAGGCGAACGGCGAGGCCGACAAGGCCAAGGCCGACGCCGCGCGAAAGGCGGACGCCATCAAGACGGCGCTGACCGAAATGGGCAAGCCGCCTGCGGCCGCCGTCGACGAGGCCGGCGGGGGTATCGCCCCGCTCACCCATGCGCAGATCATCCTGCGGCAGGCCCTCCAATGACCACGCAGATTCCCCCCTTCCTGCGCGAGCTGATGGCCATCGGCTCGCCCATCGCGATGGCAGCCAATGCCGGGCGGCGCAACAGCGTGGACGTGTCGATGGCCTGCCAGGAAGCCGACCTGTGGTGCTGGGCGGCTGTGGTGCAGGCCCTCGAGCTCATCGGCGGCAAGGCGGTCGACCAGTCGTCGATCGCGACGGAGCACGTCTCTGCGAACCAGCCCGGCCTGGTCTGCACGCCGCACGACCCGATCGACAGCGGCTCCCGATGCGGCGACCCTTGCCAAGGTACCTGCAACAGCCCCCACATCCTGAGCCGCGTTCTCGACGAGCGAGGCCTGCTGGCTGCGCCGCCGCGACAGGTCACGCCGGACTTCGACGACGTGGTCGCAGTCATCGACAACAAGAAGCCGCTGCCGGTTCGCATCCGGGTGGACACCGGCGCCGGCGGCGGCCATTTCATCTGCGTGGTCGGCTACTCCGACGATGGTGCGGGCAACCAGTTCGTCGAAGTGCTCGACCCCCTCGTGCCCGGCGTCGGGCAGGGGCCTGCGGACGTGCGCAACGTTCCCTTCTCGACCTTCGTCGGCGGCAAGTACCCGATCAACGGGGACTTCGGAACGCCCAACTTTATCTACGATGTCCGGGTCTAGCCATGCCTATCACCACTGCCCAGGCCCCCCAGGGGGCGACCGATGCGGCCCACCGTGGTTTCGATGCGCTGCATCGCGCGCAGGCCACCGTCACCGTGGCTTCGAAATCCGGCGGCGGTGTCGCCAGCCTTCACGAGCCGCTGGCGGTGTACAGCCTGTCCGGCGCCGAGTCGGCCGCTGCGATGACGATTGCACAAGCCCGGCAGACCGGCTGGCGCTACCTGATCGGCCAGGGCGCGGCGATCCGCTCCATCGAGATCGTCGGCGACGAGGTCACGGCGATCACGCAGGGCCAGGTGGCGGCCAACCTGGCGCATGCGCTCGCCGTGGCGTCGGACGCCGTCGATGCCGCGAAGCGCTATGAAGCGCGCGTGCTGGAATTCGGCCGTGCGGGAAACAGCGTGCTCTGGTTGCATGCAGACGACGGCTCGGACCGCTTCTTCTCGCTCGGGGCGGAAGCCCGCGAACTCGAGGTGGGCCCGACCTTGGAGCAGGCGAGCCGCAAGGCGCAGGCGCGCCGAAGCCTTTCGGCGCCTGCGAACGCAACGCCAGAGGCGCTGCGCGCGGACGAGGACGAATCGGGCGGGTGAGGAGGGCTCGGGGCCGCGGCTCGGCCTGCAGCTTCAGCCCCGGATGTTCGCGATCGTCGCCTGCATCAAGGCCACGACCTTGGGCGGCGCGTCGTCGCCCGCATACGCCAGCACTTCGCCGGTGCACACTGTGAGCAGCCTGCCGGCGTTCTGCACGCGGCCGATGGCCACGAAGCGCTCGCCCAAGGCCGGCCGCATCAGGTTGATCTTGAACTCGGCCGTGACCACGTCGCACTCGGCAGGCGCTTTCGTCAAGGCCGCATAGCCGCAGGCGCTGTCGAGGATGCTCGCGATGGCGCCGGCATGCACGTAGCCGCGCTGCTGCGACAGGTGCGTGGCGTAGGGCATCTCGATGCGAACCTCGCCTTCCTCCACCAGGAGCAGGCTGGCGCCGATGGTCTTCATCAGGCCTTGCGTGGCGAAGCTGGCCGAGATTCGTTGCTGTGTGTCTGTCATGGTGGCCGGCGGTCCGGTTCGGTCGATTCTGCATGCGAGCGGGAAATCGCCAAGACCCCGCGCGATTCAGCCAAGGCCGGCCGCAACCCGGCACCTACGATTCGGCATCGACCCCGGAGACCGCATGCCGCTTCACTACCTCGAACACTACCTGCTGCAGACCAGCGACATCGCCAAGACGATCGACTGGTACGAACACGTTCTGCAACTGCGCCGCGGACCCACGCCCGACTTCGGCTTTCCGGTGCAGTGGATGTACATCGGCGAGAAGGACGTGCTGCACATCACCCATGGCGGCGCCAAGGCCTCCGACAACCGCAAGGCCTACCTGGGCCAGCAGTCGCAGGCGCTCAGTGGCACGGGCGTGATCGACCACGTGGCGTTCCGCTGTTCGGGCCTGGCCGACATGCTCGACAACCTGCGGCGCGCCGGTGTCGAGTTCAAGGAGCGGCAGGTCAACGACCAGGGTGTGTACCAGGTCTTCCTGTTCGATCCGAACGGCGTGAAGGTCGAGCTGAACTTCCCCGTCGAGGAGGCCCGTGCCGCCGGCGTGACGGCACCCGTGAGCGCCAAGCATTTCGAGTATCAGCACGTCGAAGACGAGCGCTGATCCAGCGACGCGGCACGCCACACGAGCACGAAGCCGAACGAAGACAACGACAACGACAACGACAACGACGGAGACAAGCCTGATGAAGCAACGAATCGATCAAGGCACGAACCTGCGGCGGCGCACGCTGATCGCCGGCCTGGCCGCTGCCGCGCTGCCTGCCATGGCACCCGCAATCGCCCTGGCACAAGGCACCGCCTGGCCGCAAAGACCCATCAAGCTGATCGTTCCGCAGGGCCCGGGCGGTGGCGTCGACATCGTCGCGCGCATGCTCGCACCGCTGCTCGGCGAGGCGCTGGGCCAGCCCATCGTGGTGGACAACAAGCCGGGCGCGTCGACCAACATCGGCGCGGAGTTCGTGGCGCGCGCCGCGCCCGATGGCTACACGGTGCTGTTCGGCATCAACCAGACGGCGACGATGAACCCGCACATCTATCCGAAGCTCGGCTTCAATGCACTGACGGACCTGGTGCCGGTCACGCAGACCTCCACCGTGGCCTACGTGCTCACGGTCAACAATGACCTGCCGGTGAAGACGCTGGCCGAACTCGTGGACTACGCGCGGAAGAACCCGGGCAAGCTTTCGTACGGCAGCTATGGCGCCGGCTCCGCGCACCATCTGCTGACCGAGATGCTCTCGGGCACCGCCGGCATCCAGATGACGCAGGTGCCCTACAAGCAGCCGCCGGTGACCGATCTGATCTCGGGCAACATCCAGGTGCTCGTCGACGTCAGCGCGGTGATGCTGCCCTACGTCAAGGCGGGCTCCGTGCGCGGCCTGGCCTACACCGATGCGCAGCGGCATCCGGCGTTTCCCGAGTTGCCCACACTCAGCGAGACCTACCCGCAGCTCGTGATGGTGGGATGGCACGGCGTGTGGGTGCCGAAGGGCACGCCGCAGCCCATCGTGGACCGGCTCAACAGCGAGTTCCGTCGCATCGTGCAGCTGCCCGAGATCCGCAAGAAGCTCGCGGACTTCAGCGTGCAGTCCACGGGCACCAGCGTTTCGGAGTTCCGCGACATCATCGCGCGCGATCACCAGCGCTGGGGCGCGGTGATCCGCGAGCGCAACATCCGGATCGACTGACCCATGAGCACGATGAGCGCGATGAACACGACAGGCACGATGAACATGGGCTTGTTCGACTTCTCGGCCCAGCGCGTGCTGGTGGTGGGCGGCAGTTCGGGCATCGGCCGCGCAGCGGCGCAGGCCTTCGCGCTGGCGGGCGCGCACGTCACCATCGCGTCGCGCAGCGCATCGAAAGTGCAGGCGGCGGCCGGAGCCATCGGCTGTGCCGGCATGGTGGTCGATGCGACCACGGACGACGACGTCGCGTCGCTGGCCGCGGGCCAAGAAGCCTGGGATCACGTCGTCGTCTCCGCCGCGCAGACACCCACCGGCCCCGTTCGCACGATGACGCTGCCCGACGCGCAAGCGGCGATGGGCAGCAAGTTCTGGAGCGCCTACCGCATCGCGAAGTCGGTGCCGATCGCGGACGGAGGCTCGCTGACCTTCGTCTCCGGCTTTCTGGCCGTGCGTCCCAACCCGAAGATGGTGTTGCAGGGTGCGATCAACGCCGCGCTCGATGCGCTGGGCCGAGGCCTCGCGCTGGAACTGGCACCGGTGCGCGTCAACACCGTG
The DNA here is from genome assembly GCF_001984055.1 of Variovorax sp. KK3. Lineage (GTDB taxonomy): Bacteria > Pseudomonadota > Gammaproteobacteria > Burkholderiales > Burkholderiaceae_C > Variovorax. The sequence goes on from NZ_LYVO01000091.1 coordinate 19,558, forward strand.
TCGCCCGGCCTCATCGAGACGCCCCTGTGGGACCGCGCCGACCATGCAGCCAGGGCGGCCGCCTTCGACGCAGCTCGACGCTCCCTGCCGGTGCGCCGCGTCGGGCATCCGGACGACGTGGCACGCGCCATCCTGTACCTGGCGGCCAACGGCTTCGCGACCGGCACCACCGTGCGGGTCGACGGCGGCGGCGCCATCGCTTGAGGAGGCGAGGACATGCGCACGCTCATCGTCGGCTCGGGCCCCATCGGCAGCTACCTTGCGGCGCGGCTGCAGCTCTCGGGCGCCGACGTGGTCCTGCACGGCAAGGGTGACGCATTCGCGCGCATCGCCGGTCAGGGCGGCCTGACGCTGCAGCCGCTGGAGGCGCCGGAGCAAGCCCGCCACGTGCCGCTGCAGTGCAGCGTCGACGTGCCGCCGCCCGGCGGCTGGGACCTGCTGGTGCTCGCCGTCAAGGCGCAGGATCTGGGCCGCGCCGCGCAGCAGTTCGCCGCGCATGCCCGCGGCGCGACCATCCTGCTGCCGCAGAACGGGCTGCCCTGGTGGCAGTACCTCGGCACCGACACGCCGCCGCTGCGCTTGCAGGCGGTCGACCCCGGCGGGCTGGCGGAGGCCGCGCTGCCGCTCGATCGCATCGCCGGTTGCGTCGTGACCAAAGGGCTGTCGATGAACGCAGAGGGCACCCTGGTCGAAGTCAGCGTGGCCAGCGACCGCTTCGCGCTGGGCGATGTGGTGCGCGGCTCGCAGGCATCCGGCGCCCCTTTCGACCTGCTTCGGCGCGCGGAGTTGCCGGTCGCGCTGAGCGAGGACATCCGCGTCGACAAGTGGCGCAAGCTGCTGGTCAACGTCGCTTTCAATCCACTGGGTGCGCTGTCGCAACTCGGCTTCGGCGAAGTGCTCGACGAGCCCGAGGGCGAGCGGCTGGCGCGCGCCATGATGAACGAGGCCATGGCCGTGGCGCGCGTCAGCGGGCTGGCCGAGCCCATCGACGCGGAAGCCGCCTTCGCGCGCGCCCGCAGCAGCCGCCACCACCGCACGTCGATGTTGCAGGACGTGCAGGCCGGCCGGCCCTTCGAACTCGAGCCCATCGTCGGCGTGCTGCTCGAACTCGCGCAGCGCCGGCGCATCGAGGTGCCGGCGCTCGCCACCGTCTACAGCTGCCTGCGCCTGCTGAACCTCAGCGTGCGGAAGGGGCCCATCCGGCAGGTGGTGCGCGAAAACCGCGGAGCGTAGCGGCGGTGCGGGAAACGCCCGATTGCCGCTTGCCACCGCTTCGCTACAAGCGGGTGATGACGTCCAAGCCCGCCTCGTCCATGCTCAGCCGCGCGGTGCCCACCTTTTCGCTGGCGCAGAAGACCTTCTGCTGGTCCGGCTTCGGCGTGCGCAGCACGGCGGATGCCCAGCGCGACATGGCGCCCCATCGGCATTCGTTCTTCCAGGTCTTCTTCGTGGCCGGCGGCACGGCCACGCACGAGATCGCCGGGCGCACGCACCATGCGCGCGGCGGCAGCATCTTCTTCGTGCCGCCCTACACCGTGCACCGCGTGGCCTTCCCCGCCGATGCCGAGTGCTACGTCATCTACTTCAGCGCGCAGTTCATCCAGCAGAACCTAGACCTGCCCGACGACGCGGCGCACCAGAACGCCGAGCTGATGAAGCTGCCCGAGCTGGCTCCGTTCTACTTTCAGCCGCAGTGCAGCTACGAGCTCGATGCCGATGAAACGGCCGAGGCCCGGGCGCGCTGCCAGCGCATGCTCGAGGCCAGCGCGCGTCGCGGCATCTTCGACGCCACCCGCGCCCGGGCCGAGCTGAACCTGCTGCTCGCTCAGGTCGGCGACAAGTACCTGCCTGAGTTCCAGCGCCTGGAGCGCGAAGGCGCCGTGCAGCGCCACATCGACCGCCGTGCCGGCGCTGCCGTGGCCTATCTGGCGCAGAACTTCCGGCGCAGCATCACCCTGGGCGACGTGGCGGCCGAAGTGCACCTCACCGGCACCTACCTGACGCACCTGCTCAAGCAGGAAACCGGCAAGACGTACAAGCACCTGCTCGACGAGATCCGCCTCGAGCACGGCAAGCAACTGCTCGCCTACACCGACATCCCGATGCTCAAGGTGGCCGAAGACTCGGGCTTTCTCGACCAGGTGCATTTCACCAAGCGATTCAAGCTGTACACCGGCATGACGCCGGGCCAATACCGGCGGCTGCACCATGCGCCGCTGCAGGACGAAGTGACACTGGCCTGAACGCCGGGCGCGTGCGGCCGCCACACCGCCGCGCGCGAAATCGCCAAAGGCCCGGCGCTTTTGAACAAGCACACGGCGCCCGCAGAAGCCACAGTTCGAGGAACGCGCCCGATGCGGCGCAGAACACACCGAACATGCACAGCTCCATCGTCTACACACGCCTCCCCGCGGCCGCCCTGCGTTGCGATTGCGCCGATGCCGCGCCCTTCGGCGTGGCCGACCTGCACGAAGCCATGGGCGCACTGGCCGGGCGGCAGACTCTCATGCAACCGGGCATGCGCGCGCTCGACCACGGCCTGCGCATGGCGGGGCCGGCCGTCACGGCGTTTTGCGATCCCGGCGACAACCTGATGGTGCAGAAGGCACTGCGATTGGCCGAGCCCGGCCAGGTGGTCGTGCTGAGCAACGGGGGCGGCCGCCAGGGCGCGTTGTTCGGCGAGATGATGGGCACCTACGTGCTGCACAAGAAGCTGGCGGGTGTCGTGGTGTGCGGGCCCATCCGCGACGTCGACGCGCTGCGGGCGATGCAGGTGCCCATCTGGTCCACCTGCATTTCGCCGTCGCACCCCGAGCGGCGCGGGCCTGGCGCCGTCAACGTGCCGGTGGTGTGCGCAGGCATCACGGTGCATCCGGGCGACATCGTGGTCGCGGACGGCGACGGCGTCATCGCCATTCCGCCGCGCGCGTTCGCCCGCGTCGTGGAGGCCGCGCGCGCCCGTGTGGCGAAGGAGACGGCGATCATCGCTGCGCTGAAGCGCGGGGAGCATCTGTACGAACTGAGCGGTGCGGACGCAGTGTTTCGCAGCCTCGAGGTCGAAGAGCGGCAGACCGACTGGGAAAGCGACTGTGAACGCGACCGGGACGGCGCCGTGGGAAACGACATCGGCGATGCCGACCATCGCCAGACGCGCTGAGCAAGAACCAAGGAGACTGGATGAGTGCCCCTGTGAATGTGCCGTCGCCCGGCGCGGTGTCGGCGTTCTGCCCACATCGCCGCCGCGCGATGCTGGCGCTGCTGTCGATGGCCGCATGGCCCGGCGCGCAGGCCGCGGCGGGCGCGAGCTTTCCCGCCAAGCCGATCTCGCTGGTCGTCTCGCTGCAGGCCGGCAGCGGCTCGGACGTGGCCAGCCGGCGTGTCGCCGAGCGCATGTCGGCCCGCCTGGGCGTGCCGGTGCCCGTCGAGAACGCACCGGGCGCGGGCGGCGTCGTCGGCGCGTCCAAGGTGTTCAACGCGCGTCCGGACGGGCATACCCTCGGCGCGCTGAACAACGGCCTGGTCTGCCTCGTACCCAACCTCAAGGACCGTCCCGCCTTCGACATCGGCCAGCTCACGCCGATCGGCATGGTGGCCGAACTGCCCAGCGTGCTCGTGGTGTCCGCGGGCCTGCCGGTGCAGACGCTGGCCGAACTGGTCGCGCTCAGCCATCGCAAGCCGGGCGCGCTGTCTTACGGCTCGGTCGGCATGGGCAGTCCGCAGCACGTGGCGATGGAGATGCTCAAGAAGGCGACCGGCGCCGACATCGTGCACGTGCCTTACAAGGGCGGCCCGCAGTCCGTCGCCGACGTGGTGGCCGGGCAGATCGCCGCGACGTGGATCGCCATTCCCGTGGCCATGCCCTTCGTCAAGTCGGGGCAACTGAAGGCGATCGCCACGGGCGGCACCTCGCGCTCTGCGCAGCTCCCCACGGTGCCGACCTTGCGCGAGGCCGGCGTGGCCGATTTCACCTACCTGCCGTGGATCGGCTTCTTCGGCCCGCCCGCGCTGCCCGAGCCGGTGCGCGGCACGTTGCATGCCGCGCTGCAGGAGGCGTTGCACGATGCCGCCACCGCAGCGGCACTGGCCGCGTCGGGCCTGGACGTACGGCCGATGAGCGTCGCGGACTTCGCGCAGCGCTGCACCGCCGAGCGGCGCGAGATGGCCGCGGTGCTCAAGCAACTCGAACTGGGGTGACGATGCCGCTGACCTTGCAGGAAGAACGCGAGCGCTGCTCCGCGGCCGAGGCGTGGCTGCGCGGCGCCTATGCGAAGCCGCTCGTCGAGCCGCCGCAGGGCGCGCCGGTCGTCATGCGTGCCAGCGCGCATCCGCCGGCGGATGCCTGGGTGGTCCCGAACGTGTTCCAACCCTCCTTTACGGTGCTGAACACGATGTCGACCGGACGCATCGCCGTCACCGCGGCATGGGGCGAATCCGCCCATCCCGCGCGCGAGGGCTTCCAGGCGCTGGTGGACGGCCGCACCGACTTCGCGGCCTGCTACACCTCGTGGGAGCCCGAGCGCTTTCCGCTCGCGCAGTTGCTGGCCTTGCCCAAGCTGTTCCCCGACACGGAAGTGGCCACGGCCGCATCCGAAGCCTTGTACGAGCCCTTCCTGCGTGACGAATTCGAACGTGCCGGCGTGCTGCTCGGCCGGCTCAAGGCCACCGGGGCCTATCACCTCTTCGCGCGGCGTCCCATCGAGCGCCTGGCCGACGTGCGCGGCCTGAAGATCGGCACCAACGCCGGCATCGACAGCCGCATCGCCGCCGCATTGGGCGGCCAGCCCGTGCCCTTGCGATCGGTGGACCTGCTGCCGGCCTTCCTGGGCGGCGACGTCGACCTCGTGTCGTTGGCCGACGGCTCGGCCCAGGTCTTCGGCATCGGCCGCCACGCGGCGGCGCGGATGGAAATCGGCGTGTCGATGATGAACCTCGAGTTCGGCCTGGCACGGCGCTTTCACGATGCGCTGCCTGGCGACCTGCGCGTGGTGCTCAACGATTGGCTGCGCGCCCAGTCGCAGGCCGAAGCACAATATTTCTACGGCGTCGGCGGTGCCATCGCACGCGAGGGCTTCGCCGCGGCCGGGTGCCGCTTCGTCACCCTCGACGCCGAGGACGCGCGCCACCTCGATGCCTGCATGGACCAGTTGACCGACGACATCGCCAACGAACTCGACGCGCGCGGGCTGCCGGCTCGCGACTTCGTTCGTGCCGCGCGTGCGGCCGCCGAAGCGCTGCACGGCCGCAGTGCGAACGCGCTGATGCTCGACGCCATCGAAAGGCCGCGCTGGCTGCTGCCCGGCACGCGCGCGGCCTGAACAACCCAAGGACGCACACGCATGCCCGCCTACTGGATCGCCCGCTCGAAGATCTTCGACCCGGAGAGCTACTGGAAGTACGCCGAGCAGGTGCCCGACATCGTCGCGCGCTACGGCGGCCGCCCGCTGGCGCGAGGGGGCCGCTTCCATGTCGCGGAAGGCAGCCAGGAATTCAACCGTTACGTGGTGCTGGAGTTCCCCAGCATGGAAGCCGCCATCGCCTGCCACGCGTCGCCCGAGTACCAGGCGGCGCGGCAGCACCGCCTGCCGCCCCATGGCGAGGCCGAGATCGTGATCGTGGAAGCTGGGGAATTCACCTCGGCGGGCGGGTTGGCGGCGGCCGCTGCTGCCGTCGCTGCTGCGCCCTAGGTGAAAAACATGTGATCGGATCGAGGCCGGTCTGCGTATCGCCTACGCATGACCCATCCTCGAATCCTCACTCCCGCCATTCCCCTCACTCCCCTCGTTCCCCGCAGCCGCGC
>NZ_LYVO01000092.1 GCF_001984055.1 Variovorax sp. KK3
GGTGGTGGGTGGCCAACTCCGCTCATGTCCCCCGGAACGGCTGCGCCGTTCCTCCTCCTTTACTTCGCTACGTTGGCCACCCGCCGCCCTCGGCCTGGACAAGATAGGGGTGTGCAGCCGTGGCGACCGCGCTCGACACCACCGCCCGAGGGAAGGCTGCACACCCGTCGCACACAACGCGCGTCCCGGATCAGGCCGGTGGGGCGTACTGCGCAGTGAAGTAAAGGAGGAGGCGGCCGCAGGCCGCCGGGGGACATGAACGGAGCAGTACGCCCCGCCGGCCTGATCCCGCCCCGGAACGCAACCGCCCCGGAACGCAACCGCCCCGAATCCCAGCCCGCAAAGCTCAGAACTTGTCGAGCACCGCCCCCGAACTCGCGCTGGACGCATTGAACGCGAACTTCGCCTGCACTCCTCGCGTGTAGCGCGGCGCTGGCGCCTTCCAGCCCGCGCGGCGCTTGGCGATCTCGGCCTCGGGCACATTGAGCTCCAGCTTGAGTTCGTGCGCGTCGATGGTGATCGAGTCGCCTTCGTTGACGAACGCGATGGTGCCGCCGGCCGCGGCCTCCGGCGCCACGTGGCCCACCACCATGCCCCAGGTGCCGCCGGAGAAGCGGCCGTCGGTGATCAGCCCCACGCTTTCGCCCAGGCCGGCGCCGATCAGCGCACCGGTCGGCGCCAGCATCTCGGGCATGCCGGGCCCACCCTTGGGGCCCAGGTAGCGCAGCACCATCACGTCGCCGGCCTTGATCTTGCCGTCGAGGATCGCCTTCAGCGCCGATTGTTCGTCGTCGAACACCCGCGCCGGGCCGGTGATGACCGGGTTCTTGAGGCCGGTGATCTTGGCCACCGCGCCCTCGGGCGACAGGTTGCCCTTGAGGATCGCCAGGTGGCCCTCGGCATACATCGGGTTGTCGATGGCGCGGATCACGTCCTGGTCGGCGCGCGGCTGGTCGGGCACGTCCTTCAACACCTCGGCAATGGTCTGCCCGCTGATGGTGAGGCAGTCGCCGTGCAGCAAGCCCGCGTTCAGCAGCACCTTCATCACTTGCGGAATGCCGCCTGCCTTGTGCAGGTCGACCGCGAGGTACTTGCCGCTGGGTTTCAGGTCGCATATCACCGGCACCTTCTTGCGCATGCGCTCGAAGTCGTCGATCGTCCATTCGACCTCGGCCGCGTGGGCGATGGCCAGGAAGTGCAGCACCGCGTTGGTCGAGCCGCCGGTCGCCATGATCACGGCCACCGCGTTCTCGATCGCCTTCTTGGTCACGATGTCGCGCGGCTTGATGTCCTTCTTGATCGCCTCGATCAGCACCGTGGCCGATTCCCTGGCCGAGTTCTGCTTCTCGTCGTGCGGGTTGGCCATGGTCGACGAGTAGGGCAGGGACATACCCAGCGCCTCGAAGGCCGAACTCATCGTGTTGGCGGTGTACATGCCGCCGCAGGAGCCGGTGCCGGGGATGGCGCGGCGTTCGATCTCGAGCAGGTCTTCGTCGCTCATGTTGCCCGCGGCGTTCTGGCCGACGGCTTCGAACACGCTGACGATGTTGAGGTCCTGCCCCTTGTAGTGGCCCGGAAGAATGGTGCCGCCGTAGACGTAGATGGCCGGCACGTTGGCGCGCAGCATGCCCATCATGCCGCCCGGCATGTTCTTGTCGCAGCCGCCGACCACCAGCACGCCGTCCATCCACTGGCCGCCGACGCAGGTCTCGATGCAGTCGGAAATCACTTCTCGGCTCACCAGCGAATACTTCATGCCCTCGGTGCCCATCGCCATGCCGTCCGAGATGGTGGGCGTGCCGAAGACCTGAGCGTTGCCGCCGGCTTCCTCGATGCCGGCGATGGCCGCGTCGGCCAGCTTCTGCAGGCCCGAGTTGCAAGGCGTGATGGTGCTGTGGCCATTCGCCACGCCGACCATCGGCTTCTTGAAGTCGCCTTCCTCGTAGCCCATGGCGTAGAACATCGAGCGGTTCGGGGCGCGTGACTTGCCCTCGACGATGTTGGCGCTGCGGCGGTTGATCTGGATCGGTTTGGTGTCCATGTGTCTCTGCTCGTGGGGGAATCGGGAGGGTCAAGTATCGGACGATTGACTGATTGCTTCCAATCCGAATTCGAAGGCCGATTGATATGCTCGGCATATGAAAGAAACGTTGATCGACCTGCGCGCCTGGCGCCAGTTCCTTGCCGTGGCCGAAGAGCTGCATTTCGGCCGTGCCGCGCAACGGCTGCACATGACCCAGCCGCCCGTCACGCAGGCGATCGCGCAGCTGGAAAAGACCCTGGGCGTGCTGCTCTTCGATCGCACCCGGCGGCGCGTGGCGCTCACGCCGGCCGCCGAAGCGCTGCTGCCCGAGGTGCGCGAGCTGCTCGCGCGCGCGCAGGCGCTGCCCCTGCGCGCGCAGGCCGCTGCTGCGGGCGAGGTCGGCCGGGTGCGCCTAGCCTTCGTCTCCACCATCGGCTTCGAGCGGTTGCCGACCTGGGTGCGCGAGTTCCGCCAGCGCTGCCCGGAGGTTGCGCTCGAACTGGTCGAGGCGACCGGCGACGTGCAGCTCGACGGCTTCGAACGCGGCGAGATCGACGCGGGCCTCATGCTGCATTCGCCCGGCTTCGGCCCAGCCGGCCTGGAGCGCCTGCCGGTGTCGCACGAGCCGCTGGTGCTGGCGCTGCCTGCGCGCCATCCGCTGGCCCGGGCCGAACGGCCTTCGCTGGCCGATGCGCTGGTGGAGCCTCTGGTCATCTTCCCGCGCCGCATCGTGCCCTCGCTGCACGACGCGATCTTCGCGCTGTACCACGCGGCCGGGCGCACGCCGCGCGTGGCGCAAGAGGCGATCCAGATGCAGACCATCGTCAACCTCGTCTGGGGCGGCCTGGGGCTGGCATGGGTACCCGAGAGCGTCACGCAGTTCCGGCGGGCCGGCGTCGTCTACCGCACCGCGGCGGAGTTCGCGCCAGCGGCCCGTCGCCGGCCGCCGACCTTGCCGGGCTGCGAGACCAGCTTGGTCTGGCCGAGCCGGCTCGACAACCCGGCACTCCGCCGCTTCGTGGGGTTTGTGGCCGATCAGGCGCAGGCCGGGATGGTGTAATCCGCCGATGCTCATGTACCCGCAGATCAACCCCGTCGCCTTGCAGCTGGGGCCGATCGCCATCCACTGGTACGGCCTGACCTATCTGGCCGCCTTCGCGCTCTTCTACTTCCTCGGTACGCGTCGCCTGCGGCACGAGCCCTTCCGCTCCATCACCGGGCCCGGCGCATGGAGCCGAAAAGACCTCGAAGACATCCTCTTCCTCGGCGTGATGGGCGTGATCGTCGGCGGCCGGCTCGGCTACTGCCTGTTCTACAAGCCCGGCCACTACCTGACGCATCCGTGGGAGATCTTCTTCATCTGGCAGGGCGGCATGAGCTTTCATGGCGGCCTGATCGGGGTGGTCGCCGCCATGGGCTGGTTCGCCCGCAGCCGCGCGCGCCCCTTCTGGCAGGTCACCGACTTCATCGCGCCCTGCGTGCCCACCGGGCTGGCCGCGGGCCGGGTCGGCAACTTCATCAACGGTGAGCTGTGGGGCCGCTTCAGCAGCACCGACTTGCCCTGGGGCATGGTGTTTCCGCAAAGCGGCTCGATGCTGCCGCGTCATCCGTCGCAGGTCTACCAGTTCCTGCTCGAAGGCTTGCTGCTGTTCGTCATCCTGTGGCTCTATGCACGCAAGGACCGGCCCGAGGGCCGCGTGTCGGCCGTGTTCCTGATCGGCTACGGCGTGATGCGGTTCATCGCCGAGTTCTTCCGCGAGCCGGATGACTTTCTCGGACTGCTGGCGCTCGGCATGAGCATGGGGCAGTGGCTGTGCGTGCCGATGGTTCTGCTGGGGCTGTGGCTCTACGTCAGGGCAGGGGGCCGGACCGCGGCCTTGGCCGGAGGCCGGCCGAGGTAAGCGCGTAACGCGGGTCAGCCGCCCGGGCCAAAGTCGTCGCGGTGCCGGCTCTTCGCCAGTGCCGCAATGTGGGTAGGGTGCAGCGGCGGGAGGCGCAATGCCATCAGGTTGGAGGTAGTGCTGCCCAGCTGCGCGCGAAGCGCGGTGGACAAGGCATCGATGTCATCCGGGCTGATCGTGTTGTTGTCGAGATTGAGGACCGTCAGCTTTGGGTGCTTGGCGATCGAAAGCGCAGCCTGGCCGAGCTTGACAGCTTGTCAGTTGGCGGATGGCGGATGGCGAACATGGACTCAGACCTTTGTGGGGTTGAGCTGGGGCGGCCATATCTGGTCGGCGACGCGGATTTCGAGCACGGTGTTGTTTTTCACCGCGCGGGCCAATGCTTTCCACCGTTTGTCTGCTTCGCTGGCGTTCGCAGGCCAATCAGGCAGTCGCAGTACCACGAGGTTCTCGTTGTTGACCAACCCCTTGAGCAGTGATTCGAAAATCACTTCATCGATGACGAGGTTGGACAAGTCGAGCCCTTGCAGCCTGGATTCAGCAAGTGAAGCCAACACCTCTGCGACCGAGAGGCTGTCCTCGTCGTGCGCAGCGCCGGCGAAAGTCAAGAATGACAACGACTTCTTGACCAGGATGGAAAGTCTCGCGGCGACTCCTGCGCCTGATTTCGCGCGACATTCGTCGAAGCTGAGCGAGTCGAGCGAGTATTGCCCGTTCAGCTCGATGAAATCTTCATAGTCTTTTGTGGTTATCTCCTTGTTTCGGAAGCAAAGACTCAGTGGCGGCGGGGCGAATTCTTTTTGTTCCTTGAATCTGGCGGGGAGCTGTCGTATGGCGTCGGTGTAGAGCTTTCTAAACGATGGATCTGTGTCAACCAACTCGAGGCGACTTAGAGATTTAAATTGGTTGACGAGGGCTATGGTGAATTCGTAATCAACATCCTCGCGGTCGAGCGGAATGGTGAGCTTGAGTTCAGTCAGGTTTTTTGCAGCGTCTGATAGAACATGCAGCAATGGATTCGGATTCGGCGTGCTGTCGATATCCAGCTTTCTCAACGAAGGTAGCCACTTGCAAGGCCATTGATAGATAGGATCCCCCTCCAATTCAATCTTCGTGAAGGAAATTGTCTGGAGTTTTTGTAATTGACCGATGAGCGCGAACAGCGGCGTACCGGGGCCGTTGTAGTCGGTCGAAAACTGGAGATCCGTCAGTCTCAAAGTTTCGATGGAGCAGTTGTTCAGCCTGATTTTGTCGAACACGAACAAGTCCTTGGTACGTGCCGCACGAATCTCGAGCGAGGTCAGTGGCGCATTCCCCAGAATCGCCTTTAAAAATTCTTTTTCGCCATGCCATATGCCTTCGTTGACAAGGCAATTCCATGTCGAATTCGTGACCGGAGACTCTTCCATCAATCGCGTAATCGCAGCATTGAAAGTTTGCCGTCTTTGGTGCGCTCCTGGTCCCAGTGTTTTGATGAGCTGCAACTTGAATGCGGACTCGTCTTCAGGCGTGAAATTTGGGGTGGGTTTTTCGATCGAAGGTGAATCGATTCGGCGGTATGCTCCGCTGGATGTATCGGCTCTCACTTATTGTGTTTTCAATGCTGAGGAGCACATGAGTGGCGGCTTGTCGGAAATGGTTCCACCGCGTCGTTATTGCTGCCTGCCGCAAAAGCTGGGTTGAATTGTTCCAAGCGCTGGCAGTCATTCCCTGCAAAGGCTTACGCTTCGCTGCGAATATTCACCCGAACCCCCCGAATCGAAAGAAGCCGGATCGACGCGTGTCGTTCGACAGTCGCGGCCAGCAGCTTCGTCTGCTCTTCGCTCAGTGGCGGCAGCCGCAGCGAAACGAGTTGGGTGTTGCTTCGCAGCCCGGCACACAGCGCGGTGACCGAGCCGGGGCACATGCGGTTGCCCTCGAGATTGAGGAACTTGAGCCCTGGATGCCGGGCGGTCAGCGCGGCCAGTTGAGGGTCGAACGTGCTGTCCGCAAAAGTCAGCGCGCCCAGTGTCGGCGTCCGGACGAGGTACCCGAGCAGCATGTCGTCAGCGCCGGCGCCTGCCGTAGCGCAGTGCCGCAGTTCGAGCGAGCTCAGCTGCGGATTGCCGCGCAGCACGGCGATCAAGTACTTGAGTTCTTCAGGATGCAGTCGCTTGTTCTCGAGGCAAAGGCGCTTGAGCGAGCGACTGCGCAGGTAGTCGACCGCGCACAAGTCCGGATTCTCGAGAGTCAGATCTTCAAGCCGTTCCCATTGTCGAAACGCTTCGTTGAGGCGCTTGTTGGCGTTCGCATCGGCTACACCGTCATGCGGCGCGAAGTGCAGCGTCCGCAGGTTCGGCGTCTTGTCCGCCAAAACATCCAGAAGAGGCGCCGGGTTGGTCGTGCCGACGACGTTCAATGTCTCGAGCCGCAGCAGCGAGGGGCGCGACCAGGCGCCTTCTTCGAAGACCGTGTTCTCGAAGGACAGGCGCTGGAGCAGCGGCATGCGCGCCAGCATCTCGAACAGCGGAACACCAAGCGCTGCGGTGACGGTCAGGCGCGCGATGCGCAATCGCTCGATCCCGCAGCGGTCCGGCATGGCCCTGAGGGTTCGTTCCAGGGTTCTTACCAGGTCCAAAGAGGTCACCGCACCGGGCGGCTCGATGCAGAAGTCCTGCAAGCTTCCGCTTTCGCCGCCGAGAAGATGGCCGAGCGCCTCGTACTCGCCATGCCACATGCTTTCAGCCGCAAGGGTCTGCAGCGTGGCGGAGCCGGCGGGTGACTCGTTGCAGAGGTCGCGGACCGTATGGCCCGATGCGATCGCCCCGCCTCGCGTCCTGCCTTGCATGCGGCCCACGAGCATCGCGATCGGGGCATCTTTGTCGTAGGCGGACAGGCAGGGTTCTTGAGGCACGTATGGGCAGGCCGATGAGGCAGGCTGATCTGGGCTTCGAGTGGGTGGCAAGGCCTGGCCGATCGTTCCCAGCGCTTTTCTGGTTTTGTCTGGCTCATGTAATTTCGCGTAATTACCAATAATCACGGCCGCGAACCCTGCTACAACCACGTCATGCGCGTCGTTCTCAACTCCCTGCACGACGAAGTCGCCGCCACGCTGCGCGAAGAGATCTTTGCCGGCACGTTGGCGCCCGGCAGCTTCGTCGACGAGGCCGCGGTCTGCGAGCGGCTGTCGATCTCGCGCACGCCGCTGCGCGAGGCGCTCAAGGTGCTGACGGCCGAGGGCCTGCTGCGGCACGAGCCGCGGCGCGGCTGCTTCGTGGCCGAGGTCACACAGAAAGACCTCGACGACATCTTCCCGGTCATTGCGCTGCTCGAAGGCCGCTGCGCCTGGGAGGCCGCGCGCAACGCCAGCGATGCCGAGATCGACGCGCTCGAGGCCTTGCACGACAAGCTGGCGCGGCATGCGCGCGCGAAGCGCATCAACGAGTACTACACCACCAACTACGCCATCCACGAGGCCATCATCATGCTGGCCGACAACCGCTGGCTGGCGCAGGTCATCGGCGACCTGCGAAAGATCCTCAAGCTGGCGCGCCTGCAGCAGTTGCATGCGCCGGGCCGGCTCGAACAAAGCCTGTCCGAGCATCTGGCAGTGTTCGCCGCCCTCAAGGCGCGCGACGGCGACGGCGCCGAAGCCGCGATGCGCACCCACCTGAACCGCCAGCGCGAGGCCCTGCGGGCCGTGGCGCTGCAACAGAAAGCGAAGCTGATCTCATGATGACCAATGCCTCCGAATGGATCACGCGCAACGTTTCGCGCCTGCGCCCCGGTGCCGGCACCGATGCCGACGCCAAGGCCGCGGGCGCCAAGCCCGCCGTCGACGGCGCCAAGCCCGCGAAGGCGCCGAAGGCCACGACCGGCCCGCGCCCGCTCGCCGAGCGCCTCGAGGCCACGCTGCGCCGCCATGGCGAGGCGCTGGCGCCGCGTGCGCTTCGGCGTGCGCTGGCCGACCTGCAGGCGGTGATCGACCCGCGCGTCAGCGAGGTCGAGGCCGGGCGCCGCGCCCATGCGGTGGTGCAGTGGTACGCCGGCCGCGAGCTCGACGAGCGGCGCGACATCTGGCTGCTGATGAGCGAACGCTTCGCACCCGACGTCAAGAAAGTCAGCAGCGCACGCGACCGCCACCAGGCGGCCGAGGGCACCGCCGACGAAGGCCAGGCCGAAGTGCACCTGCGCCGCGCGCTGGTGTCGCCGCGCGCTCGCCTGCTGCAGCGCTTCGCGATCGACCCGGACGGCATGCGCTTCCTGGTCGACCTGCGCGCCCAGCTGCTGCCGCACCTGAAGAGCGACCGCCGCCTGCTGCCGCTCGACGCCGAGCTGGAGCACCTGTTCTCCACCTGGTTCGACGTGGCCTTTCTCGACCTGCGGCGCATCAGCTGGGATTCGCCCGCCTCGCTGATCGAGAAGCTGATCCAGTACGAGGCGGTGCACGACATCAAGAGCTGGGCCGACGTCAAGAACCGGCTGGACAGCGACCGCCGCTGCTACGGCTTCTTCCATCCGCGCCTGCCCAACACGCCGCTGATCTTCGTCGAGGTCGCGCTCGTCGATCGCATCAGCGACGGCATCGTGCCGCTGCTCGACGAAGCGGCCGAGCCGGTGAAGGCCGACCGCGCGACCACCGCCATCTTCTATTCGATCAGCAACACGCAGGACGGCCTGCGCGGCGTGAGCTTCGGCGATTCGCTGATCAAGCGGGTGGTCGAGACGCTGCAGGAAGAGTTGCCGCGCCTGAAGGTCTTCGCGACGCTGTCGCCGATTCCGGGCTTCCGCGGCTGGCTGGCCAGGCAGGCCGACACGCTGCTGCCGCGCCTCGACGAGAAGCGCCAGGCCGACCTGGGCCGTGTGATCGGCTCGCTGCCGCCCACGGCCGAGCGCCTGCTGGCCGCGGCGGAAGAGGGTGCTGCGCTGGACGCCAGGTCGCCGGTGCGCCAGTTCCTGATGAACGCCGCCGCCGAGTACCTGGGCCGTGCCACCGCCGACGGCAAGCCGGTCGACCCGGTGGCGCGTTTTCACCTGGGCAACGGCGCGCGGGTCGAGCGGCTCAACTGGGCCGGCGATCCCTCGCCGAAGGGCGTGAAACAGTCCTACGGGCTGATGGTCAATTACCTCTACGATCTCAGGCGGCTCGACAAGCACCGCACCTTGCTGGCGCAGGGCAAGGTGGCGGTGTCGGGCGACGTGGACGATCTCTTTCTCAAGGGCTGATCCCTGGAGGGGCCGTGTCCCGAGTCCCGTGCGCCGTGGGCCCCGGCGCTTTCGATCCCACCAACAGCAGGAGACAAAAGATGAACCCAGGCTTCCAGCGGCGCGACGTGCTGCGCTTTGCAGCGGCAGGCACTGCCGCCGCCGTGCTCGGCGCACCCGCGCATGCGCAGTCGGGCTGGCCGTCCAAGCCGGTCACGTTGATCGTGCCCTTTCCGGCCGGCGGCGGCACCGATGCGTTCGCGCGCCCGCTGGCGGCCCAATTCGCCAAGTCGACGGGCCAGTCGCTGGTCATCGACAACCGCGGCGGCGCGGGCGGCACGCTGGGCGCGAGCATCGCAGCCAAGGCGCCGGCGGACGGTTACACGCTCTTCATGGGCGCCGTGCACCACGCGATCGCGCCTTCGGTCTACCCCAAGCTCGACTACGACATCGAGAAGGACTTCGTGCCGCTGATGCTGCTGGCCAGCGTGCCGCAGGTGGTGGTGGTCAACCCCCGGCGCGTGAGCGCGACCACGCTGAAGGACTTCGTCGCCGAAGCCAAGCGCAACCCCGGCAAGCTCAACTACGCCTCGGCCGGCGCCGGCACTTCGCATCACCTGGCCGGCGAACTGTTCAAGCTGCAGACCAACACCTTCATCACCCACATCCCGTACCGCGGTGCCGGGCCCGCGCTGTCGGACCTGATCTCCGGCAACGTCGACTGCATGTTCGATGGCCTGGGCTCGTCGGCTCAGCACATCAAGGGCGGCCGCATCAAGGCGCTGATGGTGGCAGGCGGCAAGCGCAACCCCGCCTTTCCCGACGTGCCCAGCGCCACCGAGGTGGGCCTGCCCGACTACACCGTCACCACCTGGTACGGGCTGTGGGCGCCCAAGGGCACGCCGGCCGACGCGCAAGCGAAGATCGTCGAAGACATGCGCAAATCGCTGGCCACCGATGAGTTGAAAGCCGTGTGGGCCAGCAACGGCGCCGAGATACCCACGCTCACCATGGCGGCCTATGGCGGCTTCGTCAGCTCGGAGGTCAAGCGCTGGGCCGGCGTGGTAAAGGCGTCGGGCGCCAAGATCGAATGAGGCCGGGCGCCGTCACGCTCGCGTACGAAGGCGCCATCGCCTTGGTCACGCTGGCCTATCCGGGCCGGCTCAATGCGATGTCGCGCGCCATGTGGCGCGAGTTGCGTACGGTGTTCGACACGCAGATCGCGTCCGACCCGGCGCTGCGCTGCGTGCTCGTGCGCGGGGAGGGCGGCCAGTTCTGCGCCGGCGGCGACATCTCCGAATACCCCGGCTTCCGCTTCGACGAGGCCTCGCTGCGCGAATTCCACGAGAACGAGGTGTGGGCCGCGCTGGCCGCCATGCGGGCCTGCGAGCTGCCGCTGGTGGCGCAGATCGAGGGTGCCTGCATGGGCGCCGGCCTCGAGATCGCGAGCTGCTGCGACATCCGCCTGGCCGGCGAAGGCGCGAAGTTCGGCGCCCCCATCGCCAAGCTCGGCTTCCCCATGGCGCCCCGCGAGGCCGCCCTGGTGCGCGGCGCCATCGGCGACGTGCTGGCCCGCGACATGCTGCTGGCCGCCGGCGTGCACGGCGCGCGGCGCCTGTACGACGCCGGCTTTCTGTTGCAGGTGCTGCCCGATGCCGACGTTGCGGGGCAGGCGCTGGCGCATTCCGCACGCATCGCGGCGCTGGCGCCCGAGGCCGCGCGCGCCAACAAGCGAACGCTGGCTGCGGTTTCCGTGGAAAGCCTGCTCGCCACCGCCTACGATTACGCGGATTCGCCCGAGCACCGGGAAGGCATCGCCGCCTTCCTGGCCAAGCGTCCGCCCGTCTTCTGAACCCGACGCCATGACCGACCCGAACAACGCCAACCTCTTCGCCGCGCTGCGCGCCGCCTTCCCCCACGACCTCGATGCCATCGCGGTCGAAACCGACGACGGGCTCTACTACTCGTGGCGGGACCTCGACCGCGCGAGCGCGATGATCGCCAACCTGCTCGACGCCCTGGGCCTGGCCGCCGGCGACCGCATCGCGGTGCAGGTCGAGAAGTCGGTCGAGGCCATGATGCTGTACCTGGCCACGCTGCGCGCCGGCTACGTGTTCCTGCCGCTCAACACCGCCTACCGCGAGGCCGAGATCGAGTACTTCATCGGCAATGCCGAGCCGGCCGTGGTCGTCTGCAGCAGCGCCAATGCCGACTGGGTGGCGCCCATCGCCACCGCGGCGGGCACGCGGCACGTGTTCACGCTCGACGACGACCGCAAGGGCACCCTGCTCGAGGTGGCGGCGCAGTGCAGCGACCAGCACCGCGTGGCACAGAAGACGCCCGACGACCTGGCCGCCATTCTTTACACCAGCGGCACCACCGGCCGCAGCAAGGGCGCGATGCTCACGCACCGCAACCTCAAGTCCAACGCCGAGGTGCTCAAGGACTACTGGGGCTGGCGCCCGGGCGCCGACGTGCTGATCCACGCGCTGCCGATCTTCCACGTGCACGGCCTCTTCGTCGCCATTCACGGCGCGCTGATCAGCGGCAGCAGCATGATCTGGCTCAACCGCTTCGACCCCAAGCGCGTGGTGGCCCGGCTGCCCGACGCGACCGTGTTCATGGGCGTGCCCACGCTCTACGTGCGCATGCTGGCCGAACGCGGCCTCACGCGCGACGCCTGCAGCGGCATGCGCCTGTTCATCGCCGGCTCCGCACCGCTGCTGCTCGAAACCTTCGAGGCCTGGCGCGAACGCACCGGCCACACCATCCTCGAGCGCTACGGCATGAGCGAAACGGCCATGCTCACGTCGAACCCCTACAGCAAGGTGCAGGGCGAGCGGCGCGGCGGCACCGTCGGCTTTCCACTGCCCGGCGTGCAGCTTCGCGTGCGCGACGACGCGGGCGAGCCCGTGCCGACCGGCGAGATCGGCCACATCCAGGTGTCGGGCCCGAACGTCTTCGCCGGCTACTGGCGCATGCCCGAAAAGACCAAGGAAGAATTCACCCACGACGGCTTCTTCAAGACGGGCGACGTCGGCAAGATCGACGGCCTGGGCTACGTCACCATCGTCGGCCGCAGCAAGGACTTGATCATCAGCGGCGGCTACAACGTCTACCCGGCCGAGATAGAGGGTTACATCAACGAGATGGCCGACGTGGCCGAAAGCGCGCTGGTCGGCGTGCCGCACCCGGACTTCGGCGAAGTCGGCGTGGCGATCGTGGTCGCGAAGCCGGGGGCTGCGCTGCAGGGCGAGGCCATCATTGCCGCGCTCAAGTCCAGGCTCGCCAATTTCAAGATCCCCAAGCAGTGCTTCGTCGTGCCCGAGCTGCCGCGCAACGCGATGGGCAAGGTGCAGAAGGCAGCGTTGCGTGAGGAGCACAAAGGGCTGTTTGACTGAGGCGAAGCGTTGCGTCAGCCATCGGTTTCTGGCAAAGCGCTGCCATGCGCGCCCCGCGGGGCGCGCTGATGGCACCGAAGAACGAGGGCGGGCAGCGCCTCACGCGCCGAGGGCTTCCAGGCGCTCGCGGTCCGGTTGCGGCATGTTCGCCAGCCAATCGCTCTCCTGGCCGGGCTCCGGAAGTACGTAGCCGTACTCGATCATGTGCGCCGGCGGCAGCTCGACAAGGTAGACCCAGACCTGGTGGCGGGCCACGCCGCCGTGCTCCACGAGGACGTCGCGCATGCCCAGGACAAGGCGGTTCTTCATCTCCGCGGGCCTGCCGCCGCGGGCATGCCCGCAGAGATAGATCTGGTCGCCTTTCATGCGTGCGCCGCCCAGGAACCAGTCGCCCGGCTGTACATCCTGAAAGACGACCTGGGCGAAAAAGGTGTTTGCCCCGGTCACCTGGCTATGAGTGTGGGTCACCGCCCGCGCGATCGCGGCTTTCCGTTCGCTGGACAGCGTGCCGGTGGTGGAGAAGACTGTGTAGGTGGGCATGTTCGGACTCCAGAAATTGCTGGTTCAGGAAACGACCTCTTTCGTGTATATGCACGTCGAAGATCCAACAAAACGCCGGCGCCGGACTCCCCAGCCGCTTGTGATGTCGTCAGGCTGGTCAGCATTCTAAGCGTGTATATGCACTCTATTTGGACGGGCAGGGAGTGGTCAAGCAGGGGTAAACCCGGCGTTTTCAGGCGGGGTCGAGCGCCTCGCCGGCAAACTGCTGCAGGTTCACCAGCGCTTGCATCAGGCGATCGTCGGAGGGGCTGCTCAGGAACGCGCCGATGCCTTGCTCGACCATCTTCTGTGCATCGTTGAAGTACGGCAGTGCCTCGGCGATCTTGCGTTGACCGGCAGGGTTCAATCGCATCGGGCGCTCTCTTCCACTGCTGCCGTCCTCGATGACGTCCACCCAGCCTGCGTCGATCAGCAGCTTGACGTTTCGCGAGATGGTGGTGCGATCGAGTGACAACTCGGCCGCCACCTGGGTCGAAGTCGCTTCGCCGAGTCGCCCGAGGGAGCGCAGCAGCGAGAACTGGGTGATGCGCAGGCCCACCGGCTTCAGGGCGGCGTCGTAGACGCGGGTGAGCCCATGGGAGGCCCGGCGGAACTGGGTGCAGTAGCAATCCGTGAACATACACGCATGTTAAGCGCTCCGCCCGCGCCCTGCCAGCGCGCGGGACGGCGCCTATCGCAGCGTCTCCGGGCGCTCGGCAACGGAAAGGGCCTCAGGCGCGTGGTTGCCACACAGCGCGCCTGGCGCGGTGTCCTCAGGCCGGCAGCCCGTTCAGCAGGCCCGTGCGCGGGTGGCAGTTGATGTATTCGTAGCGCTGCTCATCGGGCTTGAGCACCGACACCTCGTGGTACACGCGCAGCTGCAGCTGAAAGTTCAGCGCCTGCACGTAGCGCATGAAGCTGCCGAAGATCGCCACGTGCGTCGGATGCGATTCGGCCCAGCGCTCCATGTCGGCCAGCGAGCGCCAGAAGCTCAGGCCGAATGACTTCTGCAGCGGCTCGCCGCCCGCATCGATGTGCTGCATGTAGCGGTTGCTGTAGCAGCCGATGCCCAGGCCCTGGTCGCGCAGGAAGTCCATGCCCTCGCGCAGCACCGGCTCCATGTCTTCCAGATAGAGCGTGCGCTCCTGGCCCTGCGTCTCGGTCCATTCCTGGCCCGAGCGGATCATCGCCACGTTCTCGTGGCCGCCGATGCGGACCCGCTGGCCCGGTGCCGGCCGCCCGCCGAGCACCGTGCGCGTGCCCGTCGGCGTCATTGCATCGGTCTGTGACAGCGGAATGCGGTCACGCATCGAGCCCCAGTAGGCATGCTCCTGGATGTCGGTGCTCATGCCGCCCATCACCACGCCGACGCCCTCGGCGCGGTCCGGGGTGTTGAACAGCGTTTCGTAGTGCTCCACGCGCGGCATGGCGATCTCGCGGAAGTAACCGATGCCCTCCGTCACGCGTTCGTCGGAGCGCCACCAGTCGTCGATGTCGGGCGCCGCGCACCAGCGCTCGAAGCGCGCTGGATCGTCCCAGTACGCGATCGCGACCATGTTGTCGTAGCCGTCGGCGTCGACGTGGTGGGCCAGGTCGTGGTGGCCCGGGCCGTCTGGCGACGCGAAGCCGCGAACGATGTTCATCAGCGCGGCGCAGGCGCGGCCGTGCAGTTCGCGCCCCCGCGACTGCACGCCGAAGAAGCCCATCACCACCTGCCCTATCGCCTGCGGGGCGCGCGCCGACCAGGCGGGGTAGGGCGGCGCGTAGTCGTCCTCGATGCGGCGATGCCGCGTGCGCGGGCACTTCAGATGCTCGGCGATGGCGGATTCCATGGCGGGTCTCCGTGCATCACGCGGTCGCCGGCACGCGCGCCGGCGCGGCTGCGGGCTCGACGCTGGTCGGCTCCGCTTCGGGCGCGCTCGCCTCCGGGCCGGCCCGCCGTTGAATCACCACCGGCTCGCGCCGCGTCTTGTCGAGCAGCAGGCGCGTGACGTCCGGCCGTGCGTAGTGGCCGCTGGGGTCGGCTGCCGCCTTGGCCAGCGAGATCATGCCGAGGTCGATGTCGGCGACCACCAAGCCTTCCTGGTCCTCGGCCAGCGGCGTGCCCAGCGGCGAGCCGTCGGGCGCGTAGATGCGCGCGAAACCACCGCCTACCCGCAGCATCTGCTGCTTGCCCGGGTCGGTGCACAGGAGCTCCGTCATGGCGCTCGACACGGTGGCGCAGGGCGCGACCACGAAGCACTGGCCCTCGGCCGCATAGATCTGGCTGGCTGCGTTGTTGACTTCCGGCCCCAGTGCGTAGGCCGCGCCGCGGTAGAGCGAGAAGCTGGGCCAGGCGGCGCAGTGGATCTGTTCGTTCTGCGCGTACATCGCGTACTTCGACAGCGGCTGCAGGTGCTCCCAGCACGACAGCGATCCGACGTTGCCGATCGCCGTCTCGCACACGGCCAGGTCGGAGCCGTCGCCTTCGCCGAACACCGTGCGCTCGACGTGCGTGGGCTTGAGCTTGCGGCGCGTCTGCACCGTGTTGCCCCGGTCGTCGATCAGCGCCTGCGCGATGTAGAGGCTGCCGGCCGCCTTCTCGCTGTAGCCCAGCGACACCCAGAGCTTGTGTTTGCGCGCCGCCTCGCGGATGCGGTCGAACTCGGGCGAGCCGACCACCAGCGAGTTGTCGTGGTAGCGCTGCACGTACTGCATGCCCCAGGCGGGCGAGTCCAGCCAGATCCACCACGGGTAGCCGGGCGCCCAGGTCTCGGGAAAGGCGATGAGCTGCACGCCCTGCGCGGCGGCTTGCGCCATCAGGTCGATGGTCTTGTCGAGCGTGCCGTCGAGGTCGAGGAACACGGGCGCGGCCTGCACGGCGGCGACGCGGAGTCGGGGATGGGTCTTGCGGGTCATGGCGGGCTCCAGGAACGGTGGATGAAATCGGCCGCGCGCCGCGCGCATCGGGTTAGCGCTGTGGCATGCGGGTTGCTTCCAGCGTAAGTTCGCGGCCAGAAATCCTCTTGCCCCGAAATCGCGGCTTTCTTGTTCCTGCGTTGCATCCGCGAAGGGTTCCACATGCAGCTGCTCAGCACCGACGCCGTTTCCCGCGAACAGCGGCTCGCCTACTGGACCGACCTGATCTGCAACGTCTACGTGCAGCTCGGCTGCGACCCGGTGCGCGGCGAGCGGCCGGCCGGCGCGTTCGAAGGCAGCATCCAGCGCCACAGCTTGCCCAGCCTCGACGTGTCGGTGGTGCGATCAGGGGCGCAGAGCGTGCTGCGCACGCCGGGCCACATCGCCCGTTCGACCGACGACTACTTCCTGGTCGGCATCCAGACGGCCGGGCGTGGTGTGGTGCGGCAGGACGGGCGCGATGCGCTGCTGGCGGTCGGCGACTTCGCGCTCTACGACAGCACCCGGCCTTATCGGCTGCTCTTCGACGACGACTTCGAGCAGATCGTGCTCAAGCTTCCCGGCGAACGCCTGCGCAGCGAACTGCGCGACACGCAGGCGCTCACGGCCACCACCGTGTCGGGGCGCGAGGGTGCGGGGCACCTGCTGATCAGCATGATCCGCACGCTGCGCGAAGACATCGACACGCTGCAGCCGGCTTCGGCACTGGCCGTGGCCAATGGTGTGCTCAACATCCTGGTGGCAGGATTGCAGACCCTGCCGGCTGCGCGTGCACCGGGGCTCAGCCAATTGGCGAACTTCCATCTCGCGCGCATCAAGCGCCGCATCGAAGAGCAGCTGGCCGACCCGTCGCTGTCGGTCGGCAGCCTGGCGACGGAACTCGGCCTGTCGCCGAGCCAGATCCATCGCGTGTTCAAGGCCGAGCCGCTCACGCCCGCGCAGTACATCTGGGAGCGCCGGCTCGAGGCCTGCAGCCGCGACCTGCTGACACCGCAGCTGGCCGGCCGCACCGTGGCCGAGATCGCCTTCGGCCGCGGCTTCAGCGACGCGGCGCATTTCAGCCGCGCGTTTCGCGAGCGCTTCGGGTGCTCGCCGCGCGAGTGGCGGCTGCAGAGCCAGGGCGCCACCTCCGCCGACGCGCCGTCTTAGCGGGCGATGGGTGCCCGCGGACGGCGCGGGCTACTGAACGAGCAGCACGGAGATGTCGGTCTCCGCAATCACCTTGGTCGCCACCGATCCCATCAACGCGCGGCCGAAGATGCCGTGGCCGTGCGTGCCCATCACGATCATCTGCACGCCGGCCGCGTTCGCGGACTTCAGGATTTCCTCGGCCGCGTGGCCGTGGCGTGCGTCCACGGTGTAGTTGCTGATGTTGTTCTCGGCGAAGAAGGCCTTGACCGGCTCGACCACCTTGGCGGCTTCCTCGGTGTAGTAGCTCTCCACCAAGTCGCGGCTCAGGTGGCGCGTGACGTGGCCGGGAACGCCGGTGGTCACGTACACCGCGACCAGTTCATTCCCCTCGACGAACATGGCGCGATGCGTCACCAGGTAGTCGAGTGCCTTGCGGGTATGGGGACTGCCGTCCACGGCGATGAGGATCTTCATGCACTGCCTCTCTGTGTCTCAGGAGCGCGGCGACGCTGCCGCAACCCGAGCTTATACGGGGCCGGTGCCGATCGGCCGTAAGCCCACGCCGCGCGCGGGCCATGCGGCTCGGGGCGTCGTCAGCCGTGCAGGCCTTTCCACAGCATGTAGACCGCGAGCACGTACAGCACGCTCGCGAAGACGCGCTTGAGCTTCGCCACCGGCAGGCTGTGCGCCGCCTTCGCGCCGAGCGGTGCGGTGAGGAAGCTGCACACCGCGATCACCGCCAGCGCCGGCAGCCAGATGTAGCCCACCGATGCATCGGGCAGGCCCTGCACCGAGCGGCCCGCCGCCACGTAGCCGGCCACGTTCGCCACGGCGATCGGAAAGCCGAGCGCGGCGCTGGTGGCCACCGCGTTGTGGATGGCGACGTTGCACCAGGTCATGAAGGGCACGCTGATGAAGCCGCCGCCCGCGCCCACCAGCCCCGAGATGAAGCCGATCGAGCCGCCGGCCGCGAGCTGGCCGGCGGTGCCGGGCATCTGGCGCGAAGGCTCGGGTTTCTTGTTGCGGAACATCTGCGTGGCCGAGAAGCCCACGAACAGCGCGAAGAAGATCGCCAGCACCTGGCCCTTGAGCAGCGCGAACACGCCGAGGCTGCCCACCAGGCTGCCGATGACGATGCCGGGCGCCAGGCGCTTGACGATGTCCCAGCGCACCGCGCCGCGCTTGTGGTGCGCGCGCACGCTCGAGAGCGACGTGAAGATGATGGTGGCCATCGAAGTCGCAATGGCCATCTTCACGGCCAGGTCGGACGACGCCCCGCGGTGCCCCAGGATGATCGTGATGAAAGGCACCATCAGCATGCCGCCGCCGATGCCCAGCAGGCCGGCAAGAAAACCGGTGCCGACGCCAAGCAGGGCGAGTTCGGCGACCAGCAAGGGGTCGATCATCATTCAGGGCTCTCGGGAAAAAGCAACGGCCCCGAGAGCGGGGCCGTGGCGTGCAATAGGTGTCTGCGAGTGGGGCCGGACTCGCGTCCTGAACCGGGGTTCAGGTGGGCGAGGGCAGCGAGGCTTCGGGTTCATCTGACGCGAGATGATCACACCTGCCAGGCGATATACCAAGCCCTGCTCCAAAGAGCATTGGTTCAAGGAAATTAAAGCCCGACCAGCACCGCAGACCCGCTCGATTTTACGCCTGCCGGGCAATCCCGGAAGACTTGACAGACAAGAAGCTGCGAATAAGTGCACCGGGCTTCGCGCTCGTCTTCAGAGCAGGTGACCGTCGCCGGCCAGTGCTTGGTCGAGCCGCTGCAGCAAGTGCGCGGCACGGGCATCGTCGGCCTCGTCGCCTGCATTCGATGCGGGCACGGGCATGGGCGCGGCAACGGGCGCTGGTGGGGCGGCCTGGAAGCTCGCCAGCGACGCCTCGCGCTGCGCCAGGTCGAAGGCGAGGTTGAGCGAGGCCAGCACCGCGATGCGGTCCCGGGCCTTCACCTTGCCCGCATCGCGGATCTTGCACATGGCGGCGTCGACGCGTTCGACCGCTTCGCGCAGTTGAGGCTCGCCGCCTTCGGGGCAGCCGAGCAGGTAGCTCTGGCCCATGATCTGGACTTCGATTTGCTTCATCGGGGCGTGGAGGCGTCTTGGGATGGGTCGGCCGGCAGCTGCTCGAGCAGCGCATCGAGCCGGGTGCGTGCCGCAGCCAGACGTGACTTGAGCGCGTCGCGCTCGCGCGTGAGTGCATTCACCTGGTCTTGCAGCAACGCGTTGGTGCGCTGCACTTCCTCGTGGCGTACGAGCAGGCGCTCGACACGTTCGGCGATCTGGTCAATGCGACTGGGTGCGGGCATGGGTCGCGATTGTAGTTTCGGTATGGCCCCGGCTTACAATCCGCGCCGTTGGTGCTCGCGCCGCTGTTCACGCGGCGCAGTTCAACGGGAAGCAGGAGTCGAAGCCCATCGGGCCCAGCCAGCCTGCGCTGCCCCCGCAACGGTCAAGCAGCCGGCACCTCGTGTGCCACCCTCGTCAAGCAGCCACTGGGCACCCTGAAACAGGCGCCTGGGAAGGCGTCGAGGGACGTGCTGCCAGCCCGGATACCGGCCAACGAGGCGGCGTGTCGCCTGCGCAAGCAGGCGATGCGCCATGAGGTCCAATCGCCGGCGGGGAAGCCGGCGGCGGACATTGACCTTCTGGTTCCATGATGACTACCTGCGTTTCTCCTGCGCCCGCTGCCGGCCGCGCCTTGCCGTGCCCGCGTCCCTTGATGTTCTCGATCGCCGCGGCCCTGGGCGGGCTGGCCTGCCTGCCCACTCTGTCCTTCGCGCAAAGCGCCCAGGCACTGCCCGAAACGGTGGTGACAGCCAACCGCACCCCGACCCGCGCCGACGAACTCGTGTCCGACACCGTGGTCATCGACCGGGCACAGATCGATCAGCTCGCCAACCGCACGCTGCCCGAGATCCTGCAGCGCGTGGCCGGCGTGCAGATCTCGTCCAACGGCGGCCCGGGCAAGGCGAGCAATGTCTTCATCCGCGGTGCCGAGGCGCGCCACACCATCCTGCTGATCGACGGCGTGCGCTATGGCTCCGCGACGCTCGGCACGCCGGTGTGGGACAACATTCCCGTCGACATGATCGAGCGCATCGAGGTCGTCAAGGGCCCGGCCTCGGCGCTCTACGGCAGCGAAGGCGTCGGCGGCGTGGTGCAGATCTTCACGCGCAAGGCGCAGCCGGGCGAAAGCATCTTCATGCCCCGCGCCTCCACCACCATCGGTAGTGAAGGCTACAAGCAGATCACCGGTGGCTTCACCGGCGCATCGGGCCCGTTGACCTATGCGCTCAACGCGTCGCGCACCATCGACAAGGGCTTCTCGGCCACCAACCGCCGCGTCCAGTTCGGCAACTTCAACGCCGACCGCGACCCCTTCCTCCAGAGCGCACTCAATGCCTCGCTGGGCTATCAGATCAACCCCGACTGGAAGATCGATTCGGGCCTGCTGTACGCCGAAGGCCTGAACCACTACGACGACGGCCCGGGCCGCGATACGCGCGGCATCTTGCGCACGCGGCTCGCCTACATCGGCGCGAGCGGCAAGATCCTGCCGAACTGGAACACCCAGCTGCGCTACGCCCAGAGCACCGACTACACGCGCAACATCGTGGCCAGCAGCTTCAACCTGCCCGGCCTGTTCGAAACCACGCAGGACCAGTACCTCTGGCAGAACGACATCGCGACGCCGATCGGCACCGTCGTCGCCGGGCTGGAGCGCCGCGTGCAGGACGTGAAGAGCGACACCCGCTACACCGTCAACAAGCGCGACATCGACTCGGCCTTCGTCGGGCTCAACGGCAACGCCGGCAACCACACCTGGCAGCTCAACACGCGCTACGACCACAACTCGCAGTTCGGCAGCAACAACACCTGGTTCGCCGGCTACGGCTACCGCATCACGCCCGCCTGGCGCGTCAACGTGTCGCACGGCACCAGCTTCGTGGCGCCGTCGTTCAACCAGCTGTACTTTCCCAACTTCGGCAACGACGCGCTGCAGCCCGAAGAGGGCAAGAACACCGACGTGGGCATCACCTGGAGCGAGGGCGGCCACAGTGTGAAGCTGGTGCGCTACGACAACAAGATCCGCGGCTTCATCACCAACACCACGCGGCCCGAGAACATCCCGCGGGCCCGCATCGAGGGCTGGACGCTGGGCTACGACGGCCAGTTCGGCCCCTGGACACTGCGCGCCTCGGTCGATTCGCTCGACCCGCGCAACGAAGGCACCGGCCGGCAGCTGCCGCGGCGCGCCAAGAACCACGCCTCGGTCGGCGTCGACTACGGCGTGGGCCCGTGGAAGTTCGGCGCTTCGGCGCTGCACGTGGGACGCCGCTTCGACGACACGGCCAACACGTTGCGACTCGGCAGCTACACCACAGTCGACCTGTACGGCGAGTACCAGGTCGCGAAGGACTGGTCGGTGCAGGCCCGCCTCACCAACCTCAACGACGTAAGCTACGAGACCGCGTACGGCTACAACCAGCGCGGACGATCCCTCTACCTGACCCTGCGTTGGCAACCGAAGTCCTGAAGCCCGATGCCCGCCGCGAGCTGATTCTCGGCGGCCAGCGCAGCGGCAAGTCGCGGCGGGCGGAGCAGCGCGCGGCCGAGTGGCTGGCGCGCTCGCCGACGCACAGGGCCGTGCTCATCGCCACCGCCACCGCGCACGACGACGAAATGCGCGAGCGCATCGCGCGCCACCGTGCCGACCGCGCGCAGCGCGTGCCGGCGCTGGCGACGGTGGAGGAGAGCCTGCACCTGGGCGCTGCGCTGGCCCGGCACAGCGAGCCTGGCACCCTGGTGCTAGTCGATTGCCTCACGCTGTGGCTGACGCAGCTATTGATGCCGGCGGACGCCGTTGTCGATGTCGATACCGCGCCGCACGACCTCGACACCGCGCAGTCCGCACTGCTCCACGCCCTGCACGACGCCCACGGCCCCGTGGTGCTCGTGAGCAACGAGATCGGCCTCGGCGTGATCCCGATGGGTCGCGAGGTGCGCGCCTTCGTCGATGCGCAGGGCCGCCTGAACCAGGCCGTTGCCGCCGCGTGCGATCGCGTGACGCTGATGGCCGCCGGACTCCCGCTTTCCTTGAAGGAACCCTCATGAAGCGCCTGCTCGCCGGCCTGCTGGCCGCGCTGGCCCTTGCCGCCCAGGCCTACACCGTGTCCGACGAGCGCGGCGTGCAGGTCGAACTGCCGCGGCCTCCGCAGCGGATCGTGACGCTGCTGCCCTCGTTGACCGAGTCGGTCTGCACGCTCGGCGCCTGCGACCGGCTGGTCGGCGTCGACCGCTATTCGAACTGGCCCGATGCCGTGCGCGCGCTGCCGCAGATGGGCGGCGGCATCGACCCGAACGTGGAAGCCATCGTCGCGCTGAAGCCCGACGTGGTGCTGCTCGCGCGCTCGTCCCGTGTCACGCAGCGCCTGGAGACGCTGGGCCTCAAGGTGCTGGTACTCGAGCCCAAGAACCATGCCGACGTGCGGCGCGTGCTCGACGCGCTGGGCCAGGTGCTCGGCACGCAGGACGCGCAGCGCGTCTGGCGCACCATCGATGCCAGCGTGGCCGCGGCGGCCCAGTCGCTGCCGGCGTCCGTCGCACGCAACCGCGTCTACTTCGAGATCAACAACGCGGTCTATGCGGCCGGCGAAAGCTCCTTCATCGGCGAAACGCTCACTCGGCTCCGCGTGAAGAACATCGTGCCGGCGTCGATGGGCCCCTTTCCCAAGCTCAACCCCGAGTTCGTGGTGCGGGCCGATCCCGACCTGATCATGGTCAGCGTGCGCAGCGCGCAGGGCCTCGAGCAGCGCCCGGGCTGGTCCGGCATCCGCGCCGTGCGCGAGGGGCGCGTCTGCCGTTTCTCCGCCGACGAAGCCGACGTGCTGGTGCGCCCCGGCCCGCGCATGGGCGAGGCCGCCCAGCTGATGGTGCGCTGCCTGCAGCAGAAGGCACGCGGAGGCACCGGTTGAAGAGCGAGCATCGACGCGCGCTCGCGCTGGGCCTGGCGCTGCTGTTGCTGAGTGGCGGCGGGCTGCTGCTGGGCGCCGGCGTCGGCAGCACGGGCTTCGACAGCGTGCTGGCCGCCGGCAGCGACCCGGTCGCCTGGCAGATCGTGCGGGACATCCGCTTGCCGCGCACGCTGGGCGCCTGGCTGGCCGGCGCCTTGCTCGGGCTGGCCGGTGCGGTGGCGCAGGGTCTATTCCGCAATCCGCTCGCCGATCCTTATCTTTTGGGCAGCGCCTCGGGCGCCTCGCTCGGCGTGGCCATTGCGCTCACGCTGTTCGGCGTCTCCGCCACCAGCACCGAGTGGGTGGTGCGCCTGGGCCTGACCGGTGCCGCGTTCGTCGGCGCCGTGGCGGCGGTGATGCTGACCCTGGTGCTCGCACGCGGCGTGCAGCAGACGCTTCGCCTGCTGCTGGCCGGCGTGATCGTCGGCGTGGTGCTGGGCGCCGTCAAAGACCTGATCTCCATCGCCTCGGCCGACATCCTGCAGGCGCTGCAGGGCTTCATCCTCGGCAGCACCGGCCTGGTGGGCTGGAGTGCATGTGTGGTGATGGGTGCGCTAGGCGCCGCCTGCCTGCTGCTGGCCTGGATGCTGGCGCCGGTGCTGGACGGCCTGGCGCTCGGCGAGGCCACCGCCAGCAGCCTGGGCCTGCCGCTGCCCGCCATGCGCGCCGCGCTGGTGGCCGTGCTGGCGCTGGCCACCGGCGCCGCGGTCGCGCAGACCGGGCTGATCGCCTTCGTCGGCCTGGCCGCGCCGCACCTGGTGCGCTCGGCGGTGAAGACCACCCATGCGCGGTTGATCCTGCTGTCGGCCGGCATGGGTGGGCTGCTGCTGATGTCGGCCGACCTGCTGGCGCGCTGGCTGATCGCGCCGCAGGAGCTGCCCGTGGGCGTGCTCACGGCGGTGCTCGGCGGCAGCTACCTGCTGTGGCTCATGCATCGGCGCAGCGGGCGCGGAGGCTTTCGATGACGCGGACGCTGCTGCAAGGAGTCGCGCTCGAGGCGCGGCAGGTCAGGGCGGCGCTCGGTGGCACCGAGGTGCTGCACGGCATCGACCTCGCGCTGGCCGCGGGGCAGTGGACCAGCATCGTCGGCCCCAACGGTGCCGGCAAGTCCACGCTGCTGAAGGCGCTGGCCGGCTTGTTGCCGCATCGCGGAGACGTGCAGCTGCACGGGCAGCCGCTGGCGGCACTGGGCGCACGCGCCAGGGCGCGGCGGCTTTCGTGGCTGGGGCAGGGCGGGGCGGGCGAGGGCAGTGCCGACGACCTGATCGTCTACGACGTCGCCATGC
>NZ_LYVO01000093.1 GCF_001984055.1 Variovorax sp. KK3
CTGGCCAGGTAGGCGTTGAGGCTGGCGACCGAGCCTTCGAGTACCAGCGTGGCAGTGCCGCTGCCGGTGACGGTCACGCCGCCGCCCGTCGCCGCGGTCAGCGTGCCGGTGGGCACGCTCAAGGTCACGCGCACGGTGCTGCTGCCGGCATCCACGTCGGCCACCTGCAGGCCGGTCAGGCCCACGGCCGTGTCCTCGGTGCCAGAGAAGCTCGCGGGCAGGGTGTTGACCGGCGCATCGTTCACCGGCGTCACGGTGAGCGTGAGCGTCGAGGTGGCGGTGGCCGCACCGTCGCTGACCGTGTACGTGGCCACGGGCGGCGCGCCGTTGTAGTTGAGCGCGGGCGTGAAGGTGTAGCTGCCGTTGGCGTTGACGACCAGCGTGCCCACGCCCGCGATCGTGGCGGTCTGGCCGGCCGTGAAGGTGCTGCCGTTCACCACGAACTGCGTCACCGTCAGCGTGTCGCCGTCGATGTCGGTGTCGTTGGCCAGCACGTTGCCGGTGATCGGCGTGTCCTCCGCGCCGGTGCCTGTGTCGGCCACGGCCACCGGCACGTCGTTGACCGGCGTCAGGTTGAAGGCGAAGGTGTTCGGCGAGGCGTCGGTGTCCACGCCGCCGTTGGCCGTGCCGCCGTTGTCGACCACCTGGAAGGTGAAGCTGCCGATCCCGTTGCCGTTGAGGTTGGCCGTGGGCGTGAAGGTCAATTGCGCGAGGCTGCCCACGGCGATGCGTTGGCCCGCGACCACGGCCACGCCGTTGAGGCGCAGCACGCCCTGCGATGCGGGCGGCAGCGTCGTGACGATGACGGCCTGCAGCGTGTTGGGCGGGGTGTCCAGCGGGTCGGTGATCGGGAAGTCGGCGGCCGAGAAGGTGTAGACCGCGTCTTCGGCCAGCGTCACCGTGCGGTCGGCGCCCGCGGGGGCGTCGTTGACCGCGGTGAAGCTGATGGTGGAGGTGTCGCTGTCGGTGAGCGCGCCGCCGCTGCCGGTGTTGCCGAGGTCGCTGGTCAACATCGTCAGCGTGACGCTGGCGGTGGCATTGGCCACGGGCAGGTAGTTGGGCCGCGATGCGCTGGCCAGGTAGGCGTTGAGGCTGGCGACCGAGCCTTCGAGTACCAGCGTGGCGGTGCCGCTGCCGGTGACGGTCACGCCGCCGCCCGTGGCCGCGGTCAGGGTGCCGGTGGGCACGCTCAAGGTCACGCGCACGGTGCTGCTGCCGGCATCCACGTCACTGACCTGAAGGCCGGTCAGGCCCACGGCCGTGTCCTCGGTGCCAGAGAAGTTCGCGGGCAGGGTGTTGACCGGCGCATCGTTCACCGGCGTGACGTTCACGGTCGAGGCGATGCCGTTCGAAGCGGCACTGCCGTCGTTCACCGTGTAGGTCACGGTTCGCGCGGCCGCCGAGGGCGCCTCCGAGCTGTTGCTGTACTGCACCGCGCGAAGGGCCGCCTGCCATTGGGCGAGCGTCGCCGTGCCGCCGGCCGAGCTCAGCGTGATCACGCCGGTGGCCGCGTTGTACGTGCCGGCGATGTTGCCCATGGTGGCCGGCACGTTGGTGAAGCTCAGCACGTCCTGCCCCGGCACGAAGTTGCCGGTGATCGCGACCGTGGCGCTCGCCAGCGTCGCGTTGTCGAGGTCGGCCACGGTGATGGCCGTGTTGATGGCCGTCGCCGCGCCGTTCTCGGTGTAGGTGATGCTCGATCCGGTCGCGAGCGTCGGCGCGTCGTTCACCGCCGTCACGGTGACGGTCGACGTGACGGTGTTCGACGCGGCCGCGCCGTCGTTGACGGTGTAGCTCACCGTGCGGGCCGCGGTCGACGGGTTGTCGGAGGTGTTGCTGTACTGCACGGCCCGCAGCGCGGCCTGCCACTGCGCGACGGTGGCGGTGTTGCCGGCCGAGCTCAGCGTGAGCACGCCGGTGGCCGCGTTGTAGGCGGCCGTGATGTTGCCCATGGTGGCCGGCACGTTGGTGAAGCCCAGCACGTCCTGCCCGGCTGCGAAGCCGCCGGTGATCGCGACCGTCGCGCTGGCCAGCGTGGCGTTGTCCACGTCCGAGACCGTGATGGCCGTGTTGATGGCCGTCGCCGCGCCGTTCTCGGTGTAGGCGAGCGTCGAGCCGGTAGCCACCACCGGCGCGTCGTTCACCGGCACCACCGTGATGTACGAGTGCGCGGTGTTCGAGGTGAAGCCGCCGTCGCTCACGGTGACCGTGATGTCGCGCACCGGCGAGGCCAGCGGGTTCTGCAGCGTGCTCTCGAAGGTGATGGCCTCGATGGTGTCGGCGTACACCGCCTTGGTGGCCGCGCCGCTCAGGGCGATGGTGGTCACGCCGCCGCTCACCGTCACGGTGTAGCTGAGGCCGTTGAGGGTGCCCGTCGAGCCGTTGGCGAGCGCCACGCCGCCGATGCGCAGCAGGTCGCCGGCCTGGCCGTTGGTCAGCACGATCTGCGCCGACGTCATGTTGGTCGAGTCGCTGTCGATCACCGACGAGTTCGGGTTCGCGATCGACACCGCCGCGCCGTCTTCGGTGAAAGTGGCGTTCCAGTCGCGGCCCGCCGTGGTGTCGGTATAGGTCAGCACGCGCACGTTGTCGATCGACACGTCGTCGCCCGACACGAGCAGGATGTTCGGCGGCGAGAACCCGAACACCAGCGCGCCCGTGTCGGCCACCGTGTTCGGCAGGTTGATCGTGATGTCGGTGTAGGACCATGCACCGAAGGTGCTGCTCGCGATGACGGTGGGCGAGCCGGTGGCGCCGTTCGAATACGCGACGGTCGCGATGTTGGGGCCGACGTTCGAGCGGCCGGTGGTGACGGTGGCGTACACCACGCCGCCCACGCTCACGGTGAAGGTGGTCGGCACCTCGGAGTCGATCAGCGGGTTGTTCCAGCCGAAGCCGAACACGATCTGCGCCGCGCCGTTGGTGCCGGGTCCGTTCTGCAGGCCCGACAGGTTGGCCTGGGTCAGCGTGCCCGAGATGGAGTCGTTGTCCCACCGCACCACGTTGTTCGCGTAGATGGTCGAGCCGGTCGAGGTCCAGCCGGTGATGCCGCCCGTGAAGCCGCCGTTGGTGACGATGTCGTTGGTCGTGGTGCCCGAGTTGAGGTCGACGACCGGCGGCACCTTGTCGTAGGCGAAGTCGATCGCCAGGTTCGACGCGCCGATGGTCGCCAGCGACACGGCCCGCGTCACGGCGCCGTTGGTGGGCGCGCTGCCGCCCAGCACGCCGCCGGTGTCGGTCACGCGCACCACGTAGGCCCCCGGCAGCACGCCGGTGAAGAGGTAGTTGCCGCCGGCGCCCGTGGTGTCGGTGGCGAGCACGCGCTCGCCGAGGTCGGCCACGCCGTTGCCGTTGACGTCGTCGACCAGCTGCACGGTGACGTTGGCGATGCCGGTGTCGCCCACGCCGAAGGCGCCGTCGCCGTTGTTGTCGTCGAAGATGCGGTCGCCGATGCTGCCGGTGGCCGGCACCGCACCGGCGCCGTCGGCCACCGTGCCGCTGATGGCGGTGCTGCCGTTGGTCGTCACGTTCACAGTCGACACCACGGCGCCGGTCAGCGGGTTGATGTTCTGGATGGTGGTGCCACCCAGCGCGTAGATGCCGCCGTTGGTGCCCGCCGACAGCTGGATCGAGGTGGAGGCGTAGGTGGTGTTCGTGAGCTGGGCGCCGCTGGTCAGGTCGTAGCGCACTAAGGAACGCGTGCCGCCGTCGTTGCTGCCGGTGCTGATCAGCGCGTTGTTGGCGACGTCGACCGCCAGGTCGCCCCAGTCCGCACCGCCCGACACCGCACTCACGAACACCGAAGTGCCGGTGACCGTGCGCCCGTCGGCCGAGAAGTTGAGCCGGTAAATGCGGTCGGCGCCGCCGGTGCCCGTGACGTTCTCGACCCCCAGGTACATCGCGCCGTTCGAGAACGCCGCGCCGCCGCCGCTCACGCCCTGGTTGCCCGCCACCACCACGCTGCCGGCGTCGGTGATGTCGTTGTCGATGAGGATGTGCGTGTTGTTGACGAAGTCGTAGGCGAACATGGCGCGCGAGCTCGTCGACGCGCCGTCGAAGTAATAGATGAGCCCGGCCGCGGCGTTGATCGACAGCGCGTTGACCGTGCCGCCGACCGCCACACCGCCCACCGACGTGGGCACGCTGGTCAGCACCGTCGCACGGCCGGTCGTGACGTCGATGCTCACGATGTCGCGCCCGTACACGCCCAGCACCGCGCCGTTGCCGGTGTTGACGGCCGCGTCGAGCGTGTGCTCGTACAGCGCCTGGGCCCGCTCGTCGACGATGGCGGCGCTCTCGATCGTGCCCACCTGGTATTCGAGTTGCCAGTTGCCGCCCAGGCGTTCGGCGCCCGTCGCATCCGTGGACGCCGCCACGTCGGCGCCGGTCAGCCGCGCGAGGTTGCCGGTGAAGGCTTCGCCCAGCGTGCCGGCGGCCGTGTCGCAGCCGTACAGCAGGATGTCGCCATCGGCGTCGAGCGCCGCGCCGATCACCGCCAGGTCGGCCGAGCGCGCCGCGAGCGCGGCGCTGTCGTAGGTGGCGTTGCCCAGGTGCAGTTCGCCGGGATCGCCGTGCGAGATGACGTGGATCGCGTCGACGTCGCTGCGCCCGCGCAAGGCATCGGCCACCTGCGCCAGGCCGTCGGAGCCGCCGTCGATGAACACCACCTCGGCCCGCGGGTCGATGCCGCACAGCAGCACGCCGGGGTCCTCGACGCTGCGGTCGATGAAGACGATCTGCGTGCCGGTGTTGTCCTGCGCGGGGTGCAAGGCCGCCAGCGCGTCGGCGAGCGCCGTGCCGCCCGGCCCGTTCAGTTCGGTCGTCGGGCCGGCCCACGCATCCATGTGCGGGCCCGTGTCGTGCGCCGCCTCGAACCCGCTGCCGTCGGCGAACGCGGCGGCGGGCGGTGGCGGCGGTGCCTGCCGGGCTGCGTCGGCGATGGCCGCATCGGCTTGCTGCGCTGCGGCCTGCGCCGCCAGCACGTCGGCCGCCGTCGCGACCGCGGCGGCGTCGAACATGAACCGGGCTTCGAGCGCGAGCGCCCGCAGGCCGGCGCGCGCAGGCGCCATCGGCTGACAAAAATTACGGTCCCCTTGAATACCTTTTGATTCTTTTTGAGCCATATTTGCAACCCGGATGTCTGAATTTGACGACTGGCAAGCGCGAGTGCAACTGAGCAATAGCCGCAATGGCAGCGGTCAATTGCGATGCAGCCGAAACACTAATGGACGTTTACGCCGTTTCGGCACGTGCGGATGATCGCCCCGGGAAATTTCCAAACGGAGGGCGCTCGCTGCCGACAGCGTCCTATTGAACCCAATTGCAATTGGATGTATTGGCGCAATGCCGACGTTGATACCTATTTATTAAGCTGAATCATTTAATCCCAGACGCGCATTTGGCGTGGTATTCATGGCGCTTCGGTCGAATTGCGAGGCGTCCATCGCATTGATGAGCGCGAGCCCGAGGCTCGCCCCGCCGTCGCCTGCATGGCATCATGGCCCGCCACCTGTGTGAATCACCACTCACCTCCGGGGATGCAGCGACATGGCCGAGCCGCCTTCCAACGGTGCTGTCGAACAGGCCTTCCTGTTCGGACCCTTCCGCCTCCTGCCTGCGCAGCAGTTGCTGCTGGAAGGCAGTGCCCCGGTGCGCGTGGGCAGCCGCGCGCTCGAGATCCTCAACGCCCTGGTCGAGCGGCCCGGCGAGCTGGTGCCCAAGAACGAACTGATGGCACGCGCCTGGCCGCGCACGGTGGTCGAGGAAAGCAACCTCAAGGTGACCGTGGCGGCGCTGCGCCGCGCGCTGGGCGACGGCCGGGCGGGCCAGCGCTACGTGATCAACATCCCCGGCCGCGGCTACCGCTTCGTCGCGCCCGTGCTGCGCATGGATGCCGGCGAAAGCGGCACCCAAGGGCTGCCCGCGGGCGACAGCAATCTGCCCTACGGCGCCACGCGTGTCTTCGGCCGCGCCGATGTCGTCGCCGCGCTGGCGGCCCAGCTGCCGCAGCGCCGTTTCGTGTCGATCGTCGGGCCGGGCGGCATCGGCAAGACCACCGTCGCGATCGCGGTCGCCGAGGCCCTGGGCGGGCAGTGCGAGCACGGCGCGCATTTCGTCGACCTGGCGCCGCTGCTCGACGCGCGCTTCGTGCCCATGGCCATCGCCAAGGCGCTGGGCCTGGCGATCCATTCGGGCGACGCGCTGCCCATCGTGCTCGGCGCGCTGCGCGACCGCCGCATGCTGATCGTGCTCGACAGCTGCGAGCACGTGCTGCACGCGACGGCGGCCTGGATCGAGCAGATCCTGGCCGCGGCGCCCGGCGTGCTGGTGCTCACCACCACCCGCGAGCCGCTGCGCGCACGCGCGGAAACGGTGCACCGGCTGGCGGCGCTGGGTGCACCGCCCGCGTCCGACCGGTTGACGGCCGGCGACGCGCTCGCCTTTCCGGCGGTCGAGCTCTTCGTCGAGCGCGCCTCGGCCTGCCTGGAGAGCTTCGCCATGTCGGATGCCGATGCGTCCGTCGTGGCCGACATCTGCCGCAAGCTCGAAGGCATTCCGCTGGCCATCGAGCTGACGGCCACGCGCGCCGATGCCTTCACGCTGCGCGAGCTGTCGGCCCTGCTGGACAACCGTTTCCGGCTGCTCGCGCTCGACCGGCGCGGCGCCTCGTCCCGGCACCGCAGCCTGAGCGCGGCGCTCGACTGGAGCCACGAGCTGCTGCAGGACGGCGAGCGCACGGTGTTGCGCCGGCTCTCCGTCTTCGCGGGCACCTTCGCGCTCGCTTCGGCCGAGGCGGTGGCCGGCGGCGACGCCGACGTGGCGCTGGCGCTCGAAGGCCTGGTCGCCAAGTCGCTGGTGTGCGCCGACGTGAGCGGCGTGGCCGTCCGCTACCGGCTGCTGGACACCATGCGCGCCTATGCGGCGCAGAAGCTGTCGGAAAGCGGCGAGCTGGCCGACCTGCGCCAGCGGCACGCACGCCACCTGCTGGACGTGCTGACGCGCGCGGAACTCGAGTCGCACCAGCGCCGCGGCGCCGACTGGACCGACGAGCATGCGCCCCGCATCGACGACGTGCGCGGCGCGCTCGCCTGGGCCTTCTCGGTCGAGGGCAAGCTCGCGCTCGGCATCCAGCTCACCATCGCTGCGATTCCGCTGTGGACCCAGCTCTCGCTGCTGGACGAATGCCGCGTCAATGTCGAGCGGGCACTGGCCTCCGAGTGCCCCGGCCATCCGCTCGACGCCTCCGGCCGCATGAAGCTGTGCGCGGCGCTGGGCCAGGCGCTGCTCTACACCCAGGGCCCCCAGGCCAGGACCGACGCACTGCTCAAGGAGGCGCTGGCCATCGCCGACGAGGCGGGCGACGTGCGCTACCAGCTGCGCATGCTGTGGGCCCTGCCGGTGTACCTGGTCTTCGCCGGCCAGAACCGCGCGGCGCTCGGCTACCTGCGCCGGCTGCGCACCCTGGCCCGCCGCAACGGCGACAGCGCCGACGAGCTCAGCGCCGAGCGGCTGATCGCCACCGCGCTCCACTACTTCGGCCGCCATTCGAGCGCGCGCCGGCGGCTCGACGTGGCGCTGGCGCGCCGCATCGGGCCGGTTCAGCAGTCGCACATCTCGCGCTTCCAGTTCGACCAGCGCGGCGCCGCGCGGGGCACGCTGGCCAACCTGCTGTGGCTGCAGGGCTTCGCCGAGCAGGCCGAGCGAATGGCCGCGCTGGCGGTCGACGACGCGCTGGAGTCGCACCATCCGCTGTCGCTGTGCAGCACGCTCGGCAACACCAGCTTTCCCATCGCCTTCTGCATGGGCGACCTGGAGGCGGCCGAGCGGCACCTGCGCCGCCTGCGCGAACACCTGGAGCGCAATGCGCTGGAGGTCTGGCGTTCGCGCGCCGACTTCCTCGAAAGCATGCTGATGTCCGAGCGCGGCGACCCGGGCGGTGCCGACCGCATGGCCGATGCGCTGCTGCAGCTGCAGGCATCGGGCTTTCTTCTGCGGCGCTCGTATTTCCTCTGCGCGCTGGCGCGGGGCCTGTCGCTGGCCGGGCGGCACCCGCAGGCGCGTGCGACGCTCGACGGCGCGATCGCCTGGTGCGGGCACACGGGCGAGCACTGGTACCTGCCCGAGGTGTTGCGGCTCAAGGGCGAGCTGGTGCGCGGGGCCGGCGGCGGCGCGGCGCTGCGCGAGGCCGAGACGCTGTATCGGCAGTCGCTGGGCATGGCGCAAGGGCAGGGCGCGCTCGCCTGGTCCTTGCGCTCGGCGACCAGCCTGGCCGAGCTGTGCATCGACCTCGGCCGGCACGACGAAGCCGCCGAGTTGCTCGATGCGGTGCTGCTGCAGTTCACCGAAGGTTTCGAGACCGCCGACCTGTTCAAGGCCGGCGAACTTGCGTCACGCCTGCGCATCGCCAACGCCGCATGAGGCCTTGCGCCTTCAATTGCTCGACATCCCCCGGCTGCGAATGAACTGCGACTCGCGCGCGTAGCGCTCGCGCAGGAAGGCGCCGAACACGGTCGACGACGCGCCGTGCACGGCCGTGACGCCGGCCTTGTCGAAGCGCGCCTGCAGGTCGGCGTCGGCCATGCACTGCGCGATCACGGTCTCGTATTTCGCGACGACGGCGGGCGGCAGGCCGGCCGGGCCGACGATGCCGTACCAGATGGTGATGTCGAGCGCCGGCAGGCCCAGCTGGTGGTAGGTCGGCACGTCCGGCAGCGCGGGCAGGCGCGTGGGCCAGGCCACGGCGAGCGCCTTCATCCGGCCGGCTTCGATATAGGGCAGCAGCAGGGCCGGGCTGTCGCTCATGAAGTCGACGCGGCCGGCGGCCAGGTCGGCCGCCGTCGCCGCCGAGCCGCGGTAGGGCACGGCCACCATCGTTCCGTCGAGTTCGTGGTTCAGGTGTTCGAGCACCAGGTGCCCGAGCGTGCAGTTGCCGGGAATGCCGTAATGCCTCGGTTCCGCCCGCTGGCGCGCCAGCTCGCGGAAGGCCGCGAAATCGGCTGCCAGTCCGGGGCGGGCCGCCAGGATGGTGGGCATGTCGGCCACCATCGCGATCGGCGTGAAGCTCTTGATCGGGTCGTAGCGCAGGTTCGGGTTGCAGCCCGGCCCCACGACGTGCGTCGACACGGCCGCGATGCCGATGGTGTAGCCGTCGGGCGCCGCGGCGGCGATGGCCTCGGCGCCCAGTGCACCCCCGGCCCCCGCGCGGTTGTCGACCACCACGGGCTGCTGCAGCCGCTGCGACATCTGCTCAGCCAGGATGCGCGCCACCGCATCGGCCGCGGCGCCCGGCGCGAAGGGCAGCACCAGCCGGATGGCGCGGGTCGGGAACTCGCGCTCCTGCGAGTGCGCGGGCGACGCGGACGCGCACAAGGCAACGAGGAAGGCGCAGAGGAATCGAATCGTCATCGTGGGTTGGCCGCAGGGGCCGATGTTCATCGTGCGTCGTCGCGCATGCAAGCGCTTTGCCAGCCCGTCCGGAACACCACCATCTTGCGGCTGCTCATGTCGCGCATGGTCCAGGGAATGCCGCCGGTGCCGTAGCCCGATTCGCGGCGTCCCGCGAAGGGCATCCAGTCGGTGCGGAAGGCCGTGTGGTCGTTCACCATCACCGCCGATGCGTCGAGCCGTTCGGCCGCGTGGAGCGCCGCGTTCAGGTCGTTGGTGAAGATGCTGGCCTGGAAGGCGGTCGGCAGGCCGTTGGCCGCGGCGATGGCCTGCCCCAGGTCGTCGAACGCATGCACGCAGGTCGTCGGCCCGAAGACTTCGAGCGACGACACCTTCGCGTCCGGCGGCGGCTCCACCAGGATGGACGGTCGCAGCGTGGTCGGGCTCAGGCGCCCGCCACCCACCAGCGTGGCGCCCGAGGCCACCGCCTCGCCGATCCATTGCTCGACGCGCGTGGCCTCCTCGGGCGATATGAGCGGGCCCAGCTCGGTCTCTTCGAGCGCCGGATCGCCGGTGCGCAGCGCCAGCACGCGCGCGGCGAAGCGTTCGAGAAAGTCGTCGCGCAGGCTGCGGTGCACGAAGATGCGCTGCGTCGACACGCACACCTGCCCCGCGTGGTAGTAGCTGCCCTTGGCCAGCGGTTCCAGCAGCCGGCCGAGGTCGGCCGAGCGATCGACGATGCAGGGCGCGGCACCGCCATGCTCCAGCGCGCATCGCGTGCCCGGCGGCAGCTTCGAGCGCAGGTGCCAGCCCACCCGTGCCGAGCCGATGAAGCTCAGGAAGGCCACGCGCCGATCGGTCGCCAGCGCCTCGGCCAACGCCGTGTCGCTCGACAGGAACACCTGGCACCAGCCCTCCGGCAGCCCGGCTTGTTCGAGCAGGTCCGCGAGTTCGAGGCAGCTCAGCGGCGTGGCCGGCGCCGGCTTCACGATCACGGGGCAGCCGACCGCGACGGCCGGCACCACCTGGTGCACGATCAGGTTCAGCGGATGGTTGAAGGCCGAGATCGCGACCACCACGCCGATCGGTTCGTGGAAGGTGAAGGCGCGCCGGTCGGCGCTGGCCGCCGTCAGGCCCATCGGGATCTCGTGCCCACCCTCGGTGCGCATCACGTCCACCGCGTTGCGCACACCGTCGACGGCGCGGTCGACTTCCACGAGCGCGTCCACCAGAGGCTTGCCGCCTTCCAGCGAGATCTGCCGCGCCAGGTGCACGCGCTTGCCCTCCAGCAGCGGCACCAGCCGCCGCAGGATGCCCATGCGTTCGTGCGGCGGCAGCCATTGGCTGCGATCGGCATGCAGCCGTGCCGCGAGCGCGAGCTTGCGCTGCAGCGACGCGGCATCGTCTTCCGGCAGCTCGGCAATGCTCGCGCGGTCGAAGGCCCTGCGGACGATGATCATGGCTCGGCCCTCCTCGTTGATGCGGTCGCATTCGCTGGCATCGCATGGGCGGGTCGGCCACGGGTGCCCGCTGGACGATAGCCCGGATTCGCGGCGCCGCCGTGCGCCTCCGGGTGCAGCCTTCTCTCATCCCTTGTGACGAGCGCCGCATCGGCGCAATGGCGGTGGGCCGTGCCGTTCGAAGTGTCGAAGACAGCGCTCGAACGCAGGTCGATAGTGGGGCGCACAACAAGGATCGAAGAGGCCCCACGCATGTCGTACAAGCTCAGCATCAACGGCCGCACGCACGTGGTCGACGTCGAAGGCGACACCCCCTTGCTCTGGGTGCTGCGCGACGTCGTCGGTTTGACGGGCACCAAGTTCGGCTGCGGCATGGCGCTGTGCGGTGCCTGCACGGTGCACCTCGACGGCAATCCGACGCGGTCGTGCTCGACGGCGGTCGAATCGGTGGGCCGTGCCGCCATCTCGACCATCGAGGCCGTGATCAGGACGCAGGTGGGCCGGCGCATCCAGGCTGCATGGCTCGCGCAGGACGTGCCCCAGTGCGGCTA
This sequence comes from Variovorax sp. KK3, assembly GCF_001984055.1. GTDB lineage: Bacteria > Pseudomonadota > Gammaproteobacteria > Burkholderiales > Burkholderiaceae_C > Variovorax. The sequence goes on from NZ_LYVO01000093.1 coordinate 11,396, forward strand.
CTGCCAGTCGGGCCAGATCATGTCGGCCTGCGCGCTGCTGCGGCAGGTGCCGAAGCCGAGCGCCGCCGACATCGATGCGGCGATGTCGGGCAACCTGTGCCGTTGCGGCACCTACCCGCGCATCCGTTCGGCCATCGCGCTGGCCGCCGCGGGCGGCTCGGCCAGGAGTTGAGCGATGGCCCTGCACGAGAACGACACATCGCCCGGCGCCGGGCTTTCACGGCGCGGCTTCATGACGGTGACGCTGGGCACGGGTGGCGCGCTGGTGGCCGCCTTCCATCTGCCCGCGAAGAAGGCGCTCGCGCAGGGCAGCGGCGCCAGGGAGTTCGCGCCCAACGTCTACGTGCGCATCGCGCCGAGCGGCGCGGTCACCTTCGTCAACCCCTTCGTCGAGATGGGGCAGGGCTCGTTCACGGCCGTGCCGATGATGCTGGCCGAAGAGCTGGACATCGATCTCTCGTCCGTCACCGTCGAGCAGGCGCCTGCCGACGAGAAGCGCTACGGCAATCCGATCCTGGGCCTGCAGGTGACCGGTGCGTCGTGCTCCATCCAGGGCGCGTGGAAGGCGGTGCGCGGGGCCGGTGCCACCTGTCGCGCGATGCTCGTCGCGGCGGCCGCGCAGGCGTGGAAAGTCGGCCCCGGCGATTGCCGCACGAGCCGCGGCAAGGTCATCCACACGGGCAGCGGCCGCGAGCGCAGCTACGGATCGCTGATCGCGTTGGCCGCCACGCTGCCGGTGCCGACAGACGTGCCGGTGAAGAACCCCAAGGACTACAAGCTGGTCGGCACGCCGGCCAAGCGCACCGACTCGCGCTCCAAGACCGACGGCAGCGCGCGCTTCGGCATCGACATGCGCCTGCCGGGCATGAAGGTGGCCGCCATCCGGCACTGCCCGGTGCTCGGCGGCAAGGTGCGCAAGGTCGGCGATGCCAAGGCGCTGGCCGTGAAGGGCGTTCGGCAGGTCGTCGCGGGCGACGACATCGTGGCGGTGATCGCCGACCACTACGGCGCGGCGCGCAAGGGCCTGGCGGCGCTGGAGATCGAATGGGACGAGGGCGCGAACGCTGCGTTTTCCACTGCGTCCTGGGAATCGTCGGTGCGCGGCGCACTCAAGCAGAAGGGCCTGGTTTCCACCAACGAAGGCGACTTCGCGGCCGCGCGCAGCGGTGCGGCGCGCGTCATCGAGGCCGAATACGGCGCGCCGACCATGCTGCATGCGCCGCTGGAGCCGATGAACTGCACCATCCACGTGCGCGGCAATGCCTGCGAGGTGTGGCTGGGCACGCAGTCGCCGGTGAAGGTGCAGCAGTCCATCCACCGCGCGACGGGCATTCCGGTCGAGAACGTGCAGGTGCACAACTTCCTGATCGGCGGCGGCTTCGGCCGGCGGCTCGACGCGGAATACGTCGAGCAGGCCGCCAAGATCGCGAAGCAGGTGTCGTTTCCGCTGAAGGTGATCTACAGCCGCGAAGAGGACATCCGTCACGGCAGCTTCCGCCCGCTGTACTGCGACGAACTCGCCGCCACGCTCGACGCATCGGGCACCGTCACCGGCTTCAGCCACCGGCTCGCGGGCTCGGCGGTCATCGCGCGCTTCTCGCCGCCGTGGATACCCGCGAACGGTGTCGACCCCGATGCGGTCGACGCGGCCGACGGGCCGTTCTCGATACCCGTCAAGTACGTCGAGTACGTGCCGATCGAGCCGCCGCCGGGCGTCATGACGGCCTTCTGGCGCGGCGTCGGGCCCGGGCACAACGGCTGGGTCATCGACAGCTTCATGGACGAAGTCGCGGTGGCCACGCGGGCCGATCCGGTGGCGTTTCGCGTGGCGCACCTGGGCAAGAACCCGCGTGCCAAGGCGGTGCTCGAACGTGCGGCCAGCCAGGCCGGCTGGGGCCGCGCGCTGCCGCCGCGCTCGGGCATGGGCGTCGCCGTGCTCACGGCCTGGGGCAGCCACATCGCGCTCGTCGTGCAGCTGCGGGTGGCCGATGACGGCACCGTGGAGGTGCAGCGCATGACCTCGGCCGTCGACTGCGGCGTGGTCATCAATCCCGATTCGGTGGTCGCGCAGATGGAGGGCGGTCACATCTTCGGCCTGACGGCGGCCCTGTACGGGCAGGTGACCATCGACAAGGGGCAGGTGCAGCAGAGCAACTTCCACAACTACCAGTTGCTGCGCATCGACCAGACGCCGGCCATCGACGTCAGCATCGTCAGGACCGACAACGACCCGGGCGGCGTCGGCGAGATCGGCTGCGCGATCGTGATCCCGGCGTTCGTCAACGCGCTGCATGCCGCGACCGGCAAGCGCTTCCGCAACTACCCCGTTCCCGCGAAGGAGCTGATGGCATGAGCGTCCTCACGCAATCCATTCCGGGCGCCGCCGCCGGCCTGCGCGCGCTGGCCGTCGCGGCGGCGGTGCTGTCGTGCGCCGCCGGTGCGCCCGCACAGAACGTCGCGCCGCTGCGCAGCGTGCAGAGTTTCGATTCGATCGCCAACACGCAGGAGCGCTCGCGTGCGCTCTTCGTCGAGGCCGGCCGGGTCATCCAGAGCCCGCGCTGCCTCAACTGCCACCCGACCGGCGACCGGCCTTTCCAGGGCCAGGGCACCGAATTGCGGCTGCACGTGCCGAACGTCACGCGCGGCAAGGACGGCAAGGGTGCGCCGGCCTTGCGCTGCACCAGCTGCCACCAGGCCAAGAACAACGACGCCTCGGGCGTGCCGGGCCATCCGATGTGGCACCTGGCGCCGCTCGAGATGGGCTGGGTGGGCGTGTCGCTCGGCGGCATCTGCGAACAGATCAAGGACCCGAAGCGCAACGGCAAGAGGAGCCTGGCGCAGATCCACGAACACATGACGCACGATCCGCTGGTGGGATGGGGCTGGCTGCCGGGTGCGCACCGCGAGCCTGCACCGGGCACGCAGGCGGAGTTCGGGGCGCTGATCGATGCGTGGATCAAGACCGGTGCGGTTTGCCCGGGGTGACCGGTTCCCTGGGCCCCGCCTTGTTCCCTCTCCCTCTGGGAGAGGGAGAAAGACATCAACTCCAGCCTCTGCCGACGGACGAGGGAGCAAGAGCGGCGTCGCACAAGGATGCCGACGTGAGCCCGCGCCGAACCGCGATCGCCACCGCCTCGGTTCGCGCACCCGCGCCCACCTTGCTCAAGATGGCCCGCACATGCGCCTTCACCGTGGCATCGGCGATGCCCAGTGCGATCGAGATGCGCCGGTTGGTGGCGCCGGTGGCCATGGCGCGCAGGACTTCCATCTCGCGCACGGTCAACGCGTCGCGCATCAGGCAGTCGGCCAGCTTCAACGCCAGCTCGCTCGACACGTAGCGAGCGCCGGCATGGACCGTGCGCACCGCATCGACGAGCTGCGCCGGCTTGCACTTCTGCAGCAGGTAGCCATGCACGCCGGCTTCCATCGCGACGCGCACGTCCCATTCGCGGTCGAGGTGGGTCAGCACGAGGATGCGGGGCGGCGGCCGTTCGGTGCTACGTGGACCGCTGCCGGCCATCTGCATGGCAGTGGCGTGGTCGGCGACGACGAGTGCGCAGTCGCGCGCGGCGCCATCGGCGGTGCCGCGCCGCGCCTCCTGCTCACCGGCCAGCGACGCGCTGATGCCATCGCACTCGCCCAGAATGGCTGCGACGCCGGCGCTGACGATGGCATCTTCGTGAACGACCGTGACGTGGATCGGGTTGCGCATCGACATCGTTCCTTCTTCGCTCAGGTTCCCAGGCATTGATGCAGCATCGCGACCACCGCGGCGCCCTCGCCGATGGCGCCGCCCACGCGCTTGACCGAGCCGGAGCGCACGTCGCCCACCGCGAAGACGCCCGGCACGCTGGTTTCCAGCGCGCGCGGGATGGGCCGGCCGGCCGCGGCGGCGTCGGCGCCGGTCAGCACGAAGCCGTGTGCGTCGAGGTCGACGCCGCACCCTTCGAGCCAGCCGGTCTCCGGGTCGGCGCCGATGAATAGAAAGAGGTTGCGGATGTCGCAGTCCCACAGGTGGCCGTCGCGCCGGTCGCGCCATTGGGCGCTGGCCAGCGCGCCCGCCGCGTCGGTGCGCAGCGCATGCAGCTCGGTGTGGGCCAGCACCTCGATGTTGGCGGTGTTGGCGATGCGGTCGACCAGGTAGCGCGACATGGTGGCCGACAGGCTCGGGCCGCGCACCAGCATGTAGACGCGCTCGGCATGCTGCGCCAGGTACACCGCGGCCTGGCCTGCCGAGTTGCCGCCGCCGACCATGGCCACCTCGGCATTCGCGCACAGGGCTGCCTCGGTCGCCGAGGCCCAGTACCAGACGCCGCGGCCTTCGAGCTCGGCCAGTCCGGCCAGGGGCGGTCGCCGGTAGCGCGCGCCGCTGGCGATGACGATGGCGCGCGAGCGCAGCCAGCAGCCGTCGGCCAGCTGCACGCGCAGGCTCTGCGAGGGATCGTCGCGCGAGCAGTCGAGCAGGCGCGCCTCGACCGGGATCATCACTTCGGCGCCGAACTTCTGCGCCTGCACCCAGGCCCGCCCGGTCAGTGCCTCGCCGGTGATGCCGGTGGGAAAGCCCAGGTAGTTCTCGATGCGGGTGCTGGCGCCGGCCTGGCCGCCGAAGTGCCGGCTGTCGATGACGGCGACCTTCAGGCCCTCGGAGGCCGCATACACCGCCGCCGCCAGCCCGGCAGGGCCGGCGCCGATGATCAGCGTGTCGAAGGCCTCGTCGCGCTCGCGCGTGTCGACCATGCCGATCAGGTGCGCCAGCTGAGATTCGCTGGGGTTGCGCAGCACGGTGCCGTCGGGCCGGATCACCAGCGCATCGTCCTGCGAGGCGCCGTACTGCTCCATCAGCGCGCAGGTGGCCTCGCAGTCGCAGGGCGCCACCAGCTGGTGCGGCTGGGCGTTGCGGCGCAGGAAAGCCAGCAGCCGCTGGACCTGCGGCGAGGCGGCCGCACCCACCACCACCGGGCCGCTGGCGCCCGCCTCGATCAGCAGCATGCGGCGCAGGATCAGCGCGCGCATGATGCGCTCGCCGAGTTCGGCCTCGCCGATGATCAGCGCGCGCAGCCGCTCGGTGGGGATCAGCAGGGCGTCCACCGCCTCGACCACTTCGGCGTCGGTCAGCGAGGCGGCGTTGCCCAGTTGCCCGACCTCGCCCATGAACTCGCCGGCCCGGTGCTCGACCAGGCGGATCGGCGTGCCGAGCCCGGTGCGCTGGTTGACCACCACACAGCCCGACAGCAGCACGAAAAGCCCCGGCGAGGGCTGGCCCGCCACCTTGAGGAAGGAGCCCGGCTCATAGTGCCGGCGCTCGGAAAAGCGCGCCATGCGTTCGATGTCGCCGGCCGGCAGCGGCGGGGGAAACATCTGTCGGCGGCGTTCTGCCGCCATCGAATCTGCGCGTGGGTTGCTCATGCAGGCCTCCGTCAGCCGGCACCGATGGAGGCCACACCTTAAGCGGCATGGGCCGCGCGTCAAAGTTAAACGCGGTAAATCGCGGCAAGGGGCCGTCGGCGAAACGCGCTTCACCACGCATAACCACGCTTAACCGCGGCCCCGCCCCGCGTGGCGATGCCCGGGGCTATCGTCCTTGCCGGCGTTCACCCTCGCCGGGCCGTCCGGCAACTTTTCCGAGGAGCGAGTCATGAAGCACGTGCTGTTCATCGTCACGAACACGGCGGTCATCGGGCCGAACAAGCGGCCCACGGGCTTCTTCTTCGCCGAGATCGCGCATCCCTTCGAGGTGTTCGACAAGGCCGGCGTGGCGGTCGAATTCGTCACGCCGCTGGGCGGCAAGCCGCCCGAGGACGCCTACGACGAGAAGGACCCGGCCCAGAAGGCCTTCAAGGAGAGCAGCGCCTACCGCCGCATGGCGCGCAGCCGCAAGCTGTCGGAGGTGGACGTGCTGGACTACGACGCCATCTTCTTCCCCGGCGGCCTGGGCCCGATGGCCGACATCGCGACCGACGCGGACGTGAAGAAGGCGGTGGTGCGCGCCTGGAACGGCGGCAAGATCGTCTCGGCCGTGTGCCACGGGCCGGTGGCCTTCTACGGCGCGAAGCTCGACGACGGCACGCCCTTCGTCCGCGGCCACCGGCTGACTTCGTTCTCGAACGCGGAGGAGGAGGGCTACGCCAAGGCCGACGTTCCCTTCATGCTCGAGAGCGCGCTGGTCGACGAAGGCGCGCTGCACGAATCGGCCGGCCAGTGGCAGCCCAAGGTGGTGGTCGACGGGCGCCTCATGACCGGCCAGAACCCGGCCTCGGGCGGGCCGCTCGCGAAGGAAGTGGTGGCGGCGCTGCAGAAGACGGCCGGCTGAGCGGCGGGGCTCCACCGCCGGGCGATGCCCGAACGAGGCCCTCTGCCAGGGCCTGCGTGCGCTTTGCACCCCTGGTGGAACGCGGCTATGCTCCGACGCGGAAGGAGTGGCCGTGACCGATCCCTGCGTACCTCACGTTCGTACCGAGTCGAGCAGCTTCGACGCCGGTGAGCGCTTCGATCGCTGGCGCAACGGCATCGCCGGCACCTTCAACGTGTCGGTGCCGCCCGGCACCCGGGCCGAGGACTTCAACTTCGACATCTCCTTCTGGCAATTCGGCAAGCTGCTGCTCAGCGACTCGCACTTCGGCCCGCGCCTGCAGACACGCACGCAGCGCAACATCCGCGGCGACCACCTCGACCACTACCGCTTCATCCTCCAGACCGAAGGCGTGCTGCGCAACGATGCGGACGGCGTGCGGCACCAGGTCGGCCCCGGCGAGATCCTCGTCTCGGACATGGCGCGCGAAGAAAGCTACGAATGCGACGCCGGCGCCAACATCGTGGTGTTCGTGCCGCGTGAACTGCTCGACGAGGCCTTGCCGCGTGCCTTCGACCTGCACGGCTTCAAGCCGCGCGGCGCTTCCGCGAACATGCTGGCGGACCACCTGCGCAGCCTGGTGCGCATCTCGTCGATGGTCAGCGTGCAGCAGGCGCCGGCGCTGACCCAGGCCACCGTCAACCTGCTGGCGGCCAGCGTGCTGCCCTCGTCCGTCAACATCGACCATGCCAGGCCCGTGGCCGACAGCACCCTGCTGCGGCAGGTCTGCCGCTACATCGACCTGCACCTGACCGAGCCGGACCTGTCGGCCGACGGCATCGCGGCCTTCTTCAAGATGTCGCGCACCACGCTGTACCGCATGCTCGAGCCGATGGGCGGCGTGGGTCACTACGTCAGGGAGCGCCGTCTCGCGCGCGTGCACGCGTTGCTCGAAAGCGCCACCAGCCGCATCTACCTGGGCCGCGTGGCCGAGGACCACGGCTTCAAGAGCGCCACGCACTTCAGCCGGGCCTTTCGCGAGCAGTTCGGCTATGCGCCGAACGAGGTGCGGCGGCGCGTCGCGCAGGCCGTGCCGGGGAGTGTCCAGCCCTCGCTGGCGGGCGCGGGATTCGAGCCGTGGATTCGCACCTTGCGCGATTGAGCCCGGGGCCCTCGCGCCGCAGCGCCTGCACGGCGCTGGCCGGGTGGCTGGTCGCCGCAGCCGGCTCACGCGTCCACGCGCAGAGCGACTGGCCGCGCCGCCCCGTCCACATCGTCTGCCAGTACGCGGCGGGCGGCGTGTCCGACCGGCTCGCGCGGCTCGTGGCCCAGCAGCTGCAAGCCCTGTGGAACCAGCCCGTGGTGGTGGACAACCGCACCGGTGCGGGCGGCATCATCGCGACGGACTTCGTGGCCAAGAGCGCGGCCGACGGCTACACGGTGCTGATCACGATCCCCGCGCCGATCACGTCGTACCTGGCCTTGTACCGGCGCCTGCCCTACGACGCGCGCACCGACCTTCGCCTGGTCTCGGACATCGCGACGCCGCGCACGCTGCTGGTCACGAACGCGCGTGTTCCGGCGAGCAGCTTCGCGGAGCTGGTGGCGTACTTGAAGAAGGCGCCGCGACCCGTGGGTTTCGGTTCGTGGGGTGCGGGCACCATCGGGCACCAGACCCAGGCCTACATGGACCGCGCGCATGGCACCCGCACCGTGCACGTGCCTTATCGCGGCGAAAGCCTGATGCTGACGGACCTGCTCGCCGGCACCATCGAACTGGCCGTGGCCTCGCAGACCAGCGTGCAGCAGCACGTCGCCGCGGGTCAACTGCGTGCGATCGCCGCGAACGGAACGCGCAGGATCGCCGCGCTGCCGAACGTGCCGACGTTCGAGGAGCAGGGCTTCGGGGATGCCGTGTACAGGCTCGAGGGGCCGATATCGCTGGCGGTGCCGGTGCGCACGCCGATCGACATCGTCGAGCGCATGTCGCGCGACGTGGTCGGTGTGCTGTCGACGAGCGCCGTGCGGGCGCAGGTCGTCGAGCTGGGCGCGGAGCCCATCGGCAACTCGGCGGCCGAGGCCGACGCCAACTGGCGCAGGGCGCTGCCGCTGTGGATCGAGTTGGCGCAGGGCACGGGCGTGGCGCTCGACGCGACGCCCTGACGGGCGGCCCGAACGCTATCGGCCCGTGCGCCGAGCCGGGCCGCGATTACTTGGCGCCCGGGGAGTCGGGCGTGCCGCCTTGCGTCGACGGTGCATGGCCCGGATGGCGCTGGTCGCGGGTGCGGGCGAGCTGCTCGCCGCGCTGGCCGGCACGATCGGCGCCGATGTTGTCGTTGACCGCGCTGGTCAGTTCGTCGCCGCCGGCCGCACGGACCTGGCCCATCGGACGCGACTGGCGCGCGGCATCGGCAGCGAGTTGCGGCTTGGAGTCGAGGACCGGTGCGCGCTGTTCGGAGGCGTCGGAGTTCTGTGCCATGGCGTGGCCGGCGGCGATGGCGAGAAGGGAGCAGATCAGGAGCTTGTTCATGATGAAGTTCGATGGGTAGGTTGAAGGTGGGTGAATCGTTGAGCGGAACTTGCTGCAACGGAATCGATTGTTCCGGCGCAGGGCCTCGATCTGTTGCTTGCCAGTCCCAGTTCTCGATCGTCCGTTTCATGCGCATGCGGGGTCGAAGATCGGACGACGGGGCCAGTCTTCGGACGTGCAGACCACTGCGGCGGCGCACTCGGACGCACACTTTCTTCATCGTCACTTGCAAGAGAAACCGGAAGGAAAGCTGCAATGAAAACCGCGATGAAAACCGAACAACGAGAGGCCGCTCGGCCATCGACGAGCGAGCCCGTCGACGTGCCTTGGCACATGGACAACCCATTCCTCAGTGGCAACTACAAGCCGGTGCTTCGCGAGACCGATGCGCGTGACCTGAAGGTCGCAGCGGGCCACATCCCCGAGGACTTGCGCGGCGTCTACATGCGCAACGGCCCGAACCCGATGTTCCGACCGATCCACTACGCGTACCCGCTCGACGGCGACGGCATGATCCACGCGGTGTATCTCGACGGCGGCAAGGCGCGCTACCGCAATCGCTTCGTCGACACGGCATCGCTGGCCGTCGAACGCCGCGCCGGCCGCGCCGTCTACGGCAGTTTCACGCATCCGGAACCCATCGACCCGGCGCTGTTTCTCGACGGCGAGAACACCGCGCCGATCAAGAACGGGGCCTTCGTGAACATCATCCGGCACGGCGAGCACCTGCTCGCGCTCAACGAGGCCACCATCTGCTACGAGATGAACGAAGCACTCGACACGCTGGGGCCGTGGACGGCGGGCACCGCGCAGCCAGTTCGCCTGGGCGCGCACAACAAGCGCCACCCGCGCACCGGCGACCTCCACGCGATCCAGTACACGTGGCGCGAGCCGATCGTGAAGTTCCACCGCTTCAGCCCTGCGGGCCTCTTGATGGACACGCTGTCGCTCGACCTGCCGATGCCCACGATGGTCCACGACTTCGTGCTGACCGAGCGCCATCTGGTGCTGATCGCCGGGCCGGCCGTGTTCGACGTCGAGGCGATGCAGGCCGGCCGGTCGATGCTGCAGTGGCGGCCCGACCTGGGCATGCGCATCGCCATCGTGCCGCTGGACGGCGCGGCGCCGACCTGGATCGAGGGCGACCCCTTCTTCGTCTACCACTTCGCCAACGGCTTCGAGCGCAGTGGGCAGATCGTCGTCGACTACGTGCACTACGAGAAATTCAGCTTCGAGGCAGGGCAGCGCTCGACGCTTCGCCGCATGACGATCGACCCCGTGCAGCGCCGCTTCGACACCGCCTCGCTGCTCGACGAAGACACCGAGTTCCCGCGCATCAACCACCTGCACGAAGCGCTGGCGACCCGGTATGTCTACCTGCCCGTGGCGAGCGGGAACAATGCCACGGGCGGCTTCGATGCGCTCGCGCGGGTCGACACGGAGACCGGCGCCGTGACGAAGCACGACTTCGGCCGCCTCGCCATCGGCGAGGCCGCCTTCGTGCCGCGGCCGGGCGGCACGCGCGAAGACGACGGCTACCTGGCGACCTTCGCCTACGACGCGGAGCGCGACGCGAGCAGCTTCGTGCTGCTCGATGCAGGCCGCATCGACGACGAGCCCGTGGCGGTCGTCGAACTGCCGCAGCGTGTGCCGTATGGCCTGCATGGCAACTGGATCGCCGGAACGCGAGCACTGCCGTAGCATGCGCGCATGACATACCAGACAGGACTCTTCGACGGCAAGGTGGCCCTGGTGGCCGGCGGCACGCAAGGCATCGGTGCCGTCATCGCCAACCACCTGGCTGCGCTCGGTGCGCAGGTCACGGCGCTCGGCCGCGGCAAGGGCGACGGCACGCTCGATGCGGCGGTGCGCGTGCGCAAGGCCGATGTCGGTGCGCAGGGGAGCGTCGAGGCGGCCATCGCCGACATGGCGCGGCTCGACATCGTCTTCAACTGCGCCGGCATCCTGCAGCGCGGCCAGGAGCACGACCCGGCGGTCTTCGAGAAGGTGCTGGGGGTCAACCTGACCGGCACGCTGCGCGTGTGCAGCGCGACGCGCGAACGCCTGAAGGCCACCCAGGGCTGCATCGTCAACACGGCCTCGATGCTCAGCTTCTTCGGCGGCGGGCTGGTGCCGGGCTATGCGGCCAGCAAGGGCGGCGTGGCGCAGCTCACCAAGTCGCTGGCCATCGCCTATGCGCCCGACCGGATTCGCGTCAACGCGGTGGCGCCAGGCTGGATCGCGACGCCGATGACGCAGGCGCTGCAGGACGACCCGGTGCGCTCCGGCACGATTCTTGGCCGCACGCCGATGGGCCGCTGGGGCACGCCCGACGACGTGGCGCGCGCGGCGGTGTTCCTGTGCACGCCGGCGGCTGCGTTCATGACCGGGGTGGTCATGCCGGTGGATGGCGGCTACATGGTGAGCTGAGCGCAGCGGCTCGGTCAGAGTCGCTTGCGATAGAAGATGCGGTCGTACCCGCTTTGAGGCCGGCGGTCGTACTCGACGTAGCCGACCTTCGGATACAGCACCTGGTTCTCGGTCATCTTGGAATTGGTACACAGGTAGAGCGATGCGAAGCCCCGCGCGCGGGCCTCGGCCTCCGCGAACTCGAGCAAGGCGCGGCCGACGCCCGTTCCCCGCATCGCCGGCGACGACGCGACCGTGTCGACGTAGAAGCCGTCTTCGGTCTCGTACAGCACAAGAACACCTGCCAGTTCGCCATCGAGTTCCGCGACCCACACCTTTCCCTCGGCGGTGAGTGCCGGGTAGTCAGCGAGCATCGGCGCGGGGGGCCTGCCGATGCGTTCGATGTAGGGTTCAAAGGCCGCGTCGACGCACGCGGCAACAGCAGCGACTTCGCCGTCACGCGCGGGCCGGACCCGCGGCGTAGCGGCCGGCTCGTTCTCCCCGACGGGTTGGGGTCGCGTCCACGACGGGCCGGGCGGGGCGGACGTCGTATCGAGTTGAACGACACCGCCGTTGGTCGGCGTGGCGCTCTCGTGATAGATGTCGTGGAGGTACTGGGCCAACGCCTCGTGCGGAAGCTCCGAGGGAATGGCAAGTTCGGCCGGCCGACGCTTGCCGTCGTCGCCGAGCAGGAAGGCGTGCCAGCGGTTGCCTTGTCGCTCGATGGCCATCAACTGGCCGAATACCTTGAACAGGGTTCGCATGAATGGCGCTTTGGGTGGGTTGGGGCGCGTTGCCGGACCGTCGAAGCATTGTCTATCGGTCATCTTCGGCGTGCCATCCCATTCCCGCCATCCAACACTCGCCGGGCGCGCCTCCCGCGAAAGTTGCTCTTGCGGCGTCACCTTAAGCGCTACATCTGTGCTGAAAAATGACAGCGTGCGAACTTTCTTCCAGACTGGTGTGCAGTAGGGGTTCGTTCCTATGATCCGCGCCCACCGATGAGCTGAGCTTCATCGGATTGCGCCGCCGCCAGCCAGATCTTGCGGCAAGAAGATCAACGAACCCAGGGATTTCCATGTCATGCCACCCACGGCGCGCACGCGCCGTGCGCGCGATCTGCTCCGCGCTTCAAACGTCATTGCTCGCACTGCCCGCCTCGGCCGGCACCCTCCGGACCGAGTTTGACGCAGCCGGCCGGCCGAGCGCCATCACCGATGGCTCGGGCCAGGTGACCCGCATCCAGCGCGACGCCATCAGCCGCCCCACCCGCA
>NZ_LYVO01000094.1 GCF_001984055.1 Variovorax sp. KK3
ACCCAACCCTCCCCTCGAGGGGAGGGCTCACGTCGTCGATCGGCGGGCAGCGCCGGAACGAGTCGCAGGAGGTATAGACCATGGGCAAGCTCGCACTCGCCGCCAAGATCACGCACGTACCGTCGATGTACCTGTCGGAGTTTCCCGGCCCCAACTTCGGCTGCCGCGATGCCGCGATCAACGGCCACAAGGAAATCGACCGCCGTTGCCGCGAGCTCGGCGTCGACACCATCGTGGTCTTCGACGTGCACTGGCAGGTCAACAGCGAATACCACATCAATTGCGGGCCCGAGTTCGGCGGCACCTACACCAGCAACGAGCTGCCGCATTTCATCAAGAACATGCCCTATGCCTACCCGGGCAATCCGGCGCTCGGCCACCTGATCGCCGACGTGGCCAACGAGATGGGCGTGAAGAGCCGCGCCCACAGCGACACCACGCTCGAGCTGGAGTACGGCACCCTGGTGCCGATGCGCTACATGAACGCCGACCAGCACTACAAGGTGATCAGCGTGAGCGGCTGGTGCGACTGGCACGACCTGCACGAATCCGGCCGCTTCGGCCTGGCGGTGCGCCGCGCCATCGAGGAGCGTTACGACGGCACGGTCGCCGTGTTCGCCAGCGGCTCGCTGTCGCACCATTTCGCCGACAACGGCCGCGCGCCGGAGTTCATGCACAAGGTCTACGACCCCTTCCTCGAGCAGGTCGACCATCGCGTGGTCGAGCTGTGGAAGGCCGGCGAATGGAAGACCTTCGTGGGCATGCTGCCCATGTACGCCGACAAGTGCTGGGGCGAAGGCGACATGCACGACACCGCCATGCTGCTGGGCCTGCTGGGCTGGGACCGCTACACCGCGCCGGTGGAAATCGTCACGCCCTACTTCGGCAGCTCGGGCACGGGGCAGATCAACGCGATCTTTCCGGTGACGCCGCTGCCTGCCGAAGCAACCGCTGCCTGAAGAGGACACGCCATGCCCCATCTCGTCATCCTCTACACGCCCAACGTCGAAGCCGACGCCGAGTTGCCAGCCCTGTGCCGCGTCATGGCCGACGCCATGCTCGCGCAGCGCGACGACCAGGACCGGCAAGTGTTCCCCACCGGTGGCACGCGCGTGCTGGCCTATCCGGCCGCGCACTACGCGGTGGCCGATGGTTCGGGCGACCATGGCTTCATCTACCTGAACCTGCGCATGGCCGGCGGACGCTCCGACGCCGTCAAGAAGCGCGTGGGCGACGCCTTGCTCGAACGCCTGAAGCAGCACGTCGCACCGCTGCTCGCGAAGCGCCACGTCGGCATCACACTGCAGATCGACGAAAGCCCCGGCCTGGTGTACGACGGCAAGTGCGGCAACCTGCATCCTCTCTTCCAGGCGCCATGACATGCTCGACAAGAAGCTGATCCAGCAACTCGCGGCCGAACTGCACGAAAGCGAGAAGTCGCGCCTGCAGGTGCGGCATCTCTCGCTGCGCCATCCCGAGATGACCATCGAAGACGGCTACGCCATCTCGCGCGAATGGGTGAAGACCAAGCTCAGCGAAGGCCGGATCGTCCGCGGGCACAAGATCGGCCTGACCTCGCGCGCCATGCAGCAGGCCAGCCAGATCACCGAGCCCGACTACGGCACGCTGCTCGACGACATGTTCTTCGAGCAGGGCGGCGACATTCCCTTCACCCGCTTCATCGCACCGCGCATCGAGGTCGAGCTCGCCTTCGTGCTCGGCAAGCGGCTGCAGGGGCCGAACGTCAGCATCTTCGACGTGCTGGCCGCCACCGACTACGTGGTGCCCGCCATCGAGATCATCGACGCGCGCATCGAGCAATTCGACCGCGAGAGCGGCGCCATGCGCAAGGTCTTCGACACCATCGCCGACAACGCGGCCAATGCCGGCATCGTGACCGGCGGCCGGCCGGTGAAGCCCGATGCGGTGGACCTGCGCTGGGTCGGAGCGCTGCTCTACAAGAACGGCGTGATCGAAGAATCGGGCCTGGCCGCCGCCGTGCTCAACCACCCGGCCACCGGCGTGGCCTGGCTCGCCAACAAGCTGGCGCCCTGGGGCGAATGCCTGGAGGCCGGCGAGGTCGTGCTGGGCGGCTCCTTCACGCGCCCCACCACGGCCAAGCCCGGCGACACCTTCCATGCCGACTACGGCCCCCTGGGTTCGATCGCCTTCCGCTTCGTCTGAAATTACGAACAAGAACACGACCATGCAAACCCCCGCGAACCCCTTCAAGCAGGCCCTCGCCGCCAAGCGCGCCCAGATCGGCCTCTGGCTCGGCCTGGCCGATGCCTACAGCACCGAGATCTGCGCCGGTGCCGGCTTCGACTGGTTGCTGATCGACGGCGAGCATTCGCCCAACGGCCTGCGCAGCATCCTGCAGCAGGCGCAGGCCATCGCGGCCTACCCCGGCGTCAATGCCATTGCACGCGTGCCGCTGGGCCACGGCGATGCGGGCACCGCGCTCATCAAGCAGTACCTCGACCTGGGCGTGCAGACCATCCTGGTGCCGATGGTCGACACGGCCGAGCAGGCGCAGGCCATCGTGCGCGCCATGCGCTACCCGCCGCACGGCATCCGCGGCATGGGCGGCGCGCGGGCATCGGGCTGGGGCCGCTTCCCGGCTTACGCGAAGGAAGCCAACGAGCAGGTCTGCCTGCTGGTGCAGGCCGAGACCCGGGAGGCACTGGACAACCTCGATGCCATCGCGGCGGTCGACGGCGTGGACGGCGTCTTCATCGGCCCGGCCGACCTCTCGGCGTCCATGGGACACATCGGCAACGCGGGCCATCCCGAAGTACAGGCGGCGATCGAGGACGCCATCGCGCGCATCGGCCGCGCCGGCAAGGCCGCCGGCATCCTGACGCCCGACGAGACGCTGGCACAGAAGTACCTGGATTTGGGTGCGCGCTTCGTCGCGGTCGGCCTCGACACCAACCTGCTCGTTCGCGCTACCAGCGCGTTGGCTGCCCGCTTCAAGTCGGCGGTCAAGGATGCGCCCAAGGGCGGCACGTACTGAGAGCGCCCGACCCATGAGCGACGACCCCAAGCGCTTCCGCTCCGCGATCATCCGCGAGGGCACCATCCGCGCCACCACGCGCAGCTTTCTGCATGCGCTGGGCCAGGACGACGAGGACATCGCGCGCCCGCACGTCGGCGTCTTTCACACCGGCGGCGAGATGAGCCCCTGCAACCTCAACCTGCGCGACCAGGCGCAGCATGCCAAGACCGGCATCTACGCCGGCGGCGGCACGCCGCACGAATGCCCGGTGGTGTCGGTGAGCGACGGCCTGACCATGGCCCATTCGGGCATGCGCTTCTCGCTGATCTCGCGCGAGCTGATCGCCGACAGCGTCGAGGCCTCCACCCGCGGCCACCAGTGGGACGGCATCTTCGCGATCGGCGCCTGCGACAAGAATCTGCCGGGCCTGATGATGGGCATGGTCCGCTGCAACGTGCCCAGCGTCTTCGTGCACGGCGGCTCCGCGTTGCCGGGCCAGATGCCGGGCCCCGAGGGGCGCGACCTCAACGTGGTCGACACCTACGAGACCATCGGCAAGGTGCTGGCCGGCGACGCCACGCCCGACGAGCTCGAGGCCATGAGCCGCGCCTGCCTGCCCACCGCCGGCGCCTGCGCCGGCCAGTTCACCGCCAACACCATGGGCATGGTGTCCGAGGCGCTGGGCCTCGCGCCGATCGGCTCCAGCATGGTGCCGGCCGTGTTCAGCGAGCGCGCGCCGCTGATGCGCCGCGCCGCGAAGCAGCTCATGAAGGCAGTGATGGGCGACGGCCCGCTGCCGCGCGACATCGTGACGCGCCAGGCGCTGGAGAACGCCTGCGCGGTGGTCTCGGCCACCGGCGGCTCGACCAATGCCGCGCTGCACCTGCCGGCCATCGCGCACGAGGCCGGCATCAAGTTCCACCTGGACGACGTGGCCGAGGTGTTCGCGCGCACGCCGCTCATCGCCGACCTGCGCCCCGGCGGCCGCTACCTGGCGCGCGACGTGTTCTACATCGGCGGCGCCGGCGTGATCCTGCGCACGCTGCTGGAGCAGGGGCATCTGCACGGTGACGTGCTCACCTTCACCGGCCGCACGCTGTCGGAAGAACTGGCCGGGGCACCCGAGCCGGATGGGCAAGTGGTGCGCAAGGCCGGCGACCCGATCACGCGCGACGGCGGCTTGGCCGTGCTCAAGGGCAACCTGTGCCCCGACGGCGCCTTGCTCAAGACCGCCGGCCTGAAGACGCTGGTGCATCGCGGCCCGGTGCGCGTCTTCGACTCGGAGGAAGAGGCGCAGACGGCGGTGCAGAACCGCCGCTACCAGGCCGGCGACGTGATCGTCATCCGCAACGAAGGGCCCAAGGGCAGCCCCGGCATGCGCGAGATGCTGGGCATCACCGCGCTGCTCTACGGCCAGGGCATGGGCGACAAGGTGGCGCTCTTGACCGACGGCCGCTTCTCGGGCGCCACGCGCGGCCTGTGCATCGGCTACGCAGGCCCCGAGGCGGCGGACGGCGGGCCCATCGCCGCGCTGCGCGACGGCGACATCGTGGCCATCAACGCACGGGCCGACGCGCGCAGCATCACGGTCGAGCTGGACGATGCGGAAATCGCCGCGCGGCTGGCCGGACGTCAGGCAAACACGGGGGTGCGGCACACGGGCTTGCTGGAAAAATACGCGCTCACCGTGCGCCCCAGCCACCAGGGCGCCGTGACGCACTCGGGCGCAGTGACATGGCTGCGCGACGAGTCTTGAAACGCCTCAACGGAGACATTCCATCATGACCCTCACCCGCCGCCACCTGCTGCAGACCACCGGCGCATCTGCCCTGCTCGCGAGCCTGGGCCAGCACGCCTGGGCCCAGGCCCAGCCCTTCGAGACCGCGCGCCTGATCACCGGCTTCGCCGCCGGTGGCACCTCCGACACGCTGTGCCGCCGCGTCGCCACCCGCCTGCAGCCCGACTACGGCAAGGCCGTGGTGGTCGAAAACCGCACCGGCGCCGGCGGCCAGATCGCCGTCACCTACGTCAAGGGACAGCCGGCCGACGGCACGACCATCCTGCAGACGCCCACCTCCATCCTCACGATCTATCCGCACATCTACAAGAAGCTGCCGTACGACCCGGCGGTCGACCTGACGCCCGTCACGGTGGCCTGCCAGTTCGACTTCGGTTTCGCCGTCGGCCCGGCGGTGCCCGTGTCGGTCAAATCGGTGCCCGAGTACCTGGCCTGGGCCAAGGCCAACCCCGATGGCGCCAATTTCGGCTCGCCGGCGGCCGGCTCGACGCCGCACTTCCTCGGCGCGCTGCTGGGAAAGAACGCGAACGTGGACCTGAAGCACGCGGCCTACCGCGGCACGCAACCCGCCATGCTGGACCTGCTGGGCGGCAACGTGGCGGCGGTGTCGGGGCCCATCGGCGACATCACGCAGCACCTGGCATCGGGCAAGGTCCGCATCCTCGGCGTCTCCGGCGCCAAGCGCAGCCGCTTCGCGCCCGATGTGCCCACCTACGAAGAGCAGGGGATCAAGAACGCCACGCACAGCGAGTGGTTCGCCTTCCTGCTGCCGGCCAAGGCCTCGCCCGAGGTCGTGGCGCGCGCCAACGCGGCGATGAAGACCGCGCTCGCGCAGAAGGACGTGATCGACGGCCTGGCCACCTTCGGACTGGAGGCGATGTCCTCGTCGCCGGCCGAACTCGCCGATCTGCTGAAGAAAGACACCGCCAAGTGGGCTCCCATCGTGAAGCAGATCGGCTTCACCGCGGAGGGATAGCCCCCCCCGTTGCTTGCTCACTTCGTGCAGCCGCCTCCCCTTTCGAGGGGACGACACCAGCGGCCCGGCAAAGCCGGTTCTTCGGTGTCTCCCGACAAGCCGGTGGCTTCATGCGTGACAGGTTCATCCAAGAAAGGAACTGCAGATGAACACCCCCCTCGCCACGCCGGTCGCTACGCCGGCGCGCCCCGCCATCCACCCCGACGAGCAGGAGGCGCGCCTGCAACTGGCCGCCTGCTATCGCGTCTTCGCAATGCTGGGCTGGACCGAGATGATCTACAACCACATCACGGTGCGGCTGCCCGACAGCGTGACCGGGGGCGAGAAGCAGTTCCTGATCAATCCTTTCGGCCTGCACTACAGCGAGGTCACGGCCGGCAACCTGGTCAAGATCGACCTGCAAGGCAAGGTGCTCGACGGCTCGCGCCACCCGGTCAACCCGGCCGGCTTCACCGTGCATGCCGCCATCCACGACGGCCTGCCCGATGCCCATTGCGTGATGCACACCCACACCACCGCCGGCGTGGCCGTGGCCTGCCTCCAAGGCGGCTTGCAGCAGACCAACTTCTATACCGCGCAGCTGCACGACATGGTGGCGTACCACGACTTCGAGGGCATCACGATCCATGCCGACGAAGGCCCGCGGCTGTTGAAGAGCATCGGCAGCCGCCCGGCCGTGATCCTGCGCAACCACGGCCTGCTGGCCTGGGGCCAGACGCTGCCGCAGACCTTCGCCATCCTCTGGACGCTGCAGCGCGCCTGCGAGATCCAGATGGCCACGCTGTCGATGGGTGCGCCGATCCCCGTCTCGGAAGACATCGCCCGCAGATGCACGCGCGACGCGCTGCAGTTCAACCCCAAGCACGGTGGCGGGCAGGACGTGTTCGACGCCCTCGTGCGCCAGGTCGACCGCATCGACGACAGCTACAAGCACTGAGAAACCATGAAAGTCTGCATCTACGGCGCCGGTGCCATCGGCGGCTGGATCGGCGTCGGCCTCGCGCAGGCCGGCTGCCGCCTCAACGTGGTGGCGCGCGGCGCCACATTGGAAGCGCTGCAGCGCGACGGCCTCAGCCTGATGCGCGGCGACGTGCGCACCCGCGTCACGGTCAACGCCGTGGTCGACCCCGAAGAACTGGGCGTGCAGGACATCGTGGTGGTCGCCGTGAAGGCGCCCGCGCTGGCCGCCGTTGCCGAGCGCATCGCACCGCTGCTGGGCCCCGAGACCGTCGTGCTGACCGCCATGAACGGCGTGCCGTGGTGGTTCCTGCAAGGCGGCTTCGGCGGCCCGTTGGCCGGCACGCAACTGGAGGCGGTCGACCCGGGTGGCCGCATCGACGCCGCCATCCCGGCGCGCCACGTGATCGGCTGCGTGGTGCATGCGAGCTGCTCGCTCGACGGGCCCGGCGTGGTTCGCCATCATTTCGGCAACGGCCTGATCATCGGCGAGCCCTCGGGCGAACCGACGCCGCGTGCCAAGGAACTCGAGGCCCTGCTGAAGCAGGCCGGCTTCGAGGCCCGCCTCTCGGCGCAGATCCAGAAAGACGTCTGGTACAAACTCTGGGGCAACATGACGGTCAACCCCATCAGCGCACTGACCGGCGCCACCACCGACCTGATCCTGCAGGACGACCTGGTGCGCGGTTTGATCTCCACCATCATGCTCGAGGCCCGCGAGATCGGCGAACGCATCGGCGTGCCGATCGCCGAAAGCCCCGAAGACCGCCACACGGTCACACGCAAGCTGGGCGCCTTCAAGACCTCGATGCTGCAGGACGTCGAAGCCGGACGGCCCGTGGAGTTGGACGCGCTGGTGTCCGCGGTGCGCGAGCTGGGGCAGCATGCCGGCGTGAAGACGCCCTTCACCGATGCGCTGCTGGGGCTGGCACGGCTGCAGGGGCGGCAGCTCGGGTTGTACTGAAGGCGGGGTTCGCCCCCGGCCTGCATGTTCCTTAATTTCGTCAGATATTTTTATTTGACGAAGAAATGGAACATACTGCAGCCCTCATGCTGCAACACAGTCACGACCGTCGCATCCTTGATCTTCTCGCCCGAAAGGGCATGCTGCGCCCCAGCGATCTGGATGCGGTCGAGGTCCCCCGGGTCGTCCTGACGCGCATGACCGCGGCCGGTCGGCTCGAGAAAGTGGGCCGCGGCCTCTATCGCCTGCCGGAGCAGATCGGCTCGGAGCACAACAGCCTCGTCGCGATCTCCGTCAAGGTGCCGCAGGCCGTGTTCTGCTTGCTCACGGCGCTCCAGTTTCACGAGCTGACCACGCAGCTTCCGCGCGACGTGTGGATTGCGATGCCGCGCGGGAGCCACGTGCCGAAGATCGACTACCCGCCCGTCAGAATGGTCCAGTCTTCGGGCGATGCCTATTCCGCCGGCATCGAACTGAAGGAGCTCGATCAGGTTGAACTGCGCGTCTACGGCGTCGCCAAGACAGTGGCCGACTGCTTCAAGCACCGGAACAAAATCGGGCCGGACGTGGCACTCGAAGCACTGAGGGATGCCTGGACCCAGAAGAAAGCCACGGTGGACGAACTGTGGCACTACGCCCAGATCTGTCGTGTCGAAAAGGTCATGCGCCCTTACCTCGAAACACTTGAATGACCAGGGACCTTGCCGCATCGGTGCGCGCGCGGCTCTTGAACATTGCCAAGGCGCAAGGCGTGGACTTCAACCAGGTGCTCGTGCGGTTCGCGCTCGAGCGCATGCTGTTTCGACTTGGCAAGTCTTCGCATGCCGATCGTTTCCTGCTCAAGGGAGCCCTGCTGTTCACCCTCTGGTACGACATGCCGCACCGCGCGACGCGTGACGTCGATCTGCTGGGATTCGGGGCAAGCGATCTGGCGTCCGTTGCGGCTTGCTTTCGCGATATCGCCAGCGTGAAGGTCGATGACGGAATCCAGTTCGATCCGGCATCCATCAAGACGCTCGAGATCCGAAAAGACGCCGGCTACGGCGGCGCTCGCATCACGATCGACGGGAACGTTGCCAACGCACGCTGCAAGACCCAGATCGATGTCGGCTTCGGAGATGCGGTAACGCCGGGCCCGGTCGACGCGGTCTACCCCGTGCTGATTTCCGATCTCCCGGCGCCGCGCCTGCGGACCTATCCGATCTACACCGTCGTCTCGGAGAAGCTGCACGCGATCGTCATGCTGGGCATGGCCAACACCCGCCTCAAGGACTATCTGGACCTGTCGGTGCTGCTGGCTCGCGAAACCTTGAATCCAGGCATGCTCGCGCGCGCCATCAGCGCGACTTTCGTTCGGCGCGGAACGATGGTGCCGCATCTGCTGCCACTGGGACTCAGCGACGCGTTCGCAAACGACCCATCGCGTCAAGCCTTGTGGCAGGCGTTCCTCAGAAAAAACGACCTGCCATCGGAACCCTTGACGAAGGTGATCGGACACCTGCGTGCGGGCCTGGAGCCGGCCATGCGACGAGCTGCCGCGCTCACAACGCCATCTTGACGATCGTGAAATCATCCTCCAACACACCCGGCCCATGCGCGTCCCGCGCGTAGGCCAGCAGGCGATCCAGCTCGGATGAACCGGCCTGGGCCGGCCCGGCGAGGATGTCGGCCATCTCGGCGAACTGCACCATCGAGCCGTCGGGCCGGGTGACCTCGTAGGTGCCGTCGCTGAACACATAGAGCCTTGCCGGCGACGTGAGAAGGCAGGCCTGTTCCTCGTAGCGCGCCGCCGGCGAGATGCCCACGCACGGCCCGCCGGCCGGCAACGAACGGCCGGCTGCCGCTGCGCCGCCCCCATCGACCACGAAGGCCGGCGGATGCCCCGCGGAGGCGTAGCGCAGCTCCCGGGCCGCGCGGCCGAACACGCCGTACCAGACCGTCGAGAACAGCTCGCCGTGCCGCTCCATCTGGTAGGCCTGGTTCAGTGCCGTGAGCACCGCCGCCGGACTGCGAAAGTCCACGTGTGCGAGCGCCTGCGAGCGCAATGTCTCCGTCATCGACGCCGACAGCAGCGCCGAACCCACGCCATGGCCGCAGACGTCGATCAGGTAGATCGCGAAATGCGCGTCATCGACCCAGTGGTAGCCGAAGCAATCGCCGCCCAGCTCGTTGGTGGGCACGAAGCGCCAGTCGACCGTCCATGGCTCCGAGAAAGGCGCGGGCAGGATCGCGCGGACGTAGAGCTCCGCCTCGCTCAGCTCCTGCCGCAAGCGGTCGTGCGCGGCCTGCAGGGCCTCGCGCGAGGTGGCGAGCTCGCGATGCGCCTGTGTCAGCTCCAGGTTGGTGGCTTCGAGCTGCGCGATGAGCCGCGCCTCGCGCTGGCTCAGCAGCGTCATGTCGTAGGCCTTCTGCTGCACCAGGCGGGTTTCCTCGTACTCGGCGGTCACGTCGAGCAGCAGCACCCACACCGTGTCCTCGTCGGCGAAGAAGTGCACGTCGGCCACGCGGCCGCTGGGCATCTCCATCGACCGGATCAAGAAGGGCGTCTCGGCGAGCGGAAGCAGGCCTTCCAGAAACAGCAGTTGCTCCGCCGCAGGCGCACCGTAGCGAAGTTCGGCCAGGCCGTAATGCGCCAGGTGCCCGCCCGACTGCACCACGTCCTGGGCCTCGTCGACGACCAGGTACGCCAGCACGCGCTGCGCATGCACCAGCGCCAGGAGCGAATCGGAGATGCGCGGCGGCAGGTCGAGCATGGCCGCTCCGGCTAGCCTGCGAGTCGCTCCGCGAGGGCCCGGAAGGTCTCTTCCACGCCCATGCCGGTCTTGGCGCTCGTGCGGTGGAAGGACCAGCCCGCCGCCTCCAGCGCTTCGATGCGCGCCGGCGGGAGCGCCCAGTCTTCCTTCAGGTCCGCCTTGTTGAGCAGCACGAAGAAGGGCACGGCGCCCAGCTCGGCGACGATGCGGCGGTGGATCGACTCGGCCGTGTCCAGCGTCTCGGGCCGCGTGCCGTCCACCACCAGCAGATAGCCGGCCGCGCCGCGCAGGTAGCTCACGCGGACCGCCGCGACTTCGTCTTCGCCGGCGATGTCCCAGAGGATCAGCGCGAGCTCGCCGGCGCCGACCGCGATGACCTTCTTGTCGATCTTCACGCCGACGGTGGTCAGGTAGGTGTCCGAGAAGATGGTGTCGACGAAGCGGCGAACCAGGCTGGTCTTGCCGACGCCGAAAGCGCCCAGCAAACAGATTTTTTTCTGAAGCATGAATGTGGACTCAGTCCCCCGTGGACACGCCGAAGGAGACGCGCCGGTTCATCGACATCTCGTCCTCGCTGGCCCCGGCACGCAGGGGCTCGAGCGGACCCGCGCCGCGCACGAACAGCACGGCCGGGTCGACGCCGCGCGCGCGCAGCATCGAGCGAACGACCTCCGCGCGCCCGATGCTCAGCGCCAGGTTCGAGGTGTCCTTGCCGGTCGCATCGGCGTGGCCGACGATGTTCACCTTGACCGGGAAGCCCTGCGTGCGTGCCACCTGGACCAGCTCGCGCATGTCGGCGGCGGTGGCGTCGAGCTTGGCCTCCTGGTCGGCCGATGGCCGCGGCATGCTGAAGTCGAAATGGATCAGGCGGGCCTGGATGGCGTCGCGCAGGCGGATGAAGTCAGGGTCCTGCACGTCCTGCAGCGCACTGAGGTCGACCACCGGCGCGCCGGCCGGCAGCGTCAGCGCATAGGCACGCGCCTTGTCGAGCCAGCGCTGCGACGCATTGCCGGTGACGCGGATGCCGCCGCCGTCCTGCACCATGCTCACCGTCGGCGGCGGATCGAGCGTGGCCTTCAGGCGCTTGAGCATGATGGCCGGGTGAAGCGCCTGGTAGGGCTCCCAGCGCCCGGCAACGCGCGACGGGTCCAGCTTCGGCGGCAGCAGGCTTTCGGGCGGCACGGCCAGCGGGTCGCGCAGACCCGACACCAGCCACCGGTCGTCACGGCGCTCGGCACCGGTCACCACGATGCCGGGCTGCTCCTGCAGCGCCGCGACGTAGTTGTTGACGCGCTGCCGCTCGACGACACGCTGCGCCACCCACCAGCCCAGCAGCGCCAGCAAGACCAGCGGGATGAGCCAGAGCAGCGGGCTGTAGCGCCGTTGCCGCTCGGGCGCCTGCGACAGCAGGCAGGGCCGCAGCTGCTCGGTGGTCTCTTCGAAAGGATCGGTGTCGCCTTCGAATTCCTGCAGCGCCACGCCCGAGCGGTCGTGCACGGCGCCTAGCGTCTCGGCCAGGCGCGCGCGCAGCTGGGGCGGCGGGTTGCCGTGGATCACCGCGGCCAGGAAGGCGGACGGCCCCTCTTCGCACCACAACAGAAGATCGCCCAGGCGCAGGCTGTCGATGCTGCGGCCGCCACCACCGCTGCCTTCACCGGACGCGCCGCCGGTGGACTCGTCGAATGAATCGCGCACGAAATCCTGGATCGCCGACAGCATGGCCGACACCAGCTGCGGGTCGCGAGAGGTCGCATCGTCCCGCGCCACGTGCGCGAGCAGCAGGCCGGTCTTGCGGTGCACCAGGAACAGGTGCTCGACCCGGAACACCGCCGTGTGCCGCAGCACCACGTCGGCGAAGGTGCTGCCGCTGCGCCACGCCTCGATGCGCCACTTGAGACCGCGCCACGACAGGCCGTACTTGAGCGCCTGGTTGAGCGACTGCAGCGTGCCGTCCAGCGTCTCGGCGATCGCCTTGCGAATCGCCGGCCCCATGACCGGGTAGAGGATGTCGACCATCGTCCCCGGGTTCTTGCGGATCGAGGCCTGCGCCGCGCGCTCGACGCTGGGGGCGAGTGCCTGGCCCAGCTGGTCGTGCTGCGCCGCGGCGCGCGCGAAGGCGGCCGGCAGCACGCCGCTCACCGCATCGGCAAAGGCCTGCGGGTCGTCGAGCTTCTTCTCCAGTCGCGCCAGCGCGGCCTGCTCACGCTCCAGCAGCACGTCGCGCATGGCCTCCAGCCGTGGGTCGATGTGCTGGCGGGTCGGCGGCAACGTGATGGCGACGCTCGGGTCGACGCAGCGCGCCAGCTCCAGCAGCAGCCTGGCCAGCCGTTCCCTGGGGTCTTCATCCGGCGCCGGGCCACCGGGTTCATTGGCAGCGGTGAGGGACAGGCGTGCGTTCACCGTGCCCTCGCCTTGACGTCATGCCGCCCGCATGGGCCGGGCGCCATCGCCCTGATGTTCAGCGCTCGCCACCGATGCCGGCGGCCTTGGGCGCCACGTCCTGGTTCAGGCATTTGGCGATCTCGACGAACAGGCCCGCCAGCAGGTTGCGATCGGTCTTGACGTGGCTGAGTTCGGCGAACATCCGCTCCATGGTGGCGCGGGCGTCGTCCTGGCGGCGGCGCATTTCTTCGCGCAGCCCCTGGATCTCGTGGCTCAGCCGGTCGGTGAACTCGCGCTCCTGCCGCGCCAGCTGCTCCGACATCTGGGCGATGCGCTTTTCGAGCGCTTGGCTGTGCTCGCGCTGGCTGCGTTCGAGCTCCTTGTCGCCGTCGGCGCGCAGCTCCTTCTCTTCGCGGAACTGGCCGGCGACGGATTCGAGCTGCTTCTTCATCGTGGCCTCGAGGCTGGCCAGGTTGCGGGACGACTCCGCCTCCAGGTCGCGCAGCCGCAGCTGGAAGCGCTCCTCCATGACGGAGAAGCGCTTGTCGTAGTCCTGCATCTGGTTGCCGAACAGCAACTCGCGCATCTTGTCGACGCCCGACGACGAAGACTCGCCGTTGCCCTGCGAGGCCAGGGCGGCCTGCGCGGCGAGCGCGCTCTGGGCATCGATGCTGGGTGAGGTCTTGGCTGCAGTTCCCATCTGAATACTCCTCGTTGCTATCTCGTTGCTGTGGGGAGAACGACACCCTGGGGCAAGGCGCCGTTCATGCTGGGGTTGGGCATGGACTTCGGCTCAGGGCGGTGCCGTCGCCCGGAACAACAGGGTCAGGCAGTTGCGTCCGTCGTGGTGGCTGTAGCGCAGGTCGTCGGAGAAGCGGCGCATGATCGGGATGCCCCAGCCGCCGATTCGAGCATCGTGGATGCTGGTGACAGGCGCCGGCTGCGGCACCTGCCGCGGGTCGAATTCGCCGCCTTCGTCTTCCACCTCGAGCGAGACGTTCTCGCCCTGCCAACCCAGGCGCAGGCAGATGTGCTGCGCGCCGTCGCAGCGGCCGTGGCTCATGATGTTCGTCACCACTTCGGCCGAGCAGAGGTCGAGGTTCGATACCACCCGATCCGGCAGGTGCTGGCGCTCGGCCCAGTCGTGCACCCACGCGCTCACCCGCGACAAATCGTGCAGTTCGCGGCCGACGGTCAGGGAGGCCTGCCGGCCTCCGTCGATGGCAGACATCAGCGGCTTTCGCCTGCCGCCACCAGCGCACTGAAGGCGGAATCGACGTCGGGATACACCGGGATGATCGTGTCGATGCCTGCCATCTTGAGCACCTCCGCCACGATGGGTTGCGGGTTCGCCAGCGCCATCACGCCACCGCGCATCGACTGCGCCCTGGCGTTGACCACCAGGGTGCGGATGCCGATGGATGCCAGGAAAGACACCTCGGACAGGTCCACCACGGCCATGAGCTTGCGGCTCGCCACCAGCGCGGCCAGGCGCTGGTTGATGTCGTGGCCGCCGATGCTGTCCATTCGCCCGACGAGGCTGATCTTCTCCACGCCGTCGGCGAGCTGTTCACTCCTCAGGTCCATGTGTTCTCCGCAGTCGATGTCGATGTCGATGCCTTCTGAACTGGTCTTCCGCCGCAGGATTTCCTCACTCGCCAACGCTTCTCGTTCTTCTTGTTCTTCATGAAGAACAAGATCCCCCCGCGATCGACAGATAGAACCTTTTTCTAGCTTACGCTCAAAAACCGGCAACGTCGATAAGTCGTTGTCCGGAGCGCCGTTTCGGGCAGCCCGGGGTGCGCCGCCGGCCCCGGTGCGGCGCGTTTCGGGCGTCGGACACGGTGCTGCTCCCATGCGGAAATCGCACCTTCGCCGCTAGACTCCACAACGCTTCATCCCGTGCGCGCACCCCGCGCATTCATACGACGATCGCTGAAGGCCGATGCGCATGGCTCAGTCCCGGTCTCGAACCCCCACGAAGCGCGCGAGCCGCGCGGGCAGCCCGGCGCGTGCGCGCGGCACCGACGAACTCGCGCTCATCAACAGCATCCAGCGGGGCATGGCGGCCAAGCTCGGCTTCGAGGCCATCGTCGACCTCGTGGGCGACCGGCTGCGCGAGCTGTTCGATTCCGGCGACGTGAGCATCGTCTGGTGGGACGACAAGACCGACTTCATCCAGGTGCTGTACCGCTACGAGCATGGGCAGCCCCTGCCCCTGCCTCCGCCGCGTCCGCTGGACAGGGACGACCCCCTGGCCGACCTGCTGCTGCACCGGCGCGAGGTCGGCCTGTGCAACACGCGGGAAGAGCAGACGCAGATCGGGCTTGCGCCCGCGCCCGGCACCGACTGGGCGCACTCGGTCGTGGCGGTGCCCATCATCGGCAGCGACCGGGTGCTCGGCATCATCGCGCTGCAGAACCATGAGCGCGAATACGCCTTCGGCCCGCACGAGATCAGGCTGCTCGAAAACGTGGCCGCGAGCATGGGGCTGGCGCTGGAGAACGCGCGGCTCTTCAACGAGGCGCAGGAGGCGCTGAAGAAGGTCGAGGAGCGCACGGCAGAACTCACCGAATCGCTCGAATACCAGACCGCGGTGAGCGACGTGCAGCGCGCCATCAACGAATCGCCGACCGACGTGAAGCCGGTGTTCGACGCCATCCTGGACTGCACGATGTGGCTGTTCAACGGCCCGGCGGCGGCCATCTTCGTCTACGACGGCAGCCTGGTCCGCATGGCCGAGGCGCGCAACTGGCCGCCGGCCGCGCTGGAGGCCGCACGCACCAAGTTCCCCGCGCCGCCCGATCCGCACCAGATGAACGGCCGGGCCATCCTCGAGCGCCGGGTGCTGTCGAACGACGACGTCGCGAGCGACCCGGCCTACGACCGCACGCTGGCCAACACCGGCAGCTGGCGCCGCCTGATCGCCGCGCCCATGCTCAAGGACGGGGTGCCGATCGGCGCGATCAGCATGGCGTGGCCCGAGCCTGGCCAGACCTCGCAGCGGCAGATGGACCAGATCCAGCTCTTCGCCGACCAGGCGGTGGTGGCCATGGAGAACGTGCGCCTCTACAACGAGACGCGCGACGCGCTGGAGCGGCAGACCGCCGCCGCCGACGTGCTGCAGGTCATCAGCGAATCGATGGAGAACCCGCAGCCGGTGTTCGAGAAGATCCTCGACTGCTGCCAGCGCCTGTTCGCGGGGGCGCAGCTCGGCATCTCGCTGAACGGCGAGGACGGCATGGTGCAACTGGCCGCGCACCGCGGCTCGGCGCGCCAGGCGCTGGAGCGCTTCTACCCCCGGCCGATCGACAACTCGACGATCGGCCAGGCCATGGCCGGGCCGGACGTGCTGCACGTGCCCGACGTGCAGGCCGAGCCGAACCTGCCTCCGTTCATGCGCGACCTCGTCGGCAAGATCGGCAACTACGCCATCATGATCGCGCCGCTGTTCTGGGAGGGCCGCAACTTCGGCTCGCTGCACGTCGCGCGGCAGCCCACGGGGCCCTTCGCACAGAAGGAGATCAAGCTGCTGGAGACCTTCGCCGACCAGGCCGTCGTCGCCATCCAGAACGCGCGGCTGTTCAACGAAGCGAAAGAGGCGCGTGCCGCGGCCGAGGCGGCCAACGAGGCCAAAAGCGCCTTCCTCGCGACCATGAGCCACGAGATCCGCACGCCGATGAATGCGGTGATCGGCATGAGCGGCCTGCTGCTCGACACGAAGCTCGACACCGACCAGCAGGACTACGTGTCGACCATCCGCGAATCGGGCGACGCGCTGCTGACCATCATCAACGACATCCTCGACTACTCGAAGATCGAGGCCGGCCGGATGGACATCGAGGCGCATCCTTTCGATCTGCGCGAGTGCGTGGAGTCGGCGCTCGACCTGGTGTCGACCCGCGCGAGCGAGAAGCACCTCGACCTGGCCTACGTGTTCGAGGGCGACGTGCCCGCGGGTGTCGACGGCGACCTCACGCGGCTGCGCCAGGTCATGCTGAACCTGCTGAGCAATGCGGTGAAGTTCACCGAGGCCGGCGAGGTGGTGCTGACGGTCGCCTCGCGGCCCCTGGCCGACGGCAATGCGGCCTTGACCTTCGCCGTGCGCGACACCGGCATCGGCCTGAGCGCGCAAGGCATGTCGCGGCTGTTCCAGTCCTTCTCGCAAGCCGACTCCAGCACCACGCGCAAATACGGCGGCACCGGGCTCGGCCTGGCGATCAGCAAGCGGCTGGCCGAGCTGATGGGCGGCACCATGTGGGTCGAAAGCGATGGGCCGGGCACCGGCTCGACCTTCTTCTTCACCATCGAGGCGCCGATCGCCGAGTCGCCGCCGAGCCGGCGCCGCATCGACCCGGGCCTGCATCTGGAACTGCAGGGCAAGCGCGTGCTGGTGGTGGACGACAACGCGACCAACCGCCGCGTGCTCGCCGCCCAGGTCGGCAAATGGGGCATGGACGCGCGCGAGACCGAATCGCCGGCGCAGTCGCTTCAGTGGATCGACGACGGCGACGTCTTCGACCTTGCCATCCTCGACATGCACATGCCGCAGATGGACGGCATCACGCTGGCGAAGCGCATCCGCGCGGTCCGCGGCAAGCTGCCGCTGGTGCTGTTCAGCTCCGCCGGCGAGCGCGAGGTCGGCGATGCGGCACCGCTCTTCGACGCGCGCTTGTCGAAGCCCATCCACCAGTCGCAGCTCTTCGACACGCTGGTGAACCTGCTGGCGCACGAGCGGCCTGCGTCGACATCGACATCGACCGCGCCATCGCCTCCGGTGCCGACGCCGCCGGGCGCGGCCGTCAAGCCGTCGATCGACCCGACCATAGCCGCGCGGCACCCGCTGCGCATCCTGCTGGCCGAGGACAACGCGGTGAACCAGAAGCTCGCGATGCGCCTGCTGCAGCAGATGGGCTACCGCGCGGACCTCGCGTCCAACGGCCTGGAGGCCGTCGAATCGGTGCAGCGCCAGCCTTACGACGTGGTGCTGATGGACGTGCAGATGCCGGAGCTGGACGGCCTGGACGCGACGCGGCGCATCTGCGCGCTGATGAACCCGCTGCAGCGGCCCTACATCGTGGCCATGACCGCCAACGCCATGCAGGGCGACGAAGAGATGTGCATCGCGGCCGGCATGGACGACTACATCACGAAGCCGATCCGCGTCGACCGGCTGATCGCCGCGTTGAACAGCGCATCGCCGCGCAAGGGAACGTCGACATGACGGACGAGGAGACTTCCATGAGCAACGCCATCGACGGCACCGTCTTCGCAGAACTCCAGGACACCGCGGGTGCGGATTTCGTGCAGGAACTGCTGCAGACCTTCTTCGAAGAGGCGCCCGTGATGCTGTCGGAACTGCGCGAGGCACGCGAGGCCGGCGATGCCGAGGCCTTCCGCCGTGCGGCGCATTCGCTCAAGTCGAACAGCCTGACCTTCGGCGCGTCGGGGCTCGCCGAGATGGCACGCGAGCTGGAGCTGGCCGGGCTGCCGGCGGCGACGTCGCCCGATGCCCTGGCCACGCTGCAAGCCGAATACGAACGGGCCGCCGCGGCCCTGGCGGCGCTGGGCCATGGTTGATCTTCGCCACGCGCCGGCGCATCTGCTGGTGACCGACGACAACAAGGTCAACCGCCTGCTGATGACCCGCAACCTCGAACTGCAGGGCCACACCGTGCGCTGTGCCGAGAACGGGCGCATGGCGCTCGAACTCCTGCGCCAGGAGCACTTCGACCTGATGCTGCTCGACGTGGAAATGCCCGAGATGAACGGCTTCCAGGTGCTGGAGGCGTTGACCCAGGATGCGGCGCTGAGCGACCTGCCCGTGATCGTGACCTCGTCGCTCGAAGGCGTGGCCAACATCGCGCGCTGCATCGAACTGGGCGCCGAGGACTACCTGCACAAGCCGGTCAACCCGGTGTTGCTGAAGGCACGCATCGGCTCCAGCCTGGAGAAGAAGCGCCTGCGCGACCAGCAGAAGGAGATGGTGCGCCGCTTCGTCACGCCCGAGGTCGCTCAGGACCTGGCGCAATCCGGTTTCGCGCTCGGCGGGCGGCGCGTGCAGAGCACGGTGATGTTCGCCGACATCCGTTCCTTCACCACGCTGGTGGAGTCGCAGCCGCCCGAGGAAACCATCGAGCTGCTCAACACCTACTACACGCTGGTGTTCGAGGCCATCAACAGCCATGGCGGCGTGGTCAACCAGATCATCGGCGACGGCCTGATGGCCATCTTCGGTGCACCGCAGCCCCTGGCCGACCACGGCCTGGCCGCGGTGCACGCGGCACTCGACATGGTCGAGATGATCGAGCTGCTGAACGCCGAACGGACCGCGACCGGACGAAGCGCAGTGCGCATTGGCGTGGGCATCGCGACCGGCGAGACCATTGCCGGCTACACCGGCACGCAGCAGCGCGCCACCTACACCTGCATCGGCGATGCGGTCAACCTGGCCGCGCGCCTCGAATCGCACACCAAGGAGGCGAAGCGCACGATCCTGATCGACGCCGCCACCTGCGCCGCGCTCGAAGGCCGCGTGCCCGTCGAGGCGCTCGGCACCGCGCTCTTTCGCGGCAAGTCGGCGTCGGTCGAAGTGTTCGCCGTGCCGTGGGTCGGCGCGGCCAAGGAGGCGGCAGGCCGATGAACGCGGATGCATTGCTCAGTTCGCTGCGCGGCTTGATCGATACGGGCATCGCGGCCCTGAACACCGCGCTGGCCACGCCCACGGGCGTGGTTGCGCTGTGCGCGGCCACCATCGCCGGCCTGCTGATCATCGTCAGCTCGTTCGTGAAGACCATGATCCCGCTGCGCTACCTCGCGGTGGGCGGCAACCTGGGCTTCCTGATCTACGGCGCGCTGCATCCGTCGATCATCCTGGTGCTGCTGCACGGGGTGCTGCTGCCCATCAACATCTTCCGCGCGCACCAGATGCTGCGGCTCACGCGCCGCGTGCAGGTGGCCGCGGCGTCGAACGACCTGTCGGGCGTGTGGCTTCGGCCCTACATGCGGCGGCGCCGGCTGCGCAAGAACGCGGTGCTGTTCCGCAAGGGCGACATGGCCACCCACCTGTACTTCCTGGCCGAGGGCACCATCGAGTTCGTGGAGATCGGCGAAACGCTCGAGCCCGGCCGGCTGTTCGGCGAGATCGCATTTTTCGCACCCGACAAGCGCCGCACGCTGACAGCGCGCTGCGTCACCAAGTGCAATGTTCTGCAGATGGACGAGACAACCTTCAAGACGCTCTATTTCCAGAATCCCACCTTCGGCTTCGAAGTGGTGACCCTCGTGGCCCGGCGGCTTCTGGCCGACCGCCAGCGGCTCGAAGAGATGCTTGCGGCCAGCCCCGGGTCGAAAGACTCCACCGACGAGGAAAGACCATGCCCGACAACCTGATGCGCACGATTCGCCGCCACCTTGCGCTGTGGCTCTGGCTCCTGTTGCTGCCCGCCATCGCGCAGGCCCAGGCGCAGCTGGGCAGTGCCTCGGCCTTGAAGGCCAAGTACGACGCGGTCAAGACACAGCTCGACGGCAACATCTTCAACCGGCCGCTGGTGCTCGAATCGACCGAGGCCTCGGGGCAGCTGAGCGGCGACATCTTCGCCGTGCTCAACCATCCCTTCGAGCAGGTCAGCGCATCGCTGAGCCAGCCGGCCGTGTGGTGCGACGTGCTGATGCTGCACCTCAACACCAAGCACTGCGCGGTGCGCGGCGCCGACGGCGCGAAGTCGCTGGCCGTCTCGGTCGGCCGCAAGTTCGACCAGCCGCTTGCGGATGCGCAGAAGGTCGACTTCGTCTGGCAGCCGCCGAGCGTCGGCGCCGACTACCTGAGCGCCAAGCTCAGCGCCGACAAGGGACCGCTGTCGACCCGCGACTACCGCATCGAACTCGAGGCCACACCGCTGCCCAACGGCAAGACCTTCATGCACCTGGGCTACGCCTACGCTTACGGCACGGCCGCACGCATCGCGATGCGCGGCTACCTGGCCACCCTCGGCGCCGACAAGGTCGGGTTCACGGTCACCGGCAAGGATGCCTCGGGCCAGCCCGAGTACATGGGCGGCGTGCGCGGCGTGGTGGAGCGCAACACCATGCGCTACTACCTGGCCATCGACGCCTACATGGATTCGCCGAAGCAGGTGCCCAAGCGGCTCGAGGCCTGGTTCGACAGCACCGAGCGCTATGCGAAGCAACTGCACGAGGTCGAGCGCGACGACTACCTGACGATGAAGCGCAACGAATACAAGCGACTGACGAGCGGGGGGACGGAGTAGTCCAGCGGCAAAAACGCGAGCAACCTTCGCGTTTTTGGCGCAGAAGAGGATCGTATAGTCGCCCCCGCTCCCGCGCACCGCCTGGTGGGAGTCTCGAACAACAAGCGGGCGTTACTCGGAAAGCTGTCACAAATGCAAGGTCCTTCGCGGCAAGCGCCGCTGTGGGCGCTCGTCAAGCGCGCCTCTTCTTTCTTCGACTTCGGCGAGCGCGTGGCTCGACCTTCGTCCCATCGAAACTCTCGTCGCGCTGCCGTGCGCAAGACTGCGGCTCGGCCCACCGGGCATGACCGGATGGCGACGCCGACCACACAAACGTCCCCCATCCCTGCGCTGCACATCTGGCGCATCGTGGCGTTGGTCATCACCACCTTCGCCCTCGCCGGCGCACTCGGCGCTGCGCCGCTGACGGGAGCACTGCCCCGTGGCGGCAGCAGCACCACCAACGTCGCGGGCCTCGCCGACAGCCTCACCGGCTTCTTCAAACGCCTCTGGAGCCCGGGCGTCAACGAGGCCGAGAAGCAGGGCACCGCGTTCACATACGACGAGCAGGGCAACCTGCTGTCGGAGACGGGCACGGGCGGAGCCAACAGCGGCGGCAGCAAGCAGTACATCTACCTGCCCACGGCCGATGGGCCGATGCCGATCGCGGTGGTCATCGACGGCGAGGTCTACGCCGTCCACAGCGACCACCTCAACACCCCCAGGCGGCTGACCAATTCGCAAGGGCAGGCAGTCTGGCAATGGCCCTACTCGCCATTCGGTGAGGCCAAGCCCACCACGGCAGCGACCCGTTTCGCGGACCCGTCCGTCACGCCCAACGCCGGCACGACGAACATCAAGGCGCCGGAATTCAACCTGGCGTTTCAGGGCATGTACCGCGACAAGGAGTCGGGGCTGCTCTACAACGGCTTCCGCTCGTTCTGCCCGGAGTGCGGGGGGCGCTACACGCAGGCCGATCCGAGCGGACTGAACGGTGGCCCGAACCGCTTCGCGTACGCCGACGGCAATCCGCTGAGCTTCGTCGATCCGAACGGGCTGGAACCGAAGGGGTTGCCGCGTCGGCCCATCGATTTGATTCCACTCGATGGCGGTGGCGGGCCGGGGATCGGTGGCATGGGCGGAGGCGTAACGCGGTGGTCTCCCCCATGCCCTCCTGGCGCAAACGGGGTGACTCCATCGCCGGCCCTCAAAGGCAGTCCGTATCACCCGGACTCGGTGGCGGCGAGAATTCGCCCTGAGTACCGGCCGAATCCCGCGCACGACCTAGGCAGTCCGCAGTTCAATCCCCGCAAAACACCCGAGCCAGCCGACGCAGCCTCCGCTTATCAAAACGCTTCACGTGGCGACATGGGCACCTGGTACGTAAGAGGCCAAGGAGGCTGGTACAGATACTTTTCTGACAATGCAGGAGGTGCGCACTTCAGCGGAACAGTTTCGGAAGCACAAGTGCCCGCTTCCATCTTGAGAGGTTGGTGATGCCCATTGTCGGATACGCCACAAGGTTCGCAGTCGAATACGACTTGGATCAGGAACACGGTGGCGAGTGGATGCTCGGTCGATTCTGCTATTGGTGCAATGGCCGGCGCCTCGGCGACTTCGAGCTGGGCACATCCTTGCGAGATGTGCTCTTCCAACTTGACGAGATCGCGAAATTCAAAGGGAACCGGGCCAATCAACGCTTCGGAGCGATGCCCTCACCGGCCGCGTTCCAGCTGCTCGACGATGCCCTGTTTCAGGCAACCGATTTTGTCGAGGCGCATCTGGCGGAAGATGAGCAGTGGGCACGGCACAAGATCATCCCTTCCGTTGATGTTTTTGATCGACTGAAAGGTTTCCTCATCGAAGACGACCACATGGCTCGCTTCATCTTTGCCGAAGCGCCTTACACGAACGTCGCAGAACGCCTGTTAAAGCCGGGAGAGTTGGACGCCGTACTGGACGACGTGAGGCTCAAGCTCAACGGCATCCACGAGCAGGAGGCCGGACGGCAGTAAACGTGTGCGCTTCAGCGAGTCCGGGGCCTCGGGCGTCAGCGAAGTCTAGAAGCACGTCAGCGCTTCAATCGCCGTGTGACCGCGAGGCGAGCTACCTGCTGTGCTGCAAGTTGTCGGCTGGGGCGCAGCTCGGGAAGAAGGCGCGGGGAATCTCTCTGCTCGTTAACACCGAATCCAGACGTGAAGATCGAACGACGCCAGTAATTGGGGCGCCGTCCCGGTTGGCTGTTGACCAGGTGATGCCCTGGCGACGCCCCTTGCCGTGAAGCAAGGCGGCGTCGGCAGTCGCACACAGGCCTCAACGCGCCCTCACTCCTCCACGAACGCCTCCTGCCGCTTCGCCTTCACCGAAGGCAGCAGCACGATCAGCAACAGCAGCCCCGCCGCCACCAGCAGGCCCGCCGACAGCGGCCGCGTGACGAACACGCTCCAGTCGCCGCGCGACAGGAGCAGCGCGCGGCGCAGGTTCTCTTCCATCATCGGCCCCAGGATGAAGCCCAACAATAGCGGTGCCGGCTCGCACTTGAGCTTGATGAAGGCGTAGCCCACGATGCCGAAGATCGCGACCATCCACACGTCGAAGGTGTTGTTGTTCTCGGAGTACACGCCGATCGCGCAGAAGAGCACGATGGCCGGGAACAGCCACTTGTAGGGAATCGTCAGCAGCTTGATCCACAGGCCGATCATCGGGAGGTTGAGCACGATCAGCATCAGGTTGCCGATCCACATCGAGGCGATGAGGCCCCAGAACAGCTCGGGGTTGCTGGTCATCACCTGCGGGCCGGGCTGGAT
>NZ_LYVO01000095.1 GCF_001984055.1 Variovorax sp. KK3
AGTCTGCGGCCGGCTTGGCGTGCTGGCCCGGCATGCGCTTCGCGACGCGACTTGCCGACGCGTGCGCGTGGGCTGCTGCGGGGGCTGCAGCAAGGCGGTCGATGAGGAAGGCCGGGTTGGACATGGCCCGGCGATTCTAGGCCTGCACGCCGGGCAGGGCGGACGAAAGACCCGATGGCCTCGGTTCACCGGCGCACGCCGCAGCCCGCTACTGCGGAAACTGCACCACCGGCCCCTGCACCTTCTGCCCCGGCGGCACATACGCCGGCGCGGCTTCGCCACCGGGCCCCAGCGATCGCGTGAAGGCATAGATCGCCTTGAGTTCCGCATCGGTCATCCGGCGCACGTTGAACCACGGCATCGGCGGCCTCGGCTCCATGCGGCGGGCGTAGTCCAGCCACTGCCGCTCGGTCATCGACGCCAACGAGATGCGCAGGTTGGTCGCGTACGTGGTGCCCCACGGGCCGGACCAGCCGAGGGCATCGCCGGTGAGCCACAGCTTCTCGTCGACCTGGCCGTTCTTCGGCCCGTAGCCGGGGGTGTGGCAGTCGTTGCAACCCGCGATGCGCACCAGGTGGCGGCCGCGCTCGATCTGGTTCTTGCCGGGCGCCGGCGGTGCGGCCTCTGCGGCGGCGCAGGTGGCGCAGGCGACGATGAAGCCGAGGGCAGCGATGGCTGTCCGATGCAATCTCATGGGAAGTCCTTCTTCTTGACGTGGGTTGAATTTCAGGCAACGGCCTCGCGTTCGCGCCGCCAGGCCGCGGGCGGCTTGCCGACCAGCCGCTTGAAGGCCCGCGCGAACGCCGCCTCGGATTCGTAGCCGACCTCGAGCGCGATGGCCGCGACGGTGGACCGCGTCTCCAGCAGCATCCGCGCCGCGGCCTGCATGCGCCATTGCGCGAGGTACTGCATCGGCGGGATGCCGATCATCTGCACGAAGCGCTCGTGCAGCGCCGAGCGCGACAGCCCGATGCGGCGGCCCAGCTCGTCGATGCTCCAGTCCTCCGCCGGCGCCTCGTGCATCAGGGCCAGTGCGCGGCCGACGAAGCGGTCGCGCAGGCCGGCGAGCCAGCCTGCGCTCTGGGCCGGCAGGTGGTCGGCGTAGCGGCGCACGGCGTCGACGAACATCATTTCGCTCATGCGCGCCAGCATGGCCTCTGCTCCCGGGCGCCGGGCATGCGACTCGGCCGCGGCCTGCTCGGTGAAGCGGGCGATCCAGGCGTCGTGCTCGCCGGCGCGCAGGTGCAGCATGCGGGGCAGGGCGGCGATCAAGGGGTTGAAGGGCTGCCGGTCGTAGCCCAGGAAGCCGCAGACGATGGTGGGGTCGGTGTCCGATGTCGGCGGCGGCACCAGCTGCAGGTTGGGGCCGTCGTAGGCGACGCGCAGCGGCAGCGGCTGGTTCAGCACGTTGTCGTACCAGCGCACGTCGACGGTGCCGCGCAGGCCTGGGGCGCTCGACACCACGTGCGCATCGCCGTGCGGAAACATCACCACGTCGCCCGGCGCCAGCTGCACCGGCGCCTCGCCCAGGATGCCGGCCCAGCAGCTGCCGCGCACCACCGCGTGGTACTCCATCACGTGCTCGATGCCGGGCATCAGCAGCGGCGCGATCTCCTTGGCGGCGGGTGCCTCGGCGGCCCAGTCGCTGTGGCCGCTGACGTAAAAGAACACGGCACCCTGCAGGCGCACGCTGCGCAGCACGTCGGACAGGGTGTCGAGGCTCATGAGGCCGGGCCACGGGAGTGGGCGTCAACGGCGGACGCGCGATCAAGCCCCGACGACGCCGGATCAAGCGAGCCCACGGCCCCGCCGGAAAAATCGAGCCACCTCTTCCTCATCCCATCAACCCCCGGGAGCACACCATGCAATCTTTGACCTACCTTACGCTGGACAGGGACGTCCGGCAAGTCCGGCCGGCCGACGTCGATGCCTTCGGCGCGCAGATCAGCGGCGGCGTCATCGGCATGGCCGACCCTGCGTACGAAGAAGCGCGCAAGGTCTGGAACGGCATGGTCGACCGCCGTCCGGCGCTGATCGCGCGCTGCCTGAACGATGCCGACGTACAGGCCGCGCTGCGCTTCGCGAGCGCGCACCGCATGCTGTTCAGCATCCGCGGCGGCGGCCACCACATCGCGGGCAACGCGGTGGCCGAAGGCGGCCTGATGATCGACCTGTCGGGCATGAAAGCCGTGCGCGTCGACACCGAGCGGCGCGTCGCGCACGTCGGCCCCGGCGCCCTGCTGGCCGACGTGGACCGCGAGACGCAGGCCCACGGCCTGGCCGTGCCGCTGGGCATCAACTCCACCACCGGCGTGGCAGGGCTCACGCTGGGTGGCGGCTTCGGCTGGCTGACACGGCGCCATGGCATGACCGTCGACAACCTGCTGAGCGCCACCATCGTCACGGCCGACGGCCAGGTGCGCGTGGCCTCGGCCAAGTCCGAACCCGAGCTCTTCTGGGCCTTGCGCGGCGGCGGCGGCAACTTCGGCGTGGTGACGTCCTTCGAGTTCCAGCTGCATCCGGTCGGCCCAGAGGTCTACACGGGGCTGGTGGTCTACCCGTTCGCGCAGGCCAGGCAGGTGCTGCGCGCCTGGCGCGACTTCTGCGACGCGGCGCCCGACGAGCTCACCGTCTGGGCCGTGATGCGCAAGGCGCCGCCGCTGCCTTTCTTGCCGGAATCTGTCCACGGCAAGGAGGTCGTGATCCTGCCGATGGTGTGGTGCGGCGACCTGGCCGCCGGCGAGATGGCCGTGGCACCGGTGCTGAAGTTCGGCGAGCCGGTCGGCAGCCACATGGGCCCGACGCCCTACGCCGGATTCCAGACCGCCTTCGATCCGCTCCTGGCGCCCGGCGCACGCAACTACTGGAAGACCAACAACTTCACCGCGCTGAGCGATGCGGCCATCGACGTGCTGGTCGACAACGCGAGCCGCCTGCCGGGCCCGGAATGCGAGATCTTCGTCGCGCAGATGGGCGGCGCCATGGGACGCGTGAAGGCCGACGCCACCGCCTTCGTCGGCCGCGACGCGCGCTACATCATGAACGTGCACGGCCGCTGGGCCGATGCGGCCGACGACGACAAGGTGCGCAACTGGGCGCGCGGCGTCTTCCAGCAGGCCGCGCCGCACGCGACCGCCAGCGGCTACGTCAACTTCCTCACCGAGGACGAAGCCGGGCGGGTGGCCGACAGCTACGGCACGAACTACGCGCGGCTGCAGGCGGCCAAGCGGCGCTACGACCCCGAGAACATGTTCCGCATGAACCTCAACATCGCGCCGGCGTCGTGAGGCCGGGGCGCGAGGTCAGGCCGCCTTCTTCGCGAAGCCGTACTTCGACATCAGCGCCTTTTGTTCTCGCTCGGCCCGCTCCGCGAAATCGCGGAAGCGGGCCGCCGGCATGTACCACGGCCGCAGCGCACCCTGCTCGAGCACGTTGAGGAACGACGGCTGCTCCGATGCGAACTTGAACGCGTCCTGCAACTGCGCCACCATCGGTGCCGGCATGCCCGCCGGGCCACCGATGCCGACCGGGCTTTCGATGGTCACGTCGTAGCCCAGCTCCTTCGTGGTCGGCACGTCGGGCCAGTTCTTCGAGCGCTGGCTGGTGGCGAGCGCGAGCAGGCGCACCTTGCCGTTGCGCTCCTGCGGCGCGATGCTGATCAGCGTGTCGATGGCAAAGGTGAGCTGGCCGCCCAGCAGCGCGACCATGCAGTCGTTGCTGGCGCGGTAGGGCACGGGCAGCCAGTTCAGGTTTTCGCGCGCGGCGATCTCTGCGCCGAACAGATGGGCGCTGTTGCCGAGGCCCGAAGGGCATCCGTAGGACACCTTGTCGGGGTTCGCCTTCGACCAGGCGAGGAGGTCCTTCCATGTCTTGAAGGGCGAGTCGGCCGGCACCACGATGCCGAAGTTGATCTCGGCCAGCGAGGCGATCCAGCTGAAGTCCTTCACGCCGTCGTAGCCTACGTCCTGCTGGATCGGCTGGCGAATGGTGCTGAGCGACAGCACGACCAGCGTGTAGCCGTCGGGCGGCGCATTCTTCGCGGCGACGAAGGCCGGTGTGCCGCCGGCGCCGGAGCGGTAGTCGGTGACGATGGCCTGCCCGAGCTTCTTCTCGGCCTCGATGCAGGCGGCGCGCGCGATGGTGTCGAAGGAGCTGCCGGGCGGGCTGGAGTTGAGCAGCTTGATCGGCTTCGTCGGATAGGCCTGTGCATGCGACTCGAGGCCCGCGAGGGCGAGTGCGCTTCCCGCGGCCGAGGCGAGAAGGGTGCGTCTTTTCATCATGATTCGTCTCCGTGGTTGTGGTTTGACATGAGACGTGCGGCACGCATGCGATGGGACAATTCCGCATGCCCGCACGATTGAATATCACGCTGCGCCAGATGCGCGCTTTCGTCGAAGCCTACCGCCTGCGCAACCTCACGCACGCCGCCGATGCGCTTCATGTCACGCAGTCGGCCATGAGTGCCTTGATCCGCCAGTTCGAAGAAGAACTGGGCGTTCGGCTCTTCGAACGCACACCTCGCGTGCTGCGGCCGAACCGCGCGGCCGACGACGCGTTTCGGCAGGTCGAATCCATCCTCGAAAGCATCGCGGCGCTCGGTGAAGACATGCGCGACCGCGCCGAGCAGGTCGAGCGCGTGCTGGCCTTCAGCTGTGCGCCTGCGTTGTCGTCGGCGGTCATCCCGACGGTGCTCGCGGCCTTCAAGCGCGAGAACCCCGACGTGAAGACGGTGATGTACGACGCCGGCGACGCGAGCCTGATCCAGCGCGTGCTGACCGAAGACGTGGAGTTCAGCATCGGCTTCTTCGAGCACGAGCCCGAGGCCGTGTCGCGCGAGGCCTTGGTCATCGACCACCTGTGCGCCGTGTGCTCCAAGGATTCGCCGCTGGCCGCCATGGAGCGCGTGACCTGGCACGACCTGATGGAGCAGCCGATCATCAACCTGAGCAAGGGGCTGCAGGTGCAGCAGCTGGTGAGCGAGGCGATGGCCAATGCGGGCCGCGCCTACCGCCCGGCTTACGAGATCTCCTTCATCCACACCGCGCTGGCGCTGGCGGCGCAGGGCTTCGGCATCGTGGTCATTCCGGGCTACCTCGTCCGGGGCAATCCGCACACGACATCGCTGGTGGCGAAGAAGCTGCACGATCCCGACATCGAGCGCAGCCTGCTGGTCCACACGCGCCAGGGGCACGTGCTGTCGGCGCCGGCGGAGACCTTCTTGCAGATGCTGCGCGATCATCTGGCGCAACTGGTTTGAACGTGAAGAGGCGGGCGCGCGCGGCCGCTCAGTCGGCGAGCGGCGAGGCCGCGACACGCGCGATGAAGCGGCGCAGCAGCAGACCGACTTCGCCATCGTCGCTGCCCAGGCTCATGAGGGGCGACACGTGGTTGTGTCCCGCGAGATCGGCGACCTGGGGCTTGGCCGGGCCGCGCGACAGGGCCTCGACGAGATCCTGCGATTGACGACGAAGGTCTGGCGGGTCGTACTCGGCCAACGTCACCAGCAGCGGGTGCGACGGCAGGCGCGCATGCGTGAGCGGCGAGCGCTGGGCATAGAGCGCAGGGTCGTCGCCGAAGTACGCCCGCTGGCCGTCGCTGAGCGGAGCGGCCGCCTGGTAGAAGCCGCTCATGAGTGCCGCGGCCAGCACGCGGTCGCGCGCGCCGCCTGCGAAGGCCGGGTCGAACAGCCAGGTCGCCAGATGGCAGGCACCGGCCGATTGCCCGATGACGACAAGCCGCTTCGCATCGCCGCCGTAGAGGTCCGCACGCTGCAGCAGCCATTGCACCGCGGCCTCCAGGTCTTGCGCACCGGCAGGCCAGCCACCGACCGGCGCGCGGCGGTAGTTCATGCAGGCGCCCAACATGCCGTGGGCTGCGAAGAAGCGCCCCACGTTGGCATAGAAGGGCGGCGCCACCTGCTTGTCGCCGGCCACGAAGCCGCCGCCATGCACGAACAGCACCACCGGCGCACTTGGCCCCTTTGCGGGAAAGAGGTCGATGCGATGCCGCGGGTGGTCGCCGTAGGCCACGTCGGCGATGCAGGTCGTCGCCGCCTTCGCCTGCGCATCGACGCGCGGCGCCCAGTGCTGCACCGTCGCGGCCAGCACCTCGGGGTCGAAGCGGCTGCCGTAGACCTGCGTGACGCTGCGAAACGAACGCCCGGCCACGGTTTCAGTCCTTCGCCGGGTAGTGCTCGACATGGTGCGCGGCGTGCGGGCGCCAGGTCTCCTGCTTGCCGATGTCGAGGTCGAAGCCGCGCATGTGCGTGAGGTCGCCCAGCTCCACGCCGATCGGCGGCAAGCCGTCCTGGAAGCGCTGCACCGAGTCGAAGAGCCGCTGGCGCAGCCGCACGATGGCCGCGTCGGCCGCCACCAGGTGCTCGGTGCTCCGGTCGTAGATCGGGCCCATCGACGTCGAGATCACCGCGTCTTCCTGCGTGATGCCGTGGAAGCCGCTCCAGCTGCGCTTCTCGCGCATGGATTCGCGGTCCTGGTTGAAGCGCGTGTCCCAGTTGGCGACGAACTCGGTGTTCTTGTAGAAGCGCTCCTCGACCAGGCCCGAGCGCTTGAGGCGCTCGTTCAGGTCGAGCTGGCGCACGTCGCTGGCGTCGACGAGGTAGCTCGCGGTGGTTTCGTCGTCCAGCGGCGTGTCGAACACGGTGGTGTAGAAGTCCGGAAATTCGATGATGCGGCCCGTCGGCATGAAGAGGGGCACCAGGCGGATGTTTCGCTGCTCCGGATTTGCGGCCGCGCGCATGCCGACGTAGTGAAAGCCGAAGCCCGTGTTCTCGATCTCGAGCTGGGGCGAGGTGTCGTCCCAGGCCGCGCTCACCATGTCGTTGATCTCGGGCGCTGCGCCCGAATCGGCCAGCCAGCCCGGCCGCGTGACGTTGCTGTGCAGGATGCCGACGTGCGAGCTGTCGGTGCCGCCTTCCCACATCTGCAGGTAGTTGGCCTTGACCACCAGCTTGAACAGCACGCGGTTGGACTCGGGCACCTTGTCGTAAGCGAAGTGGCGGAAGGGCGGTTCGTGCTCCTTGGGGCCGATGTAGGTCCAGATCAAGCCCGACTGTTCACGCACCGGATAGGCCTTGGCGCGCAGGCGCTCGCGCACGCGCGGGTCGGCATGGTTGGGCGTTTCCATCAGCTTGCCGGTGACGTCGAACTTCCAGCCGTGGTAGAGGCAGCGGATGCCGCCGTCCTCGACGCGGCCGAGGGCCATCGACGCGCCGCGGTGCAGGCACAGCTCGTCCATCACGCCGACCTTGCCTTCGGTGTCGCGAAAGACCACGAAGGTCTCGCCCAGTAATTTGGCGCGCAGCGGGTCGCAGTCGGGGTGCGGCAGCTCGTCGGAGGTGGCGATGGGGTGCCAGTAGCGGCGCATGGTCTCGCCCATGGGCGTGCCCTTGCCCACGCGGGTCAGGAGTTCGTTCTGTTCTTTGCTCAGCA
The DNA here is from genome assembly GCF_001984055.1 of Variovorax sp. KK3. Classification (GTDB taxonomy): domain Bacteria; phylum Pseudomonadota; class Gammaproteobacteria; order Burkholderiales; family Burkholderiaceae_C; genus Variovorax. The sequence continues at coordinate 7,449 of NZ_LYVO01000095.1, forward strand.
TGCCGGTGTTCCTTGGAGAAGAAGGTCGTGGGGTCGTGAGGGGTCGTGGGAAGGTCAGAGGTCGAGCACGAGCCGCGCCGACCGGGCACCGGAGCAGCAGAGCATCATGGTCTTGTTCGAACGCTTCTGTTGATCGGAAAGAACGCTGTCGCGGTGATCGGGCTCGCCTTCGAGCACGACGACTTCGCACGAGCCGCAGATGCCTTCCATGCACGAATAGGGCACGTCGATGCCGGCATCGAGCACCGCGTCGAGCACGGTCTTGCCTTCGGCCACCGTCACCACCTTCTTCGAGCGCGAAAGCTCCACCTGCACGCCGCCCGCGGCAGCCGGCGCATCCTTGGCCTGGAAGTATTCGAGGTGCACCTGGGCCGGCGGCCGGTCGGCGGTGAGGCGCTCGAAGGCTTCGAGCATCGGCAGCGGGCCGCAGCAGTAGACGTGTGCGCCGGCCGGAAGCGCGCGCAACACGGGTGCCAAGTCGAACAGCCCTTGCTCCTGGTCGAAGTGCAGGTGCACGCGGCCCGGATGCTGCGCCGACAAGGCGCGCAGCTCGCGCAGGAAGGCGGCGTTCTGGCGGCCGCGCGCGGCATAGAACAACTCCCAATCGCGGCCCAGCGCCTGCAGACGTTGCAGCATGCACCACATGGGTGTGATGCCGATGCCGCCGGCGATCAGCACCGACTTGGCGGCCTCTTCGTCGAGCGGAAAGTGGTTGCGCGGGCGGCCGACCTTGAGCAGCTGGCCGACGCGCAGCGTGTCGTGCATGGCGATGGAGCCACCGCGGCTCTTGGCGTCGCGTGCGACGGCGACCACGTAGCGGTCGGTCTCCGCGCAGTCGTTGCAGAGCGAGTAGCTGCGGCTCATGCCGTTGGGCAGGTGCAGGTCGACGTGTGCGCCGGGCAGGAAGCCGGGCAGGGCGCGATCGGCCACGTCGCGGAACTCGAAGGACTGCACGCCGTCGGCTTCCCAGCGGATCGCGGACAGGCGCAGTTGAAGAAGCTCGGACTCGGAAGGGGCTTGCACGTCGGCTCCCTCAGCGGCGCAGCAGCACGGGCGCACCACCCGTGCGGCGGTGGAACAGGAACTTGGCCAGCTGCCGGTCGAGCGCATCGATGTGGCCGGGCAGCCAGTTCACGATCTCGGCCGTCATGCGCCGGGCCGGCTCCCGACGGCCTTCGCGCAGCAATTGCCGCGCTTCGTCGAAGGAGCGCAGCACGGCCGCATGCTCGTCGAGGTGGCATTCGCGCGAGGCGAAGTCGTGCGTGGCCATCAGCTCGTCCTCGGTCGCGAAGTGGTCTGCGAAGTGGGCGTGCAGCGCGGCGAAGCCGGCGTCGAAGGCCTCGTCGGAGGCGACGCGCAGTTCGAGCGACGCGGCCATCAACGCGTCGTGGTCGTCGTCGAACTGGGCATGGCCGGTGGCGAGCGACAGATCGGGCGGTGCCTCGTGGGTGGACTCGTGGGCGGGAAGGGCGAAAGCTTGCATGGGCCGGACTGTAGGCGTGGGGCCCCGGCGCGAATACCGAAAGCTTTCGATGGCGCCATCATCATTTGTTGTAGTGAAGCAGCGGCACTCGCTCCTAACATCGTCCACGCACTTTCACCACCTCCGACATCCACCTCGGACACCCCGACGATGAACCCAAGAGACAACGAGCGCCTGACCGATGTCAGCCCCGGAACGCCCATGCACGCGCTGTGCAGCCGCTACTGGCTGCCGGCCGGCCTGGCCTCGGACCTGCCCGAGCCCGACGGCGCGCCCATCCGCGTGCGCCTGCTCGGCCGCAACCTGGTGGCCTTTCGCGACAGCGACGGCCAGGTCGGCATGCTCGACGAGCTGTGCCCGCATCGCCGGGCCTCGCTGATGCTGGGCCAGGTGCGCCGGGGCACCATCGAATGCATCTACCACGGCTGGCGATTTTCGGTGGACGGCAGCATCGTCGAGATGCCCAACTGCGACGACGAGAGGCTGAAGCAGCGCTACCGCGCCAATGCGTATCCCGTGAAAGAGGCGGGTGGCTTCCTGTGGGTCTACCTGGGCCCGAAAGATGCCATGCCCGAGTTCCCCATGCACGAATGGATGGCGCTGCCCGAGCGCAACCGCCATCCGCGCATCATCGCTAGTCGATCGAACTTCGTGCAGGTGATGGAAGGCCTGCTCGACACCACGCACCTGGGCGTGCTGCACCAGGATTCGCTGCCGCGCGCGGACGGCACGGTGAAGGTGGTGAACAACACGACGCGGCCGGCCAGCCGCTTCACCGCCGTGTCGAATTCCGCCAAGGTGCCGGTCGTCGAAGTGGAAGAGCGAAGCTTCGGCATCTATGCAGCCGCCATCCGCGAGGGCATGGCCGACGGCGAGGCCGTGCGCGACGTGCGCATCACGGCCTACGTGGCGCCTTTCACCATCTACGTGGCGAACGGCCACGTGACGCTGATGATCGTGCCGGTCGACACCGAGACCACCCATCTCTACATCGTCTACTGGGACCCGGAAAAGCCCTTCGCCGAGGAGCCCTACCGCAGCGACATCGAACGCGGCACCGGCACGCTGCCCGAGGTGGCCGAGCGCTGGGGCTTCAGCCGCGAGACGCTGGGCGCGCCCGGCACGATGAGCATGGCCAACCACTGGGGGCAAGACCGCGCGCGCATGGCGAGCGGCGAAAGCTTCTCGGGGCTGGAGCTCTTCGCGATGGAAGACGCGGCCTGCACCTCGTCGATGGGCACGGTGTCGGACCGGCAGGAGATGCTGGTCCCGGCCGACCTGGCGATCGTGCGCATGCGGCGCTTCCTGCTGGCCGCGGCCGACGCGGTGGCGCGCGGCGAAGCGCCGCCGGCCTTCGCCGATGCCGAGGCGGCCCGGCACGTCGGCGCCGTCCACACGCAGATCGCGCCGGGCGAGGACTGGCGCGAAGCCGTCGCAGCGACGGCCACAACGACCGAGGAAGCCTGATGACCGACGAACGAGACATCCCCCAGTACGCCCATCTGCTGCGGCTCGACGGCAAGGGCTTCGTCGTGCTCGGCGCGGGGCAGGGCATCGGCGAACAATCCGCGCACGCACTCGCGCAGAGCGGCGCCAAGGTGCTGTGCGTCGACTTCGATGCCGGGCGGGCCGAGCAGGTCGCCCGCGCCACGGGTGGCGTAGCGGCGGTCGCCGACGTGCTGTCGCGCACGTCGATGGAAGCGGTGTTTCGCCAGGCGCGCGAACAGCTCGGCGTGCCGCTGGGGGGCATCGTCGACGTGGTCGGCATGCCGGTCGGCAAGTCGCTCGCCGACATGGACGACGACGCCTGGCAGCGCCAGTTCGACCTGGTGCTGCGCCATGCATGGCTCGCCATTCAGTACGGCGTACCGGCGATGGAGCGAGGCGGCAGCATCGTGGTGGTGGGCTCGATGGCCGGCAGCATCGCCCGCGGCGGCACGCTGCTGGCCTATGGTGCCGCCAAGGCCGCACTGCATCACCTGGCGCGCAGCGCGGCGCAGGAGTTCGCGCCGCGCGGTATTCGCGTCAACGTGGTGGCGCCCGGGCTCACGCGCACGCCGCGGCTGGTAGAGGCGAACGGGCAGGCCTTCTGGGATGCGCAAGCGGCGCAGATACCGTTGGGCCGGCCCGCAGCGCCGGCCGACATCGCCGCCGCCATCCTGTACCTGTCGACGCCGCTGGCCGCGCACGTCACGGGCAATGTCGTGATGGTCGATGGCGGCGCGAGCCTGGGACCCGTGCAGCCCATCGCGAAGTCGCAGCGCGACTGAGCCCGCCGCGGCGGGCCGGCGCCGCGCGACCTACAGCACCTCGGCGATCGCCTTTCCCACATCGGTGGTGCACGCGCTGCCGCCGATGTCACGCGTGCGCGGCGCGCCGGAGCGCGGGTCGAGCACGGTCTCGATCGCCTTCAGGATCGCGTCGTGCGCATCCTTGTGCCCCAGGAACTCGAGCATCATCGCGCCGCTCCAGATCTGCCCGATCGGGTTGGCGATGTTGCGGCCCGCGATGTCGGGCGCCGAGCCGTGCACCGGCTCGAACAGCGAGGGCGAGCGCCGGTCGGGGTCGAGGTTGGCGCTGGGCGCGATGCCGATGGTGCCGGTACAGGCCGGGCCCAGATCGGACAGGATGTCGCCGAACAGGTTGCTCGCCACCACCACGTCGAAGAAGTCCGGCCGCTGCACGAAGTGGGCGGTGAGGATGTCGATGTGGAATTTGTCGGTGGTCACGCCCGGGTACCGCTTCGCCATCTCGGCCACGCGCTCGTCCCAGAAGGGCATGGTGATCGCGATGCCGTTCGACTTGGTGGCGCTCGTCAGGTGCTTCTTGGGCCGCGCCTGCGCGAACTCGTAGGCGAACTTCAGCACGCGGTCGACGCCGTGGCGGGTCATCACCGTTTCCTGCATCACGATCTCTCGCTCGGTGCCCGGGAACATGCGGCCGCCGATGGCGCTGTACTCGCCTTCGGTGTTCTCGCGCACGATGTACATGTCGATCTCGCCGGGCTCGCGCGGGCTGCCGTCCTTGCGGACCACGGGCGCGACGATGCCGGGCATCAGGCGGGCGGGGCGCAGGTTCACGTACTGGTCGAACTCGCGGCGGAACAGCAGCAGCGACTGCCACAACGACACGTGGTCGGGGATCTTCGCCGGCCAGCCGATGGCGCCGAAGAAGATGGCGTCGTGGCCGCCGATGCGCTCCTTCCAATCGTCGGGCAGGTACTTGCCGTGCTTCTCGCAGTAGTCCCAGCTGCAGAAGTCGAAGACGTCGAACTGCAGGTCGATGCCGAACTTGCGTGCGGCCGCTTCGACCACGCGCATGCCCTCGGGCATGACCTCCTTGCCGATGCCGTCGCCGGCGATGACTGCGATGCGTTTCTTGCTCATGGTGTCCTTGGGTTCCTGGTTTCGATGGTTCAACGTTTCTTGGCCATGCCGTACTTGGTGAGCAGGGCGCGCTGCTCCACGAAGGACTGCTGCACGAAGGCGTTGAACGCCGCCGTGTCCATGTAGCGCGGCGCCTGGTCCGACTTGTCGAGCAGCGCGACGAAGGCCGGCTGCTCCAGCGCGAACTTGAAGCCGTCGTGAAGGGCGCGCACGATCTCGGGCGGCATGCCGGCCGGCCCGCCCAGTCCGATCGGGCTGTCGATGACGAGCTGGTAGCCCAGGTCCTTCATCGTCGGCACCTGGGGCCAGCTCTTCATGCGGTGGTTCGATGCGACCGCAAGGTAGCGCGCCTTGCCGGCCCGCACGAAGGCACTGGTGCTGATCACCGTGTCAACCGCGAAGTTGATGTGGCCGCCCAGCAAAGCCGTCACGCTTTCGCTGCTGCCCTTGTAGCCGATGGCCTGCCACGCGAGCTTCTCGCGGGCCGTGATCTCTTCGACGAACAGGTGCGCGCTCTGGCCCAGGCCGGGCGGCGCGCCGTAGGACATCTTGTCGGGGTTCGCGCGGCCCCAGGCCAGCAGGTCGGCCCAGCTGTGGAAGGGCGAGTCGGCCGACACCACCACCGCGAAGATGTTGTCGACCATGTTGAGGATGTAGGTGAAGTCCTTGAGCGGGTCGTAGGCCACGTCCTCGAAGATCGGCTGCCGCCAGAGCGCCGCGTTGACGCCGCCGATGGTGTAGCCGTCGGGCGCTGCGGACTTCATGGCCAGGTAGGCGGGCACGCCCGCGGCACCGGGCTTGTTCTCGACCACGACGGGCTGGCCGAGCTTCTTCTCGGCTTCGATGGCGGCCGAGCGCATCACGATGTCGGTGATGCCGCCCGGTGGGAAGCCGATGATGAGCTTGATAGGGCGCTGCGGAAAGCGCGCCTGCTGCCCGAAGGCGAACGGCGCGGCGATGCCGGCCGTGCCGGCGGCAGCCGCCCGCAGCACCGCGCGGCGGGTCCATGGGATGTCTGTCAACGAAGTCTCCGGTGGTTCTTCAGTTCAAGGGCGAGCACGCCGCCGGTGCCGCGAGCGTGCTTTCCTGCTTCAGCAGGAATTCAAGGCCGCCTTCGGGTGGCCAGGTGCCGTCGCGTGCGACCCGGGCCTGCACCTCGTCGCGGTGCGCGTGGTCGCGGTAGGCCCAGATGCTGACCCACTGGTTGAGCCGGCCGAACTCCGAGGCGCCGCAGAACACCAGCGGCGACAGCTTGACTCGCGCATCGATGGCCGAGGCCCATGCGTCGCGGCAGGCTGCGGGACCGCCGGGCAGGTAGCTGTCGACGTAGAACTCGTAGAGGGCGCCGTGGCGCGCCGGCGCCAGTGGCGGCGAGTAGGGCGCGGGCAGCAGGATCACCGAGTCCATCTCGAGCAGGTAAGGCCGCAGCGGTGGCGGCCAGAGCGGCGGCCGCATCATCGCGTCGCGGATCTCGGTGCGCTGCTGGATGTCGTCGTAGGGCCAGAGGTGCATCACCGTGTTGAGCTGGCCCGTGAGCGTGTGCCACAGGCCGGCCAGCGGCGACATCGGCGTGCGGTGGTGCAGGTGCTTGCCGAAGAGGTCTTCGGTGGGTGGCACGCCGCCCGGGCGCAGCAGGTAGGTTCGCAGTTCCGCGATCATGGTGCGGCCTTCGTCACTGCATCAGTGCATCGACCCGCCGCCATCCACCGCGAGCACCGTCGCGGTGATGAACGACGACTCGTTGCTGGTCAGGAACAGCATGGCATCGGCGATCTCGCGCGCTTCGCCCATGCGGCGGATGATGCGGCGGTCCATGAGCTTTTCGTATTGCTGGGGCGTGAAGCTCGCGCCGTGGCTGGTGTCCTTGACGAGCGGCGTGTCGATGAGGCCAGGGCACACGACGTTGACGCGCACCTTGTCTTTCGCGAGGTCGATCGCCATCGCCTTGCTCATGACGATGAGGCCGCCCTTCGACGCACCGTAGGCCGTGCGTCCCTCGGTGGGCCGCAGCGCCAGGCCCGACGCGACGTTGACGATGGTGCCGCCGCCTGCGGCGCGCAGGTGGGGCAGGGCCGCCTTCGACACCAGGAAGGGCCCCATGAGGTTCACTCCGATGTCGGTCATCATGGCTTCGGCCGTGGTCTCCTCGAAGCTCTTGCGCGTGCCGATGCCGGCCACGTTGCAGATGCCGTCGATGCCGCCGAGCCCCTCGGCCGCGGCCTCGACGGCGCGCTGCACCGAGGCCTCGTGCGACACGTCGCATTCGACGACGACGGCTTGCGGCAAGTGCGTGCGCGCCGTGTCGAGCGACTTCGGCGAGCGGTCGAGCACGGCGATGCGTGCGCCTTCGGCCTGGAAGCGAAGGGCGGTTTCGAGCCCGATGCCCGAGCCCCCGCCCGTGATGATGATTCGTCGATCGGCAAGGCGCATGCGTGTTTCCTTCTTCGTCGTGGTGCTGCGTGGCGAAGAAAGTCTAGGGAGCGATGCAGCACGCACCAAGCGATGGTTTGCGATGGCGCCATCGAAAATTTTCGTGATGGCCTCGATGTGTCGTTGCCTGCGACGCGTGTCGGACGGGCAGTGACAAAAACGATGCCGCCATCTGAATAAACGATTTCGCGTCGCCGGATGCGGCTTTCATACTGCCGCCCAAATCGACTCACAGGAGACATTCGAAATGGGCAACACGATGAACGCCCCCTGGTCCCGCCGACGATGGCTGTGCGCAGCCGGTGGGGCAGCGGCGACGATGGCGACAACAGGTCTTCATGCGCAGACGCCGTACCCCGCGCGCCCGATCCGCCTCATCGTCGGCTACCCGGCCGGCGGCTTCACCGACATCGTCATGCGCGCCGCCGCGGTCGAGGCGGAGAAGAAGCTCGGGCAGACCGTGATCATCGAGAACCGGCCGGGCGCCGCAGGCGTCACCTCGTTCCTCGCGATCAAGAACGCGGCGCCCGACGGCTATGTCATCGGTGCCGTCAACACGGCCGTGTGGCGGCAACCTGTGCTCGAGGATGTGGCTTACGACCCCATCAAGGACTTCACGTACATCATCAACATGGTCGACAACGTGTTCGCCGTCACCGTGGCGGCGGATGCGCCCTTTCGCACCTGGGCCGATCTGCTGACCTGGGGCCGCGCCAACGCGCAGCAGGTGTCGTACGCGGTACCGCCGGGCCTGGGGCAGAGCGCGCACATCTTCATGGAAGAAGTCGCCGCCAGGGACAAGGTCGCATGGCAGGCCGTGCCCTACAAGGGCAGCGCGGAAAGCGTGACGGCACTGCTCGGCAAGCAGGTCACCTTCTCGGTCGACACGGTCATCGGCACCAACGCGATCGTGCAGGGCGGCAAGGCGCGCTACCTGGCCATCGCGTCGAACCATCGCTTGAAGAGCCATGCCGACGTGCCGACGATGCGCGACCTGGGCTACAACGTCGCCATCGACAGCCCGACGGGCCTGGGCGGGCCGGCCGGGCTGCCGGCCCACGTCGTCAAGACGCTGCACGACGCCTTCAAGTTCGCGCTGGAGCAGCCGGCGGTCATCGCCCTGCTGGAGCGGTCGGACCAACTGCCGCGCTACATGGCGACCGACGACTATCGCCGCTGGGTCGCGCAGTCCGCGGTCGAGCAGCGCGACCTGCTGACGCGCTACGGCTTCGCGAAGAAGCGTTGAAGCCCCACGCAGCACACCTCACGGAGAACAAGCCATGCTGGACAGAGAGAAGAGCCGACTCATCACGCAAGTGACCGGCGATGCACCCATGGGCCGCCTGATGCGCGAGTACTGGATACCGGTCGCGCGCGGCGAGCAGTTGAAGGCCGGCGCCGCGCCGATGCGCCTGACCATCCTCGGCGACAAGCTCGTCGCCTTTCGTTCGCCGTCGGGCGAGGTCGGCGTGATGGACGAAGCATGCCCGCACCGTGGCGCCTCGATGGCGCTGGCGCGCAACGAGCCGAACGGGCTGCGCTGCATCTATCACGGCTGGAAGATCGGCGCCGATGGCTTGCTGCGCGATGCACCCACGCATCCCGAGCACCTGCCGCTGGAGCGCTTGAAGACGCGATCGCACCCCGTGCGCGAGCAGCAGGGCATGGTGTGGACCTGGCTCGGCAAAGGCGCTGCGCCGGCCTTCCGCGAACTGGCCTTCACGGGGCTGCCGGACGACCAGGTGATCACTGCGACCGCGGTCGTCAAGTGCAATTGGCTGCGGCCGATGGAGACGCTGTGGGACGTCTTCCATTCGCAGATGCTGCACCACGACACCAACCGGAAGATTCCGTTTCGCGGCGACAACTACTTCTCCAACGAAGGGCGCAAGACCGACACGGGCTTGATGTACGACTACCCCGAGATGCTGGTCGAGCGCACGCCCTACGGCTTCGATCTGGTGAACAGCGATGCGCGCAAGAAGACGTCCGGCCATTTCGTACTGCCGTTCATCCAGTTCCACACCATCGGCCCCGATCCGCTGGAAGACAAGGCGCTGAAGATCAGCGTGCCAATCGACGACGACACGACGCTGCTGTGGTCGGTGGTGTTCAACCGGCATGGGCCGCTCAAGGAGACGGGCTTCGGGTTGACCAACCTCGGGCGCTGCGCCGATCGCAACGACCTGTTCAACAACCTCAAGCGAGGTGCCGCACGTTCGGCCGACACTCGCTGGAACCAGGACCGCGAAGCGATGGAGCGTGGCGACAGCTTCTCAGGCTACGAGGAAGCCCATCCGACGCTGACCCTGCTCGCGGAAGACAACTACGTGCTGGAGAGCCAGGGCGAGTACGACCGGTCGCAGGAGCAACTGGGGCCCGTGGACCGGGCGCTGGTGGAGGGGCGGCGGGTGCTGCTCGATGCGTTGAAGGCGCATGAGGCGAATGGGGAAGCGGTCGGGCGGGGTGTCGACATCCCTGGGGTCGAGGCGCGGTACATCCTGAACGAAGAGGAAGCGGCGGCGGGCTGAAACTGCGCAGTGCAGTGCAGCGCAGTGCAGCGGGGTGCAGCGCAGGAAGGCATGACGGCGGGGCATGGGGGAAACCCCGATGCTTCTCGCCTTGTCAGCCCGAAATGACAACGATAACATTCGGATTTCAACGGACGCGAGGCCGGTAGACCCGATCCTTAGCGTACCTGTTCATGAGTGTTGATCGCACACAAGTCTGCTCAGCCACAAATGACATCGTTATCATTTATCCACGGAGACGCAATGACCCCCGCAACTTTTCGCACCCGGCGCTCGATGGTGTTCGGCACCGCCGCACTGGCCTTGTCGACCGTCTGCCTCGTGCCGGCATTCGCCGCTGAACCCGGGGCGGCCTACTTCTCGGGCAAGACCATCAAGATCATCGTGCCCAACCCCGCAGGCGGCACCTCGGACATCCTCGCGCGTATCCTCGCGCCGAAGATGGCCGAAGCCTTGAGCGCGACGGTCGTGGTGGAGAACAAGGCCGGCGCCACGGGCAATTTGGGCTCCGATTTCGTGGCCAAGTCGGCGCCCGACGGCCTCACGATCCTGCTCAACGACATCGGCTCGCTGGCCATCGCGCCGAGCGTGTTCCCGAGCCTGCCCTTCGATCCGGTCAAGGACTTCGCGCCCGTGGGCCTGGTGGCCTATTCGCCGCACATCCTGGCTGCGAATCCGGCGTTGCCGGTGAAGGATGCGAAGGAACTCATCGCGCTCGCCAAGTCGAAGCCCAACTCCATCAATTTCGCGATCTCCGGCACCGGCGGCGCCAACCACCTGGCCGGCATCGACTTCGCGATGCGCACCGGCATCGTCTGGACCTACATCCCCTACAAGGGCGGCTCGCAGGCCATCAACGACGTGATGGCGGGGCAGGCCGACGTGCTCTTCAACGGCATGGTGGCCACGTACCCGATGGTGAAGGGCGGCAAGCTCAAGGCGCTGGCCATCTCGAGCGCCAAGCGCTTCCCCGCTGCGCCCGAGATCCCGACCGTGGCCGAATCCGCCGGCCTGCCGGGCTTCGAGACGGGATCGTTCCAGGGCATCGTCGCGCCCGCGAACACGCCCGCACCTGTCGTCGCGACCCTGCACGGCACCATCGAGAAAATTCTGGCCACGCCCGACATGCAGAAGCGCCTGCAGGACCTCGGCGCCGAAAGCCGCCCGGGCAGCTCGGCGGACTTCGGCAACTTCATCAAGGTGGAGAAGGCGCGCTGGGCGAAGGTGGTGAAGGAGTCGGGGGCGAAGTTCGAGTGAACGATGGCGGCCGGTTTCAGCCGGCCGCATGGCGCAAGACGGGCATTCGGAGCGGGGCTATGGAAGCTTCGCGAGCACCGCGTCCATCTCGCCGCTCGTGAAAGCGCGCAACGACTGGACGCGTACGTTGCCTTGCATGGCAGTCGTGAGGCTGAACGCCGCCAACGCCTGTTCGTCCTCTGCCTCCATGACGGCGACGAGGTCGTAGGCGGCTGAGGCCATCGAACTCGACCCGACGCAGCCGCCGGACGCCGTTCGAGCGCATGGGGCAGTGAAATGATCTGCAGGTCGCCGAAGCGGTGGCGCTGTCTTCGTTTGGAAGCTGACCTGTGCGGGGCGGCAAAGGACTTCACTGGGAAACGCGGGAAACGCGGCTGGGATGCTACGCGCTTCCTTGGCGATGGCAAGTGTGACGGGCGGGCCAGGCGTGCAAAGCAGCGGTATGCTGCCGTCTTCGCTCACGCCTAATATTGAATACGTCAACTTGTTGAAGGGACTGTGCATGCCCAGGGTGACCACTACGACCACCATGACCGTCCGCCTCAGCGGTACCCTCAGCGATTTCGTCGCTGCCAATGTGGGCGAGCACGGTGCTTACGAGAACATCAGCGAGTACCTGAGGGATCTGATTCGGCGGGACATGCTGCGGTCTGAACAAGCGGCGTTCGAACGGCTGAAGGCTGAATTGACTCACGCTTTCTCGGCGCCAGAGTCCTCATACAAGCCGCTGACCGCAGCCGACGTGATCGCGCGCAACAAGAAGTCCTGAGCGCGTGGCCAAAATTCGAGTCCGCATTCAGGAATCGGCTTCCTACCGATTGGACGAGATCTATCGCTACACGCGAGATCGCTGGGGCGAAAAGCAGGCCGAGGGCTATGTCGCCGAATTGTTCGAAGCCTTCGAGGGCATCAAGAGCCGTGCAACCTTGTCCAGGCCGATCCCAGCCGAGTTTGGCATCGAGGGCTACTTCTTCAGATACGAAAAGCACTACGTGTACTGGCGCAGACTGTCCAACGGGGACATCGGCATCGTGACGATCCTGCATGAGCGGATGCACCAGATCGATCGGTTGCGGGACGAACTCGGCCTGTGAGAGCTTTGACCCAGCTTCCCAATAAGCAAGGGCCGCGAATGGAGCCCTTGACAGCTTGCGAAAGCGAAACTGGAGCGGGTGAAGGGAATCGAACCCTCGTATGAAGCTTGGGAAGCTGCCGTTCTACCATTGAACTACACCCGCGGCAGACGCGGATTCTAGCCCTAGTCCCGGGCGCGGCGGCTCCGACGGATGTCTTGCGATCGGCGGCGCGCCCATCCGGTGCTGATGTACGCAATGCGTATATCATTCGCGCCCATGAATACCCAACAGGTCCTCCTGCGCGACGCCATGCGCCGCTTGAACATGACCCGCGAAGTCTTCGCGGACCGCATCGGCACGCGGCGCCGCGCGCTCGACACGTGGCTGCTGCCCGACGACTCCAGCGAATTCCGCGCCATGCCCGAGATGGCGCGCCGTTATGTGATGGAAATCCTGGAGCGCCACGCGCCAGAAGCGACCGAATATACGCAAAGCGTACATGATGACCGAATTGAAGCCGCACCCACCGGCCACCACCTGCTCTCCGTCTCCCAATTCAACCGAGACTCCCTCGAGCACCTGTTCCACGTCGCCGACGTGATGCAGCCCATCGCCCACCGCCGCAAGGTCAGCCGCGTGCTCGAAGGCGCGGTGCTGGCCAACCTGTTTTTCGAGGCGAGCACGCGCACGCGCATCAGCTTCGGTTCTGCCTTCTGCCGCCTGGGCGGCTCGGTGTGCGACACCACGGGCTTTACCTTTTCGTCGATGGCCAAGGGCGAATCGTTGCGCGACACGGCGATGGTGATCAGCGGGTATGCCGACGCGATCGTGGTGCGGCATCCGGAGCAGGGCTCGGTGGCGGAGTTCGCTTCGGCGACCAACATTCCGGTGATCAACGCGGGCGACGGCGCGGGCGAGCACCCGAGCCAGGCGCTGCTCGATGTCTACACCATCCAGCGGGAGTTCTCGCGGCTGGGCAAGCTGGTGGATGGCGCGCACATCGCGCTGGTGGGCGACCTCAAGTACGGCCGCACGGTGCATTCGCTGATCCAGTTGCTGGCGCTGTTCCGCGGCATGCGCTTCACGCTGGTGGCGCCGCCTTCGCTGCAGATGCCGCGGGCGCTGGTGGAGGCCGTTGCCGCGCGGGGGCACGAGGTGGTGGAGTCGGACACGCTGAACAGCCTGGCGGCGGCCGACGTGGTGTATGCCACGCGCATCCAGAAGGAGCGCTCCGGCGGCGAGAGCATCGAAGGCTATGGCGAGGAGTTCCGCATCGACCGCGCGCTGGTCGAACGCGTCTGCCGCGCCGAGGTGGTGCTGATGCACCCCCTGCCGCGCGACGGCCGGCCCGGCGCCAACGACCTGTCGACCGACCTCGACCGCGATCCGCGCCTGGCCATCTTCCGGCAGACCGACAACGGCATCCCGGTGCGCATGGCCATCTTCGCGATCCTGATGGGTGTGGATGCGCAGGTGCAGCGCTCGATGCGCGACGTGCGCTGGCAGCCACCGACGATGGTGCGGCCGGACGACGCGCTGCTGAACGAGCAGGACTGAGCGCCGCCTTGGCTGGCGCGGGCATCCCGTCGAATGGCAGATCGACCGGCAGATCGACCTTAAGAGGGATGGATCGCCGGCCCCGTCGGTGGTACCTTCCGGGCGGCCTCGGGGCCTTGGTTGGAGGATCGAATGTTCGAGCTGTATCCCAAGTTCTTCGGGTATCTGGGCGACCGCAGCCGCGATATCGAGCGGCAGTTGAATGAACACGAGGCGCTGGACTTTTCCAGCATGCTGCGCCGGTACCCCGTGATCGACGATTGGCGGACGGACATGGGGGCCGAGTACGGACGCTTCCTGCGCTACCTGATCCGCTTCGGTGTCTCGACCGCAGGGCTCGAGCCCTTCTTCAACGAGTATTTCAATCGCGCGCAGATCGATTGGGCGAAGAGCCGGGCGGCGCCGGTGCGGCTCGACGTGGCCTTCGGCAAAGGAAAACTGTCCGCCGATGACGTGGTGCTCATGCGGCACGGCTACACCGACGCGATCGACCTGGCGAAGTATCTCGAGACGGTGACGGCCCCCGACGGCGGTCTCGATGCCATCTTCGGCCTGCCTGCAGGCGTCCGCTGGAAGCCGCCGCCGGCCGAAGGCGCCGACGATGGCTTCGAATCGATGCTCCATCTTCCTTTCGGCGGTGGCCGCGTGCCACCGCCGTCTCCGC
>NZ_LYVO01000096.1 GCF_001984055.1 Variovorax sp. KK3
CATGAGGGGCTGCAGGCGATGTCGGCGCGGCGGATTCGCGGCTGTCTTCGACCGCCGGTGGGGCTGCCTGCACGCGCGCGGCCGCGGACGAGGGCACCGGCGGAGGCACCGGCACAACTGCCGTTGCAGGTGCCGTGGCAGGCGCCGTTGCAGGCGCGACCGCTTCATTCAGAGTTTTTTTTTCCGCGGCGGCCTCGCCGTGGGTTGTCTTGGCATCTGCCGGCTTGAATGCCAGCAGGCGCAGCAGCACCATGGTGAGTGCCGCGTATTCGTCGGGCGCGAGGCCCAGTTCGCCGCGGCCGTGCAAGCACAGGCTGTAGAGCAGCTGCGTTTCGTCGGGCGGCATCGCGGCGGCCAGCCGGGCCGTTTCGGCGGCATCGGGGTCGGCCGCATCGACTGCCTCGGCGCGGGCGGGCACGGCCTGCAGCACCGCCATGCCTTGCAGCACGGCGGTCATTTCCTCGAGCGTGGAGGCGGCGGAGAAGCCGTCGCGGCGCAGGCCTTCGGTCGTTTCGACCACCGTTCGGCCGTCTCCCCGGGCCAGGGCCTCGATCAACCGGTACACGTGGCCGCGGTCGACGCTGCCCAGCATCTGGCGCACGCCGCCTTCGGTGAGTTCGCCGTTGCCGAAGGCGATCGCCTGGTCGGTCAGCGACAGCGCGTCGCGCATCGAGCCTCGCGCGCCGCGCGCAATGAGGCGCAGCGCCTGCGGCTCGGCCGGCACGGCCTCGGACTGGAGCACGCGCGTCAGGTGCTCCAGCACTGTCTCGGGCGCCATGGGGCGCAGGTTGAACTGCAGGCAGCGCGACAGCACCGTCACCGGCACCTTCTGCGGATCGGTGGTGGCCAGCACGAACTTGAGGTATTCGGGGGGCTCCTCCAGCGTCTTGAGCATCGCGTTGAAGGCGTGGCCGGTGAGCATGTGCACTTCGTCGATCATGAAGACCTTGAAGCGCCCCTGCACCGGCTTGTAGACCGCCTGCTCCAGCAGGGCCTGCACTTCGTCCACCCCTCGATTGGAGGCGGCATCGAGCTCCGTGTAGTCGACGAAGCGGCCGCCGTCGATGTCGAGGCAGGCCTGGCAGGTGCCGCAGGGCGCCGCGGTGATGCCGCCCTGCCCGTCCGGCCCCTGGCAGTTGAGCGACTTCGCCAGGATGCGCGAAACGGTGGTCTTGCCGACGCCGCGGGTGCCGGTGAACAGGTAGGCATGGTGCAGCCGCTGGGACGTCAGCGCGTTCTCGAGCGCCTGCACCACGTGCTCCTGGCCCACCATCTCGCTGAAGGTCCTGGGGCGGTGTTTGCGAGCGAGCACGAGATAGGCCATCGGCGCATTCTAGGTTGTCGAACTCGAGAGCCTCCGACCGCATCCCGGGCACGATATAGGCCTTTTTACTTATAGATTTCCGGCGGATCACCCTTAGCATCGAGTGGCTTTCGCGAGGAGATCCGACATGCCCACTGCGCATCCCAGGGCCGCGCGCCCGCCCGCGGTCGGAAAAACCAAGGCCCAGCCGAACGGCGTGCGGCGCCATTGCACGCAGCCGGTCCAGGCGCCCCGGCAATTCGACAGCCGCGTGGCGGCGGGTCGGGCCGCCGCCATACTGGCCGCGGACAAGAAATGGGTGAACGGCACCCAGCTCACCTACTACTGCTACAAGCGCGGCGACACCGTGCCCGCCGCCTGGCAGGGCAACAGCGCCGACACCGGCGCGGTCGAGGACGCCTTCGAGACCTGGGCCAAGCTGGGCATCGGCATCTCGTTCCGGCGCGTCGACACGGCCGAGGACGCCGCGGTGCGGATCGGCTTCGACCCACAGGACGGCTCCTGGTCCTACGTGGGGCGCGACGTGCTCACGGTGCGCGACCCCCTGCAGCGCACGATGAACTTCGGCTGGCCGCTCAACACCGACTACGGCCGCGACACCGCGCTGCACGAGATCGGCCACACGCTGGGCCTGGAGCACGAGCACCAGAACCCCCACGCCGGCATCACCTGGAACCGCCAGGCAGTGCTCGACTACTTCTCCGGCCCGCCCAACAACTGGCAGGAGCAGCAGATCGAGTGGAACATCCTGCGCAAGATCCCAGCGACTGAAGTCAAGGGCACGACATGGGACCCGGACTCGGTCATGGAGTACCACTTCGAGCCCGGACTGATCGACGCGCCCGCGCAGTACCGCAACGGCCTGGTGCCCAAGGGCGGGTTGTCGTACGCCGACAAGGCATGGGTGGTCGAGTCGTACCCCGGCGTGCGTGCGCCGGCCACTGGTACTTTGAAGGTCGGCCTGTCGCAGTTGCTCAAGCTCAAGGCCGGGGAGACCCGCAACTTCGAGTTCGCGCCGCCGCGCACGCGCACCTACAGCATCGGCACCTTCGGCACATCCGACACCGTGCTGGTGCTGTTCGAGGCCACGCCGGACGGCAACGTGCAGATCGCGGGCGCCGACGACAGCGGCAGCGACCTGAACGCACGCGTCAGCATGCGGCTGCAGAAGGGCCGGCACTACCTCGTGGGCGTGCGTCTCTACTACGCCGATGCGGCCCTCGAGACATCGCTGATGGCCTGGTGAGGCAGAGGGCCTCGAAGCGTCGCCTACAATCGCCGCTGACGGGCCTCCCCGCATGGTGAAGTGGCCAACCGGGTCAGGTGGGGAACCAAGCAGCCCTAACTGCGTAGCCAGTGCCGGGGGTAAGGCTCGTCAACCTCATACCGAAAAGCCGTGAGTTCTCAATAACTTACGCGCTGACAAGGGGTTACGAGCCCCGGACTGTAGAACCTAACTGTAGAACCTCGCACAGCCATGAACTTGGAGAAAGACATGGCAAGCACCCTCACGGGTTTGAATCAGCGAGGCTCGCGCTGGTACATCAACATCGTTGTCCCGCCCGATCTGCGTGAGGTCTACGGGAAGCGTGCGATGAACCTGGCGCTCGAAACCAGCGACCGCCGCGAGGCCACCGTTCGGGGCACCATGAAGCGTGCCGAGCGCCTGGCGGAGTTCGCCGCGAAGCGCCGCGAGTTGAACCCCGAAGCCGTCACCCAGGTGACCCCGGAAATGGCCGCAACCCTGGCCGAGCGGGTCCGCGTCTTTGTCCTGGCCGAGGATGATCGCCTACGATCCGATCTCCCGCTGTTGGCCGAAATGGTTCACGTAAAGCGCGAACTTGATCGCCTTGCCATGCAACCGCTGCGCATCCCGCAATGGGAGTCGCCCGAGCCACGCATCGATGACCTATCAGGGCTGACTGAAGCCGAGGCCCGGGAACTTGCAGACCAGAATGCGCAGCTTGATGGCAAGGCCGCTGTCGCTCTGGCTGGCCGCAATTTGGCCGCTGTATTGCCCTTGGCAAATGCCATGGCAGTGAAGCTCGGGGTGTCGTTCGACGCCAATACACCAGGTGCGCGGGATGCGCTTCTTGCTTGCCTGAAGGCATACCGCACGGCACACCAGGAGGTGACCCAAAGGGATGCCGGGGCGGTGGTCGATACCCCGACGATCCCTGCTCCGCTTGCCATTGCCTCGAAGGCCGCAAAGCCTCGCACGCTGCGCGATGTGTTCGGCAAATGGAAGACCTCTGGCGATTCAGCCCGCTCCGCCGATTCCATCGGAGCCTATGACCGCGCCTTAAAACAATTCGAGGGGCAGCACGAGGGGCTCGCGCTGGCTGACATCACGCGGGAGGTTGGCGACACCTATCGAACATGGCTCCGCGAGAACTGCACAACCCCGAAGACGGCGCGTGACCGCCTCACCGCGATCAAGTCCCTTCTGAAGTACGCGCACGAAACCCTTGAATGGCTTCCTCGCCAGCCATGGCGCGGTCTGGACATCAAGGCGCCGACGACGAACAAGCGCCGGCCGTGGACGACCGAGGAACTGACGACGCTGTTTGCCGCGCCGCTGCACACCGCGTATGCCCTTCCAGATGCCCGTTATGGCGGACGGGAGGCTGCCTACTGGATTCCCCTCCTGGGGCTGTTCACGGGGACCCGCTTGGGCGAACTCTGCCAACTGCGGACCGTTGACGTGCAGAAGATGGAAGGGGTCGATGTTCTGGTGCTGACGAACGAAGGTGAAGGGCAGAGCATCAAGAGCGATGCCGGCCATCGCAGCGTGCCGATCCACAGCGAACTCATCAGACTCGGCTTTCTCGAGTACGTCGAAGCCGCGAGGCAGACCCGCAGCGACTCGCTATGGCCTTCCCTGCCTCTGCGCGAGGGGAAACCAAGCGACTTCTTCGGGCGCTGGTTCAAAGACCATCGCAACGCCCTGGGCCTCACTGGCACGCGGCCGGACTTCCATTGCTTCCGCCACACGGTGCGCCCACTGATGCGCAAGGCGGGTCACAGCGAGGGAACCATGGACAAGGTGACGGGGCATAAGACGGTGGGCAGCATCGGGACTGTGGTCTACGACCATCGCACACTGCGCGAGGTTCAGGAGGCCGTAGAGGCGATCCAGTACCCTGGCCTCAGGTTGCCCGTGGTGGGGCCCTACGAGGGTGTTTAGGCGCCGCCGATTTGCTTCGCGATGAACGGCAACACCAAGGGCGTTACGGTAGTCGTGAGGTTCCACGCACCCTCGCCAAATTTCCTTATCTTGTCGAGGCTGTCGCAGACCTCCGCCGTCTTCTTGATGACTTGAGCGGCTTTCTCCATGACGCCCTTCGCTTGAGGTGTCGCTACAGCATTCTCTGCCTCAAGTTTCGCCCCACCGACCGTGTAAAGTCCGGCGACAGCGTGCAAGGCGTCATGCAGCGGCCGAGTGCCTTGGACTGAGTAGAGCCGCAACGCCGCCCGAATCGTGTCTACTTGCTTCTGCACGAATTCGCGGAGAAATGGGGACATGCCGGCACCGTCCAGCGCATCTTCTAACGCCTGAAGTTCAGCCCTCAAGCTGCGCATCTCCTCATCCGGCATTACATCTTCGTCCTCGTTTCGAAGAACCCAAGCGGCCCACAAAAACGCCTGCCGACATTCCGGGGGTTGAACATTGCCCCGCAACGAGCTCCAGTTGGTGTGCAGACGGGCGGGCGCCGCAACGTCCCGTAGACGCGCAAAGCCTGGGTCAGTCAAATTTGGGGGGACGCCATGCTCGTTGAGGCGCACGCGGGTGAAGTCAACTTCCTTCTGCAAACCAACGAGGCAGGCAATCAATTCATCTTCGACCGTCGGCGAGTCTGAGTCGATGTCGAATACTCTGGCCCACACCCGGACCATTTGCACGTCTTTACTGTTGCTAACGAGGTTGTCATAGATGGCAAGCAAACGGGACGCGGGATTCATGATGGCGGCTTGTGGTTATAGCGAAGCGTCGCATTGTGCCCGGAGCAGTTTGAGCGTCTTCTGTCCATACCGATGACATGTAGAGGATCAGCCTGCCAACCGAGGACCCCTACGAGGACCCATGAAAAGCGCCGCCCGCCAAGAGAACTGATAAGGGCTCCACGCGGGGGCACTAAGATGCCGGCGAGGAGATGAAGGTGGTCAAAGGCCTTAAGACACTACTGGTAGGAATTGGCGTGTGCGTGGCTATAGTCCTCGCGCATTTCATGTTTGAGTGGCGCACGGAGAGCCAATTGGCGCAGGCCATCACGGCGTGTGATACATGGAACAAGCAGCCCGACAGTGCGAAGGACTTGCCCGGCCTCCTGCTTTTCTGTCAGCCGCACGAACTTGAGGCAGACCTCTACAAGGGAACGTGGACGAGTCCGCAGAAGGAGGTGACCGAAGCGATGAGAAAGCGGGGAGCTACGCGCATCTATCTCTCGTTCGTTCCTGCGATCCTCTTTGTCTTCGCCCTTCCATACCTTTGGTACTTCTTGCTGCGCCGAGTGCGTGAGCTTCGAGACGCTGTGACAGGCACGGAGGATTAGGGCAACGCATCGCGGCGAGTTCGTGAAGGTGCCCCCTTAGGGCATCCAACAGATAGTCTCAGAGACATCTCACGATGTGAAATCGAATCAGGACGGACCTCGGAGACTCTACCCATGGGTATGAAAAAGCCGATGCGCGTGCGCAGGCGTTGGAAAGGGGCGACGCACCCAACCCCTTTCCGCCATTGAGTACGCGGCTCCTCGCATTGTCCTACCGCTGCGCGGCTACCACGTGTCTACAGCCGTCGCTCACTGAACGAACCGCCCTCGCCCCTACGTCTCGCTTTGACGGGCCTCAGCGCCCAGTGCCGCGCATCGAGTTCCTCAGGGCCTCTCAAACCCGCTCGTTGGGCCTTTCGCTCGACGGCTCTTACTGCGGTCGCTTGGAGCATCGCAAGCTGCGTCTGAAGTTGCTCGGCGGTCGCATCCACCAGCGCAAGACGCTCCTCGCCACGGATGTAGACCTCATCCCTGCGAATAGCAGGAAGGACCACGCCGGTGACCCATCGCTTGAACGCGAGCGCCTCGGGTTTGTGGCTTCGGAAGATGAGCGCAAAGAGGCCAGCTTCGTTTACCGTAGCGAACGACTGAGGGCCGCCAGGGGTGAGCATTTGGCACACCCCTTTGTCCGCGTCGTCGAGACGGCCAAGCGTGCGGCCGGACTTTGCCAGGCCGAGGACCTGCCGGACATCTTGAAAGATGAACCAGGGGGCGCCGGCTGCGTCCTTGACGGCGCGGATGTTGACCTGCGCATCACCAAAGGCGAACGCCAGGATTTCAGTGGAGGTCGTGCTCATGCAGCACCCCCGAGAAGCTGTGCGCGGATCAGCCGATCCACTATGGCGGCATTCGAGGGCATCGAGCCGGTGCGCTCTGCGATGGCCCGCTTGTGCGCCGAGAGGGCATCGAAGGTGGACGCCCTGAACGTGATGTCGCGGCGAATGAGTGCCTCGCCATCGGCGCGGGTCTGCGCATTCGTGCGGAGGTCTGTCGTAAGGTTGATTGTCATGTTGATTTCGTTGATTGAGTGAAAGCGAGGAAGCCCCGCAGGACGCCATAGAGACGCCGAACGGGGCTTCGTGTGGGTTGCCTTGAGAACATGCAGCGAAGGGCGCCACGGGGCCGGCAAGCCCTCTGCTGAATAGCTATGGGTTCACCCGGCGCCGAGCCGGATAGAGCTTCATGAGTTCGCCCAGGGACTTGCCAGCGTTCCCGTCCTTGGTGATTTGTGCGAAGGCATCGCGTCCGAAGATGCGTGACTCCAGCACGGACTTGTTCACGGTGCCGTCATACCGCTCCATTGCGAAGCGGCCTTCGTCCCGCTGCACTTGGCCGACCTCGCTCCAAATCCTCTTGCGGTAGGCGTCATGGGCCTTGTCAGCTTGCATCGTATTGGCATTGGCAACGGCCGCCGAGATGTCGCGCTTTTCCTCCTCGGCGTACCAAGCCTGAATCTCGGCCTTCGTGTAGACCTCAATGTTGCCCTCGGTGTCGTGCAGGGGAATCCCTTTGATGAACGGACGGTAAGCCATGAGGTTCTCATCGAACTCAAGGCGCACCTCGTTGCCCGAACTGTGAAGTTCCTTGGCCCGAGCCTTTGGCACTGCATCGATGAAGCGCGAGAACCATTCGTCCTGGCTTCGCGAACTCGGCGCCGTCGGCATTTCCGAGCGCATGTACAGCGTGCCGTTGACCTTCGCAGAAACCTTCGGGTCTGCCAGGTACTCGCTCGCGGCCCTCAAGGCCGTATCCGAGTCGCCATACATGCCGCTTTGGACAAGCAGCGTGCCGTAGCGGCGCATCCACCCGTGAACCTGCGCCGTGTTTGCGTGCGTGTTGTCGCCGCCGAGGTGGCGCACCCAGTCCGCCGAATACCAGGGGTCAGCGAGCAACTTGCCTACTTCGCTCTTGACCTTCTTCATGAGCTTCTCCGTGTCGCTCCCGAGGACGGCGCCCGACGCCGCGTTCGCTGCGATGCTCGCGGCCTCGCTTGAGGTCTTGCCGAGGTGCATCAAAAAGCCTATGTCGGAGAAACGCTGGTAGACCTCCGCCCCGATCAGACCCTTGGCATAGTCGGCGTTCACTGCATCCATGCGCCTGAACAGGTCGATGGCCGACTTGCCTTGCTCGTTCAGTTCCCCTATCGGCTTCCCCTTGGCGTCCAGGCGGATGCTCGCCAGGTTGTTGTAGCCCGACTGCATCTGGTTCTTCCAATCGGGATGATCCAGGCCGTTCGCTGCGAAGGCGTGAACCTGTTGCTCGAATGGCAGCTTGGCAGTCATGGCAGCGCCGGCCTTCGTGATGAACTTGTCCACGTCGAAGTCTTTGAGGTCACCAGAGGACCCCATCACTTGCGGACGGTTCAACCCCTTGGACCTCGTACAGGCGCCCCCCACGGAATGCCGCAAGGGTTCGCTGTTGGGCGTCGGCCTCCAGGCGCCCCGCTTCGATCTGCAGGGCACTCGCTCGGAGTTCACGCTGTTGCCGTGCGAGCGCCGCCTGGTTGGCGTTCTCGATGGCGGCTATGAAGGCGGCAGAGACGTACTTCTTGTTCCCCTCGGAGGTGCCCCAGGCGCGGAGCTTCTCCACGTTCAGTTCACCCTTGTCCGCGGCTTGATACCACGGGAGGGCCTCCTCATCGATCCGTTGGCGCTGCACGCCGTCATTCGTAGAGGTGGCCTGGTTGGTGAGCGTGAGGGCCTTGGTCTCGCCAATGAATCCGCGCACCGAGCCGATGTCCTCCAGCTTGGAGTCAAGCAGGACGTTCAGGACTCCCGTGTGGCCCGACCCTGCCAGGCGCGTGAGCACGTCCTGAAGGGCTCCCTTGCGGACACCCTCGGGCAGCGTCATGGTGTGGCGCATGAGTTGGTACTGGTCCAGCACATGCTTCGCGGCATCCTGCGGGGACCCGCCGAAGTCCGCGCCGGTCACCTTGCTCACCGTGTTGGCAAGGAAGTCCGTGGCCTGCACCGCGGCAGTGTCCACCCATTCCTTATCGTTCTGGTGGTTCACGCCATCCATGAGCTTCTCGCGGGTCTGCCCGTATGCCTTGTCGAAGCCCGCTTGCGCGTATTTGGACTGGCCCGCCAGGGTGGTGTTGCGCCACTCGGTGAGGTACTGGTCCGCCTCGGCCGGCGTGTTGAACTTCAGTTCGCCCTTCGTGAGCTTCGATTGGATGTCCCGAAGGCCCGCCTCATGGGAGTTCGCGCCCCAGATGTGTTGCACTGTCCCGACGAACACGGGGGACTGTGACGGCATCATGCGCCCCTCCTTGACGGCCTTGCCCAGTTCGCCCACGGTCATGGACTGCGCCCACTTCTGAGCGGCGGCTTCATCATCCCGCTGTGCTTGCTTCGCGACCGTCTCGGCCAGGCCGGCGCCTTGCGCGAAGACATCGGCGAGTTCACGCCATCGGGTGTCCTCTTTCGGCTGCACGGCTTGAACCATAGCGGCTACCGGGCGGGCGTGGGTGGTGAGGGGCTGGCGCCCGAAGTCGTCGGAGACTTGTGCTCTGAGCATCATTGATTACTTTGGTGGAGAGGGAACAAAAAAGCCCCGACACCGAGAAGGCGTAGGGGCTGAGGGCAAGGCCGAGGGGGCGACCTAACAGAAGCGGCTTGGTTTCACGTAGGGGTAACGTGAGCGGGCATCAAGCCGCTTTCGTTAGATGGCGTCGAGAGGCATCGTTAAATGCGGAGACCATGAATGCCAGCCCAATGAAGGGGCACGATGAAGGCCCGCTGTTGGAATCCCCGAGCGATGGCCGAGAGAGGGGCATCAACAGGTCAACTTCATGGGCATCTCTATGGACATCAGGAATGAGGATTTCCCTTTGTGGTCTTCCATCGAGAGATGAACCGCCATGATGATCTTCAGGAAACCTATAGGGAGGCTCCGCCTCTGCACCCCCTCCCCTCATTTTTTCCTTCCAAAGCCCGTGGAGGCTGAGGTCTTAGCACCGGGGCGGACGCATGTCCGGTGCATTTGGATGAGGTGCCTGAGCCGCGGTGAGCGGTAGGCCGGCGGTGGCGGGCGGGCGAGCCATGGGACGGCTCTTCTTCCTATTGCGGGGGCTAATCGCTTTCGCTTTAAACGGCGTTAAAGGCTGTCAAGCGCCGGGGCCGCAGCCACCCTATGCCGACGCCCCCAAAAGCGCTCCAGGAGCCGCTGACGGGCCTTGTTGCGACGATTTATTTCGGACGTTACGAAATCTCACGCTGACTGCGGCGCGATGTTGTGCTTATCATGGGCGCACTGGATGTGTTTCCATCCAGTGATAGAAAGAGCCGCCAGGCGTTGGTATCGCCCGGCTGGCTCGCAGGTCACCTACCGGAGGTGTCTGCCACTCTGGGAAGAGAGGTCGCGAGAGTAATCCGTAAACGGATTGTTTAGCAAGCGCCAAGGTTTCTATCGGCCAGTTCCGGGGATGTCTTGAAAGGACTCCCAATGAAAGCACCAATGAAACCAGGCACCAACACGGGCCGCAATGGCGGCATCTTCCAAGAGATTGGACCCCGTGGCGGAGCCCGTCCGAACTACAGCACGGTCCCGGACAACAGGCCGTTGCCCCCGACCACGACTCCCGGCGCAGGCTGGAAGCCGGTAAGCAGGACGCCGAACAGCAACCGGTAACGGATGCTTGGGGGAGCGGTTTCGGCCCTCCTCCCTCTTTTCATTGGACTTGATGCGCGGAGCGCTGCTAAAGGAAGGAAACCAGCATGGCATGGTATGTAGATGGTTCGGCTCTTACGAAATCTGACGGTAAAAAGGAATGGTGGACCACAAACTACGGGCCTGGTGATCCGGTTCCTGTGTCAGGGATCTACCGGTGCCTTGGGTGCAACCGAGAGGTGACATCGAACAATCCCGACCGGTTTCCACCTCAAAATCATCATCAGCACTCCAGTGCTCAAGGCTCGATTCGTTGGCGACTCAACGTCCGAACCAATACGACTGGCGAGTGAGATAAGGGCTGCGGTCGGGGGGTGTACCACCCTCCCCCGCTGCCATCGTTTTAGGCGGGGCCGCTCGCGTCCCGAATACGCATGATGGTCTGGCGGCTGGTGTTGTGGGCTCGGGCAATCGCGGCGACAGCCTCACCTCTCAAGAGTCGTTCGCGTACATCGTCCAAGACCCGCCCGCGCAAAGCCTGAGGGCGCCCGAGCATCTTCCCTTCCGACTTCGCCCGAGCGAGACCCGCCTGAGTCCGCTCGATCAACAGGTCCCGCTCGAACTCGGCCACGGCCGCGATTACGCCCATGGTCATCTTGCCGGCCGGACTGGTGAGGTCCACACCACCGAGGGCGAGGCAGTGAACCCGGACGCCAAGACCCGTGAGCGCCTCCACGGTAGCCCTTACGTCCATCGCGTTGCGCCCGAGGCGGTCGAGCTTCGTGACCACCAACACATCCCCCGCCTCCAGCTTGTCGAGGAGCTTCCCAAAGCCGACCCGCTCCGATGCCGCTACGGACCCCGAGACGGTTTCCGTGATCGTGCGCTGAGGGGTAACCGTGAAGCCTGCCGCGGCAATCTCCTGCGCCTGGTTATCGGTGGTCTGGTCGGCGGTGCTGACGCGGCAGTAGGCGAAGACTCGGGACATGGGAACAGCTCCTTGATGTACGAAAACGCAGTCCGAATCATGGAGCATGTCCGAAACGTCGTCAAGCTATTTTATGGACAGTGCTGCCGAGCATGTACGCAATCGGACGGTTTCGGACATAACCTATTTTGTGCCAAGTGCTTAAGTAGTTCACTTGCAACAATGTCACAAGAGGATCAGAATGGAATCCCACCCACCTTCTTGGAGGAAATCATGATGCCGACCATTCGAATCGACGATGACGTGCTTGAGATGCTGAAAAAGCTTGCAGAGCCTTTCGTGGACACTCCGAACAGCGTTATCCGGCGGCTCCTGGAGGGGCAGAACGCATCGCCTAAGAAGGCCCCTCCTGCAGCGGTCGAAGCTACACCTGCGATAACCGTGAAGGTGAAGCCGAAGTCGTCTCGCGGGTCTCTGACGCCACAGCCCACCTACGAGGACTTCCTACTTCACACACTTGCAAGCCAGTTCAAAGGCCGTGCGAGTAAGGATGAAGTGACCAAGGCGGTAGTCGATCTGATGGAGTCGCGGGGGATTTTGGGCCGCCCCGACTATGAAGAAGTCACTACGGGCGAGACCAAGGCCGTGAACACCATCGCGTGGGCAAGAAACGCACTAAAGGAGCGCGGTCTCATTAGC
Source organism: Variovorax sp. KK3 (assembly GCF_001984055.1). GTDB lineage: Bacteria > Pseudomonadota > Gammaproteobacteria > Burkholderiales > Burkholderiaceae_C > Variovorax. The sequence continues at coordinate 12,116 of NZ_LYVO01000096.1, forward strand.
CATCTTTCCTCCAGAGGTACCTGGGAACTGACTCCTGCCGGCATGCAGGCTGCCAAGGACATCGTGCTTCCCAGACTGAAGGGATAGAGGCCCCGATGCAGCCGGGGCATTCGTTCTAACATGCCCGCTGGTGGTTGCCCCGCGATCTCTTCTTGTCTTGAGGAAAACCATGTTCACCACCGACTTCGCTCCCGCCGCCACCCTCGCCGCCCTCTCGTGCCCCCGCTGCGGCACCTTAGGGCTCAACGAGTCGGACCATGCTGCGCACCACGCCGCGCCCGAGAGAGACCGCCATGAATCCCGCTTCATCATCATGCCCTCGGTGTACTGCCGGTGCACTGCGTGTGGCTTGGAGGCCGAGTACCCGGGGTGCGTCGAAGACTGACCGGGGCGCCCTGCTCGTGTGCCACAACGCGGGCGCAACGTGCGCGGCACAGGAGCCCGTATGCAGCGCAAGGAGGCCAGGGGGGGGAACCTTCGCGGCCGGTATTCATGGAGGGGCTCTCAGATTTTTGCCCCGAAAGCAAAATGACCTATAGCAAAGGCTTCGCTTTGAAGTTGAACGAGTGCGCCCGAAGGTACTCCCTCAGGGCGGCAGACCCCGCATTCCAGGCATCGTCCCAATTCGCGAAGACCTCGCCTTTGAAGGTCTCCAATGTGTGCCATACGGTGGCGTCATCAACGCTCTCCAGGATCAACCAAACGAACTCGTGAGGGGCCGCTTCGGGGCATGTGAGAGCGAGGTTGCGGAAACGTATTGGCATTCTCCCAGGATAACTGCGGAGGGATGAGAGGTCTCAGGCCCTCGCTCGGAGAAACCTTCGGGGACCGAAACGTTGAATGATGAGTTCCCATCCGAACGCCTGCCAGACACTACCGTCCGGGACGGTCTCCAGGTGCGGCGCCCGGGGCAAGCCAGGCTCGCGATGAAGGTAGACCTCCAACGTCTGAGACTTGTAGTAGAAGCTCCCGCTGGTGATTTCCACCTGGCGTTTGTTGACGCGGTTGGAGGCGAAGCCGAATGTCAGTTCCATGATTTTCCCGTTGAGATGCACGCGCCGAAGTGACGCGACGGAGCGAATCATGCGCAGGAAATTCGGCGGAGGCTATGCGAGGAAGTACGCCTGGATTTCCGTGTGTTATCGTTCAATTTGATTGCACACAATCTAATTCTCTCGCTTCGTTGACAGTCGCGACAGGTTGATATTCTCGATGTCTTTCGCGTCGGCGGCCCCCACCGCCAGGCAGCATCCGAACCTGCGCGGAAGTGTGAGTTCGTGGCCGAGTGGCGGGCCTGCGGTAGATTCAGCATCTTTCAAATCGGGGAGCTATGCATGCGTCAGCATTTCTTGGTGGACTGGGCCTTCGGAATCCGCGGCGCAATCGAAGGGCTCGTTCGACAGAACTTTCCCCAAGACCTGCGGCAATGGCCGTTGCTTCACGCGTTCGACTTTGAGGGTTTTCAACTGGACGAGAACTACGCTGTGATTGTCTTGAAGGACAAGCTGTCAGGCGTTCCTGCAGGAGGGGACGAACTGCGGCGCTTCAACCACCAAGGCGCACCCGCTCTACCACCAAGGGTTGAAGACATTCAACTGTGGCAGTTCTTTTTCCGCACCAAGCTTGAACTTCGCAACGAGGACGGCGCCTTTCTCATTCCGATCCACGATTCGGGTAAGAGCGGTGCGCCGGCCGACTTCGATCTGTTCTCTGTCGCAGAGCAATTCTTCTGGAACCAACAACTGCAGTTTGTTGTTGCCAACTACAAAGCCCACCTTCACGCGATGAACAATCAAGCCCCCACCCCACCGTCACAGGTCACCTACAACGTAAGCGGCAGCAACGCACGTGTGAATATCAACTCTGCGGACTTCTCGCAAAACATCGTGCAGGCGCAATCGTCTGCCGAGGTGTTCGCCCTCATCGGAGAGGCGGTATCTAAGATTGCGGACCGGGACGCCCGTGAGGCGCTTGCAAGCTCCGCAAAGCAGATGCAAGAAGCGCATGGCACGAAAACTTTCCTGGAAAAGTACCAACGCTTTATGAGCAGCGCCTCCGACCACGCAACAGTGCTCGCACCGATATTTGCACCTCTGGCCGGACTGCTCACCTGACCTCACTCAGCGAGGCGCAGACCTGCACAGTGTGTTTGTGTCCGCCGCTCGGGGAGGTATCGGAAATGTGGAGTGCGGTGCTCTGATCGTCCACCATGCCCCGGTGCTACGATGTCCGCGGCTGTGCAACCAAACTGTAGAACCTAAAGATCGCGCAGCGCCTCCAACCTATTGATTTCATTAGGTTTTCTTTGGCGCGTGGCAGCGGTAAGGCTCGTCAACCTCATAGCAAAGACCGTAAGTTCTCAAGAACTTGCGCGCCATCGTCGACCGGCAAGCCCGCGGCGTCTCCCCGGCCTTGCCTGCCCGGACTAGACTCGCCGCCATGGGACTCTTGACCTTCAGCCTCAACGTGACCCTCGACGGTTGCGTCGATCACCGCGAGGGAATCGCCGACGACGAGACACACGCCTTCTTCACACGCCTCATGGACGAGGCAGGGGCGATGCTGTGGGGCCGCGTCACCTACGAGATGATGGAAAGCTACTGGCCGACGGTCGCTCGCGGCGAGCTGGAGGCGCCTGCGGCGATTCGCGAGTGGGCGACCAAACTGGAGGCCAAGCCGAAGTACGTCGTGTCGTCGACGCGAGCGAATTTTCCGTGGACCCGCAGCCACCACATCGCCGGCGACCTGCGCACGGGCGTGCAGACGCTGAAGGACGCGACCCCGGCCGGCGTGCTGCTCGGTAGCGGCAAGCTGGCAACCGAACTCGACCGGCTGGACCTGATCGACGAGTACAAGTTCCTCGTCCACCCCAGGATCGTCGGCCACGGCCCGACCCTGTACCAGGGCGGGCTGCCGAGCACGCGACGGCTCGAGCTGGTCTCGGCGACGCCGCTCGGCAATGGCGCGGTCGCCATGCACTACCGGCGCGCGCGGCTCACGACAGGTTGAGCCGGCGTTTGGTTCGCAGCACTTCCTCGGCATGCATGTCTAGAACTGCGGGTGCCGCAACCATTGCAGCACCCCCTGTGCCGCCACTGCCCCGCTCGCCATCGACGCGGTCAGCAGATAACCGCCGGTAGGCGCCTCCCAATCGAGCATTTCGCCGGCGCAAAATACCCCCGGCAAGACACTGCTCATCAACCGTGCATCGAGCGCCTCGAAACGCACGCCGCCGGCACTGCTGATGGCCTCATCGATGGGGCGCGCGGCCACCAACCGCAGCGGCAGAGCCTTGAGCGTACGGGCAAGCGTGTCGGGCTCGAGCATCTGCTCGCGCGTGAGCACTTCGTGCAGCACGGCGGTCTTGATGCCCTCCAACCCGAGCCGGCTCTTGAGGTGGCTGGCCACGGAGCGGGCGCCACGCGGGTGCAGCACGGCGGCGCGCACCTGTTCGACGCTGCGATCGGGCAGCAGGTCCAGCCACAGGGTGGCGCTGCCTTCCGACGCGATCTGGTCGCGCAGCAGGCCCGAAGCCGCGTAGACCAGGCTGCCCTCGACGCCGGTGGCCGTCGCCACGAACTCGCCCTTGCGTGCGAAGCATCGGCCGCGCGCATCGGCGGCGGTGACCGCGACCGACTTGAACGGCTTGCCGGCGAAGCGCTCGGCGAAGTACGGCGTCCAGCCGATGTCGAAGCCGCAGTTGGATGGCAATAGCGGCGCCACGTCGACGCCACGTTCATTCAACCAAGGCACCCAGGCGCCGTCGGAGCCCAGCCGCGACCAGCTGGCGCCGCCGAGCGCCAGCACGGTGGCCGCGGGCTCGATCTCCAACTCACCCGCCGGCGCGGCGAATCGCATCGCGCCCGCATCGGACCAGCCGAGCCAGCGATGGCGCATGTGAAAGCGCACGCCGGCCTCGCGCAGCCGGTGCATCCAGGCACGCAGCAGCGGCGCGGCCTTCATGTCGGTCGGGAAAACGCGGCCGGAAGTGCCGACGAAGGTCTGGATGCCGAGGCCGTGCACCCACGCACGCAGTGCATCGGGGCCGAAGGTGCGCAGCAGCGGCTCGACCTGCGCACTGCGTTCGCCGAAGCGCCCTGCGAAGCGCTCGAAGGGCTCCGAGTGCGTGAGGTTCAGCCCACCGCGGCCGGCCAGCAGGAACTTGCGGCCGACCGAAGGCATCGCGTCGTAGAGGTGCACGGCGACGCCTTGCCCACTCAGCACTTCGGCGGCCATCAGCCCCGCCGGGCCGCCGCCGATAACCACGACCTCTCGCTTCGATTCACTCATTCGACATCCACCAGTTCGCCCTGCCCGGTCAGGAAAGCAGCGCGCACCGTCGCGCCGGGATGCGCCTGCCGCACGGCTTCGCGGTAGCGCTCCATCTGCGCGATGAGCGCCGGGTCACGCTCGGGCCGCCCGGCCGACTTGTAGTCGAGCACCCACCACTCGCCACTTTCACGATGCCGCACCAGCCGGTCGATGCGCAGCACCTCGCCGCCATGCATCAGCGTGACCTCGTTGCCGTGCCATGCCAAGGCGTCGACTTCCCAGGCCCAGGCGCCCTGGCCTGCGCGAATGCGTTGTGCCATCGTGGCAGCGACCTGCAAGGCCGCGGCGTCGAGCCCGAACTCGCGGCCCGCGGCGCGCACGTGGGCACGCGGCAGCGTATCGCCGGGCCGGGCCCATTCGAGCAGCCGATGCATGGCTTGACCCAACGCCGAGGCACGGGCCTCGGCACGCGATGCGGGTCGCTCTGCCGCCGCCGTTGGCTTCGGCAGCGGCGGCAACTCGGGCAGTTCGAGCATGCGAAAGCAGGCCGTCGTCGACACCGTCGACGCAACGGACGCAGATGCTTCTTGTGCGACGTCGATCGGCTCGCAGCGCTGCTCCAGTCGCGCCCACCAGCTCCTGGCGCTGGGCCGCGCAGGCGCCACCGCCGACAGCACGAGTTCCTGCCGCGCCCGCGTGGTGGCCACGTAGAGCGCGTTGATCTCCTCGCGCAGGCGCGCGGCCTGCTCTTCGTTCAAGTCGTCGACCGTGCATGCCGGCGGGTTCTTCTCGCTGGCCATGAAGACGAAGCGCTCGGGCGCCGCGGCCTGGCCGGGCCACCTGACGAGCACGCCCATGGTCTGCGCGCGCTGCGCCTCGGCATCGGTGTCGAGCATCAGCACCAGATCGGCCTCGAGGCCCTTGGCGCCGTGGACGGTCAACAGCTGCACGGCGTCGGCGGCCGTGACCGATGGCGCCCGCGTGCCGCCGCGGCGCAGCGCGCGCACGAAGGCATAGGGCGTGGCGAAGCGCGCGCCATCGAGTTCGAGCGACGCGGCCATCAGCCCGCGCAGGTTGGCCAGCACGCCTGCGCGAAGGGCCGCGGGTGCGGCAGCAGCGAATCGACGAAGCACGTCGGCGTCGTGGTAGATCGCGCTCAGTGCGTCGTGCGGCGGCCAGGCGGCGAGCCAGTGCTGCCACTGCCGCAGGCGCGCGCCGATGCCGGTCAGCGACGCGGGCAGATCGGGCGCGAGCAGCAGATCGAACCAGCTCGCGCGACGCTCTCGCTGACGCAGCGCCAGGTCGACCAGCGCCGCGTCGGGCACGTCGAAGAGCGGCGAACGCAGCGCACGGGCGAGCGACAGATCGTGATCGGGCGACACCAGCACATCCAGCAAAGCCACCAGGTCTTGTACCTCGGGCGCATCGTGCAAGTCGTTCTTCTCGGGTTGCTGGACCGCGATGTGCAGCCTGCGCAGTTCGTCCTGCAGCGCGGTCAGCCGGCTGCGGCGGCGCGCCAGCACCATGATGCGGCTGGGCGCGAGCCCGCCCGCGATGCGTCGAGCGATCCAGTGCGCTGCCTGCTCGCATTCCTTCTGCAGAAGGCGCTGCTCCGGCAGCAGCCGGGGCGTGACCAGGCTGTCGCGCCAGAGCAGCACGCCCGCTTCGTTGGGGTGGTCGGCCGCCTCCTGCGACGCGATGGCGTCGCGCGGGATCGGCGGCAGCTTGCGCACGCGGCCGGCAACGCGCGACTCGGTGGTGTGGTCGCGGAAGCCGCTGAACTCGTCGGCCCTTTGCGCATCGCCCATGGCGGCGTTGACCAGGCCCACCACGGCATGCGCATTGCGGTGCGTATGGTCGCAGTTGAGCAGGTCGCCGCCCAGCCCTTGCTGCACGAACTGCTTCGCCGCGATGAAGACCTGCGGCTCGGCGCGCCGAAAGCGGTAGATGCTCTGCTTCGGATCGCCGACGATGAACACGCCGGGCCGGCGTCCACCCGCACCCGCGTAGCCCGACAACCAGCCGTGCAGTGCCTGCCACTGCAGGGGGTTGGTGTCCTGGAATTCGTCGATCAGCAGGTGACGCACGCGCGCGTCGAGCCGCTCCTGCACCCAGCCCCACAGCTCGGAGCGTCCGAGCAGCAGATGCGCGGCCTGCTCCACGTCGTTCATGTCGACCCAGCCATGGGCGACCTTGACTTCCGCGAAGCAGCGCACGAGCACGCGCGTGAGCCGCGCCATGCGCTGCTGGTAGTGCCAGGCCGCATGCTGCGCCCGCGCGGCGCAGTACCGCTGCACGCGCTCCTGCGCATCGCGCACCGCCTCCAGGCCGGCCAGCTTCTCGCTGAACTTGCGCGGCTCACCCTTTTGCGTGAGCAGCGCCTCCACCACCGACGCGGCGCGGCCCTCGGTGATCGCGCGTTCGAGGTCGACACCTCGCTGCGAGAAGGAGGGCGCGCTCGCGCGGCCCAGCGCCGAGGCGGCGTCCAGCAGGGCCCGGCGCCACGTGGGTTCGAGCAGCAGCACGTCGTCAGGCGAATCCTTGCCCGCGAACTCCGGGTAGAACTCGCCCATCGGCACCACCGCCCCGTCGACGGCGCCCTGCGCATCGGCCAGGGCGAACTCGACCCGGCGCGTGAGCGCCTCGTCGAGCGCCCGTGTGGTCTGCGTCCGGCCGTACTCGGCGACGAGTGCACGGTAGTCGGCGTGGGCCTGCGCATCGCCGGCGACGGCGGTGAAGAAGGGGCGCCACACGCGTGCGCGCGCTTCGGCATCGTCTTCGAGCAATTGGTAGCTGGCCGGCAGACGCAGCCGTTCCAGAACCGCGACGGGCGCGCTGCGCAACAGCCCGGCAAACCAGGCGTGGAAGGTGCGGAACTGCACGGGCCGGCCACTGGCCAGGAGCTCGCGGTACAGGCCTTGCAGGCGTGGCGCCTTGGCCTCTGCGGTGGCGCGGTCCATGCCGCGCATCACGAGCTCGGGCACCAGCGCTTCGACCGGCTGTGCAGCGAAGGCTTCCAGCCACTGGTCGAGCCGCTCGCGCATCTCGCCGGCCGCCTTCTTGGTGAAGGTGATGGCAAGGATCTCGTGCGGCGCGCAGGCGCCCTCGCCCTCCTCCAACAGTGCACGCAGGATGCGCGACACCAGCATCCAGGTCTTGCCCGCGCCCGCGCAGGCTTCGACGGCCACCGAGCGGCGCGGGTCGCAGGCGATGGCGTAGAAGCGCTCGCGTGCGACCAAGGCACCGTTGTGTTCGTAGGCGGGATCGACGTCGGCCAAGGAGGCGGATGTGGCCGCCGCCACCGCCGGGCCGTCATCAGGCAGTGGCCCCTTCTCTTCCAGGAGTGGCGATGCTGACGCCGTGGCCTCATCGCTCCAGAAATCCTTGCGGCACAGGCCGCGCGCCGCGCAGTGATCGCATACCGTGCCCTCGCCCAATGCCGGCAGCACGGCACCACGACCGATGCGCGCGAGGTCGTCCATCACGCCCTCGACCAACGCGTCGCGCGCCGCGATCACGTCGCGCTGCTCGACGGTGCGCGTGCCCGAAGCCTTCTCGCCGACGTTGACGTAGGCGGCACGCAGGGTGTCGTCGGGCAACAGGGCGGCATAGAACGCCAGCTGCGTGTCCTCGGTCGGATCCTTGACGCGCTCCCTGGTCTTGTCGACGGACTCGGTCTTGTAGTCGATGACGAAAGCGCGGCCGTCGGCCGTGGCATCGACGCGGTCGAGCCGGCCGATCAGGGTCACGCTGCCCAGCGGCTGCTCCTTCGAGGGCTCGGACACGACGAAGACGGCGCCTTCGTCGCGCTCATGCGTGGCCAGCCAGTCCAGGTAGCCGTCGCGCACCGCAGGCCACGCCGCGGCGAAAGGCAGGAATTCGGCGTCGGACAAACCGAACTCGCGCGTCGCAGCCTGCGCGGCCACGGCCATCAGGGCGAGGCGTGCTTCGCGGTTCGCAGTGGGTTCGTCCTTGAGCGCCTCGTGGAATCGGCCCAGCACCGCATGCAGCCAGTTGCCGAAGTCGCGCTTGTCGACTTCGGCATCGAGCTCGTCGCGGCTGCGCAGGCCGAGCTGGCGCAGTGCGAAGAAGCGATAGGGGCAGCGGCGCAGGTCTTCGTACGCAGTGGAAGACAGCTTCGTCGGTACCAAGGCATCGCCATGCGGTTGCGGGCGGGGAGTCGGGCGGATCTCCACATCGATCGTCATTCGCGGGTCGGTGGCGACCGCGGTGGTCTGCTCGAGTTGCAGCATCTGCAGCAAGGCGCTCGGGCGCACCGGTTCGCCGCTGGCATCGGCCCGGCGCCATAGCAAGTCGACCCTTGGCGCGCACTGAGCCACGGCCCAGGCCGCTCGCTGCGCCGCCTCGAGCGATTCGCGCGAGGGCAACGCCAATGCGAGGCGCTGGGCCGGTGTCCAGTCGCCGGGCGGCTCGGGTGAAGCCGGCAGGCGCTGGTCATCGCAGCCTGGCACAACGACGGCCTCGAAGGCGCGGCCGAGCATCTGATGCAAGGGCAGCACGACGACGCGCGGTACGTCCTCTTCGGCGGGCAACCGCACGCTCGCAGCTTCGAGCACGTCGCGCACCCAGGCGCTGAACTCCGTGAGCGTGCATCGCGTGCCGCGGACCTCGTCTTCGGCATCGAGGTAGAGCGAGGCCAGCACGTCGGCACCGACGACGTCTGTTTGCAGTGCGGTCCACTGCCCACCCGCCTGGAGCAACACGCGCGTTGCCGCGAGCCATTCGGACAGCGGCCGGGCCCGGGCCATCGCGGAACGCACGGCCTCGACTTCGTCGGTGAATCCGATCAGGTCTCGATCGCGCACGTGCTCAGCGGCCGCGACGAAAGCGCACCAGCCCTGCCAGTCGCGCATGCCGCGCTCGCGCAGGCGGGCTTCGAGCGCGCGGACCGCACGGCCATCGAAGGCTGGCGCGCTCTTGAGCCAGTCGAGCACCTGGTCGCTGGCCGCGTCGTGCGCGCAGGCGCGCAACGCGCTCATCAGCGTGGCAGCGGCCCTGGTGGTCGACAGCTTCCAGCCGGTCTCGTCGCGCGGCTGCACGCCATGGGCGCCGAGTTGCGCGCCGATGCGGCGCGTCAACGCGCGGTCGGTGGCGACCAGCGCGACGGGCACACGGCCTTCGGCCAGATGCTGCAACACGCAAGCGGCAGCGCGCTGCGCCT
>NZ_LYVO01000097.1 GCF_001984055.1 Variovorax sp. KK3
CGCCCCAGCCCCTCGGCTTCGTCGGCCTCGGCCAGATGGGCCTGCCGATCGCGAAGCGCCTGCTCGCCGCGGGCCACGCGCTGGTCGCCTTCGACTTGCGCGACGAGCTTCGTCCCGTGCTCGAAGCGGCCGGGGCCGAATGGGCCCGCCATGCCCGCGAGGTGGCCGAGCGCTGCGACACCGTCTTCGTGAGCCTGCCCACGCCGAAGGCCGTCGAGGCCGTGGTGCTGGGCCCGGACGGCCTGGTCGAGGGCGATGCGCTGAAGGTCTACGTCGATCTTTCCACCACCGGCCCCGAGGCCGCGCGCCAGGTGGCCGCGGCCCTTGCCGAGCGCGGCGTGACGGCGATGGATGCGCCGGTTTCCGGTGGCGTGGCCAGCGCGGAGCGCGGTGGCCTGGCGCTGATGGTCTCCGGGCCGCGCGAGGTCTTCGAGCGCCTGCGCCCGGTCCTGGGCAGCTTCGCCGCCAACCTGTTCCACGTGGGCGAGCAGCCCGGCATGGGGCACCTGATGAAGCTCATCAACAACCTGCTTTCGACCACCGCGCTCGCGGCGAGCTTCGAAGCCTTGAGCGTGGGCGCGAAGGCCGGGCTGGACCCGCGCACCATGCTCGAGGTGCTGTCGGTCAGCTCGGGCACCAACCATGCGATCGACTACAAGATCCCGCTGTTCCTGATGCAGGACAAGCCGATCGGCTTCGCGCTCGAACTGAGCATGAAGGACGTGCGGCTCGCGGTCGAGGCCGGCGAAAGGCTGTGCGGGCCGATGCGCGTCGGCCGCGTCACGCAACAGATCTGGCAGGAGGCCATGGACGCGGGCGGCCCGCAGCAGGACTACCTGCAGGTGGTGCGGCTGTTCGAGGCCTGGGCCGACGTGAACTGGGCGCACGGGGCCGAAGCGGCCCGGGCCGACGTGGCCCGCGAACCCGCCGCATGAAGGCGCCGAGCGTGCCGGCAGGCGTTGATGCGGGCTTTTTGTCCTTATCATCGCCCGATGACCAGTACCGCTGCCGCCAGGGCTCCAAGCGTCTCGAAGAAGCTCCCGGCCGCCAAGGTGGCCGAACGCCCGGCGGCACGCAAGGGTCAGGCGACCCAAGCGGGCACGGCAGGCGCATCACCCGATCAGCACGACAACGACCGCACCGGCAACTCGCGCACGCAGCAGGAGCGGCGCGCCGAGGCCGAAGCGAAGCTGCTGGCCACCGCCCGCCGGCTGATCGCGCGCCGCGGCTGGGCCGGCACCACGCTCGCGGACGTGGGCGAAGAGGCCGGGTACAGCCGGGGACTGGCGGGCCACTACTTCGGCAACAAGGCCGGCCTGTTGCGCGCCATCACCGAGCAGATCAACAACAACATGATGGAAGAGGTGCGCAAGGCACCGCCCGCCGAGCCGGGCCTTGCTTCCATCCTCGCCTTCATCGGCATCTACCTGGGCCGCAAGGACCCGGCGTGGACCAATACGCGTTCGCTGCTGAACCTGCTCACGCATGCCTTGCTCGAAGGGTCGGAGCATGCGGACCTGATGGTCAACTTCAACGTCTCGATGTTCAAGTACATCGAGGACCAGGTGCGCACGGGCATCGACCGCGGCGAGATCGATCCGACCCTTTCGCCGCCGATCGCGGCCGAGTTCATCGTCGGCACGCTGCGGGGCGTGGTGCTGCAGCGGCTGGTGAAGGGCGGCGAGATGCAGGTCAACAGCCTGCGCAAACACCTGCAGACGCTGATCGAGCACGCCCTGCGAGCGACCTGAGGCGTCTTCTCCTTCGAGGAGCGAGCCCATGTCGGTGGTGACGAGGCGCCGGCTCTTGCTGGCGAGCACGGCAGCGGCAGTGCTGCCGGCCTTTGCACAAGGCACCCAAGGCACCCAAGGCACCCAAGGCACCCAAGGCACCCAAGGCACCCAAGGCACCTATCCCGCGCGGCGCCTGGAGATCGTCGTGCCCTTTCCACCGGGCGGCACGGCCGATTTCCTGGGCCGGTTGTTGTCTCAGCACCTCTCGCAGGACTGGGCGCAGCCCGTCGTGGTGGTCAACCGCCCCGGCGCCACCGGCAGCCTCGGCGCGGACGCCGTTGCGCGCGCTGCGCCCGACGGCTACACGCTGCTGCTGACGAGCTGCCCGAACCGCAAGGTGCTGTTCACGCCCGCGCCGCCCGTCGCGGACCCGGCGCACGACCTGGTGCCGGTGGCCTTGCTGGCCAAGCCGCCGCTGGTGCTGGTCGCGCATCCCTCGCTGGGTGTGAAGAGCTTGCCCGAGCTGATCGCGCTGGCACGGCAGCGCAAGGACCTGAGCTACGCCTCCATCGGCCCCGGCACGCCCTCGCACCTGGCGATGGAGATGCTGAAGCGCTCGGCCGGCATTCCGCTGCTGCACGTGCCCTACAAGGGCAGCGGGCAGGCGCTGGGCGACCTGGTCGGCGGCACCGTGCCGCTGATGTTCGACAGCGTCGTGTCCTCGTCGGGCCACGTGCGCTCGGGCCGACTGGTGGCGCTGGGCGTCTCGACCGCAGAGCGCCTGCCGGCACTGCCCGAGGTGCCCACGATCGCGGAGTCGGGCCTCGCCGGTTTCGACGTGTCGACCTGGGCCGTGCTCTACCTGCCGGCGCAGACGCCGCAGCGCATCGTCACGGCCCTCAATGCCGCGGTGATCGATGTGCTGCGCCGCAAGGAGGTGGCGGACGCCCTGGCGCTGCAGGGCTGCATCGTGCCGCCGCCGCTGTCCCCGTCGCAGGTGGCGGCCTTCGTGCGCGACGACGTCGCGATGTGGCGCAAGCTGGTGGCCGAGGCGGGCATCCAGGCAGAGTGACACGGCGCCCGCGCCCGCTCCCGGGTGGGAGGCGCGGGCCGGGCCGATGTTGCGGCAGGCCCGGCAGGCCCGGCAAGCCTCAGCGGCCGCGCACGCGCTGCAGGTCTTCCTGCGCCGCGGCGGTCATGTCGCTGCCCAGGTCCTTCAGGTACTTCTCCTGCACCGGCTTGGCCGCCACGCGCATCCGCTCCATTTCGGCTGGCGCGATCTGGTTGACCTGCAGGCCCTTGGTCTTCATGCGTGCGAGGCTTTCATCGATCTGCTTGCGATTGAGCGCGCGCTGGCTGTCGCGCGATGCCGAGGCGCAATCGCGCAGCACGGCCTGCTCCTGCGGCGAGAGCTTGTCGAAGAGCGGCTTGGAAAAGATCATCATCGCCGGGCCGTACTGGTGCTGCGTGAGGCTCAGGTACTTCTGCACCTCGTAGAACTTGCTGGTCTCGGTGAGCCCGATGGAGTTTTCCTGTCCGTCGATGGTCTTGTTCTCCAGCGCCGAATACACCTCGGCGAAGGGCATGGCGACCGCGAAGCCGCCGAGCGCCTTGAAGGTGTCCAGCACCACCGGGCTCTGCGAGGAACGGATCTTCAGGCCGTGCAGGTCTTCCATCTTCTGCACCGGGCGCTTGGAGTTGGTGGTGTGGCGGAAGCCCACGTTGTAGTAGGTCAGGTGCACCACGCCGACGCCCGAGAGCTTTTCGGCCAGCAGCTTGCCGGCCTTGCCGTCGAGCGTGGCCTCGGCCTCCTGCTCGTTGGCGAAGTAGAAGGGCAGGTCCCACAAGGCAGCGCCCGGCGCCATGCCGGTGAAGTAGGACGGGCTGGTCACCGCGATGTCCAGCGTGCCGCTGCGCAACTGCTGGATGACCGGCAGGTCGCCGCCCAGGGCCGCGTCGAAGAAGTTCTGGATCTTGAGCTTGCCGCTCGACTTGTCGGCCGCGCAGCGCGCCACCTCGACCATGGCCTGCCCGAGCGAATGCTCCTTGGCCAGCACGATGCTGGCCCGGATGTTCCGCTCCTGGATCTGGGCCACGGCAGGGCCGGACGCCGCGAACAGGCCGGCGACGGCGGCGGAGAGGGCCGCGAGGCGGCCGATGTGCTTCGATGACATGGTGGGCTCCTTATGGATGGGGCGATCGGCTCGGGCTCAGGTGGTTTGGGTGGCTTGTGTGCCTTGTGTGGCTTGCGTGGATTCCGCAGGGGTCAGCAGCGATTGCGCGGTGACGGTGTCGGTGTCGCGGCCCGAGCGCAGCACCTGGCCGGGGAGGGCGCCCGTGGTCTTGCCCTTCGACACGATGGCCTGGCCGTTCACGAACACGTGGCTGATGCCTTCGGCCTCGGCGTAGGTGCGCGATGCGCCGGCCGGAAGATCGGCGCGCATGTGCACCGGCCCCGACGCGATGCGTTCGGGGTCCATCACGATCAGGTCGGCCTGCCACGACGTTTCGACGCGGCCGCGTCCGCGCAGCCCGAACAGGCGTGCGACGCGATCGGTCACGTGGTGCACCACCTCTTCGAGCGTCACGAGCTGGTGCTTGCGCACCGCGTATTCGATGAGCGTCGAGGTCTGGTTGAACTGCGCGAGAAAGTCCAGGTGCGCACCGGCATCGGAGCCGGCCACGATCGCCCGCGGGTCGCGCATGGTCTTGATGCGCTCCTTCCAGGTGTCTTCGGCATAGCCGCTGGGGCGCGGCAGCACGACCGTGCCCAGGTCGTCGGCGCAGACGATGTCCATCAGCGCATCGAAGGGCGCCTTGCCTTCGGCCGCCGCGATGTCGCCGACCAGCTGGCCGTCGTACTTGCGGTTCTCGGGCGCAACGGTGCTGACGATGCGCATCTCCGGCCACTTGGCGATGTTGGTGCGGGCCAGGTAGGCATCGTGCTGGTCGTAGTCGGCGGCGGCCTTGCGCAGGGCCTCGCGCTTGGCAGGGTCGCGCAGGATGGCGAGCCGCTCTTCGCGCGGGCAGGTCATCGCATGCTCCCAACCCGGAATGCCGTCGAAGATGAAGCCGGTGCCGAACGACAGCCAGTAGTTCGAGCCCGTGACGATGGTCTGCGCGAAGGTGGCGCCGCCGATCTTGCGCGCGTGGTCGGCAATGGCGAGGTTGGGCAGCGCGTCGTCGTGCGAATCGTCGGTGAAGACGATCACGCCCAGGTTGAGCGGCCGATTGGCGACGGCCGACATCTTGGCGAAGCGCTGGATCTGCGCGTCGTCCACGTAGGGCGGCTGGCCGCCGGCTTCGATGAAGGTGCCGGGGAACTCCTGCGTCGCGGCGCAGAGCGCCATGATCTCGTCGTCCGAGGCGTAGCGCGAGGGCACCTTCGAGCCCGCATGGTCGTTGTGCGTGTGCGCCCACGAGGTCGACAGGCCCAGGCCGCCTTCCGACAGGCAATCGCGGTACAGGTCGACCATCTGCTCCACCTGCTTTGGGTCCGCGTGCCCGCGCGTCGCGTCCTCGCCCATCACGGCGCGGCGCAGCGTCGAATGGCCGATCAGGAAGCCGGCGTTGATGCCCAGCTTGCCCTCGAGGCGGTCGAGGTAGTCGCGGGTGCTCGACCAGTCCCAGGCCGGCCCCTGCTCGATCGCCGACAGCTGCATGCCCTCGACCCGGCTGAGCATGCCCTGGATGTAGCTGCGCGAGCTGTCGACCAGCGGCGTGATGCCGAAGCCGCAGTTGCCCGCAATGATCGTGGTGAAGCCGTGCAGGCAGGACGGCGTGGCGTACGGGTCCCAGAGCAGCTGCGCGTCGAGGTGGGTGTGCACGTCGATGAAGCCGGGCGTGACCACCTGGCCTTCGATGTCCAGCACCTCGCGGGCGGGTTCGTCGATGGTGCCGATGGCGGCGATGCGGCCGTTGCGGATGCCGACGTCGGCACGGAAGCGCGGGCGGCCGGTCCCGTCGATCACGTGGCCGCCGCGGAGGATCAGATCAAGCATCGTGGATGTCTCCGTGTTGGGGTTGCAGGAAAAAGATGAAGAAGACGAAGAAGATGAAGAAAGCCAAGGTTGCGCTCAGGTGAGCCAGCGCAGGGGCACCATGACCAGTTCCGGAAACAGAACCAGCAGGAACAGGACGAAGGTCTCGGCCGCCAGGAAGGGCAGGCTGCCGCGGATCACGTCGGCCATCGGCACCTTCGAGACGCCGCTGAGCACGTTGAGCACGATGCCGACCGGCGGCGTGATCAGGCCGATGGCGTTGTTCATGATGAACAGCACGCCGAAGTACACGGGGTCGATGCCGGCCTGCCGGATGATCGGCATCAGCACCGGCGTCAGGATCATCAAGGTGGGCGCGAAGTCGAGGGCGGTGCCGATGATGACGACCAGCACCATGATCACGAACATCAGGAGCCGCGGGTTGTCCATGAACGGCTTCAGCAGCTCGGCGATCTGCTGCGGCACGGCCGACGTGGTGATGAGCCAGCCCGACACCAGCGCCGAAGCGATCAGGAACACGATCACGGCGGTGGTCTTGGCGGCCGACACCAGCAGCGGGTAGATGTCGCGCAGCTTGAGCTCGCGGTGCACCACCAGGCCGACCAGCATCGCGTAGAGGCAGGCCGCCACGGCGGCTTCGGTCGGCGTGAAGATGCCGAACTTCATGCCGCCGACGATGCCGAAGGGCATCACCAGGGCCCAGACCGCGTCGCGTCCCGCCTTCACGACCTCGCCGATCGGTTGTCGCGGGAACACCTTGACTTGATCGCGGCGTGCGACCCAGAGCCAGGTCAGCACCAGCGACAAGCCCATCAGCAAGCCCGGGAAGATGGTGGCCATGAAGAGCTTGCCGATCGACACGTTCGCGATCACGCCGAAGATGATCAACGCGCTCGAAGGCGGCATGCATGGCGCGATCACGCTGCCGCCGGCGATCAGCCCGGCCGAGCGCGAGACGTCGTAGCCTGCGTTGCGCATCATCGGGATCAGCAGCGTGCCGAGCGCCGCGGCGTCGGCCGATGCCGAACCGGAGATCGCGGCCATCACCACCGCGGCGAAGATCGCGACCAGGCCGAGACCGCCGCGCACGTGGCCGAGCATGGCGAGCGCGAAGCGCACGATGCGCTGCGACATGCCGCCCTTGTTCATGAGCTCGCCCGCGAAGATGAAGAAGGGGATCGACATCAGCACGTAGTTGTCCGCGCCCTCGATGAGCTTCTGCGACAGGATGGTGGTGTCGAAGGAGCCCTGGGCCAGCATCAGCGCCAGCGCACACACCAGCAGCGCGAACGCGATGGGCATGCTCACCGCCATGGCGGCCAGCAGCGAGCCGAGGAAGACCGTGACCGTCACAGCAGCGGCCCCTGGACGGATTCGGCAGGTTCGCGCGGCAGCACCGTGCCGATGGCGGCCGGACGGCGCAGCCCGGCCAGGCATTTCCAGAGCCGCCAGACCGTGACGGCGCCGATGCCGAGCGAGGCGATGTAGCCCACGCCGTAGACCCAGATCATGGTCATGCCGGTGGTCAGCGAGCGGTTGGAGGCATTCACCTCGTGCTGCCGCAGCGTGCCGTAGAAGATGAGGACGCAGCAGACCAGCACGCCCAGCTCGCTCAGGATGGTGCAGGCCAGGCGGCCCTTCGGCGGCAGCCGTTCGACGAACGACCCGACCCCCAGGTGGGCGCCTTCGTACGCCGCCAGCACGGCGCCCGTGAAGGTCAGCCAGACGAAGAGCGTGCGCGACAGCTCCTCGGTCGCCGGCAGGCCCGTGCCGGCGTAGCGCAGCACCACGTTGAGCAGCACGAGCCCGAGCATCACGGCCAGCATGGCGGCCAGCAGGCCTTCGAAGGCCTTCGTCACATAGTGGCTGTAGCGGCTCATTGAGATACCTTCGCCTTGGGGCTTGGCGCTGCCTTCAGGCGGCTTGATGTGCGGCCTGTTGCGCCGCCGGATGCCCGCGCTGGAAGTCGTTGCGGCCCGTGCGGTCCTTGCCGCGAACCAGCATCAGCGCACGCGTCTCGTGGCCGTAGCCGACCTCGCCGCGGTTGTGCGCCGCGTCGTGCAGGAACACGCTGTTGCCCGGCATGAAGCGCAGGGAATAGCCGCCGCGCGGCTGCATGCCGGTGTTGGCATGGCCGCCGTGGATCGTGAACACGTCGAACACCACCATCTGGCCAGGCTCGAGCTGCACGTCGACCGCTTGCGATTCGTCGAAGGTCTGCGGATCGAGGCTGCCGCCGAAGTACTCGCCGGGGCGGTGGGTGGTGTCGTGGTCGCCGACCTCGCGGGCGCGGTGCGAACCCGGAATGAAGCGCAGGCATCCGTTCTCGCGCGTGCTGGGCGTCACCGCGATCCAGACGCTGGTGGTGGCCATCGGCTCGATCGGGTAGGCGGTCGCATCGCGATGCCATGGGGTAACGGGGCCTTGCTGTGCGCGCTTGTAGAAGAGCACCGAGCCCCAGAGGATCAGGTCGGGGCCGATCAGTTGCTCCATGAGGTCGAGGATGTCGGGGTGCGCCGCGATGTCCAGGAAGCCCGGCGGAACCTCGAGCGACTGCGTGCCGCTGCCGGGGATGTGCACGCCCACGAGCGGCTGGTCGATGCGCTCGGGGTTGTCGGCGATCACGCGGGAGGTCAGCGCTGCGAGCTTCGCCAGCATGTCCGGCGGCAGGCGGTACGACGGCACGAGAAAGCCGTCGCGGTGATAGGCGGCCACTTCCTCGGGCGAAAGAATGCGATGGCCCGCAGGGGCCTGTTCACCGACCGGCATGTTCAATGTCTCCTGCACGTATGGGTTCGTGCTGGATGTCATCCTAGACAATTACTTGCTAGGTAGCAAGCAAAGATATATCGTGTGGACTTTCATCGACCCTCCACCTTTCATCGTCCGCGGCCGAGGCGATCGGCCGGGGCGCTTCCATCGCCATGAAACTTCAAGGTAAGAAAGCCATCGTCACCGGCGGTGCCCGGGGCCTGGGGCGCGCCTACGCGCTGCGGCTGGCCACGCTGGGTGCCGACGTCGCCATCATCGACCTGGACCTCGAGGGCGCCGCGCGCTACGGCGAGACGCTGGATGCGCCCAGCGTGGCCGGCGAGATCGAACGGCTCGGGCGGCGCGGCATGGAGATACAGGCCGACCTGTCGTCGAATGCGAGGGCGCGCGAAGCCGTGGAGGCCATCGCGTCGGCCTTCGGCGGCATCGACATCCTGGTCAACAACGCCGGCGGCGCGGTGACGCCGTCCGACCGCAGCGATGCGTCGGTGATGCCGGAAGAGGATCTGCGCACGCTGCTGGACGCCAACTTCATGAGCACGGTCTTCTGCTGCCAGGCGGTCGCGCCGATCATGAAGAAGCAGGGCAGCGGGACGATCGTCAACACGTCGTCTCAAGCCGGCGTGACCACGTACAACCACCAGGGGCGCATCGCGGGCTATGCGGCGGCCAAGGCGGCCGTCGCGCAGTACACGCGCTACCTGGCGGCCGAGCTCGGCCCGCACAGCATTCGCGTGAATTGCCTTGCGCCCGGCGTGATGCTGACCGCGCGCGTCGCGGCGCAGGCGGCGGCGCGCGGGATCGGCACCGAAGCGGAGATGCAGCGCCTGCCGCTGCGGCGCTTCGGCCAGGTGGAAGACTGCGCGGGCGTGGTCGAGTTCTTGACGACGGACCTGTCGCAGTACGTGACGGGGCAGGTGATCTCGGTCTGCGGCGGTGCCGTGTTGACGCCCAGCTGAACATGCCCGTCATCGATTCCCAGGTCCACACCTACGCGGCCGACACGCCGGAGCGGCCCTGGCATCGCGTGCCCGATTGGCCGCCCCACGTCACGGGCGACGAGATGGTGACGGCGATGGACGCCGTCGACGTCGACGGCGCGATCATCGTCTCGCCGTTCTCCATGTACCGCTACGACGCGAGCTATGCGGTCGCGGTTCAGCGTGCGCATCCGGACCGGTTCGCGCTCGTCGCGCCGGTCGATCCGGACGATCCTGCTGTTGGCGACGTCATCGCCGAGTGGAAGAACACGCCCGGTGCGGTCGGCGTGCGCGTCCTCATGGCGAGCGATGCACCGCGCGATCCGCGCGACCCTGGGCTGGCCCGCATCGCGCGTGCCGCGGCGCGCCTCGGGCTGGCCGTCAACCTCCATTGCTGGGGCACGCTCGATGCGGCGATGGCTTTCGTCGACGGGCATCCCGACACGCGGTTCGTGATCGACCATCTGGGCACGGTGCAGCCCTTCGTGCCGCCGGTGCCAGCCGGTGCCTGGGGCGAGTTGCCGAAAGTGCTGGAGATGGCGCGGCGGCCCAACGTGGCGATCAAGGTGACCGGTGCCTGCACGCTCTCGCGCACGGCCTTTCCATTCGCGGACATCTGGGATCCGCTCGCGCGAGTGTTCGATGCCTGGGGATTCGAGCGCTGCCTGTGGGGTACGGACTGGACCCGTGCACAGGCGCTCGTGAGCTACGCGGATGCGGTCGATGCGTTTCGCGTGACCGACCGGCTGAGCGATGGCGAGCGGGCCATGCTGATGGGCGGCGCTTGCGCCAAGGTGTACGGCTGGGCCCCGGCAGAGCGAAAAGGTGCGGCCCGCAGCGTGTGAGCAGCTTCATTGCCGGCGGGGCAAGCGGTCGCGTCATTGCGACCGCCGCTTCGACCTGATCAGCCGGTGACGATCCCCGCCAGATCGCGCCAGGGCCCGACCCAGCCCGCCAGCGCATCGGCAGGCGCCGATGCACCGGTTGCCGGCAGCCCGAGCACGCGCGCCGCGGCGTCGAGCGCGGCCACCGCGGCAGACGGCGTGCCGGTGTCGATGGGCGCGGCGCCGTTCTGCTTCGACAGCTTTTCGCCATCGGCGCCCATCACCAGCGGCGTGTGCAGGTAGCGCAGTGCGGGCAGGCCGAGCGCGCGCTGCAGCAGGATCTGACGCGCCGTGTTGTCGGCCAGGTCGACACCGCGCACCACGTCGGTCACGCCCTGGTCGGCATCGTCGACCACCACCGCGAGCTGGTAGGCCCAGGGGCCGTCGGCGCGCTGGAGCACGAAGTCGCCGACTTCGCGCGCGACGTCCTGGTACTGGCAGCCGAGGCGCCGATCGGTCCAGCACAGGCGTCTGGACGTGCGTGCGGACTCGTATTGCTCGGCGGCGAAGCGCCAGGCGCGCGCCGGCTTGCCGTGGAGGCCTTCGCGACAGGTACCGGGGTACACGCGCTCGCCGTGCCGGTGATGGGTGATGCCGTGAAGGGCCAGGGCCTCGTCGATCTCCTTGCGCGTACAGCCGCAGGGGTAGGCCAGGTGCAGGGCCTTCAAGTGCTCCAGCGCCCGTGCATAGAGGGCGCCGCGCTGCGACTGCCACACCGGTTGCGCATCGGGCAGCAGGGCGCAGTCGGCCAACTGCGACAGGATGTGCTCGCCCATGCCGGGCAGGCAGCGCTCGGTGTCGGCGTCTTCGATGCGGACCAGCCAGCGCGCCTGCGGTCCGCGTGCGCGCACGTCGAGCCAACTCGCGAGTGCGGCGACGAGGGAGCCGGCGTGCAGCGGACCGGTGGGCGACGGCGCGAAACGGCCGACGGCTGTCGTCATGCGGCTGGATTCAGGCGAGCTTCAATGCCAGGGAGAGGCCGGAAAGAAAAGCGTCTTCCACGCGATGCCCGATGCACCAGTCGCCGGCCACGCCGATGCCGGCGTTGGCGTCCCACAGGTGCGACTGGCCCAGCGGCTGCTCGGTCTTGGCCTCGGCCCAGCAGCGCGTTTGCGCATGCGAGGGCGTGGCGCGGATGCCGGTGATCTCGGAGAAGGCGCGCAGCAGCTTGGCCTCGATGCGGGACGCGTCGTCGCGCAGGTGCTCCTGCGACCAAGCGGCGCTGGCCTGCAGGGTCCAGCGCTCGATGCGGTCGCGGCCGGGCTTGGAGGATTCGCGTGCGAGCCAGGCCACGCGGTGGTGGTTGCTGCGCGCCGCGTTCCACTGCGGGCCGAGGAAGGAGAAGTCGGGCTGGTTGGCCTGGGGGAAGGCAATCATCAGCGTCCAGCAGGGCGCGATGCGCACGTCCTCGACCTTGGCCTGCAGCGCCGGTGCCACGCCGCCGAGCAGGTTGCGCGCCGGTCCCGGCGGCACCGCGAGCAGCACGCCGTCGAAGCCCGAGTACACGTGCTGCGCGTCGTCGTCGCCTTCGGTGCGCAGTTGCCAGCGGCTGGGGTCCAGGGCATCGCGCTCCAGGGACGTGACCCGGGTGTGCGTCAGGAGCGCGTCGCCCAGCGGCGCCGCCCAATGCGCGACCAGGGCATCCATGCCCGGCTGCGCCACCCAGTGCTGCTCGCGCCCCGGCAGGGCGGCTTCGGCCACGCGGCCGTGCGGGTCGAGCACGCGGACCAGGTTGGCGCTCCAGGGCCGGCAGATCGCCGCGGCGGTTTCGAGGGCACGGGCGAAGCGCGGATCGCGCACGGTGAAGTACTGGGCGCCGCTGTCGAAGCGGCCGAAGGGGGTGGACTCGCTGGCCATGCGGCCGCCCGGTGCGGCTTCGCGCTCGAACACGCTGACGCGATGCCCGGCCTGGACCAGGGTACGGGCGCAAGCCACGCCTGCCATGCCCGCGCCGACGACGGCGTAGTGGCGCGGGGTGGTGGATCGGTGGCGGTCGGCGGGTGGGCGAGGGGGCATGGTGCGGTGTCTCGTTGGCGGTGATCGGATAGGGCTGGGCCGACTCTAACCCGGCGGAGGCCACCGGCCACCGTCATCGGCCCCGGTGGCGCTCCAGCAGCGCGCGGCGCGTGCCCTCGTGTTCGAACTGTTCCAGCCACCAGGTGAGTGCGCGTCCGGGCTGGCCCGCGGTGCGTTCGCGCCAGGCGCAGTGCATGGTGGCCAGCGGCGGTGGCCGCTCGGTCCTGCGCTCGACCAGGTGGCCGGCGTCGATGTAGGGCCGCGCCATCGGCTCGGGCAGGAAGCCGCCGCCCAGGCCGTGCAGTTGCGCCGCCAGCTTGGCCGGCATGGATGGCACCGTGAGTACGTCCTGCCCGCTGACCAGGTTCACCGTCATGCTCGGACCGGCGCGCGAAGAGTCGGCCGCTGCCACGGCGCGGTGCTGGCGCAGCACGGCATCGGACAGGGCGCCGTCGATGCGCGCCAGCGGGTGGTGCGGCGCCACCGCATAGACGAAAGGCACTTGCCCGAGCAGCCGGCTGCGGATGCCGGTCGCGCCGAAGGCCAGGCTGGAGGCGTCGAGCACCGCGCCCACCGCCAGGTCGGCTTCGCCACTGCTGAGCGCCTCGATGGTGCCGAGCAGGGTTTCGTCGCGCAGCTTGAGGCGGGTGGGCGGATCGAGCGCGAAGAAGGCAGTGGCCAGATCGAGCATCGGATCGCGCGCGATCACGCTGTCGATGGCGATGGTGAGCATCGGCTCCCAGCCGGTGGCGACCCGCTTGACGCGGTTGGCCACCGCGTCGATTTCATTGAGCAGCCAGGCCGCTTCGCGCAGCAGCTCGGCGCCGGCTTCGGTCAGGCGCGCTTGCCGAGCGCTGCGGTCGAACAGCAGCACGTCGAGTGCGTCTTCGATCTGCCGCACGCGGTAGCTCAGGGCACTCGGCACCAGGTTCAGGCGGCGCGCGGCGGCGGCGAAGCTGCCCGTTTCGACCACGGTCTGCAGCATGGCCAGGGCATCGGGGGTGAGGACGTCGCGGGCGCTGTGCATGGCCGTTCATCGTTCAAAGAAATTGAATGATGCCATCAAATCCCAGCGCTTTTGCTTCAACGGTCGCGGCCTAAAGTCACAGACATCCGCTGCGCATGCGGCGCGGCATACCAGGGCTCCACAGTCGTCCCATCGAGGATGCCCGGAGCAGGAGATTCGATATGTTGAAGGTTCGCAAGTCACAGGAACGCGGTTACGCCGATCACGGCTGGCTGCGCTCGTTTCACAGTTTTTCGTTCGCGGGCTACCACGACCCGGCCTACATGGGCTGGGGCAACCTGCGGGTGATCAACGAAGATCGGGTGGCCGCCGGTGCCGGCTTCGGCACCCACGGGCACAAGGACATGGAGATCATCAGCTACGTGCTCTCGGGCGAGCTGGCCCACAAGGACAGCATGGGCAACGTGGAGTCGGTCCCGCCGGGCGACGTGCAGCGGATGAGCGCCGGGCGCGGCGTGATGCACAGCGAGTTCAACCACAAGGCCGACGAGACGACGCACTTCCTGCAGATCTGGATCGAGCCCAACGTGCGTGGCATCGCGCCGGGCTACGAGCAGAAGAGCTTCGGCGAAGCGGACAAGCGCGGCCAGCTGCGGCTGGTGGCCTCGCCCGATGGTGCCGACGGCTCGGTGCTGGTGCATGCCGATGCGCGGCTGTACGCCGGCTTGCTGGACGGCCAGGAACAGGCCGAGCTGACGCTGGACCCGGCGCGCAAGAGCTACGTGCACCTGGTCAAGGGCGAACTCGAAGTCAACGGCACGCGGCTTGCAACGGGCGACGCGGCCATGATCCAGGGCGAATCGCAGCTCAAGCTGGGCGAAGGCAAGGGCGCGGAAGTGCTCGTGTTCGACCTCGCAGCTTGAACCGGCGGGCCGATCCGAGGTCGATACACCACCGAAGGCGAAGGCCCCTCATGAACACACCCACCGAATTTCATCAACCACAGGAGTTTTCTTCCATGTCCACCACCACTGCCTCGGGCTACGCCGCCCCCGCTTCCGCCAGCGCCGCCCAGGACACACTGGCGCTGATCGGCCGCGTGCTGATCGCGCTGCTGTTCGTGCCCGCGGGCTTCAACAAGCTGATGGGCTTCGCCGGCACCGTCGGCTACATCGGCTCGGTCGGGCTCCCGCTGCCGCAGCTGGGCGCGGCCATCGCCGTCGTCGTGGAGCTCGGCGTCGGCCTGGCTTTCCTGGTCGGCTACAAGACGCGCGTCGCCGCCATCGTGCTGGCGCTGTTCACCATCGCGGCCAGCGTGTTCTTCCACAACTACTGGGCCATGCCGGCCGAGAAGGTCATGGTGAACCAGCTGATGTTCTTCAAGAACTTCGCCATCGCAGGCGGCCTGCTGGCCTTCGCAGCCTTCGGCGCCGGCCGCTTCAGCATCGATCGTCGCTGAGCGCGAATCGAAGAGAATGGGCGCCGCCCGGGTGGAAGCCCGGGCGGCGCTTTTTTTATCGCGCCCGCAGGAGATTCCATGAGCGAGATCGTCGTCGTCTTTCATTCGGGCTACGGCCACACCCAGCGCGTCGCGCAGTCGGTGGCCGATGGCGCCGAAGCCCAGTTGCTGCAGATCGATGCCGACGGCAACCTGCCCGCCGGCGGCTGGGAGCTGCTGGCCGCGGCCGATGCCATCGTGATGGGCTCGCCCACGTACATGGGCGGCGTGAGCTGGCAGTTCAAGAAGTTCGCCGATTCGTCCTCGAAGGTCTGGTACGTGCAGGGCTGGCGCGGCAAGCTGTTCGCCGGCTTCACCAACAGCTCGGCCATGAACGGCGACAAGGGCGCGACCCTCACCTATCTATGGCACCTGGCCAGCCAGCACGGAGGCCTGTGGGTGCCGTTGGGCATCCTGCCCAGCAACGACAAGGCCGCGCGGCGCGATTCGCTCAACTACGTCGGCGGCTATGCGGGCCTTCTCACCACCTCGCCCACCGACGCCAGCCCGGGCGAGATGGCCAAGGGCGATCTCGACACCGCATTCGCGTTCGGCGAAGAGGTGGCCCGCGTCGCTGCCTCGCGACCTTGACCCGGCCCATTCGAACATCCCCACGGAGAACAACGCCATGAGCGAACCCCAAGCGCAACTTCAACTGCAGCCGCACGACAAGGACCTGGGCGGCGGCTTCAATGTCCGGCGCCTACTGCCGGCCGCCAAGCGCCGGTCGGTCGGACCCTTCGTCTTCTTCGACCACTTCGGCCCGGCCACGGAAACGCCGGGCAACGCGCACGACGTGCGCCCGCACCCGCACATCGGCCTGGCCACGGTCACCTACCTGTTCGAGGGCGCGATGATGCACCGCGACAGCCTCGGCGTGGTGCAGGAGATCCGACCGGGCGCCATCAACTGGATGACCGCCGGCCGCGGCATCGTGCATTCGGAGCGCAAGCCAGAGCAGTTGCTCGATGCGACCTACGTCAACCATGGCCTGCAGCTCTGGGCCGCGCTGCCCCAGGCTCACGAGGAGGTCGAGCCCAGCTTCGCGCACACCGCGGCCGAGGACATTCCGGCGGTGGAAGTGCAGGGCACCGCGGTGCGCGTGCTGGTGGGCGAGGCCTTCGGCGTGCGCTCGCCGGTGGAGACCTTGGCGCAGACCCTCTACCTCGACCTGGCCCTGCCGGCCGGCGCACGCTTCGAACTGCCGCCGTTGACCGCGGAAATGGCGATCTACCTGGTCGACGGCGCGCTCCGGCTCGACGGCGTGCCGGTGGCGCAGCACACGATGGCGGTGCTGCCGGAAGGCCAGGGCGGCGTGATCGAGACCGACGCCGCCGTGCGCGCGGTGGTCATCGGCGGAGAACCACTGGACGGCCCGCGCTACATCACCTGGAACTTCGTCAGCAGCCGGCGCGAGCGCATCCTGCAAGCCGGCGACGACTGGGCGGCACAGCGCATGGGGCACGTGCCGGGCGAGACCGAGTTCATCCCGCTGCCGGGGCACCCGTTCAAGGTGCAGGCGCCGCCGGATACGGGGACCACGCCGGCCTGAGGCTCAGCGCTTGATCGCGAGATCCGGATCTTCCTGCGCTCGGGCGCTGATGCCGTTGGCGCGCGGTTGCAGGTCCGGCGACAGCGTCTCGCGGCCGTCGAACACGAAGCATTCGCCGCGGTAGTGCGCGCCGCCGACTTCCTCGAAGTACTTGAGGATGCCGCCATCGAGCTGCAGCACGTCGGCGATGCCTTCCTCGTGCATCAGGATGGCGGCCTTCTCGCAGCGGATGCCGCCGGTGCAGAAGCTCACGACGGTCTTGCCGGCCAGCTGGTCGCGGTGCGTGCGCAAGGCCTGTGGGAATTCGGTGAACTTGCGGATGCGCCAGTCGATCGCGCCCTCGAAACTGCCGTGGTCCACCTCGAAGGCATTGCGCGTGTCGAGCAGCACGAGCGGCTTGCCGGCGTCGTCGTGGCCCTGGTCGAGCCAGCGTTTGAGCGTCGGCGCATCCACGCTGGGCGCGCGGCCCGTGGATGGCTGGATGGCCGGGTGATCCATGCGGATGATCTCGCGCTTGAGCTTGACCAGCATGCGCCGAAAGGGCTGGGTGGCGGACCAGCTTTCCTTCGCTTCGAGTTCCGCAAAGCGCGGATCGGCGCGCAGTGCTTGAAGGAAGGTTCGGACACCGGCCTCGGCGCCGGCCACGAACATGTTGATGCCTTCGGGCGCCAACAAGATGGTGCCCTTGAGGGCGAGCGCGTGGGTGCGGGAACGCAGCGCCTCACGCAGCGCTTCCCCGTCGTCGATGGCCACGAAGCGGTAGGCCGCGATATTCAGAATCTCTTGCACGGGGGCGGATTGTAGGGATCCTTAACTCACAGGATGAAAGGGTGGCTTTCTACAATCGAAGCCATGTTCGTTCACCTGCGCCTGCACACCGAGTTTTCCGTCGTCGACGGCACCAACCGCATCGACGAAGCCGTGAAGGCCGCCGCCGCCGACAAGCAGCCCGCGCTGGCGATCACCGACCTCAACAACATCTTCGGCGGCGTCAAGTTCTACAAGGAAGCACGCGGCAAGGGCGTCAAGCCGGTGCTGGGCGCCGAAGTGTTCGTCGACGGCCTGGGCAGCGAGCCCGGCATGCTGAGCCGCATCGTGCTGCTGGTGCAGAACTTCGAAGGCTACCTCCACCTGTCCGAACTGCTGGCGCGGGCCTGGACGCAGAACGTGAGCCGGGGCCAGTCGCAGGCCGCCTGCAAGCTGGCCTGGCTCGAAGAACTGCAGGGCGGGCTGATCGCTTTGTCCGGCGCGCAGGCCGGGCCGCTCGGCGCGCCGCTGTTGCAGGGCCAGGCCGAGCGCGCGGCGGAAGTCGCGCTGCAGATGGCGGGGTTGTTTCCGCACCGCTTCTACATCGAACTTCAGCGCGCCGGCCGTCCCGAAGACGAGCCGCACGTGGTGGCCGCGGTGCAACTGGCCGCGCGGCTCAATCTGCCGGTGGTCGCGACGCATCCGGTGCAGTTCGCCACGGCCGACGACTTCGAGGCACATGAGGCGCGCGTGTGCATTTCCGAAGGCGAGATCCTGGGCAACCCGCGCCGCGTGCGTCGCTTCACGCAGCAGCAGTACTTCAAGTCGTCAGCCGAGATGGAGGCGCTGTTCGCCGACGTGCCGAGCGCGCTCGCCAACACGGTGGAAATCGCCAAGCGCTGCAACCTCACGCTCACGCTGGGCAAGCCGCAGTTGCCGAACTTTCCGACGCCGAACGGCATGCCGATCGAGGAGTACTTCCGCCACGCATCGTTCGAGGGCCTGGAAGAGCGTCTCGCGCATCTGTATGCCGACGCCGCCAGGCGCGATGCCGAACGGCCGCGTTATGTGGAACGGCTCGAGTTCGAGATCAACACCATCCTCAAGATGGGCTTCCCGGGCTACTTCCTGATCGTGGGCGACTTCATCAACTGGGCCAAGAAGAACGGCTGCCCGGTGGGCCCGGGCCGGGGCTCGGGGGCAGGGTCGCTGGTGGCCTATGCGCTGAAGATCACCGACCTCGACCCGCTCGAATACAAGCTGCTGTTCGAGCGCTTCCTGAATCCGGAGCGCGTGTCGATGCCCGACTTCGACATCGACTTCTGCCAGGGCAACCGCGACCGCGTGATCGACTACGTCAAGGAAAAATACGGACGCGACGCGGTGAGCCAGATCGCGACCTTCGGCACCATGGCGGCGCGCGCCGCCATCCGCGACGTGGGCCGGGTGATGGACATGAGCTACACCTTCTGCGACGGCATCAGCAAGCTGATTCCGAACAAGCCAGGCATGTCGGTCACGCTGCAGTACCCGCCGGTGCCGAAGGTCGAGGGCGACAAGAACAACTACGCGATCGAGATGGAGCCGCAGTTGGCGGCGCGCATCGAGAAGGAGGAAGAGGTCCGCACGGTCGTCGAGATGGCGCAGAAGCTCGAAGGCATGACCCGCAACATCGGCATGCACGCCGGCGGCGTGCTGATCGCGCCCGGCAAGCTCACCGACTTCTGCCCGCTCTACCAGCAGCCGGGCAGCGACTCGGCCGTGAGCCAGTACGACAAGGACGACGTGGAGGCCATCGGCCTCGTGAAGTTCGACTTTCTGGGCCTGGCGACGCTGACCATCCTCGAGATCGCCAAGGAGTTCATCGTCAAGCGCCACAAGGGCCAGGAGAACTTCGCCTTCGAGAACATCAAGCTCGACGACACGCCGACCTACCGGCTCTTCGCCGACGGCAAGACCGAGGCGGTGTTCCAGTTCGAATCGCGCGGCATGCAGGGCATGCTGAAGGACGCGCGGCCGACGCGGCTGGAAGACCTGATCGCGCTGAACGCGCTGTACCGTCCGGGCCCGATGGACCTGATCCCGAGCTTCGTGGCGCGCAAGCACGGCCGCGAGCCGGTGGAGTATCCGCATCCGCTGGTGGAGGAGATGCTCTCCGAGACCTACGGGATCATGGTCTACCAGGAACAGGTGATGCAGACCGCCCAGATCCTGGGCGGCTACTCGCTCGGCGGCGCCGACCTGCTGCGCCGTGCGATGGGCAAGAAGAAGGCCGAGGAAATGGCCGAGCACCGGCTCACGTTCCGCGCCGGTGCGGCCAAGAACGGCATCGTCGAAGAGAAGGCCGACGAGATCTTCGACCTGATGGAGAAGTTCGCGGGCTACGGCTTCAACAAGTCGCATGCCGCGGCCTACTCGCTGCTGGCGTACCACACGGGCTGGCTCAAGGTCCACTACACGGCCGAGTTCTTCTGCGCGAACATGACCGTGGAAATGGACGACACCGACAAGCTCAAGGTGTTGTTCGAGGACGCGCAGAAGAAGTTCGGCATGAGCTTCGAGCCGCCGGACGTCAACCGCGGCTTCTACCGCTTCGAGCCCGTCACCGACAAGGTCATCCGCTACGGCCTGGGCGCCGTCAAGGGCACCGGGCAGTTGGCGGTCGAGGCCGTGGTGCGCGCGCGGGAGGAAGGCGGTGCCTTCAAGAGCCTGTTCGACTTCTGCGTCCGCGTGGACCGCCAGCGCATCAACAAGCGCACGGTGGAGGCGCTGATCAAGGCCGGCGCGTTCGACTCGCTGCAGCAGAACCGCGCGGCGCTCGTGGCGTCGATCGACCGCGCCTTCGAATTCGCGAGCGCCACCGAGGCCAACGCCTCGCAGGCCGACATCTTCGGCGACTGCGAGCACGGCTCGGCCACGCAAGAGCCCGAGCTCATCGACGCCACGCCCTGGGGCGTGAAGGAACGCCTGACCTACGAGAAGACCGCCATCGGCTTCTACCTGTCGGGCCACCTGTTCGACGAGGTGGCGCACGAGGTGCGGCGCTTCTGCAGGCGCGAGATCGACGACCTGATGGACAGCCGCGAGCAGCAGGTGATCGCCGGCATCGTGAGCGACATGCGCGTCATCAACGGGCAGCGCGGTCGGCTCGCGATCTTCAAGCTCGACGACAAGTCGGGCTCGATCGAGGCCACGGCCGACGAGGCGCATATCAACAACAACCGCAACACGCTGAAGGAAGACGAACTCGTCATCGTCAGCGGCCGCCTGCAGCCCGGCCGCGGCGGCTTCGAGGCGCGCTTCCAGGTGCAGCAGGTGTGGGACCTGGCGACCGCGCGCTGCCGCTTCGGCAAGTTCCTGCGCGTGGCGGTGAACGGCAAGGCGCCCGACATCGCGCGGCTGGTGCGCGAGTTTCCGCCGCGCACCGAGCAGAGCGAGCACGGCGAGTTGCTGCAGGGCCTGGGCGTGCGGCTGTCGATGGCGCGCAATGGCGCGCAGGTCGAGCTGCAGCTGGGCGAGCGGGCGAAGTTCTTTCCCACCGATGCCGCGCTGGCCAGCTGGATGGCGCAGGCCGAGGCCGGCAAGGCCACGGTGATCTACGAATAGAGATGCAGGTGTGGCGCCTGCCGCTACGCTGAGCCCCTGGTCCGCCGCGCCGCTGATCCGCTGATCCGCTACGTGGTGGACGCCTCGTTCAGCGCTTCGGCCGCAGCGTGACGATCAGCCGCGGCGGCACGGTGCCGTCGACGTCGCGTGGCAGCTTCTCGGTCTTCTGCAAGGCGCGCAGGGCGGCTTCGTCCCAGTTGGTGAGGCCGCTGCTCTTGACCAACTGAGGCGTGCCGACGATGGTGCCGTCGGGCGCGAGGCGCACGTCGAATTCGGCGCCGGGGTTGCCGTTGACCAGGTCGGCCTCGGGATACACCACGTTGGGCCGCACCGCGGCTGCCACCTTGCCGCCGTAGCTGCCTGACGGCCCGGACGAGCGTGCCGCATTGCCTTCGCCGCCGGTGCCCGCCATGGCCTGCATGCGCTTGAGGGTGGCGGCGCGGTCGGCGGCGGATTGAGCGGCCGCCTGCTGCGCGGCCTTGGTCTCGGCTTCCTTCTTCTTCGCGGCTTCGGCCTCTTGCTTCTTCTTGGCTTCGGCCAGCTTCTGCTGCTGCTCCTTCTTGCGCTCGGCCTCGTCTTCGGCGCGCTCGCGGGCTTCTTGTTCTTTCTTTTCCTGCGCGGCCTTGCGGGCGGCCTCGGCCTTTTTCTGTTGCTGCTGCTTGGCGAGTTCTTCCTCGCGCTCGCGTTCGCGCTCCTTCTGCTCGCGGAGCTTTTTCTCGCGCTCGAGTGCGATGTCGGGCGCCTTCGGCGGCGGCGGCGCCGGCTCGGGCGGGCGTGCGGCCTGAGG
>NZ_LYVO01000098.1 GCF_001984055.1 Variovorax sp. KK3
CTCGGGAGGGGAGGGCATCGGAAAGCGAGAGCAGCGGCCTGGATCCGGCCAGCGCGGATCGTAACGTTGCATAACCGTCCGCCCCATCGGGGCTTTCCTTAGGATGCGGCGCTCGGGGCGCTCGGGGCGCTCGGGGCGCTGGAGACGCCTAGTCGATGATCCCCTGCCGCACCGCATAGAGCACCAGCTCCGCCGTGCTTTCGACCCCCAGCTTCTCGAGCAGGTTGGTGCGGTGCGTGCTGACGGTCTTCACGCTGATCATCATCTCCTCGCCGATGGCC
Organism: Variovorax sp. KK3; assembly: GCF_001984055.1. Classification (GTDB taxonomy): domain Bacteria; phylum Pseudomonadota; class Gammaproteobacteria; order Burkholderiales; family Burkholderiaceae_C; genus Variovorax. The sequence goes on from NZ_LYVO01000098.1 coordinate 282, forward strand.
GTGACCGACATGCCCTTCAGCAGCATCAGCATGATCTGGTGCTCGCGCACCGAGAGCCGCTGGTGCGCCGGCCGCGCGTCGTGGCCGCGCAGCTGTTGCTGCACCAGCGGCGCGGCCAGCGCGCTCAGGTAGTTGCCGCCGCCGGCCACGAGGCGGATGGCGCGCACCAGCTCCGCCGGCTCCGCGTCCTTTCCGATGTAGCCGTTGGCGCCGGCCTGCACCGCGACCAGCGCGTACTGTTCCTCGGGGTACATCGACAGAACCAGCACCGGCGGGCAGCCGGAGGTCGCGCGCAGCGAGGCCATCACGTCCAGGCCGCTGCGGCCTTCCATGTTGATGTCGAGCAGCACCACGTCGAATGCCTGTGCGCGCACCTGGTCGAGCGCCTCGCCACCGTTGCGCGCCTCGGCGGTCACGCGCACGTCGGGCTCGTCGAGCAGCAGGCGCTGCACGCCGGAGCGGAAGATGGTGTGGTCGTCGACGACGAGGACACGGATCATCGGTCCTTCGCCCTTCACAGCAGCGGCACACGCAGCACGAGCTGCGTGCCTTGCCCCGGCGCCGAGGCGATGTCGAGCTGGCCGCCTGCTTCGCGCGCCCGCTCGGTCATGCTCAACAGGCCGAGCGAGCCCCGGTCGAGCATCGAGGGCGTGAAGCCGCGACCGTCGTCGTGCAGCCGCAGCACGAAGTACCCGCCTTCTTCGGACAGGTGCACCTCGACCCGCGTCGCGCGCGCATGCCGGGCCACGTTGGTCAGGCCCTCCTGGAAGATGCGGTACACCGCCATCGCCCGTTTGGGCGACAGCCGCATCGAGTCGCCTTCGCCGCCCAGCACGTGCAGCACGCCCGCCCGTGCCGAGAACAGTTCCAGCTCGCGCGCCATGGCCACGGCCAGGCCCACGTGGTCGAGCACGCTGGGCCTGAGCGATTCGGAAATGGTCTTGACGCTTTCGATGGTGTCTTGCGTCAGCGCGATCAGCCCCTGCGTGAGGCCACGCACTTCATCGCCCTGCACGCGCCGCAGGATGCGCGTGGCATCCATCTTCATCGCCGTGAGGCTGCCGCCCAGCCGGTCGTGCACGTCGCGTGCGATGCCGATGCGCTGGTCTTCCAGCTTGCGATGGGTGTAGGCGGTCAGCTCTTGCAACTGTTCGCGCGAGCGGCGCAGCTCGTCTTCCCTGGCCACGCGCTCCGTGATGTCGATGCCCACGCCGCCCACGGCGGGCCGGCCGCGAAACATCATGCGGCTGCCATGGATCTCGATCGGCACGATGCGCCCGTCGCGATGCACGCCGCGGGTGACGAATCGCATGCTGTGCACCTCGCCGCTGAGCCGCTGGTAGTAGCGCTCGAGCACCGTATCGAGGAAGTCCGGCGCTACCAGGTCGCGCAGGTGCATGCCCACCAGCTCCTGCGGCGAGTAGCCGACGATGCCGGCCCATGTGGCATTGGAATAGACGAAGCGCTCGTCCTGCATGACGTAGATGCCCGCGAGCGACTGCTCGATGATCGCCTGGAAGGGGACCTCCGGCGGCGGCGGTTCGGGTGTCTCGTCCATGCGTTCGATGATAGGCAGGCGCGGCTGCGACGGGTTGCTCAGCAGTACGGCGCGTCACGGGTGCTATCCCTAGACGCCTCTCGGAATCGTCCGATGGAGGCGCTGGCGGCTTCTTCCTAAGCTCGGCGCGAGACCCGGCCACCCCGCGCCTTCCCGAAGCAGCCGGACATCTGCCCATTCAAGGAGACAACCCCATGCAGCCATCCACCCTCGCGCGTTCCGCGTCTTCCATCGTCTGCGGCGTGCTGCTGACACAGCTCGCCGCCTGCGGCGGAGGCGGCGGCGGCTCCGGCGCCTCGCCCTTCGTCGCCGCTGCGGCCACCACGGGCGCCACGGGCGCGGCGGCGCAGCCGCAGGCCTCCGATCCCATCGCCTCCACGCCCCTGGGCTTCGTGACCGGCGTCGACCAGTCGAAGACCAGCGGCACCCACGCGTGGCTGGGCATTCCGTATGCCAAGCCGCCGGTCGGCGCGCTGCGGTGGATGCCGCCGGTCGCGGCCGAGCCCTGGGCCGGCCCGCGCTCGGCCCGCCAGTTCGGCCCCTCGTGCGCACAGGGCGGGCGCTTCTTCAGCCCCGCGCCCAACGACGCGCCTTACAGCCTGGCCGTGCGCGACGGCTTCGGCAAGCCCGTGGGCAGCGAGGACTGCCTCACGCTCAACATCTGGCGCCCGTCGAACGAGCAGAAGAAGCTGCCCGTCATCGTGTTCATCCACGGCGGCAGCAACATCTCGGGCTATTCGGCCGACCCGATCTACGACGGCAAGGCGCTGGCCGCCAAGGCGAACGCGGTGGTCGTCACCATCAACTACCGGCTCGGCCTGTACGGCTGGCTCGACATGCCGCAGCTCAAGACCGGCAACGCGACCGCCGACTCGGGCAACTTCGGCACGCTCGACCAGATCCAGGCGCTCAAGTACGTCAATGCCAACATCGAGTCCTTCGGCGGCGATGCCGGCAACGTCACGGTGATGGGCCAGTCGGCAGGCTCGGTCAACGTGTGGGCGCTGATGGTGTCGCCGCTGACGGCCGGCCTCATGCACAAGGCGGTGTCGCTGAGCGGCGGCCTGGTCACTACCGCGCCGGCGCAGGCCAAGCTCTACGCGAACAGCCTGCTGAGCAACCTGGTCATCGCCGACGGCAAGGCCACCGACGCGTTGTCGGCCCAGCTCTACATCGCGTCGCAGACGCCCGAGCAGATCGCCACCTATGTGCGTGGCAAGTCGTCGGACGACGTGATTAAGGCCTCGCTCGCGCCCGGCATGGCCGCGGCGCCGGCCGTCATCAGCGACGGCAGCGTGATCCCGGCCGTGCCGGCGGCGGCCATTGCGGCCGGCAACTACCGCAAGGTGCCCATGCTCGCGGGCAACACCAACGAGGAAGGCAAGCTCTTCGGCGGTGCCGTGGGTGCCTATAAGCCCAACGACTACGACCGCTTCACGATGCAGTACAACTTCAACCCCGATGCGGCGCCGACGCTGACGGAAGCGGACCTGCTCAACCCGACCTTCCTGCCCGTGGACAAACCGGTGCTCGGCTGGAACACGGTCGCCGCCGCCTTGAGCACCAGCGTGTTCCTGGTGCCGGGCAACGCGTCGCTGGCGGCGCTGGCCACGCAGCAGTCGGACAAGATCTGGTACTTCCGCTTCGACTGGAAGCAGGAGCCCAAGCCCTTCGACACCGTGTACGGTGCCGTGCATGCGATCGACCTGCCCTTCTTCTTCAACACCTTCGATCGCAAGAGCGTGTTCTCCTTCGCCTTCAACGCAGCCAACCGGCCGGGCCGCGAGGCGCTGTCGGACGCCATGATGTCGTCGCTGGCGGCCTTCGTGCGCAACGGCAACCCGAACAACCCGACGCTCAATGCCAACTGGCCGCTGTGGCCGGCACGCATGGTGTTCGATGCATCGAACACGCAGGCCAACATCGGGGTTCGCTGAAGTCGCGCGCTATTGCAGCCGCACCGTGGCCTTGACCGGCAGCCGCCCGATCGCCTGCGACAGCCGCTCCTGCAGCGCCTGCGCGGCCGGCCCGGCGGCCGCCGCGTCGACGACGATGCGCAGTGCGCTCTCGCCGTCGGGCTGGACGGCCGGTCGCGCGGCGGAGTCCAGGTCCAGCGCGGTGCAGGCTTCTTCCACCATCGCCTCGGCCACGCGGCGCGCGGCCAGCGCACGCAGCTCGGGCTTGTAGATCTTGCCGACGTTGGTCATCGGCATCTGCGCGATCACCATCACCGACTTGGGCTTGGCCGGCGCCTCGTCCACGCGCGCGGCGGCGAAGGCCAGCAGCTCGGCTTCGGTGGCCTGCATGCCGGGCACCAGCGTGGCGAAGGCCACCGGCAACTCGCCCGCATAGGCATCGGGCGCGCCCACGGCTGCGCACAGCTGCACGGCCGGATGCGCGCCCAGCGCGTCTTCGATGGTCTTCGGGTCGATGTTGTGGCCGCTGCGGATGATCAGGTCCTTCGAGCGGCCGCTCAGGTTGAGCCGCTCTTCGGCATCGATCCAGCCCAGGTCGCCGGTGGCGAGCCAGCCGTCGGCGGTGAAGGCCTTGGCCGTGTCGGCCGCGTCGACGAAGCCCGAGAACAGGTTGGGCGACTTGAACAGCACCATGCCCTGTTCGCCGGGCGGCAGCTCGCGGTCGCTGGCGTTGCCGTGCGCATCGAGCGCGACGATGCGGATCTGCGACCAGGGCAGCCGGAAGCCGACGCAGCCTGGCGGCCCGACCACGCCCGGCGGCGTGATGGTCGAGATGCCGGCCATCTCGGTCATGCCCAGGCTCTCGTGGACGTGCAGGCCGAACAGGCGCTCGAATCGCGCGGCCAGCTCGGGCGGCAGCACGGCGGCGCCGGTGCGGCAGTAGCGAATCGAAGAGATGTCGGCACCATCCAGCGGCACGTTGGCCAGCGCCGCCAGCACGGTGGGCACCGCCGACAGCGAGGTCGGGCGGTGCTTCTCGACCAGCCGCCAGTAGTTGGCCATCACCTGCTTGTTGCGCAGCAGCGTGGTGGTGGGAATGATCACCTCGACCCCGGCCGACAGCGAGGCCAGCGAAGCCGGCAGCACGCCGGCCACGTGGAACAGCGGATAGCCGTTGATCGAGATGTCGCCCGGGCCCTGGCCCGTCATGTTGATGCTGGCGAAGGCGCTGAACACCTGGGCGCCGTGGCTGTGGCGCGCGAGCTTGGGCGCGCCGGTGGTGCCGCCGGTGTGGAAGTAGGCGGCGATGTCTTCGGGCGCGATGTCGCGGCCGCTCACCAGGTGGTCGTCGGGCTCGACCGCGCGCAGCGCAGCGAAGTCGGCGACGCCTTCGGGCAGCGGGCCGGTGCTGCCGGGCGCTTCGTCGTGCGGCGCGACGCGCAGCACGGTCGTCAGCGTGGGCACCTGGTCGCGCAGGCGCATCGCCTTCGACCACATGCCCGAGTCGCCCTCGGCCCCGTAGGCGATCAACACTTTGGCGCGGCCGGCGGTCATCAGCGAGACCAGCTTCTCGTCGGTGAGCAGCGGATTGAGCGGCTGCGCGATGCCGGCCGCGGCGCCGCCCCACAGCGCCAGGTGGTAGTCGAGGCAGCCGGGCAGCAGGATCGCGACCGCATCGTCCGGGCCGACGCCCAGGCGGTGCAGCACGTTCGCGGTCTGGTGGATGCCCGCGAACAGCGTCGCGAAGGACCAGCGGATCGGCTCGTCGGCCGGGTCGCCCGTGCGCAGAAAGGTCAGCGCCGTCTTGTCGCCGAAGGCGGCCGCCGCGTTGCGGAAGATCTCGTAGGTGCTGCGAACGGCCAGCGCATCGGCGAGCGGTGTCTGCTCGATGCGCTGCACGTCCTCGATGCTGCCGACGGGCAGCGATGCGCGAAAGGGCGCAGCGATCGGCGCGGTGATCTGCGCGGAAATAGGCGCGGAAATAGGCGCGACGTCTGGGCGGGTCATGAGCGGCCGAGCGCGGCGTAGCGTTGCAGGTGGTGGTCTTCGTCGCCGAGCTGGTGGTCGATCATCACCAGCCGCTTGGCGTAGTGGGCCAGCGGCAGCTCCCAGGTCATGCCGATGCCGCCGTGCATCTGCACGCTTTCTTCGGCCACCAGCGTGCCGATGCGGCCGATGCTGAACTTGGCAGCCGACAGCGCACGTTCGCGCGCCACGCGGTCGTCGCCGTCGATGGCGGCCGCGGCGTTGATGACGGCCGAGCGGGCCTGTTCCACTTCGAGCAGCAGGTCGGCCATGCGGTGTTGCAGCGCCTGGAAGCTGCCGATCAGCTGGCCGAACTGCTTGCGCGTGCGCAAGTATTCGAGCGTCGCCGACTTGGCCGCTTCCATCGCGCCCAGGCTCTCGGCGCACAGTGCGAGCACGCCGCGGCCGATGGCGCGTTCGAGCGTGGCGTAGCCCTGGCCCTCGGCGCCCAGCAGGGCGTCGGCGGGCAGTCGCACGCCCTCGAAGTTGATTTCGGCCACGCGGCCACCGTCGATCGCAGGGCAGCCGCGCACCTGCACGCCGTTCGTCTTGGCGGGCACGACGAAGAGCGAGATGCCGGCCTCGCCGTCGACCTCGCCCGACGTGCGAGCCGACACCACGAGCAGGTCGGCGTGCTCGCCATGCAGGACCACCGCCTTGGCGCCATCGAGCCGCCAGCCATCGCCGTCGCGGCGTGCGCGGGTCTGCACGCGCGTCGTTTGGTAGTGCGCGCCGGCTTCCTCGTGCGCCAGTGCGGCGATGGTGCTGCCGGCGACGATGCCGGCGACATGGTCTTTCTGCGCCGCGCTGCCCGAGGCGACGATGGCCTCACCGACCATCACGGCGCCCAGCAGCGGCTCGACCACCAGGCCGCGGCCCAGCGCCTCGAAGACCACGGCCACGTCGAAGCCGCCGCCGCCGAAGCCGCCATCCTCTTCGCGGAACAGGGCGCCGATCACGCCCAGCTCGGCGAACTGTTGCCAGATCTCGGGGCTGTAGCCCTGGGCCGACTTCGCGATCTTGTCGCGCGCCTCGAAGGCATATTGCTCGGCGATGAAGCGGTTGAGGCTGTCGGCGAGCATGCGCCGGTCTTCGGTGTGTTCGAAATTCATATCAAGTCTCCTCGCGTCAACGGACGCGCGCCGCTCGATCGGCGCGGCATCAAAAAGGGTGATACCAGGAACACCGCGGAACCGCCTTTGCCGGGCCGCTGGTGTTGCCCCCGGCGAGTGGGGTGGCGGACCACACGAAGTGGGGAAGCCTGGGGGAGAGCCATTACAAGCCGAGGATCATCTTGGAGATGATGTTCTTTTGAATCTCGTTCGAGCCGCCGAAGATCGACAGCTTGCGGTTGTTGAAGTACTTCGACGCCGCGGGCGCCGCTTCCTTCGGGCCGATGGGCGCGCCATCGAAGCCATCTTCCAGCGCTTCATGCACGTAGGGCCGTGCATAAGGCCCCATCGCCCGCCGGATCAGCGACGAGATCTCCTGCCGGATCTCGGTGCCGCGGATCTTGAGCATGGAGCTTTCGGCGCCCGGCACGCCGCCGCCTGCCACCGCCGCGATCACGCGCAGGTTGGTGGTCTTCATGTTCTCGAGGTCGATCTCGACCCGCGCCATGCGCGCCGCGAAGGCCGGGTCTTCGGCGAGCGGCCTGCCGTTCTTCGTCTGCTTGGCGGCGATCACCTTGAGCTGCTCCATGGCCGCCACCGAGAAGCCCACGCCCGCGATGTTGGTGCGCTCGTAGGTCAGCAGGTACTTGGCGCAGGTCCAGCCCTTGTCTTCCTCGCCCACCAGGTTGTCGGCCGGCACGCGCACGTCGGAGAAGAACACTTCGTTGACTTCGTGGTCGCCGTCGAGCGTGATGATCGGGCGCACTTCGACGCCGGGCGAATTCATGTCGATCAGCAGGAAGCTGATGCCTTCCTGCTTCTTCGCCTCGCGGTTGGTGCGCACCAGGCAGAAGATCATGTTGGCGTGCTGGCCCAGCGTGGTCCAGGTCTTCTGGCCGTTCACGATGTAGTGCGGCCCCTGCGCGTCGATGCCGCGCACGGCCGATGTCTTGACCGATGCCAGGTCGGAGCCGGCGCCCGGCTCCGAATAGCCCTGGCACCACCAGTCCGAGCCGTCGAGGATGCGCGGCAGCCAGCGCTGCTTCTGTTCTTCGTTGCCGTACTTGATCAGCACCGGCCCCAGCATGTTCACGCCGAAGGGCACGATGCGCGGCGCATGGGCCAGCGCGCATTCGTTTTCGAAGATGAACTTCTCGACCGCGGTCCAGCCCGGGCCGCCGTATTGCTCGGGCCAGTGGTTCGCCAGCCAGCCGCGCTCGTTGAGGATCGCGTGCCACTGGGCCATGTCGGCCTTGCCCAGGTGCATGCCGTCGGCGACCTTGTCGGAGAGTTGCCTGGGCAGCTTCTCGGCGAGGAAGCTGCGCACTTCGTTGCGGAAGGCTTGCTCTTCAGGGGTGAAGTTGAGGTCCATACGCGTACTTCTCAGAAAATTTCGAACAGGCCCGCGGCGCCCATGCCGCCTGCGATGCACATCGTGACCACCGCGTACTTCGCGCCGCGGCGCCGCCCTTCGATCAGCACGTGGCCGGCCAGCCGCGCGCCCGTCATGCCGAAGGGGTGGCCGATCGAGATCGCGCCGCCGTCGACATTGAGCCGCTCGGCCGGAATGCCGAGCTTCTCCTGGCAGTAGATGGACTGCGAGGCGAAGGCCTCGTTGAGTTCCCAGAGGTCGATATCGTCGACCTTCAGCCCATGACGCGCCAGCAGTTTCGGCACCGCGAACACCGGGCCGATGCCCATCTCGTCGGGCTCGCAGCCGGCCAGTGCCAGGCCGCGGAAGGCGCCCAGGGGCTTGAGGTTGGCGCGCTCGGCGTCCTTGGCTTCCATCAGCACGCAGGCCGAGGCGCCATCGGACAGCTGCGACGAGTTGCCGGCGGTGACGAACTTGCCGGCGCCCATCACGGGCTCGAGCTTGGCCAGCCCCTCGTAGGTGGTGCCGGCGCGGTTGCAGGTGTCGTGGTCGATGGTGACTTCGCGGTGGCTGACCTGCTTGGTCTCCTTGTCGGTCACGGCCATGGTGGTGGTGCAGGCCACGATCTCGTCCTTGTAGCGGCCGGCCTGTTGCGCCTCGGCGGTCTTGCGCTGGCTTTCCACCGAGAAGCGGTCCTGCGCCTCGCGGCCGATCTCGTAGCGCTTGGCGACGATGTCGGCCGTTTCGATCATCGACAGGTACAGCTGCGGCTTGTGCTCGACGATCCACGGGTCCATGCCCGAATCACCACTGTCGGTGGCGCTGCGCGAGCGGATCTGCGAGATGCTCTCCACGCCGCCCGCGATCATCGCCGGCACGCCTTCGAGCACGATGCGGCCCGCCGCCATCGCGATGGCCTGCAGACCCGACGCGCAGAAGCGGTTGACGGTGGTGCCGGCGATGCTGATCGGCAGCCCGGCGCGCACGATGGTCTGGCGCGCCACGTTGCGGCCGGTGGTGCCCTCGGGGTAGCCGCAGCCGAGGATGGCGTCTTCGATCAGCGCCGGGTCGATGCCGGCGCGCTCCACCGCCGCCTTGACGGCGAAGGCGGCCAGCGTGGGGCCGGGCGTGATGTTGAACTCGCCGCGGTGCGCCTTGGTCAGCGGCGTGCGGGCGGTGGAAACGATGACGGCTTCGCGCATGGGGTTGTCTCCTGCTGGTCGGCTTGCTTGAATTACTCGGATTGGTTGAGGCTCGAGAAGTCGGCGCCGCGCTCCACCAGCTCCACCAGCAGCGGCGAGGCTTTCCAGAACAGCGGGTCTTCTTTCGCGAACTCGCGGATGTCGGCCAGCACCTTGGGCAGGCCCACCGTGTCGGCGTACTTCATTGGGCCGCCGCGGTGGCGCGGAAAGCCGTAGCCGTAGAGAAAGGTCACGTCCACGTCGAGCGGGCGCAACGCGATGCGCTGGTGCACGACGTTGGCGCCCTCGTTGACCATCGCGGCCATGTAGCGGCGCATGATTTCTTCGTCGCTGAAGCTGCGCGGCTTGACGCCGGCGCGCTGGCGCTCGGCGTCGATGATGGCTTGCACTTCGGGGTCGGGCGTGCCGGTGCGCGCGCCTTCGGGGTACAGGTAGTAGCCGCGCGCGGTCTTCTGGCCGAACCAGCCGCGCTCGCAGATGCGGTCGGCGATCTGCACGTAGCGGGCCTTGGGGTCGCGCGTCGCGGCCTTGCGTTTGCGCGTGGCCCAGCCGATGTCGCCGCCGGCCAGGTCCGACACCTGGAAGGGGCCCATGGGGTAGCCGAAGTCGCGCACGGCCTTGTCGATCTGGTAGGGCGAGGCGCCGTCTTCCATCATGTGGTCGGCCGCCTGGCGGTACACCGCGAGGATGCGGTTGCCGATGAAGCCGTCGCACACGCCGGCGCGCACCGGCGTCTTCTTGAGCTTCTTGGCCAGCTCGAAGCCGGTGGCGACCACGTCGGCGCTGACCTTCGCCGGCACCACGATCTCGAGCAGCTTCATGATGTTGGCCGGCGAGAAGAAGTGCAGGCCCAGCACATCGGCCGGGCGCGAGATGCTGGCCGCGATCTCGTCGATGTCGAGGTAGGACGTGTTGGTGGCCAGCACGGCGCCGGGCTTGCACACGCGGTCGAGTTCGGCGAAGACCGCCTTCTTCACGGCCATGTCCTCGAACACGGCTTCGACCACGAGGTCGACCTTCGCCAACGCGTCGTAGGCGGTCGAGCCGCTGAAGCGTGCCATCACGGCCGCCTTGCCGTCGGCCGTCATGCGGCCCTTGGCGATCAGGCCGTCGTACACCTTCTCGACGTGGCCGCGGCCGCGCGCGAGGCTGGGCTCGTCGCGTTCGATCATGGTCACGGGCAGGCCGGCGTCGAGCATGGCCACCGCGATGCCGGCGCCCATGGTGCCGCCGCCGACGATGCCGCAGGACTCGATGGCGCGCGGCTTGGCAGCCTTGGTCTCGGGCGCCTTGAGCGCTTCGCGTTCGGCGAAGAAGGCATGGATGAGCCCGGCGCGCTGCGGGCTGTCGATGCATTCCAGGAACAGCTTGCGCTCCAGCGCCATGCCTTCGTCGAAGGGCAAAGTCAGCGCGGCTTCGGTCGCTTCGACGATCTTCATCGGCGAGAACAGGCCGCGGCTCTTCTTGGCGGTGTCGGCGCGGGCGGCTTCGAGCGCGGCGCGCTGGGCGTCCTTGTCGGCCAATGCGGCAGCAGCGTCGCGCGTGCGACGCACCAGGGCCTTGGCTGCTGCCAGTTCTTTCGCGTAGGCCAGTCCTTCGGCGAGCGCATCGGCGCCTTCGCCCAACCTGTCGATCAGGCCCAGCGCCAGCGCTTCCTTGGCACCGGCATGGCGGCCGCTCAGCATCAACTCGAGCGCGGCCTTGACGCCGATCAAGCGCGGCGCGCGCTGCGTGCCGCCCGAGCCCGGCATCAGGCCCAGTTGCACCTCGGGCAGGCCCAGCTTGGCCGAGGGCGCGGCCAGGCGGTAGTGCGCCGACAGCGCGATTTCCAGCCCCCCGCCCAGCGCGGCGCCATGGATGGCGGCGACCACCGGCTTGCTGCAGTTTTCGATGCGGGCGCAGACCTCGGGCAGCGAAGGCTGCTGCGGCGGCTTGCCGAACTCGCGGATGTCGGCGCCGGCGATGAAGTTGCGGCCCGCGCCCACCAGCAGCACCGCAGCCGCGCCACCGTCGGCCTCGGCTGCATCAATGGCGGCCACCAAGCCACGGCGCACGTCCACGCCCAGGGCGTTGACGGGCGGGTTGTCGATCGTCACGAGCAGCACGCCGGCCTGGCGTTCGAAGCGGACAGGATTGGAAACGGAAGGGGAAGCGGCGGGGGTGGCCATGCGAGGGATATCTCCGTTGGGGGCGCGGACCTGGACCGGTCCGTGAAAGCTGGGGGGCGGACCCCTGCATTCTTGGGCGCGGCTCCTGTTTTGACAATTGCATGAGTGGTTGACAGACTGTCAAAGAATTTTTGACAAAATCTCTCGCCCATGGACTTGCAATCGCTGACCCTGCTGGTCGAGATCCTCGATGCCGGCAACCTGAGCGAGGCGGCGCGCCGGCTCAAGATGAGCCGCGCCAACGTCAGCTACCACCTGAACCAGCTCGAGCGCTCGGTCGGCGCCCAGCTCGTGCGGCGCACCACCCGCCGCGCCGAGGCCACCGAGATCGGCCAGCGCCTGTATCAGCACGGCCTGGCCATCCAGAACGAATTGCAGGCCGCGCGCGAATCGGCATCGGCGCTGGGCGAGGGCCTGGTCGGCCGCGTGCGCTTGAGCGTGCCCAGCGGCTATGGGCAACTGGTCATGTCCGACTGGCTGATCGAGTTCAAGCGCCTCTACCCGGGCATCGTGCTGGACGTGCTGTTCGAGAACCGCATCGAAGACCTGATGCGCGACGAGGTCGACATCGCCGTTCGCGTGATCCCCGAGCCGCCGCTGAACCTGGTTGCGCGCGAGCTGGGCCCGGTGCGCTACGTCGCATGCGCCTCACGCGCCTACGCGCAGGAGCACGGCCTGCCCACGCAACTCGACCAGCTCAGCACCGCGCCGGTGGTCACCGCCGCGGTCATCGGCCGCCAGCTGCGCATGTCGGCGTACCGCGGCGAAGAGCGGCGCGAGGTGATGCTGGAGCCCACGCTGATCTCCGAGAACTTCCTGTTCCTGCGCCAGGCCATCCTGGCCGGCCTGGGCATCGGCCTGGTGCCCGACTACGTGGTGCAGGACGACGTGCGGCGCGGCGCCGTGTTCACCGCCCTCGACGATTGGCGCCTGAGCATCTTCGGCACGCAGATGTTCATGCTGTACATGCCCAACCGGCAGCACACGCGGGCGACGCGGACCTTCATCGATTTCATCCTGGAGCGCGCGAGGGCGGGTGGGGTGGCGGCTTCGCCGGGCGAAGCGTCGTCATGAGCTGCCGGGCCGCTCCCAAGGCGAAGGTAATCTTGTGAACTAGGCCAGGGGAGGGTGCAGGCGCGTGTCGAGCGCGAAGCGGCCTTGCGCGTGTTTGCGGTAGCGGCCTCTGGCGACGTTCGGTTCAATCACCAGGTTCCAGCTGAACCGCGACACGGCGCTTGGGAACAGAACCATGCCGTGCCGCGCGAGGAGCTGGCTGCCGAAGGCTTGCTGTCCTGCACTGGGCGTGCCGGGGATCAGCCAGGCGGGATTCGGCACGCCTTCTGGCTGCACCACGTGGATCGGTTCGCTCGTGATCTCCAGGCAGGTAAGTACATGAGGGTGCGTATCCAGTACCGGAAAGCCCGCATGCACGGCGACTTCGAGGATGGCAGTGCTCGGGTCGATGGAGCAATACACGGCACGCTGTCCTTTGGCACTCCAGCGGCCGCCCAGCCGTTCTGCGCCGATGCCGCTGTCCCAGGCAGTGGCGTAATGTTGCCGGTCGAGGCGCCAGGCAAGCGCAGGGGCGTCCGCTCCGATCTTGGGAACGGGCACCATGGGATGGCCGCGCCTCAAGCGTAGACCCCGTACTCGATGCGGTCTAGCAGCTCTTCGACGAGTTGCGTGCCCATGGGCGTGGCCAACAAGTCGATCGGCTTTTGCTGGTTCAGCCCGATGGCGGGCGCCGTCAGCCATTGAACGGCGGCCTCCCTGCTGCCGAGCACCACGGTGGCCTTGGCGACGACTTCGGCGAACTTGAATGCACGGCCGCCCTGCGCCACGCTGAGAGTTTCACTCTGCGATCCCTTCTTGCGGTGCAAGGTACGCAGGCTGATGCCCAACGCTTCGCTCAGCGTGCCGGACGGCAGCGGCTCGATGGCATGCGCCAGGTGAAGGATGGCCACACTGGGAATTCCGTGCGCGACCCAATGGTGAACGTCCAGCAGGCTCTCGGGTGTGTGGGCCAGCACCTGGTGGCCGCCCAGCAGCTCCAGGGCGATGACCAGCTGCGTGCCGTTGGCGTCGATCAGGGCGCTGTAGTGCTCCCGCAGTTCTTCGGAGACGTGGGGGAAGTGATCGTCCGGCAACTCCCGGAAGCTGGTGGGCCGGGGGCGGTAGGCGTGAGGCACTTTGTTCATGACTGGTAATGCCATTTGGCGTACTCAGTGTGCCACAAGGCAGATGCAAGAAAGCCCATGCTGCACCTGCCTGGGAAAAGGTCCCGACCTTTCTGTTGCCGAGCCTGCAGCCGAAGGCTGCAGGGGCCGGGAACCCTCGCGGGTCACTCCGAAGCGGGATTTAGGCCTGCTTCAAGTAAAAGCTGTCATTGGCATTTACTGGATTTGCTCTGCTTACGGCAGTCGCCTCTCGAATCGTTGCCCTGGGCCGCCATGCGCCGTCGAAACCAGTCAGCCCCACGAGACTGAGGACGCCTGCGCATCCGCACTCTGGTGGAGCTGGGGGGAATCGAACCCCCGTCCGACACACTTGAGCTTCGAGCTTCAGAGCCTTCCTGCGGGTTGCGCCGTCGGGCTCACACGATCATTGGTTCAACTGCAGGCGACGAACATGCCTCGGTTGAGGGCCTTGAGTAACCCGAGCACCCAGGTAAGTTCCAATCCCACGCGATTCGATGTCGCCTAGCGCGCGATGCCGATCGTCGCGGCGGCCGCATAGCCTGCCGTCACGCTGCCCGTCATCGCCGGCGTCATGGCGGCGATCTGCGCCGCGGTGTTGTCGCCGAACACCTTGTCGCTGCCGAGCGTCACGTTGGCGAAGTTGTTGACGCTCGAGGCGTAGCCGGTGGCGTAGGGATAGACCGCGCTGCAGGCGGCGCTGGGCAGGGCCAGCTGCGAGGTCAGCAGCGCATTGCGGCCGGTCGTGGCGGCGGCAAGGCTGGCGAACACCTCGAAATGCATGTGCGGCCAGCGGCCGGAATAGCAGCCCGGGAAGATGGTCGTGGAGGCGACCTGGCCGTTCGCGTCGGTCACCTGCACGCCGCGCAGGTAGCTTTCGGCCGATGCCGTGTAGAGCGAGTAGTTGCCGTCACGGTCGCAGTGCCACAGGTAGATCGCATAGCCCGACAGCGGCGCGCAACTCGCGCTGGTGTTGACCAGCGTCAGCGTGAGCGTCGTCGCCACGCCCTGTGCCTGGGTCGCGGTGCCGATGAAGCTGCTGCGGATGTCGCTGCGCACGATGCCGCTGGCGGTCAGCACATCGGACGTGGCGCCGCTGGCCGTATTGGTGCCGTCGGCGGGGTAGGGCCCGGCGGTTTCGCCGGGCAGGGCGGTGCAGCTGCTGCTGGTGGTCGTCGTGCTGGACGCGGCGACGGTGCTCGTCGACGTGGTCGCGCTGGCTGCGCTGCCGGTGGTGCTTGCGGCTGTCGTGCCCGACGTGCCTGCAAGGCTCGCGAGGCTGCTGCCGTCGGACCCGCCACCGCCGCAGCCGGCCAGCATCAGCGCCGAGCTTGCTGCGCGACGTGGTGGACCAAGCGCTCTTCGTCGGCAAGGACGTGCGGCTGGAGCGCAGCGAACATGCCGCGGTCGAGGTCGACGCGATCGGCGTGCGCCGCGTGCTCGACAACCTGATCGAGAACGCGGTCAAGTACGGCCAACAGGCACGCGTGCGGCTCTTCATCGACGCGCGCGATGCCGTGGCCGAGGTCGGAGACAACGGCCCGGGTCTTCCGGACGAAGAGCTGGAGCGCGTGTTCCAGCCCTTCTACCGCGCGCCTGTCGCTCGTGCGTCGGGCAAGCAGGGGAGCGGACTGGGCCTGGCGGTCTGCCGGTCGATCGCGCGCGCCCACGGCGGAGAGGTGCAACTCACGCGCGGGCAGCGCGGGCTGGTCGCGCAGGTGCGGCTGCCGCTGGCGTACGGTGCGGTGGGCACGTAGAGGGCGTCTCGATCCGGGAAGCAGAGGCGCATTGGCCCGTCTGATCGCGGCTTCGAAGGCGCCAGGGCTTGGAAGAATCGGTCCGTCGCGCACGAGCGCGGCGTGACGACGATTACGACCACGACGACTACTGCTTTCAAGGGAGCCCCTCGATGAAGAACTGGAAGATCAGCGCCCGGCTGGGCCTGGGCTTTGCCATCCTGTTGCTGCTGCAATTGGCCATCACCGCGATCGGCCTGAGCCAGATGGCCATGCTGTCCTATCAGATCCGCATCACCAACGACATCGGCGCCGGCAAGGTCAGCGCGCTGACCGACGTGCAGTTCGCCATCGGCAAGCGCGCCATCGCTGCGCGCAACCTCGCGCTGGTCAGCGACCCCGCGCTCCAGAAGGCCGACCTGGCGTTGGTCAAGTCGTCGCAGGCCGAGATCGACAAAGGCATGGAGCGCCTGGCAGGCATCATGAAAGACCCCGCCGCCGGCACGCAAGACGAGCGCCGCATGCTCGAAGAGCTGAAGGAGCTCGAGGCCCGATACCTGCCGATCGCTGGCAAGGTGGTGGCGCTCGCCACCTCGGGCCGCACCGACGACGCCATCAGGGCACTGACGCAGGAATGCATGCCGCTGCTGACCCGGGTCATCGCCCACGTGGAAGCGTTCGAGCAGACGCTGCAGGCCGGCTCGGCCCGCAGCGTCGCCGCTGCGCAGGCTGCCTACGGCAATGCGAAGTGGGTGATCCTGCTGATCAGCGGCCTGTCGCTGCTGGCCGGCGTGGCCACCGCCATCTTGCTGACCCGCTCGATCACGCGCCCGCTCAACGCGGCGGTGCAGGTGGCCCAGACCGTGGCCTCGGGCGACTTGAGCAGCCGCGTGACGGCGACCACGCGAGACGAGACCGGCCTGCTGATGGCCGCGCTGCGCGACATGAACGACAGCCTCGCCAAGGTGGTCGGCGAAGTGCGAAACGGCACCGACACCATCGCCACCGCTTCGGGCCAGATCGCGTCGGGCAACCACGACTTGTCCTCCCGCACCGAAGAGCAGGCCAGTTCGCTCGAGCAAACCGCGGCGTCGATGGAGCAGCTCACCAGCACCGTCAAACAGAATGCCGACAACGCGCGGCAGGCCAATCAGCTGGCCATGTCGGCCTCGGGCGTGGCCGTCAAGGGCGGCGAGGTCGTGAGCCAGGTGGTGGACACCATGGCGTCGATCCACGCTTCGTCCAAGAAGATCGTCGACATCATCGGCGTGATCGACGGCATTGCTTTCCAGACCAACATCCTGGCGCTCAATGCGGCCGTCGAGGCGGCCCGTGCAGGCGAACAAGGCCGCGGCTTCGCGGTGGTGGCGGCCGAAGTCCGCAGCCTGGCGCAGCGCTCGGGCGCGGCGGCGAAGGAGATCAAGGGCCTGATCGACGACTCGGTGGGCAAGGTCGATGCCGGCACGGCACTGGTCGGTGAAGCCGGCAGGACGATGCAAGAGATCGTCGCCAGCGTTCAGCGCGTGACGGACATCATGGGCGAGATCACAGCGGCCAGCCATGAGCAGACCCAGGGCATCGAGCAGGTGAACCAGGCCATCGCGCAGATGGACCAGGTGACGCAGCAGAACGCGGCGCTGGTGGAGCAAGCATCCGCCGCAGCCCAGTCGATGCAGGAACAGGCGGGCGGGCTGTCGCAGGTCGTCAGCGTGTTCAGGCTGGGCCACGCGGAAGCGGCTTGACCGGTGCGGCGTGTACGCCACGCTGCGACAAAAAACCAGATCTTTTATGCCCCATGGTTGGTTAGCATTCGACCTCATGGGAAGAAACAAATATATAGAACTGCTCCAAGAGTTTTGCGAGGCCAAGGGAATCGAGGCGTCTGGCGATCTGATCGAGTACGGTCTGCTGGAAGTCGACGGCACGTTGATGTCCATCGAATACCTCGAAGAGCGAGACGAGGTGCGCCTGGTCCTGCCGCTGGGCCATGCTGCTTCAGGCGATGGAATGTGGGTTCTCTTCAAGCTCCTGCTCGAAGCCAACCTGGGCCACACCACGCTTTGCTGGCCGGTCTTCAGCCTGGATTCGCAAAGCGGCCAGCCGCTCGCTGCCTACCACCTGCCCTTGCAGGCCTTGCTCGACGAGGTCATCAGCCTCGAATTCGTCATCGAAGAGCAGATGTTCCCGCTGCTGCGCGAGTGGGAGTGCACGGTGCGCGCCGCGCTCGACGACCACCGCACGGGCGGTCGAGGTGCGGTGCTTCCGCGCTTCCAGGCTTGATGCATTCGAAGCACGGCGCCGATGGGCACATCCACGCTGGTAGCGATGCACGGCGCGACGGGAGCCTCGCACCTCTCGCCTCGCCCGCCAGGTCGCGAGTGCGAACAGCGGCCCAGGCGGGTCAGCTACCGGATTCCTGAATCGGGATTCATTCCTCGCGCGCCCACAAGGAAGGGGCCGACGTCACCGGAAGAGCTCGTTTCGGACATTCCGACGGATCGGCTCATCGTCGGTGCGCGCAACGACGACGAGGACATCAGCGATGATCAGGTTCAAGCCTCGCAAGCCCAGCCCCGGTCGTCGCAGGCCTTCGGCATGGATCTGTCGGCTCTTCGCGATCGGCGGCAGGCCGGCGCGCTTCGCTTTCACGGTCACTACGCCCATGCGAGGGAGCGCCAGCGGCGCGAAGAGCACAGTCCTCGCTACCAGAAACAGATCAAGTCCTTCGTCGATGCGGATGGCCGGGAGTGTCACGAGGACCAATGGATCCGGGCCGGCAAGACCCGGGTTGAACGCGTGCAGCAATCGAGCACAGCTTTCGGCAAGAAGGCGCAAGGCGCTTTCAACGAGCTGAGCCGCCTGCTGCACGGGCTGGCCGGAAGGCCCCGCACGACGGGCTCCGGCTACGGCGGACCCGAGGGCGTCGACACCCTGCTGAGCATTGCGAAGCTCACGCCCGTTTCCGGCGTCGCCGCCAGCGTGGGTACGGCCAGGCTGGCGGGAATGGCGGTGGGCGCCGATGCGCTGCGCGAAGGGGATGCAGGCGCCGCGCATGCAGCTTTTGCAGCGGTCAACGGGTTGGGCGTGCTGGCTGTGGGTCCGTTGGTGCTCGATGCCATGGACTGTGCGGACGGAGCCATCGCCGTGGCCAGCAGCCGGGCGCAGGCGAAGGCGAATCTCCGTCACTGCGAAGACGCCCGGCGATTCTTGATGCACCTGGACCAGGCCACGCCGGACGAGGCGCAGGCCTATCTGCTGTTCGAGTCGGCGGCCGCGAAGCTGATCGATCCGACCCGCGAGCAGCGCGCGCAGGCGAACGCGGTCATGCTCGAGGGCGCGAAGGGGGCCATCGTCCAACCCGTGGGCACCAGCCTTGCGGTCGGCATCCAGATGGCCGGCTATGCAGGGGCCGCCATCCCGGCGCCGGCTGGCGCTGCACTGGCGCCCTTCGGCTTCGCGAGCGGCACCCTCGACATTCTTCAGGGCCGGCAAGAACAAATTCGCCGCATCGACCAGAACGCGACGGCGCAGCGGCGCAAGCTCGGGATGACGCGGGTACTGCTGGAGACGCCGAAGGCGCATCCCCAGCATGCGCTTCTGCGCGGCGTGGTGCACGGCCTGCAGATCAGGCAGGACCGGTTGGTCCGCCAAGCCGAACGCGAGGAGATATTCGCCGGCATCCGCATCTTTTCAGGCAGCACGCGCATTGCTTCGACGGCCGCCGGGCTGGTGGGGCTGGGGCTGGTCGCGGGCGGTGTTTTGACGGCGGCGACGGGCGGCATCGTGGCCGCGGTGGCGGCCGTGCCGGCCGCATTCGTCGGCGGCGCGTTCGTGCTGCGCAACTACCGTCGCGCGAAGTCCGAGCACAAGGACAAGTGGCTTCGGCGTGCGGTCGGCGCATTGGCCCTCGCCACGTCCCGCGAAACCTGGGAGGCGAAACTGGCCGGCAGCCATCCTGACGGGCGCACGCTGCGCGCGGAGTTCCAGGAAGGCGAATACCTGCCGGAAGACGGGCGCTTCGCCGGCACGCGCGAGATGGCGTTCGACGTGCGCGACAACGAATACGCCGCCCTGCTCGCCCTGGCCTGGCAGGTGCAGGACCTGGTGCGGGACGGCAACCACGATCCCGAATCGCCGTTCATGAAGCTGCTGGATGTCTTCGGGGTCGACGCGCTCCAGCTGCTCGCCATCTGCAAGGTGGCTTCGGCCAAGCCGGCTTCTGCGCAGTTGGACTTCATTCAGGCGCAGCTCGCAACTGCGCTGGGCATGAAGTTTCCGCTGGTGGCAGGTGCGCAGCCCAAGCCTCACGTGTCCGTGTTCATCGGCCATTTTCAGGACGCGTGGAGCGAGGTGGCGCAAGGGCTCGACCATGAGCCGGGTTCCAGCGCCTTTCTGTCGAAGCTCCACGACGTGCTGGCAGCGCGCTTTCTCGGCGAGCCTGCAACGATGCAGGCGTTCTGCCAATCCATCGACGCCTTCCTGGACAAGACGCGCAACATGCCGTCCTCGCCGCTTGCCCGGCAGCTCGGCCAGTTCAGTCGATGGTCCGCGATGCGCTGGACTGGCGCCCCGGCCTAAACCGGCGGCTGGGTTCGCGCGAACTGACGGCCCGCGAGGCCGACGAAGACCCAGATCACCAGCGCATGCAATGCGCCG
Organism: Variovorax sp. KK3; assembly: GCF_001984055.1. GTDB lineage: Bacteria > Pseudomonadota > Gammaproteobacteria > Burkholderiales > Burkholderiaceae_C > Variovorax. The sequence goes on from NZ_LYVO01000098.1 coordinate 20,222, forward strand.
ATGAAGAGCAATGCCAGCGCCAAAGCCGCGACCGGCAGCGTGCCTTGGCTCGCCGACACGATGATCGAGAACAGCGCCTGGATGCCGAGGTCGACGGCCAGCATGCCCAGCACGGCGCGGCGCTTTTCCGGGCGAGTGAAGTAGCGGCCGTTTTTTTTGGCGAAGCCGACGCAGGCCCACATCACCGCACCGAGCAGGGCCGCGACGTTGACCCCGGCGTTGTTCTGCACGCCGAGCGCGGCGAGCAGGGCGCCGGCCGCGAGCAGGAGCAGCAGGTAGGCGATGCCGAAGCGGAGTAGAAGTTGACGCAGGGACACGGTCTTGCGGCGCTTCGGCGAGGTCAGAAGTGCGAACGCTCCCTGAAGCTGTAGAACTGGTCATCGCCAATGATGATGAAGTCCTGCAGCCGCAGGTTGTGCAGTTCGCCGAGCGCGTGCATCCGGTCGGCGACTTCGGTGTCTGCCGTGGAGGGGGCGCAGTTGCCCGACGGGTGGTTGTGCACGACGATGATGCTCGTCGCCCGGGCGAGTATCGCGTTGCGAAACACCTCGATCGGTTCGATCAGCGCGTTGCGGCCAGTGCCGATCGATGCCACCTCGTACGACAGCACTTCGAGCTGCGGGTTCAGATGAAGCACGACGACCTTTTCCTTCGTCTCGTCCTGCATGTCCCTGAACAGTTCGTAGACATGGCGGGGACTTTCGACAGGCTTGTTCAGCAGGTCGTCGTCGACGCGCTTCCTGGTGAATGTGACCTTGAGTTCCTTGATATAGGCCATGCGGCCCCTTCTGCCGTCTGGTGAGTCCGGCCAGCAGCATACCCAATCAGCGGCGTCAGTTGTTCGCATGGCGCGTGGCGATCGTGCCCGGTGGGACAATCCGCCCCATGACGACC
>NZ_LYVO01000099.1 GCF_001984055.1 Variovorax sp. KK3
CCCCGAAAGAAGCACCATGAAATACCAGAACATCCAACTTTCCATCGACCGCTGGATCGCCACGCTCACGCTGAACCGCCCCGACAAGATGAACGCCTTCGACGACGCGATCCTGCTGGAGATGCAGCACGCGCTCGACGCGGTGGAGGCCGACGAGTCGGTGCGCGCACTGATCATCACCGGCACCGGCCGCGCCTTCAGCGCCGGCTTCGACCTGAGCCCGCGCGAGACGCCCTTCAAGAGCGTCAGGGACTGGCGCGACCATGCCAAGCTGGGCAACGACACCTGGCAGCGCATCTGGCGCTCGCGCCTGCCGGTGATCGCGGCGGTCAACGGCTACTGCCTGGGCGGCGGCTGCGAGCTGTCGATGGTGTGCGACATCACGCTGGCCGCGGACGATGCCGAGTTCGGCGAGCCCGAGATCCAGTTCCAGTCCGCGCCGCCGCTGGCGGTGATGCCGTGGGTGCTGGGCATGAAAAAGACCAAGGAGCTGATGCTTACCGGCGACCGCATCGGTGCCGACGAGGCCGTGCGCATCGGCCTGGCCAACCGGGTCGTGCCGGCACCCGCGCTGATGGACGAGGCACGGCAGCTGGCGCTGCGCTTCGCGATGATCGCGCCGCCGGCGATGCAGCTCAACAAGCAGTGCATCAACCGCGCCTACGACCTGCGCGGCTACCAGGCGACCATCGACTACGGGGCCGAGATGTTCGTCCTGACCCACATGTCCGAATCGGAGGAAGGCCGCGAGTTCTTCGAGGTCGCGGCGAAGCAGGGCCTCAAGGCCGCCTTCAAATGGCGCGACGCGAAGTTCGCCACGCCAGCCTGAACGACGCCCCTTCCAGGAGACCTGCCATGCGAACCCTGCCGGCTTTGCTGTGCGCCGCCATCCTCGGCCTGAGCGCGGCCACCGCGCCTGCGCAAAACGCCAACTGGCCCAGCCGGGCCGTCAAGGTGGTCGTGCCTTACACGCCCGGCCCGGGGCCGACCGACTCGGTCGCGCGCATGGTCGCGGAGAAACTGCAGCGCAAGCTCGGCCAGCCCTTCGTGGTCGAGAACCGCCCCGGCGCCAGCGGCAACATCAGCACCGAGTTCGTCATCGCGGCACCGGCCGACGGCACCACGGTGCTGGTGGGCGCTGCCGGGCCCATCGCCGTCAACCCGAGCCTGTACAAGACGCTGCCCTTCAACGCCGAGCGCGACCTGGCACCGCTCGCCTTCATCGGCGAAGAGATGTACGCGCTGGTCGTGCACCCATCGGTCGAGGCCCGTTCGCTCAAGGATCTGCTGGCGAAGATGAAGGACAAGCCCGGCTCGTTCAGCTACGGCTCCGGCGGAAACGGCGCCGGCACGCACCTGGCGGGCGAGCGCTTCCGCATGGCGGCCGGCGTCGACATGCTGCACGTGCCGTACAAGGGCGGCATTCCGGCGCTGAACGACCTGATCGCCGGCGTGGTGCCGATGACCTTCACCTTCGTGCAGAACGCGGCCAGCATGGCCGCGGCCGGCAAGCTCCGCGTGATCGCCGTCACGGGCGCACGGCGCAGCCCGATCCTGCCCGACGTGCCGACGCTCGCCGAGGCCGGCCTGCCCGGGGCCGAGTTCACGTCGTGGTACGGCTTCATGGTGTCGGCCAAGACGCCGCCGGCCCTCGCGCAGAAGATGCAGGGTGCCTTCTACGAGGCGATGCGCGACCCCGCCATTCGCCAGAAGATCGACGAACTGGGCCTGCAGCACCGGGAGATGAGCGCCGACGAGTTCCGCGCCTTCGTGCGACGCGAGACGCAGCGCATGTCGGAGATCGTTCAGCGGGCGCACATCACCTTGGAGTGACGCGGGCCACGCACGCCGTCGCAGCTATTCCGCCGCGCGCCTCAGCGTGTCAACGACCGGACGCCTTAGCACCTCGCGCAGCCCCCACCACCCCGCCGCCAGCGCCAGCAGCGCACCCGCCACCGAGCCCGCGATGGGCACCAGCGGCGACGCGGTCCAGGTGAAGTCGAACACGAAGCGCGCCAGGCCCCAGCCGATCACCGAGGCCACGATGCTGGCCAGGAAGCCGGCCAGCAGCCCCACGCCCAGCAGTTCGGCGCGCTGCACCTGCCGCAGCAGGCTGGCGCGCGCGCCCACCGCACGCATCACCGCGAATTCGCGCGCCCGCTCCTCGCGCGTGGCCGTGACGGCGGCGAACAGCACCACCAGGCCGGCCGCGAGCGTGAAGCCGAAGAGGAACTCCACTGCGCGGATCACCTGGTCCAGCACGCGCTGCACCTGCCCGATGGTGGCGCTCATGTCGACGTTGGTCACGTTGGGAAAGGTGCGCACCAGCGCGTTGTCGAAGCCTTGCTGCTCGGGCGCGCGGAAGGCGCCCATGTAGGTGACCGGCACGTCCGGGCCCAGCGTGTCGACCGTGTACATCACGAAGAAATTGGCGTGCATGGAGCCCCAGTCGACCTTGCGCACGGAGGTGATGCGGGACTCGTTGGTCTGGCCGCCGATGTCGAAGCGCAGGCGGTCGCCGAGCTTGAGACCCAGCGTCTCCATCAGGCCTTCTTCCACGCTGACCTCGCCCGCCTTGTCCGGGTCCCAGCGGCCGGCGACCACCTGGTTGTGCTGCGGCGCGTCCTTCGCATTGCTCAGGTTGAACTCGCGGTCGACCAGGCGTCGCGCCCGGTCGTCGGTGTAGTCGTCCGGCGAGATGGCACGGTCGTTGATGGCGACCAGGCGGCCGCGGATCATCGGGTACCAGTCGTACTTCTTCACGCCACCGGACTCCAGCGCCTGGCGGAAGGCCTGGTTCTGGTCGGGCATCACGTTGATGACGAAGCGGTTGGGCGCATCGGGCGGCGTGGCGCGGCGCCAGCTCGACACCAGGTCGGTGCGCAGCAGCACCAGCAGCACCAGCGCCAGCAGGCCCACGGCCAGCGCGCTGACCTGCACCACCGCATAGGCGGGCCGGGCCGAGATCTGGCGCGTGGCCAGCACCAGCCAGCGCGGCGCCGTCGATTCATTGACGCTGCGGCGCAAGAGCAGCACGGCGATCCAGCTCAGCAGCGCGAAGAGCGCCACCGCACCGGCGAAGCCACCGACGGCGATCAGCCCCAGCTTGATGTCGCTGCTGGCCGCCAGCAGCAGCGCCGCGAAGCCGGCCACGCCCACGCCCAGCACGGCGATCGAGGCCGGCTTGAGGTTGCCGACGTCGCGCCGGATCACGCGCAGCGGCGGCACCTGGGCCAGCTGCAGCACGGGCGGCAGGCCGAAGGCGAACAGCAGCGTCAACCCCATGCCCAGGCCGAATGCCACCGGCCACAGGCTGGGCGCGGGCAGTGCGGCTTCGACCAGGCCGGCCAGCAGCACGACGAAGACGTAATGCACGCCGAAGCCGATGGCCACGCCCATGGCGCTGGCCGCGATGCCGATCACCGCGAACTCGAAGGCGTAGGCCTGCGCGATGGTGCGCTGGCTCTGGCCCAGCACGCGCAGCATGGCGCAGTCGTCGAGGTGGTTGGTGGCGAAGCCGCGCGCGGCCAGCGCCACGGCCACGGCCGAGAGCAAGGCAGCGAGCAGCGCGACCAGGTTCAGGAATTTCTCGGCACGGTCGAGCGTCTGCCGCATCTCGGGGCGGCCGCTTTCGAAGGAGTCCATTCGCACGCCGCGCAGCTCGCCCTTCTTGAGCAGCGCATCGCTCCAGTCGCTGAAGCGCTTGACAGACGCCGCATCGCCGGCCACCGCGAAGCGGTAGCTCACGCGGCTGGCCGGTTGCACGAGCGCGGTGCGCGCCACGTCGGCTTGGTTGAGCATGACGCGCGGCGCGAAGCTCATGAAGCCGGCGCCGCGGTCGGGCTCGAGCGTGATCACGCGGGCAATGCGCAAGGTGGCGTCGCCCAGCAGCACCGGGTCGCCGACCTTGAGCGCCAGGGCTTCGAGCAGCGATGCATCGACCCAGGCTTCGCCGGGCGCGGGGATGTCGCGCGTCGGCGCGCCGGGTGCCTCGCGGGTGGGGCTGACCTGCAGGCTGCCGCGCAACGGATAGCCGGCTTCGACCGCCTTCAGCGCGACCAGCTTGGCACCGCCGCCCTGCGCTTCCTCGGCCCGCGCCATGGTCGGAAAGCCGTAGGTGCTCGCGGTCTGCAGGCCCAGCGCGCGGGCGCGCTCCACGAAGACGGCCGGCGTCGGGTTGTCGCTCGCGATCACGGCATCGCCGCCGATCAACTGGCGCGCGTCGCGCTGAAGGCCGCCCTTGAGCCGGTCGGCGAAGAAGCCGACGGCGGTGAGCGCGGCCACGGCCAGCAGCACGGCCACGATGAGAAGGCGCAGCTCGCCGGCGCGCAGGTCGCGCCAGAGCGTGCGCCATCCGAGACGGAGGGAGGCGTTCATGGCCCGACGATAGCCGAGGCCGGGCGCCGGGCAAACCAAAGGGCCTTGGGACCGCGGGCCCAGAACTGGGACGTTCAGCCAACCCGGCCAAGGGTCGGCTGGGAACAATTCGAAGCATGAACCCACATGTCTTGATCGTGGGCGCCGGGCCGGTCGGCCTGACCCTGGCGCTCGAACTTGCCCGCTACCGCGTGCCCGTGACCCTGGTCGACAAGATCACCGCGCGCGAGACCAGCTCACGCGCCGTCGCGGTCTGGCCGCGCACGCTGGAGCTGCTCGACCGCGCTGGCGCCGCGGCCGACCTGCTGGCACTGGGCAACCGGGTCAGCTGCGCGAACATCGTCGCCGGGTCGCACACCCTGGCGCGCATCGAGCTGGGCGGCGTCGCGTCGCCCTACCCCTTCGCGCTGATGATTCCGCAGGACCGCACCGAAGCCGTGCTCGAGCGCCACGTCGTGGCCCGCGGCATCACGCCGCAGCTCGGCGTCGAGCTGGTCGATGTCGACCAGGACGCGCATGGCGTCACCGCCACCTGGCGGCAGAACGGCGTCGAGGTCGCGCCGCAACGCTTCGATTGGCTCGTGGCCTGCGACGGCGCCCATAGCGTGGTCCGCCACAAGCTGGGCATGGCCTTCGACGGCGAGACGCTGGACACCGACTGGGTGCAGGGCGACTTCCTGCTGGAGGGCATGCCTTTTCCGGCCTCGGAGCTCGGCATCTACTGGCACGGCGATGGCGTGCTGCTCTTCTTCCCGATGGGGCCGAACCGCTTCCGCGTCATCGCGAGCCGAGGCCATGCGGCCCAAGGCGATCTACCGCTGCCCGACGTGGCGGCCTTCCAGCAACTGGTGGACCGGCGCGGCCCGGGCGGCGTGCGCCTGAAGACACCGCTGTGGATCAGCAAGTTCAAGATCAACGAGCGGCAGGTGAACGACTACCGCGCCAGCCGCGTCTTCCTCGCCGGCGATGCGGCGCACGTGCACAGCCCGGCCGGCGGACAAGGCATGAACACGGGCATGCAGGACGCGATCAACCTCGCCTGGAAAATGGCGATGGCCTGCCACGGCAGGCTGCCGGCCGACATGCTGCTCGACAGCTACGACGCCGAACGCCGGCCCGTGGGTGCCGAGGTGATTCGCGCGGCCGGCCGCTTGACGAAGGTGGCCACGGTGGAAGGCCCGCACGTGCAACACGTGCGCAACCTGCTGGCCCATGCCCTGCTCGGCCTCGCGCCGGTGCAGCATGCGATGGCCGACCAGATGACGGAGCTGTCGACGGCCTATCCGGACAGTCCTCTGACCATGGCCCATCCGGCCGGCAAGCTCAGTGCCGGCATGCGCATGCCGCCGGTGCCGGGCGAACGTCCCTACGGTGCGGGCGACCGGCCGCGGTTCAGCCTGCGCAGCAACGACCCGGGCGCCCGCGTGCTGATCGAACGCTTTCCACACCTGCTGGAATCCAGCCTGCGCCCCGGGCCCGAAGGCGGCGACATGCAGTTGGTTCGCCCCGACGGCTATCTGGCCGCGGCAGTGAGCAGGCCGCACGCGAACCAGCTGGCCGACTACCTGCAGTGCCTGGCGAGCGGGCTGCCGGTTCAGGCCGCGGTGCCTGCGCCCGCCAACCCCGGCTGGAGCATGAGCCGCTGCGCGCCGGCATAGGCGATGAGTCGCCGGTCTTCGCTCAACCCCAGGATCGGGTGAGCATTTCGTCCATGGCATCCGCGATCTGCTGGCCCTGGTCTGCCAGGGAACCGACTCGCTTGCCGAGTTGCTCGACCGCCACCGACACCGTGTCCAGTGGGTGCAGCACGACGTCGACGCCTTCCACCTTGAAGACCGGGTTCATGCGCGTGCCGGCCAACGGCGCTCTCTCCGGCAACGCGCTGCGCAAGAACAGCGGCACGACGACACGTCGGCGATAGCGGTCGAACTGAGAGGACTGCACGATCACCACATACGGAATGGCCTGCTTCTGAGCACCCTTGTTCAGGTGCAGGTCGAACTGCGCCATTCAAATGCCTCAAAGAGTGGAATGTTCGTCGGCAAACGAGCCATGTTCGTCATGCACTTCGTTCCAACCATCGGCGCACGCATCCGCCCACTGCCGGTGTTCGCTCTCGCGGACCTGTCCGCGCATGCGCCGCGCCTCTAACAGCTCTTCCATCTCCCGCGGCGAAACGATGTAGGCGGCTGGGCGTCCTCGGCGAGTGATGACGATCGGCTCGCGTTGAGCCGAATCCACCAATTGCCCGAAGCGGTTTTGTGCTTCAACAGAAGTGACGCTGATCATGAGTCTAGTCCCCTGAACTGGCTAATCTGTTCATTCTAGCCAGCGCGTCATGCAATTCGCTGCTCTGGTTAGGCCAACCCCGGCTGGAGCACGAGCCGCTGCGCGCCGGCATAGCAGACGAACCGCTTGTTGGTCGCCCGCCCGATCGCGCACAGGCCGACTCGGGTCGCGACCTCGTGGCCCATCTGCGTGATGCCGCTGCGCGAGACCACGATGGCCACGCCCATCTGGGCGGACTTGATGACCATCTCGCTGGTCAGGCGGCCAGTGGTGTAGAAGACGCGACCGCCTTCCAGCTGTCCGGGCGGCTGCATGGCGATCCAGCCGGCGATGGTGTCGATCGCGTTGTGCCGGCCGACGTCTTCGACGAAGCAGTGCATCCGGGCGTCGCCTTCGCCTCTTTCCCCGCCTTCGCCCAGCGTGAACAGCGCGCAGCCGTGGACCGAGCCGGCCGACTTGTAGGTGCTCTCCTGAAGGCGGATCGCGTTGACGAGCGCGTAGAGCTGCGACTGCCGCATGCGCGTGTCCGGCAATTCGAGGCGGTCGATGCCGGCCATCAACTCGCCGAACACGCTGCCTTGCCCGCAGCCCGTGGTCACCACCTTCTTCGCGGTGCGCTCCTCGATGCGGTCGATGCCGGCATGCGTCTTCACGGCGGCCGCATTGACGTCCCAGTCGACGGTGATCGACTCGACGTCGGCCGCCGATTCGATCAGCCGCTGGTTCAGCAGGTAGCCGAGCACCAGCAACTCGGGCTGGGCGCCCAGGGTCATCAAGGTGACCAGCTCGCGGCGATCGACGTAGACCGTGAGATCGCGCTCGGCCGGAATGGACACCATGCCGCGCTCGCCATGTTCGTCGATGACCTCGACCTCGCGCGTCAGCGGCGCGCGCGCCGAGCTGAGGCGCGGGAGCCCGCGGGTCACTGCTTGGGCGTGGGGTTCGCCGCCGCCGACGGCTGTTGCGTGCTGGGCGGCGAGCTGGCCGTGCCGGGCGGCGAATGGGCGCCAGCAGCCTCGATCGGCTTCTGCTCCGCCGGCGTGTACGCGAAGGGGCCGGGGTCCGCGCAGGCCGTCGCGGCGGCGGCCGGCACCGGCGGCAGCTGCTTGCCGGCCGCGGCGGCGCTCGCGCGGTAGCGCGCGGCCACCCTGTCCTGCGCCTGGCAGAGCTGGTAGGTCTCGACCTTGGCGCTCCAAGCGGTGCGTGCGGCCGTTTCGGCGGCCTTGGCCTTGGCTTCGGGTGTGTCGGGCGGTGGCGGCAGCTTGGCGAATGCGCTGCTGCCCGCCAGCGCCAGGCCGCACACAATGACGAATGGCTTCATGAGGGATTTCCTTCGACGCGCACGCCACCCACCGATGCCTCGGCGCGCGCCTCCTGGCTGCGCTGCGCGGGGATCTTGCCGGCGGCAATGTCTTCGTACCAGTAGGCATGATGCTCGCGCGCCCAGGTCTCGTCCACGTAGCCGTGGCGCATCGCGTCGTAGGCGCCGGCCATGCCCAGCGTGCCGATATAGATGTGGCCCAGGATCATCGCCATCATGAGGATGGTGGCGACGGCGTGGATCATGTGGGCGATCTGCATCTCGCCGCGCGTGTAGACGAAGCCCGGCAGCAGCCGGTCGAGGAACAGGCCGGAGCCGGCGACGATGCTGCCCAGCACCAGGACCCCGCCCCAGAACACGACCTTCTCGCCGGCATTGAAGCGGTGCGAGGGCGGCTCGTGGGCGCCGCCGAACAGGCCGCCCGCCTTCATCACCCACTTGAGGTCGTAGGCCCGCGGCAGGTTGTCGCGCACGAAGGTGATGAACATCAGCACCAGCGTCAGCACGAAGAGCGGCCCCACCACGTTGTGCAGGGTCTTGAGCGCGTAGGTGAGCCAGCCGAACAGCGCCGCGCCGAGCACCGGCAGCAGGAAGAACTTGCCGAAGGCCATCACGATGCCCGACACGGCCAGGATGACGAAGGCGATGGCGTTCGACCAGTGAGTGGCGCGCTCGAAGGGCGTGAAGCGCTCGATCTTGCGGCCGGTTTCCGCACCGTGCAGCCGCATGGTGCCGCGGCTGAAGTAGTAGATGGCGATGGCGAGCAGCACCACGAACAGCAGGGCCGCGCCGTAAGGAATGATCCAGTTGTTGCGCACCTGTCGCCAGGCCTCGCCGGCGTTGGTGAAGCGCGCGCCAGGGTAATTGACGAAGGGCTGGATCAGGTTGCCGGCCTCGGGCGCCTCCGAACGCGGCAGGCTGCTGTAGCCGGTGACGCCCTGCCCCACCTGGCGCCACATCGGCGCGTTGTTGCCGGGCTGGACCTTCTGGCGTTCGGCGTTGCTCTGCTTGAGGTAGTTGGGGTCGGCGCTGGCCTCGGGCTTGACGTCGAAGATGTTCTGGCTGCGGATGCCGCCCTGCGCGGGTGCCTGGGCGGCCTGGGCCGGGGGCGCAGCCTGCGCCGGGGCCGCGGCCGGCGTCTCGGCGACGGCACCGCTCGCGGAAGGATTCGGGGCCGCCGGCGCCTGCGCCAATGCCGCGCCAGCCGCCAGCATGCCCGCCAGCGCCAGGAGCTTCAGCCGTTCGATCATGCCGTCTCCTTGCCTTCAGTTGTCGCGGGTGTAGTCGTTCTGGCCGTTCTGGGCGCGCGTCTTGAGCTGCTGCTCCCAGGCCGCCTTGTCGCCCACCTTCCAACCCGAGGCGGTGAAGGCGGTGCCGGTGTCGGCCTTGGTGCCGGTGCCCGTCCACGGGGCCGCGTCGAGCTTCACGCCTTCGGCATTGGTCTGCGGCTTCTCGCCGCAGGCCGCGAGCAGCGCAAGGGCCGCGGCCGCAGCGGCAAGGTGCACGGGGCGCATCACTTGGTCACTCCGTTGGTCGGCGTGCCGGCCTGCTGCGAGCCGTAGGCCGTGCCCCATCCCCAGACCTCGGCGCCCTTGCCGCGGTGAAGAACACGGGTGCGGAAGATGTCGGCCACCACGTCGCCGTCGCCGGCCAGCAGGGCCTTGGTGGAGCACATCTCGGCGCAGGCCGGCAGCTTGCCTTCGGCCAGGCGGTTGCGACCGTACTTCTCGAACTCGGCCTGCGAGCCGTTGGCCTCGGGGCCGCCGGCGCAGAAGGTGCACTTGTCCATCTTGCCGCGCGCGCCGAAGGTGCCCTTCGACGGGAACTGCGGCGCGCCGAAGGGGCAGGCATACGAGCAGTAGCCGCAGCCGATGCAGACGTCCTTGTCGTGCAGCACCACGCCTTCTTCGGTGCGATAGAAGCACTGCACAGGGCACACCGCCATGCAGGGCGCATCGGAGCAATGCATGCAGGCCACCGAGATCGACTTCTCACCCGGCACGCCATCGTTGAGCGTGACCACCCGGCGCCGGTTCACGCCCCAGGGCACTTCGTTCTCGTTCTTGCAGGCCGTGACGCAGCCGTTGCATTCGATGCAGCGCTCGGCATCGCAGACGAATTTCATTCTTGCCATGAGTGCATCCTCTTGATCGCAACGGGCTTGTTCGGGAAACACCGCGGAACCGGCTTTGCCGGGCCGCTGGTGTTGCCCCCGGTGAGGGGGTTGGCGCACCACACGAAGTGGGGGAGCCTGGGGGAGAGCTTGTTCATGCCTTTTCGATGTTGCAGACGGTCGTCTTGGTCTCTTGCATCATGGTCACGCTGTCGTAGCCGTAGGTGGTCGAGGTGTTGATCGCCTCGCCGCGTACCACCGGCGCCGCGCCGGCCGGGTAGTAGGACAGCATGTCCGCGCCCTGCCAGTGCCCCGAGAAATGGAAAGGCATGAACACGGTGTCGGGGCCCACCCGCTCGGTGACCAGCGCCTGCACGTTGAGCTTGGCGCCGGTCGGCGTGTGCACCCAGGCGCGCTCGCCGTTGCGGATGTTCTTCGCGGCCGCCACCTTCGGGTTGATTTCGATGAACATCTCCTGCTGCAACTCGGCCAGCCAGGGGTTGGAGCGCGTTTCCTCGCCACCGCCTTCGTACTCCACGAGCCGGCCCGAGGTCATGATGAACGGGAACTTCTCTGCCACCTTGTCGGCGATGTTCTTCTGCTGCACGCTCTTGTAGAGGGTGGGCAGCCGCCAGAAGGCCATCTTGTCGTCGTGCGTGGGGTACTTGGCCATCAGGTCGGGCCGCGTGCCGTACAGGGGCTCGCGGTGCTGCGGGATGGCGTCGGGGAAGTTCCACACCACAGCGCGCGCCTTGGCATTGCCGAAAGGGTGGCAGCCGTGGTTCTTCATGAACACGCGGATCATGCCGCCCGACGAGTCGGTCTTCCAGTTCTTGCCTTCGGCCTTGGGCTTCTCGGCCTCGGTGAGTTCGTCCCACCAGCCGAGCTTCTTGAGCAGCAGGTGGTCGAGTTCGGGGTAGCCGGTGGTGATCTCGGCACCCAGCGAGCACGAGCCGTCTTCGGCCAGCAGGTTCTTGCCGTTGCGCTCCACGCCGAAGTTCGCGCGGAAGTTCCCGCCGCCGTCCATCACGTGGCGCGAGGTGTCGTAGAGGTTGGCGCTGCCCGGGTGCTTGAGTTCGGGCGTGCCGAAGCAGGGCCAGGGCAGGCCGAAGTAATCGCCGGCCAGGTCGTAGCCATTGACCTTGTCCTTGCCGGCCTTGGCGCGCAGCGTGCGCACGTCGAAGGCACCCATGTTGCGCATGTGCGCCTGCAGGCGTTCAGGGCTCTGGCCGGTGTAGCCGATGGTCCAGGTGCACTTGTTGATTTCGCGCAGGATGTCGTCGGGAAGGGGCTCGTCCATGCCGGCGACCTTCTGCATGCGGCAGTTCTTGCTGAGCTCCTTGCCGAAGCCGAGCCGGTCGGCGAACTGCTGCATGATCATGTGGTCGCTGCGGCTTTCCCACAGCGGCTCGATGACCTTCTCGCGCCATTGGATCGAGCGGTTCGATGCCGTGACCGAGCCGCTGGTCTCGAACTGCGTGCAGGCCGGCAGCAGGTACACCGCACGCTTCGGGTTCAGGTCTTCGGGCCGTCCCGGCATGGCGGCCATGGCCGCGGTGGCCGAGGGATACGGGTCCACCACCACCAGCAGGTCGAGCTTGTCCATGGCCCGTTTCATCTCGAGGCCGCGGGTCTGCGAGTTGGGCGCATGGCCCCAGTAGAAAACGCCGCGCAGGTTGGCGTCCTGGTCGATCAGCTCGTTCTTTTCGAGCACGCCGTCGATCCAGCGCGACACCGTGATGCCTGGCTTGGTCATCATCGCGGGCGACGAGAACTGCTTCTTGATCCACTCGTAGTCGACACCCCAGGTGGCCGCGAAGTGCCGCCAGGCGCCTTCGGCGATGCCGTAGTAGCCCGGCAGCGAATCGGGGTTGGGCCCCACGTCGGTGGCGCCCTGCACGTTGTCGTGGCCGCGGAAGATGTTGGTGCCGCCGCCCGACTTGCCGACGTTGCCCAGTGCCAGCTGCAGGATGCACGAGGCGCGCACGATGGCGTTGCCGATGGTGTGCTGGGTCTGGCCCATGCACCAGACGATGGTGCCGGGCCGGTTCTCGTTGAGCCAGGTCGCAACCTTCAGCACCTGCGCTTCCTTGACGCCGCAGGCCTCCTCGACCTTGTCGGGCGTCCACTTGGCCATGACCTCCGCGCGCACCTCGTCCATGCCGAACACGCGGTCGTTGATGTACTGCTTGTCTTCCCAGCCGTTCTTGAAGATGTGGTGCAGCACGCCGAAGAGGAAGGGAATGTCCGAGCCCGAGCGGATGCGCACGTATTCGTCGGCCTTGGCCGCGGTGCGGGTGAAGCGCGGGTCGACCACGATCACCTTGCAGCCGTTCTCCTTGGCGTGCAGCAGGTGCAGCATGCTCACCGGGTGCGCCTCGGCGGCGTTCGATCCGATGTACAGCGCCACCTTCGAGTTGCGCATGTCGTTGTACGAATTGGTCATGGCGCCGTAGCCCCATGTGTTGGCCACGCCCGCCACGGTGGTCGAGTGGCAGATGCGCGCCTGGTGGTCGCAGTTGTTGCTGCCGAAGAAGCTCACGAACTTGCGCAGCAGGTAGGCCTGCTCGTTGCTGTGCTTGCTCGACCCGATCCAGTACACGGAGTCGGGCCCGCTGGCCTGGCGCAGTTCCTTGAGGCGCGCCGTGATCTCGTCGAGGGCCTGGTCCCAGCCGATGCGCTGGTACTTGCCGTCGACCAGCTTCATCGGATAGCGCAGGCGGTACTCGCCGTGGCCGTGCTCGCGCAGCGCCGCGCCCTTGGCGCAGTGCGCACCCAGGTTGATCGGCGAATCGAACACCGCCTCCTGCCGAACCCAGACACCGTTCTCGACCACCGCATCGGAAGCGCAGCCCACCGAGCAGTGGCTGCAGACCGTGCGGCGCACCTCGATCTTGCCCTGGCCGATGGCGGGCGCCCTGCCGTCGGCGGCATCGGCCTTGCGCATCAGAGTGAGCTGGCCGGCGGCCAAGCCGACGCCGACGCCCAGGCCCGAGCGGCGCAGGAAGGCGCGTCGGTCCATGGTCGGCAGCGCACCGGCGAGGCCGCGGCGCAGGCTGTGGACGAAGGGCGATGCAGGAGTGGAGGACGAAGCACTCGACGCGGCGCCACCGTGCGGTGCGCCGCTCGTTTTACGGGTCAACAACATGGCGTGGGGTTCCTCAGGCCGAAGTGCTCTGGTAGTAGCGCTTGACGTGCTCGCTCAGCGAGTAGCCGCCGCCCTTCTCGGGTGGGGGCGGCAGCGCGGAGGTGGCAGTGGCGGCGGGTGTCTCCACGACCTTCGGCAGCACCGTGACGGCGGCTGCGGCGGCGCCGACCGAGGCGGCGCCCAGAAAGAAACCTCGACGGGACGCCGGCTGGGGCCCGGCGGATTGGCTGTCCTGCATGTGATCTCCAGGAGTGGCTCGGTCAAAACTGGATATGAAACCAGTTACATATGTTTGGATACTAGTCGAGACCCTAATACCCGGGCAACGAAGCCCGCCAAAGTATCGGAATCGTCTGACGCCGGCCCCTACTCCGACGTCGATGCCGACGCCGATGCCGGCGCTACGCCAGCATGTCGAAGCCCTGGGCCTCGACCTCGGCGAAGGCGCGGGTCAGCCCGGCCAGTGCGGCGTAGAAGCCGGCCTTCGGATGCTGCGCCACTGCATCGCACAGGGCGGGCAGCCAGGGCTGCAGATGGGCCGCGAAGAAGGCCTGCTGCCGCGTGAGGTTGGCCACGGCCGCGTCCTCGCCGGCGATCAGGTAGCGCATCACCTCGAACAGGCAGGCCACGTGGTCCTCGCTCTCGGACACGGACTGCTCGCGCGCCAGGCCGAGCTGCGCCAGGTCGCCGCGCAAACGCGCCAGCGGCTTGTCGTTGAGGAAGCCGCTCAGGTAGTACGAGCCGAACAGGTACACCTCGGGCTTGCCGATGCCGCCGAAGAGCGCGTCGTATTCCTCGCGCGCGGCGGCAACGTCGACGCGCCGCGCGGCGCCGACGAGTTCTCGCCAGGGTTCTTCGAGAAAGGCCCCGGCGGCCGGCGCCTCGGTGGGCGCGACCTGGAAGGCCGACAGCAGTTCGGCATCGGGCGCTGCGTACCAGAGCCGGGCGAGCAGGCCGTAGAGCTCGGCGCGCGCGAGTTCCTCGTCCAAGGCCGAGGATGCGGGGAATGAAGCGACCGGTTCACTCATAGTCGCTCATAGCTCCGTGATCTTCTGTTCGTTGGTGGCGGTGTAGAGGTCGATGACCCGGCAATCGCTGCACATCTTGAGGCGTTCCAGCGCATCGCCCTGGAACATCGAATGGCCGGCCAGCCGGCCCAGCATGGCTTCGATGGCCTTCGCCGTGCCGAAGGGTTTGCTGCAGCGGATGCAGCTCCACGGCTTGGCCTCGTTGAGCACCACCGGCTGGCTGCGTTCGGGCGCGACCAGCAGCCGCGGCACCAGCGAGATCGCGTCCTCGGGGCAGGTGCTGTCGCACAGGCCGCATTGCACGCAGTTCTTCTCGACGAAGCGCAGCTGCGGTGCGTTCGGGTTGTCCTGCAGGGCGCTGGCGGGGCAGGCGCTCACGCAGGCCAGGCACATGGTGCACTTGTCGCGGTCGACGTCGATCGTGCCGAAGGGCGATGCGGCCGGCAGCGCGATGGCCAGCGCCGCATCCGCGGCCTTGCCTCGGCGCGCCGGCGCTGCCTCGACGAGGTGATCGAGCGCCATTTCCAAGGTGCTGCGCTTCTCGGCGCCGACGGCGAACCGGGCCGCCGTGGCCGGCGTCTGCGGTCGCGCGTCGCGCAGCGTCGCCAGTTCGGTGTCGAGCGCGGCGGGCGTGCCGGCCTCGACCAGCCTGAAATGCACGCCTGTGTAGCCCAGGCCGTTCATCACGGCCTGCGCCACGGCCATCTGTGCGCGCAAGGCCGTCAGGTAGTCAGGGGCCTCCTCGCCTGTCGCCAGCACGGCCACCTGCGAAGCGCCGAAGGCCAGCGCGCTGAGCCAGAGGTCGATGCCGGTGCTGGCCGCATGCCAGAGCTCGACCGGGATCACCTGCGCCGGCACGCCCTGCGCGCGGCCCAGCCGCGCCTCGCGGCCCAGTTGCTCGACGAGCGCCCGACCGCCTTCCTGGCTGTGCAGCAGCAGCACCGCATCACGCCCACCGGCCGCGGCATAGGTGGCCAGCAGCGTGCGCAGCTTGGTGCCCTGGTCGGGCGCAGGCGGGTAGGCGTAGGCGAGCGCGCCAGTCGGGCAGACGGTGGTGCAGGCGCCGCAGCCCACGCACAGATGCGGCTCGACCACGATGCGCTGGCGTGCCAGATCACTGCTGATCGCGTGGGCGGAGCAGACTTCGACGCAGGCATTGCAGCCGAGCTGCTCGTTGCGGCTGTGCGCGCAGAGCTTCTGCTTGTAGTCGAAGAACTTGGGCTTCTCGAATTCGCCGATCAGCCCGCGCAGGCGCACCAGCGTTGCGCCGGCCTGCGGGTCCGCCAAGCCGCCACGAAGGTGCAGGTAGCCCTGCGGCGGCGCGTGCCAGTCGATCAGCGGCGCTTCACCGAGATCGAGCACCAGGTCGAAAGCAGCCTCGTGCGATTCGTCGGGCCGCGTGAAATCGATGGCACCGGCTGCGGTGCAGACACGCTCGCAGTCGCGGTGCGAGCGGCACTTCGCGCCGTCGATCTGGTAGTCGAGCCCGATCGCCTGCTCGGGGCAGGCGGCCAGGCAGGCATTGCAGCGGGTGCAGAGGTCGAGGTCGATCGCGTTGTCGCGCGTCCAGCCCAGCCGGAAGGCGCCGAGCCAGCCGCTCAACGCGTCGATGCGGCCGGCGAGCACGGGCCAGCGCCGCTCCTGTGCGCCGCCGGCCACGCCGGGTCCGCGAGAAAAAATCGTGATCTGCATCGCATCGGCCAGCAGCGCCGCGGCCTGCTCGGCCTGGTCGAGCGGGCCGACCACCAGCAGCCGCCCCTGGCTCGCATAGCTGACCGTGGCCACCGGCTCGGGCTCAGGCAGCCGCGCCTGCGCCAGCAGCGCCGCCATCTTGGGCATGGCACGCCCAGCATCGCGGCTCCAGCCGCCGGTCTCGCGGATGTTGACGAAGCGAATGGGCGACTCGGCCTGGGGCGTTTGCTGGGCCAGCTCGCCGAACAGGCGCTTTTCCTGCGTGCAGGCCACGATCACCTCGTCGCCGGACTGGATGGCGCGCTGGAAGGCGGGCGCCTCGCGGCGGCAGAGCGCCGAATGAAGGGGAAGGGTTTCAGCCAGCGCCGCGCCGAGCGTCTTCGGCTCGAGCGGCATCGTCTTGTTGCAGTCGCAGATCAGCGTGGTGGTCATCGGCTTCGTGGCTGGCCGGCTGCGCATCGGAGGCGGCAACCGGTTGGCTGGGAACGGGATCGGGAACAGGATCCGCAAAGGATTCGGTGGAGTCCGACTCTGCCACGTCCGGGCTCGGCCCGGTCTCAGGGTCTTTGTCGGGGTGCTCGTCGAAGAGCTTCATGAACTTCGCGCTGGCCATCTGGCGCAGCACGCCGTCGGGCAAGGGCGTGGAGACCGAGTAGTCGTCGATGTACGTATCGAGCCCATCCATCACGTTGAAGTGCGGATCGGCGAAGAGCTTCTTGAGCGCGGCGTTCTTGACCTCCGGCGCGACGTCGCCGGCCATGAAGGGCTTGAAGTCCGACTCGGCCGTGAGCGCCTCGACATCCGCCAACGTAGGCGCGATGGGCTTCTCCCCTTCCCCCTCTGGAGGAAGACCGGGATGGAGGCCAGCGACCTCCCCGACCGGCGTGACATCGCCCCCCGTCACCTCCGCCGCGACGGGCTGCGGCTCCGCAGGAGGCACCTCCCCTTCCCTCACCAGTTGCTTGCGCCGCGACCACCGCTCGAAGAAGCCCTCAGACATCGCCGGCCCCTCGTCCGCGCTTCTTCTCGGTCGACACGCTCGCCGCATTGCCGAAGCGGTCGACCAGCGGCCTGAAGCTCTCGGGCCGCTTGCGCCGCCGCGGTTCATCGACGTGGTGCTGGTCGACGTAGGCACGCAGCCAGTCGGCCACCTCGGGCGGCGCGGGCACCTGCTCGACGTTTTCCTGCGCGTCGAGCCAGCGGCCGGCCTCGCTGTAGCTGAGCGTGACGACCACCGGCCGCGCAATGGGCTCGGCCGCGACGTTCGCCTCTTCGTCCAGCCGCCACAGCACGAACCAGCCCGGGGTGGGCGTGCCCGCGTTGAGCCGGTAGCCGTCGACGTCGTCGCGGAACAGTTCGACCTTGAAGCCGGGATGCAACCAGCGATGCGACTCATCGTCCTGCTGCAGCAGCCTCGGCTCGCTGCCGAAGGCGGGGTCGTCCGGCACCACGCTGTCGAGCACCCAGCGCCAGGGCTGCCAATGGCTCGATGGCCCGTGCAGCCGCTCGCGACGCATCACGACAGCGACCTCGAGCATGGGCCGGGCCGTATCCTTGTCATCAAGGCCGGAAAGCGGATTCATGGGGCCGACCATAGCCGATGCGGCGCCTGCGCATGGCGGCGCGGCCTTTCGCTGCGGGCCCGCGCCGCCATTCAGCGGTGGGCCGTGGCCGTGCGAGGGAAATCAGAAGTGCATCGGCATGGGCCGTGGCACGGCGCGCCCCGCGGCGCCGCGGCGCTCGAGTTGGCTGGCCACGGTGACCAGGCTCAGGGCCTGCGTCGTCGGCAGAACCTTGCTGGTGTAGAGAAAACGCAGCTGGCAGTCGCCGAGCATGATCGCGTCGCCATTGGCCAGCGGCCGGCTGCCCTGCACGCGGTCGCCGTTGACGTAGCAGCCGTTGCGGCTGCCGAGGTCGTTGAGCACGTAACGATCGCCCGACCACTCGATCAGCGCGTGTTGGCGGCTCACCTTGTCGCTGTCGATGCACACGCGGTTGCTCAAGGCACGGCCGATGGTGGTGGACGGACCGGCGATGTTGATCTGTCGCACGCTGCTGTTACGGGCCAACACGATGAGTCTGGGCATTCCCTTTTCCTGAAGTCATTGAACTGTCATGGAGCTTAAGGGTGCAGCCCCTTGACCAGATCGGAAAACAGAAGGCCTAAAAGCGCGCATTTCGGCGCGCGTGCATGCCGCGTGTGGAAATTCGCACGATCCCCGCTGCGCGCGCTGCGAGGATCGCCCGCTCAATGCGCCGGGGCCGCGTTCGACGCGACCGCACCGGTGCCGTAGCCAGCCGCCGCGACCGGCGTGCCGCCCGGCAGCACCTGCACCGCGCAGTACTTGAACTCGGGAATCTTGCCCATCGGGTCGAGCGCCGCATTGGTCATCAGGTTGGCCGCGGCTTCGTAGTAGGCGAAGGGCACGAACACCGCGCCGGCCGGCGTGCCGTCGTCGCGCCGCACGTGGATCGCCACCTCGCCGCGGCGCGAGCGGATCGTGATCACGTCGCCGGCCTGCAGGCCCAGCGTGTCCAGGTCGCCCTGGTTCATCGAGGCAGTGGCCATGGGCTCCAGCGCATCGAGCACCGTCGCGCGGCGCGTCATGCTGCCGGTGTGCCAGTGCTCCAGTTGCCGGCCGGTGATGAGCACGAAGGGGTACTGCGCATCGGGCCGCTCATCGGCCGGGATGATGTCGGCCGGCACCAGCCTCACGCGGCCGTCCGCGGTCGGGAAGTCGTCGATGAACACGGTGGGCTGGCCGGGGTCGTCCGCGCTCAGGCAGGGGTAGGTCACGCTGGACTCGCGCTGCAGCCGTTCCCAGCTGATGCCGCTGATGGCCGCGTGCATGGCTTGCCGCATCTCTTCGTAGACGGCCGCGACACCGGATTCCTCGCCCTCGTAGTTCCACGCGAGGCCCATGCGGCGGGCGATCTGCTGAATGATCCACAGATCGGGCATGGCCTCGCCGGGCGGATCGAGCGCGCGTTTGCCGAGCTGCACCATGCGGTCGGTGTTGCTCACCGTGCCGGTCTTCTCGGGCCAGGCGCTGGCGGGCAGCACCACGTCGGCCAGCCAGGCGGTTTCGGTCATGAAGATGTCCTGCACCACCAGGTGCTCCAGGCTCGCGAGGGCATGGCGCGCGTGGTTGAGGTCGGGGTCGCTCATCGCGGGGTTCTCGCCCATGATGTACATGCCACGGATCTTGTGCGGATCGCTGTCGGGCGCGAGCGCCTTGTGCATGATCTCGACGACCGTGTAGCCAGGCTTCTCGTCGAGCGGCATGCCCCAGAAGCTCTCGAACCACGCGTGCGCGCCGGCGTTGTCCACGCGCTGGTAGTTGGGGAACATCATCGGGATCAGCCCAGCATCGCTCGCGCCCTGCACGTTGTTCTGGCCGCGCAGCGGATGCAGCCCCGAGCCCGGCTTGCCGATCTGGCCCGTGACGGTGACCAGCGCGATCAGGCAGCGCGCGTTGTCGGTGCCGTGCACGTGCTGGCTCACGCCCATGCCCCACAGCACCATCGCCCCCTTGGCGGTGGCGAAGGCGCGCGCCACCTCGCGCAGCGTTTCGGCCGGGATGCCGCAGATCGGCGCCATCGCTTCCGGGCTGTAGCCCTCGACGTTCTCGCGCAGGGCCTCGAAGTTGTTGGCGCGATCGCGCACGAAGGCCTCGTCGACGAGGCCCTCGTCGATCACCGCGTGGATCAGCGCGTTGAGCATGGCCACGTCGGTGTCGGCCTTGAACTGCAGCGTGCGCCAGGCATGCCTGCCGATGTCGGTGATGCGCGGGTCGGCCAGCACGATCTTCGCGCCGCGCTTGGCGGCGTTCTTCATCCAGGTGGCGGCCACCGGGTGGTTGGCGGTGGGGTTGGAGCCGATCACGAAGATCATCTCCGCATGCTCCACGTCGTTGACCTGGTTGCTCACCGCGGCCGAGCCCACGCCCTCGAGCAGCGCCGCCACGCTGGAGGCATGGCACAGCCGCGTGCAGTGGTCGACGTTGTTGCTGCCGAAGCCGGTGCGCACCAGCTTCTGGAACAGATAAGCCTCTTCGTTGCTACCCTTGGCGGAGCCGAAGCCCGCCAGGGCCTTCTTGCCGTGCGTGTCGCGCAGGTCCTTGAGCTTGCCGGCGGCCAGGGCCAGCGCTTCGTCCCACGTGGCTTCGCGGAAGGCGCCATGCCAGTCTCCGGGGCGCGGCGCGTCGCCGAAGTCCTTGGGCACGCCGGGTTTGCGGATCAGCGGCACGGTCAGGCGCTGCGGATGGTGTGCATAGTCGAAGCCGAAGCGGCCCTTGACGCACAGCCGGCCATGGTTGGCCGGGCCGTCGCGTCCGTCGACGCTGACGATCTTCTCGTCCTTCACGTTGTAGGTGATCAGGCAGCCGACGCCGCAGAAGGGGCAGACCGAATCGACCTTGCGGTCGACCTGCTGCGAGCCGATGTGGCTCTTGGGCATCAGCGCACCGGTGGGGCAGGCCTGCACGCATTCGCCGCAGGCCACGCAGGTGCTGTCGCCCATCGGGTCGTCGAGGTCGAACACGATCTTCGACTCGGCGCCGCGCATCGCGTAGCCGATGACGTCGTTGACCTGCTCCTCGCGGCAGGCGCGCACGCAGCGGTTGCACTGGATGCAGGCGTCGAGGTTCACCGCCATGGCGGGGTGGGAGATG
>NZ_LYVO01000100.1 GCF_001984055.1 Variovorax sp. KK3
ATCGTCCCCACCCCCGCCGACGCGATCAACCCGATCCCGAACACCGTCCACCCATCCGGCGCATGGTCGAAGAGCGCCCATCCGATGGCGGCTGCGAAGCCGATTTGCGCATAGGCGAAGGGCATCAGCAGCGACAAGGGAGCCGTGCGCACCGCGGCCGCCATGCTGACCTGGCCCGCCGTCGCCAACGTGCCCATGAGCACCAGCAGGGCCCAGTGCCCTGCATCCACGCCGCGCAGCGAAGGCACGATGTCGAGCGGCAGGAACCACAGGCCCACGCCGATGACGACCGCGATGAGCGATGCCGACAGGAAGTTGGTGACGACGATGTCATCGATGGATGCGACGCGGCGTGTCACGAGTTGGAAGGCGGCGTAGCAGAGGGCGCCGAAGATGGGCAGTGCCGCGCCCCAGCCGATGGATGCCTCGCCGGCCGGGCGCACGACGGCCAGCATGCCGGCCACGCCGAGCGCGACCATGGTCCATCGAGAGGCCGACACGTGCTCCTTGAGGATCAATGCACCCAGCACCGTGGTCGCCACGGGTGCCAGCAGCATGAGCGCCGTGAATTCGGCCAAGGGCAGGTGTTGAACGCCGAAGAAGGCCGAGCTGGAGTTGCACAGCAACAGGAAGCCGCGCAGCACCTGCAACATCGGTGCCCGGCTTTTCAGCCGGAGCGACCCATTGCGCGCCCAGTGCCATGCCGCCAGCACGCCGCTCTGAAAGACGTACCTCGCCCACAGAAGCACGAGCACGGGAATGGTCGCACCGAGGTGCTTGATGGTGGCGTCGCTGCCGGCGAACATGCAGGAAGTCAGCAGGATGAGCCCGATGCCCTTGCTCAGGTTCGCCTTTGCGGCTGTGTTTTGTTTCGCGGTTTCCAAGATGACTTCCGTTCGCCGCAATGCCGATGCAACGGTCGTGCCACCCTCGGCCCGTCAACCTCCACTCGCGCCGCGCAGCGTGGCCAGCAGCAGATGCGCGTCGAGCGGCTTCGACAGATGCGCATCGAAGCCCGCGTCGAGCGCGCGCTCGGCATCCTGCGGCCGCGAAAACGCCGTCAGCGCCACGCAGCGCGTCGCCGCGCGGCCCTGCTCCGATTCGATGCGGCGCACTTCGCGCACCAGCTCGTAGCCGTCGCGGCCCGGCAAGCCGATGTCGCTGACCAGCAATTGCGGCCAGCGCTGGGCCAGGGCCCCGATGGCCGCGTCGAAATCCGCCACCACACGCACCTGGGCGCCTGCTTCGTGCAGCACCACGTCGAGCATCTCGGCCGCGTCGGCGCTGTCTTCCACCACCAGCACGTCCATGCCGGTCAGCGGTGATGCCATCGGGTCGGCATCGTCTTCCTCGCGCCCCGTGGGGGCCGTGGTGGCGTCCGCACCCACCGGCACGCCTTCACGCGCCACGTCGAAGCGCGCCACCAGCGTCGCTCCCTTGCCCTCGCCTTCGCTGAAGGCCTCGACCGAACCGCCGTGCAGCTCGGCGAGCCGCTTGACGATGGACAGGCCCAGCCCCAGCCCGCCGTGCATGCGGTTGTCCGGCGCATCGCTTTGCGTGAAGCGATCGAACAGGTGCGGCACGAAGTCAGCCGCGATGCCCTTGCCGTGGTCTTGCACGCTCAGCGTCAGGGTCGGGCCGCTGCGGGAGAGCACGACGTTGACGACACCGCCGGCGCTCGAGAATTTGATGGCGTTGCTCAACAGGTTCCACACCACCTGCTGAAAGCGCGTCGGGTCGAGCCAGGCCGACACGCGCGCTTCACCCTCTTCGGCCAGCTGCACGTCGAGCGAGCGAGAGGCGATGTCTTCCTTGAGCCCATCGATCGAGTCGTGCGTCAGGTCGACCGGGTCGACCCACTCGCGATGCAGTCGCAGCTTGCCGGCGTTGACGCGCGAAACGTCGAGGATGTCCGAGATGATGCGGCTCTGGGCCGTCACGCTGCGCGCGATGGCGTCGAGCGCCTTGCCCATCAGCTCGGGGCGGCTGCCGTATTTCTGCAAGATGTGGACCCAGCCGCTGATGGCGTTGAGCGGCGTGCGCAGCTCGTGCGAGAGCACGGCCACGAAGTCGTCCTTGGTGCGGCTGTGGCGCTCGGCCATGGCGCGGGCGGCCTGCTCGCGTTCGAGCACTTCCTGGCGCGCACGCTCCAGCGCGACGCGGGTCGAGATGTCGATGGCCACGGCGACCAGCAGGCCGGGCTCTTCGAGCGGCGACAGGCTCCAGGCCAAGGGCACCTCGGCGCCCGACCGATGCATCAACGAGAACTCGCTGCGCCACACGACGTCGGTGGACGCGCCCTGCCCTTCGGCGTGCTGCATGAAGCGACGCACGTCCTCGCGCGAATCCGGCGCTGCGAATTCCGCCAATGCCTGCCCGACCAGTTCTTCCCGCGTCCGCCCCAACAAGGTCGCCAGGGCGGGATTCACGTCTTCGAAGCGCCCGGCCGCATCGAGAAGGGCCATGCCGTTGGGCACCTGGTTGTAGATGGCGCGAAAGCGGCTCTCGCTCTGGCGCAGGCGGTCTTCGGCGCTGCGCGCGCGGATCAGCGCCTGCAGCGTCGCGACCAGCACGGCCGGCTCGGCCGGGTGGACCAGGTAGGCGTCGGCGCCGGCGTCGAGGCCGGCCACCTTGTCGTGGTCCTGTACGAAGGTGGCCGACAGGTGAACGACCGGGAGGTTTTCGGTGCGCGGGTCGGCGCGCAGCGTGCGGCAGACCTCGAAGCCGTCGACGTCGGGCAGGTGCACGTCGAGCACCACGGCCGACATGCCGTCGACCGCACGCGCCAGGGCTTCGCGCCCGGTGGATGCCTCCTGCGTCGGAAAACCGGCCGCGCGCAGGGTGCGCGAGGTGGAGTAGCGCGTGGCGGGATGGTCGTCGACCACCAGGATGCGGTGCGCAGAGCGATCGATGGTCGAATTGATGATGGCCGGACTGGGACTCGGGATCGCCACGCGCCTACTCCTGCCGTTCCGCCACGGCAAGCTGTTGCGGCAGCGTGACGAAGAAGGTCGAGCCCTTGCCGAGCTCGCTTTCCACGCCAACCGTGCCGCCGAGCAGGCTGGCCAGTTGCCGGCACAGCGCCAGGCCCAGGCCCGTGCCGCGCAGCCGCTTCTGGATGGGCGAATCGACCTGCGAGAAGTCGTCGAACACGGCGACCAGGTGTTCCTGCGCGATGCCGATGCCCGTGTCGGTGACCGAGAAGCGCACGCTGCCGTCGCCGAAAGGCCGCGCCGAGACGCGAACCTCGCCGGCCGAAGTGAACTTGAGCGCGTTCGAGATGAAGTTGCGCAGGATCTGCGAGAGCTTGCGGTCGTCTGTGTACAGGCGCGGCAAGCCGTGCGGCTCTTCGAAGGTCAGCGTCACCGCGTGGTTGTCGAGCATCGGGCGGAACATGCCGCGCAGCGCGGAGAAGAGATCGACCATCTCGAACCAGGCCGGCGAAATCTCGACGCGGCCGGCCTCGATCTTGGCCAGGTCGAGCAGGTCGTCGACCATCTCCGAGAAATCGATGGCAGCGGTCTGGATGAAGCGAACCTGCTTCGCCTGCTCTTCGGTGAGCGGGCCGTCGACCTGGTCGATCAAGAGGCGCGCGATGCTGCGGATGGAGCTGACCGGGGTGCGGAACTCATGGCTCATGTAGGCCAGGAAACGGCTCTTGAGCTCGGTCGCCTTCTTGAGCTGGATGGCCTGCTCGTCGAGTTCGGCGTAGAGGGCGACCACGCCGCGGTTGGTTTCTTCCAGCTCCGCGCGCAGGTTGTCCACTTCGGCCTGGCTGGCGGCGAGCTGCGCGTTGAGATCGGTATCGGTCATGGCGATGGGGTGGGCCGCAGGGCAAGAATACAGACATCGTCGCGCCCGCGCGAGAAATCGGCGTAGATGCGGGCCGCCAGCAGCACCGGGTCGCGATGCAGCAGCGGGCCCAGGCCGCCGGCGTCCCAGCGCGACACGACGCCGTCGCTGTGGAGGATGACGGTCGCGTGCAGCGGCAACGGCATGCGCATGGCCTCGAAACGGCGCGCTTGCAGGCCCAGCGTGCCGTGCGGCGTCAGCAGGGATTTGTCGAAGGTGCCCGATACCACGCGCCCAAGCACGTTGCCGGCGCCTGCATAGGCCACGTCGCCGGCACCGACCCTCATCGCGAAAACGGCAGCGCCACGCGTGGTGCGCAGCGCCTCGTGCATGGGCGGCAAGCTTTCGCGCGCATCGGCGAAGGGGCGCTCGGCGAAGCACCGCACCGCCTCTTGCGACGCCACGGCCGCGTCGGGCCCATGCCCCAGGCCGTCGGCCAGCAGCGCGGCCGCACGCTCGCCGTCGAAAGCCACGCACCAGCCGTCACCGCAGACGGTTTCGCCGCGCACCGGTACGCAGACGGCGCCGAAAGCGTAGGCCGCACCGCCGCGGGCTGTCGGCGCGGCGGGCGCGCGCGATGCCGGCGCGATCCGGGCCACGCACGTGGTGCCCTGGTCCGGCGCCGAATGGATGTCGAAGAAATCGCTCTGCCGCGCAATCGCGCCCAGGCCCGAGCCGGGTGTCGAGCGGGTCGACACGCCGTCGCGCATCGCACGCGGCAGGTCGGCGATGCCGGGGCCGCCGTCGACCGAAAGGATCTCGATGTCGCCGAAGGGGTCGCGCGCCGCCACCAGCAGCTGGCCCTTCTGTGCGTGCTTGGCCAGGTTGGTGCCGAGTTCGGTGGCGACGATGGCGGCCCGGGCGGCATCGACTTCCGGCCAGTCGCGCTCGCTGCACAGCCGCGCCACGTGACGTCGCGCCTCGCCGACGCAGCTCGCGTCCTCGATGACGAAGGCGCGGTGCGTCCAGCCGGCGATCACTTCCACTTGAGGATGCTCACGCAGGTGCCCTTGCCGGGCGTGGACTGGATGTCGAATTCGCTGACCAGCCGCTTGCTGCCGGGCAGGCCGAGGCCCATGCCGCTCCCGGAGGTGTAGCCGTCGGACATCGCGAGCGGAATGTCTGCGATGCCCGGTCCTTCGTCCTCGAAGCGCAGTTGCAGGCCGCGGCGCGCACCGCCCTCCACGATCGACCAGTGCATGCGGCCGCCGCCGCCGTGGATCAGCGTGTTGCGCGAGAGCTCGCTGGCCGCCGTGATCATCTTGGTCTGTTCGACCAGCGAAAACTTCAACTCCTGACACAGAGCGCGCACCGTCTGCCGAGTGGCCACGATGTGCTGTTCGCTTTGCAGCGGCAGCGTGCCGGTCGGCTCATGCGCCAAGGGCGTTCTCCCGGCGCAGGCGCGCGAGCAGGGCCATGCCACGCTCCACGTCGAGCGCAGTGCGAACACCTTCGAGCGAGAGTCCCAGTTCGACCAGCGTGATGGCCACGGCCGGCTGCATGCCCACCACCACCGTGGTGGCCGACAGGATGCGAGCGATGCCAGAGATCGTGCTGAGCATGCGGCCCACGAAGGAATCGACGATCTCCAGCGCCGAGATGTCGATCAGCACCCCGGCCGCGCCGGTGGCGGCGATGCGGTCGGCCAGGTCTTCCT
The DNA here is from genome assembly GCF_001984055.1 of Variovorax sp. KK3. Taxonomy (GTDB): domain Bacteria; phylum Pseudomonadota; class Gammaproteobacteria; order Burkholderiales; family Burkholderiaceae_C; genus Variovorax. Next base: position 5,510 of record NZ_LYVO01000100.1, read on the forward strand.
GCAGCGCCAGGGCGGTCTGGTCCTGCATGTCGACCTGGATGGTCACCAGCAGGGTGTCGCCCATGCGAAGGATGGGAATGCGGTCCACGTTCAAGCCTCGTTGCGCATGACGCGCCAACCGGTGGTCTTCAAGGCCAGCGCCAGTGCGTCGGCCAGGGTGGCCTTGGTGGTGATGCCCTGCAGGTCGATGCCCAGGTGCACGATGGTCTGGGCGATCTGCGGGCGGATGCCGCTGATGATGCAGTCGGCGCCCATGAGCCGGATCGCGGTCACTGTCTTGAGCAGGTGCTGCGCGACCAGCGTGTCGACGGTCGGCACGCCGGTGATGTCGATGATCGCGAGGCCGGTGCCGGTCTTGGCGATGCTGTCGAGCAAGGTCTCCATGACGACCTGGGTGCGGTTGCTGTCGAGCGTGCCGATCATCGGCACTGCCAGCACGCCGTCCCACAGCTTGACCACGGGGGTCGAGAGTTCGAGCAGGTCTTCCTGCTGGCGGCGGATCAACTCCTCGCGCGTTTTCTGGAAGGTGGTGGCCGTGTGCAGCGCCAGCCGGTCGACCAGCGTGGTCAGCGCCCAGAGGGACGACGCCAGCAAAGCGGCGTCGGAAGCGAACAAGGCCTGCAGGCGCACGAACAGCGGCTTCTTGAGCGCCAGCACGAACACGCTGGTGGCGCCGGCCGTATCGCCCTTGGCGGCACGTGTGGCCGAAAGGTCTTCGAGCGTCCTGCGCACGTCGGCCCAGGCCGGGCCGTCCAGCGATTCGATGCTGCCGCCCGCTTCGAGCGCCGTGCGCAGGCCGGCGATCAGCGCCGATGCCTCGGCCTTCGAACTGGCATGCAGGCTGCCCTGGACAGCCTGCAGTTCCTTCAGCCAGCCCTCGATGGTGGCGCCTTCGTCTTCGCGCAGCACCTGGGCGATGGCGCCGTATTCTTTGCTCATGGATTCCCCTCCGGTGGTTGTGCGCCCCGACAGCCTTCTTCGTCACCCGTCGGAGGCGGGGGGGATTCTAGTGGGGGATGTCCCGCAAGGCGTGTCAGCAATCGCCGATTGCTTGTGTGCTTGTGTGCTTGTGTGCTTGTGTGCTTGTGTGCTTGTGTGCTTGTGAAGAACGCGCTCGCAGTGCGACGGAGGTCGAGCCCTCATCGGCAAAGGGAACAGATGTCGATGACTCGACTCGTCTATTGCGACGGAGCCGGCCACACTGGGTCGCGGACTGATGTCACGGCCTCATCGGCAGGCCGCAACGCTGATCGCCTTTACTTCAGTTCCTTGCCGGCGTGCTCGCCCTCGAGGAACTTGTTGGGCTTGAGGAAGAACGACAGCACCAGCGCACCGTTCGGCGAGCGTGCCAGATGGCGGTTGCCGCGCGGCCGCCACACGAAATCGCCCTCGCGCACTTCGCCCTCGTCGTCGACGATGCTGCCCGACAGCACGTAGGTCTGCTCGATTTCCACGTGCTCGTGCAGCGGCAACTGCGTGCCGGGCTCCCAGCGGAACAGCGCCGTCAGCAGGCCGCTCTCCTCGTCCTGCATGAGCACCTTCATCTCGATGCCGGGCGTGGGCGTCGGCTTCCATGGGATCTGCGACACGTCGACATAGCGCGAGTCGAGTTCGGACAGATGCTGGTGCGCGGGATGAAAGGGTGTGACGGCGGTCATGGCTCGCATCATAGTTCAAATGGACTTACCATTAAGTCGTTTGGTATTTCATTCACGATCGGACGACCCCATGGCATCGAGCAGCACCGCCCCCCGTATCGAACAACGCGCCGCCGGCCGCGTCCTCGTGTTCGACTCCGCCACCTACGTCGAGGGCTATGTCGCCGGCGCGCCCGGCACCAGGGGCGACGTCGTCGTCAACGCGTCATACAGCGGCGTGCTGTGCGCGCGCATGGTGATGAGCGCCGCTCCCAGCGCCGTCATCGGGCTCGACTGCGCGATCGGCAAGGACGGCGCGGGCATCGCGGGCCTCTGGTACTACGAAGCGCTCGGCGTGCCCTCCGCCGCGGTCGACGTGATGACGGCCGAGATGGGCAACGGCTCCGATCTCTACGACAACGGCATCGTCAGCCGCGTCAACGACGCGGCGCAGGCGCTGGGCATCGAGCCCGGCATGCGGGCACGCGACGCGGCGGATCATCTGCTCAGCGGCGACAGGAAGCCGCGCCTGTTCGAGCCGACGCGTCGGCGTGTGATCCATACCGACGACGCCACGGGCCGCGGCATCGTCTGCACCGATTCCATCGCCTACGCGCTGCCCGAGGACAAGGATCGCAACGTGCTGTGCACTGCGGGACACACGGGGCGCAGCGTGATCGGCTATTTCCGCGACTTCAGGCCGTGGGCCTTCATCTGTTCGGACGGCGGCATCGGCAAGAACCAGTCCGGCCTCAGCGCGCTCGAAGCGGTGGAGCCCGACGGCATCGTCGGCTGCTCGGTGAGCGCGCTCTCGGCACGCATGGGCGACGGACAGAGCACCTACTTCGATGGCGTGATCAGCGCCGCTAACCGGCATGCACGGGACAAGGGCGTGAAGGTGGGGCAGAGCGCGCGCGAAGCCGCCCTGCTGCTGCTCAAGTAATTCCGCTCCGGCTCGAACGGCGTGCCTTGTATCGGCGCATCGCCGTACCGACATCGAACACCGCGCTGCTCGGAGTCGACAGCGCGCGACGGCTCAATGCGGCAGCACGCCCGCTTCCTGAAGCTCACGCAGTCGCTCGATGAACACCGCATCGGTCTCGATGCAGTCGTGGAACCCGGCGCGCCGGATCTTGCCGGTTTCGAGCACCACGTCGTGCTCCATACGCAGCATGTAGTCGACCCAGGACCAGTTGACGACCGTCGCGATGTCGAGGCTGCGCAGTCCGGCACGATCCGCGAGCCCTTGCCACGCGGTTGCCTGCTGCGGCATCGCGTCGGCGAGCGGGATGGTCTTGGGCTCGGCCCACGCCATGCCGAAGTGATGTGCGATCTGCGGCCAGGTGCGGCTCCAGCGCGCCGGGTCGCCATTGGCCACGTTGAAGGCCTGGTTGTCCGCCGCGGGGCTCTCCGCCGCCCACAGTGCCGCGGCGCCGATCTGGCCCGCGTCCGCGATGTGGTGTAGCGATTCGTAGGCACCCGCCGCACCCGGGTAGCGCAGCGGAATGCCCTGCTCGCGGCAGACCGCGGCATAGATGCCGATGCCCAGCACCAGGTTCATCGGGTTGCCGACTGCATAGCCGGAGACGAACGGCGGGATCAGGTTGCACCAGGTCCAGGCGTGCCCCTCCTGCGCCTGCCGCAAGAAGTCTTCCTGGTCGTAGTAGAAGTTGGGGCCCAGCTGGCGCGGGTCGGTCTCGCGGCACGGCGTTCTCGTCGCGCCCCACTGGATGCCGTAGAACTTGGCCCCCGTGGTCAGCACTACCTTCTCCAGACCCGGACACTGCCGCGATGCCGCCTGCACGATGTTGCGCAGCATCGCCAGGTTGGGCGCCACCTCCGCGGCGCGATGGGGCGCCTGCTGGAAAGCGGCATAGAACAAATGCGTGATGCGCGGCTCGTCCGCCAGCGCGGCGCGGCAGGCCTCCGCATCCATGAGGTCGACGGCGATGCATTCGACGCCATCGACCTCGCTGCGCCCCGAGCGCGATGCGCACAGCACCCGCCAGCCCGCCCGTCGAAGCCGCCGCACGATGCCGGTGCCGACGATGCCGCTGGCGCCGGCGACCAGCGCGGTGGGGGTGGTGGTGTTCAACGTGTCTCCTACAGCGTTCTCAAATCACGGCCATTGGTCGGACCATTATATGTTTTGTTTCGAACACGTTTGAACCGACGACCAGAACAGTTGATTGGCCGCGGGGTATGGCGTTCGGACTAACATGGCCTAAATGAAGATTACGCAACTGACTTCGGTTGGTGTCACGCGCTCGACGCGGCAACCGATCGAAAGCGTCCACCGCGACGGAGAGTCGCTGGCAAAGTTTGTCGAGAAGGCTGCGGTTCAAGTTGCTCGGCAACGCCCGGCGCAGCAGGCCTTTGTGGCGCGAGGCCGCGCGTCGTTGGCGCGCTCGCTCGAAACGGGCGAGCTTTACGCTGCCACGGACGCACTCGACGCGATGCGAGCCCGCCTGATTGCATTGAAGGCGACCCTTTCACATGTCGATTCGCCATCGACAACCGGGTCGAATGCGAAGCCGTGATCCTATTCGGCGGCGAGGCAAATTACCCTACGAGATCGAAGGCACGATGCCGACCCACCCGCCGGCTCGCCGCCGATAACTTCGCGCCACCGGCGCATCGAGCGCCAACTTGGAGGTAATCTAATGACTGCCAACGCGAAAGTCGTGGGAAAACTGGAATACCGGGCCGGCGACGGCCCGCTGGTCACCGTGCCGGTGGGGCCGGTCGAAATCAACCTTGCACAAGACAGCGCCGTAATGAGCTGGGGCGAAGACGGCAGTGCGCAGAGCACCGCCATCCCGCTCGACGAATACAGGCGCTACGTCGACGAAGGCGTGATCGAGCAAGACGCTTGAAGAAGGCCGAGCACCGATGGCCCTTAGCGAAAAACAGAAGATGCTTGCCGGCGAGTTGTACGACGCCGGCGATCCGGAGATTCAGGCCGATCTGGCCGCGACGCGCGCATGGCTGGTGCGATACAACGCTTCGCTGGGCGCCTCGACCGTCGACCGGCGGGCGTTGTTGAGGGAGCGCCTGGGCTCCGTGGGGGAAGGCTCGACGATCCGGCCGCCCTTTCATTGCGACTACGGTTTCAACATCAAGGTCGGCAACGGCGTGTTCCTCAACTTCAACTGCGTCGTCCTCGACGTGGTGGAGGTGAGCATCGGCGACAAGACGCAGATCGGTCCGGGCGTTCAGATCTTGACCGCCGATCATCCCCGCAACGCAGCGGAGCGCGAGGCCGGCCTCGAGTTCGGCCGGCCGATCGTGATCGGCCGCAACGTCTGGATCGGCGGCGGCGCCATCCTGCTGCCCGGCATCACGGTCGGGGACGACGCGCTCATCGGCGCCGGCAGCGTCGTGACGCGCGACGTGCCGGCCGGTGCAACGGTCGTCGGCAATCCTGCGAAGGCGCGCTGAGCCTGCCGGCTGCGCTCGCCGCCGCGAACGCTGTCAGCCCTGAAATATCAACACCAGGTAGGCGAAGAACACCGTGAGGTGAACCGCCCCCTGGATCACGTTGGTCCGCCCGCTCGAGAAGGTGACGATGCTCACGGCCAGCGTCAGCGCCAGCAGCACGAGGTCGGCGCCCTGCACGCCGAGCACCGGCGGCTGGCCGATCAGCGCGCCGATCACCACCATCGCCGGAATGGTCAGCCCCACCGTCGACAGCATCGAGCCCAGCGAGATGTTGACCGAGCGCTGCAGTTGATTGCCCAGCGCCGCGCGCACCGCCCCCATGCCTTCAGGCAACGCGACCAGGATGGCGATGAGGACGCCACCGACGGCCGCGGGGGCGTTCAGCGTTTCGATCAGGTGGTCGATGGGATGCGACATCTCGTGCGCGAGCAGCAGCGCCGGCACCAGGTTGGCGGCCAGCTTCAGCGCGCACAGCACGATCTCGGGCTTGGCGTGGCCGTGCCGTCCGGCGCCCGTCTCCTCCGCCGAGAAGTAGTGGCGGTGCCGCCCCATCTGCACGCGCAGGAAGACGAGGTACAAGCCGACGGAGACGATCACGATGAAAGCCTGCATCGCGATCGAGAGCGCCGGCCCCGCGCTCGGCCGGGTGAAGCCGGGCAGCACCAGGCCGAACACCAGCATCGGGATGGCGGCGCTCAGGTAGACGTTGGCGCCCTGCAGGTTGTGCATCTGCTCGCCATGCCGCCAGCCGCCGGCCAACAGCGCGAGGCCGACCATGCCGTTCATGATGATCATCACGACCGCGAACAGCGTGTCGCGCGTCAGCGTGGGGTTGCTGTCGCCGTGCAGCATCACCGACGAGATGCTCGTGATCTCGATCAGCGTCACCGACAGCGTGAGGATCAGCGTGCCATAGGGGTCGCCCAGCATCTCGGCGAGCCGCTCGGCATGGCGGATGACCGCCAGCGAGGCATTGACCACCGCGGCGAACAGCGTACCGAAGGCCAGAACGAGCACGGGCCAGTGCACCATCCGCGGCCAGATGGCGTCCCCGAACAGCAGGAAGAAGGCCGCCGCGGCAATGCTCACGGCCAGCGGCCATTCGCGCGCCAGGGGCCGGTTGCGAGGCCGTGGCACGCTCATCGGTGCGGTGGGCCCGAGGCGCTTCCGCCCAGCACCAGCTTGCCGGGGTCGAGCGCGCTGCGCTTCTTCAGGTCGCGCAGCAGTCCCTCGTCGCTCAGGTCGAGCTTGCGCGATGCCTTCCAGTCGCGGCGCGCGGTGGCGTCGAGCCGTCTGATGGTGGCGGCGTCGCTGGTCTCGATGGCCAGCTCGCGGCGGCCGTCGAAGCTGCCGGGGGCCAGGTTGATCGACCCGACGATCGCCCGCCGGCCGTCCGCCAGCATCATCTTGGCGTGCAGCCGCAGGTCTTTCATGGTGTGCACCTTGGCGCCGACGTCCTGGAGGATGCGCAGGCCGCCGACGCCTTCGATCAGCTTGTCGGGCTTGAGCGAGTGCGGCGGCCTGGTCAGGATGTGGAGCTTCACGCCGCGCAGCGTGGCACGCACCAGGCGCTCGATGATCACCATGTCCTGGTAGCGCTCGTTCTGCATCCACAGCGTGGTCTTGGCCGCGTCGATGAACTCGGCCACGCGGCGGCGGCCGTTGTCCGGGCACCAGATCAAGTGGCAGTCGGCCCGCGGCGCGAAGTCCTCGCGTGCCCAGTCGGCGTCGAAGCAGTCGACCATCTCGCGCGTCTCGACGGCATGGTCCGTGACCACCGCGTAGTCGCGGGTGCCGTTCAGGTCGTCGGGTTCCCAGTTCAAGGACTCCACGAAGCCTTTTCTGTCGTCGATGACCATCGATTTCTGGTGCGTGAGCTCGAATTTCGGATGGCCGGCGCGAACCTCGATGCCGGCTTCGGTGAGCGCAGTGTAGGCGGCCTCGTTCTCCCTGGCACCGTTGCGGCGCGCCGGGTTGAGCATCACCCGCACCTTGACGCCGCGCCGGTGCGCACCGATGACGGCCGCGAGCAGGGTCTCGTCGCTGAAGAGGAACATGCGGATGTTCAGCGCGTGGCGCGCCGCGCGGATCGCATCGAGGATGGGCCGGGCGGTGTCGTCGGGCAGCACGATGAGTTGGTGCGTCATGGGAGGTGCGTCAGGGCTTCTTGCAGGCGTCCGGCGGGCGTCATGCGGCAGCGGTGGCGGCTGCTGCGGCCGCGGCGTGATCGGTAGCCCGATCGTCGACAAACTGGGCGCGGTGCAACGCCGCGTAGTGGCCGCCGTGGCGCAGCAGTTCGTCGTGCGACCCTTGTTCGGCCACCACGCCATGGTCGAGCACGACGATGCGATCGGCATGGCGGATCGAGCTGAGCCGGTGCGCGATCATCAGCACCGTCCTGCCCGCCATCAGCCGCCCCAGTGCCTCGATGACGAGGCGCTCCGACTCGGTGTCCAGCGCCGCGGTGGGTTCGTCGAGGATCAGGATCGGGCAGTTGCGCACCAGCGCGCGCGCAATGCCGATGCGCTGGCGCTGGCCGCCGGAGAGCGTGTCGCCGCGCTCGCCGACGAAGGAATCGTAGCCGTCGGGCAGGCGGCGGATGAACTCGTCGGCATTGGCCAGCCGCGCCGCCTCGACGATCTCTTCGGCGCTGGCACCGGGCCGGCCGTAGGCGATGTTCTCGGCGATGGTGCCGCGAAAGAGCACGGTCTCCTGCAGCACGTAGCCGATCTGCGCACGCAGGTCGGCGAGCTTGTAGTCGCGCACGTCCACGCCGTCGATCGACACGCGGCCGGAACGCGGGTCGTAGAAGCGCGGGATCAGGCTGGCCACGGTCGACTTGCCGCTGCCCGTGCCGCCGACGATCGCGACCATCTGCCCGGCCGGGATCGAGAACGACACACCGTCGAGCACCGGCGCGGCGCTGCTGTAGCCGAAGACCACACGGTCGAAGGCGAGTTCGCCCCTGGCCTGCTGGAGGCTTCGGGCATCGGCCTTCTCGCGGACGATCTCGTCGGCGTCGAGCACCTTCTGGATGCGCTCGAGCGCCACGTGGGTCTGCGCGATGGTGCTGGCCATGCTGGCGAGGTCTTTCACCGGCTTGAAGAACTTGCCCAGGTAGGCCAGGTAGACGGTCAGCGCGCCGATGGTCATGGTGCCGGCCACGACGAGCGCCGTGCCCTTCCAGAGCACGACCCCGGTGCACAGCGCCACCACCAGCGCGACGGCGGGCGACAGCACCGACTTGAGCTTGCGCGCCTTCAGCGCCGCATCGGTGCTGGCCCGGCTGGCGGCGGCCATGCGCGCGGCCTCCAGGTCCTGCCGGCCGAAGGCCTTGATGGTGCGCACCGAGCCCAGGCCTTCCTGCACCACGGCCATGATGTCGCTCTGGCGTGCCCGGACCTCGCGCGACACGGTCTTCATGACCCGCTTGAGCCGGAAGACGAAGAAGATCAAGAGCGGCATCGCAGCCAGCGCGATGAGTGTGAAGTCCCAGTCCAGCCACACCATCAGCACCAGCATGAAGACGATGGTGACCACGTCGACCAGGATGCCCAGCGTCGAGGACGAGGCGAAGTTCTGCACCGTCGCCACGTCGGTGGTGATGGTCGACATCAGCACCGCGCTGCGCGACTTGTCGTAGTACGACAGCGACAGGCGCTGCATGTGCTCGTAGATCCGCAGGCGAAGGTCGTTGGCCACCCACTGCCCGATGCTGGCCGTGTAGTAGTTGTCGACGTAAGCCGCGATGCCCCCGGCGATGGCGACCGCCACCGTAGCGATGCCCGCGAAGAGCGCCACGCCGAGCGTGTGGCGGCCGATGCCCAGGTCGTGCGCCCAATGCAGGGTGTCGGGCAGCCGGTGCGCGCCCAGCGCGTCGTCGAGCACCAGCTTCAGCGGCCACGGGGCGGCGAGGCTCATGAGCACTTCCACCACCATGGCGCACAGCACGATGGCGAGCCAGGCGCGGTAAGGCTTGATCAGTCCGAGAACGAAGCGGGTCATGTGAGTTTCTCCGGGTCCGATCGTAGGAATTGCGGACCCGGCCGAGTTGCCTGTGCGTCCCAATCGCGGCTCGCGCGTCCCCGGCACCGGTCCGGAATCCGTCCGCCGCCTGTCCGGCCCGCGGCCGGAGTTGGCCGCTCGGCACCTGTGCTTCTGCCCCCGCACTCGCTACGATGCGCCTGGAGACAACACCGCCGACCGAAGGGCGCAGGCATGGCAACAAGCGGAAATTCGATGCTGGACCCCCTGGGCCTGTGGCGCGACGCCCTGGGCCAATGGGAGAACCGCACCAACCAGGTGGCCAACAAGGAGATGAAGTCCGAGGACTTCGCGCGCGTGGCCAACACCATGCTGGGCATGACGCTGGGGCTGCAGCAGGCGCTCGGCAAGGCCAATTCCACCCTGCTCAAGGAACTCAACCTGCCCAGCCGGGCCGAGCTGCTGGCCGTGGACGAACGCCTGCAGCGCATCGAGGAGCAGCTGGCACTGCTGACCCACCAGCTCGGCGCCCGCGACCCGGCACTGCCCAAGGCCGCCATGCCGCCCCGCACGCGACGGCCGGCGCCGCCAGCCATCGAAGCCGCCACAGCCGCCCAGGCACCGGCTCCAACACCTGCGCAACCCGCCGAGGCGGCACCCGAAGCCGCCGCCCGGCGCAAGCGCGCGGCCAAGGCCCGGCGCCCCGCCGCCAAGACGGCCGCACTCAAGGCACGCTGAACATGGCCGCGCCACGCCCCACCGCCAAGCCGGAAGCCGGCCGCGCCCCCAACGAGACGGACGCCGACTGGGTCGCCAAGGCCCGCGAAGAAATCGAGCGCGCGGTGCAGCGCAGCGTCAAGGGCGTGGGCTACCTCGGCGCCGGCGCCGCGACCGTCGGCACCACGCCCAAGGACGTGATCCACAAGCAGGGCACGCTGAGCCTCTACCATTACCGGCCGCAGTCCGACGAGATCTACCGCGTGCCGCTGCTGCTGGTGATGGCGACCACCAACAAGGCCTACATCTTCGACCTGGCACCGGGCCAGAGCCTGGTCGAGCACTTGCTCCAGCGCGGCTACGACGTCTACGTGATGGACTGGAGCCCGCCGCGGCCCGAGGAGGCCGGACTGCGGCTGGAGGACTACACCCAGCGCTTCATCCCCGAATGCGTACGCCGCGTGCAGGCCGATTCGGGGGTGGACGACGTGAGCATCGTCGGCTACTGCATGGGCGGCGTGCTCTCGCTCATCTATGCCGCGCTGCATGCCGACGGCCCGATGCGCAACCTGGTGTGCTTCACCACGCCGGTGGACTTCACCCGCATGGCGCTGTTCCAGGCCTGGTCGGACCGCAAGCACTTCGATGCCGACCGCATGATCGACGCCAATGGCATCGTGCCCGGCAACCTGATCACCGGCGGCTTCGACGCGCTGCGCCCCACCGGCCGCGTCACCGGCACGCTGCGCCTGTGGGACAACCTGTGGAACGACGAGTACGTGCGGCAGTACCGCATGATGGACCGCTGGGGCACCGAGACCCTGCCGCTGGCCGGTGCCTACTTCAAGCAGACCATCGAGCTGCTGATGCGGGACAACGCGCTCTTCCACGGCACGCTGAAGGTAGGCGGCCAGCAGGTCGACCTGGGCCGCATCCGCGTGCCGCTGCTGTCGGTGGTGGCCGAGCACGACCACATCGTGCCCTACGACTGCGCGCACCCGCTGCTCGACAAGGTGGGCTCCACCGACAAGGAAGAAGTGATGCTCAAGGGCGGCCACGTCAGCCTGGTGGCCGGCCCCAACGCGGTCAAGCGCATGTGGCCCAAGCTCGATCAATGGCTGGGAGAACGATCCGTATGAACAGCAGCAAGCAAGCCGCCGCGCCGGCATCCGATGCCGCGCGCCATCCGCGCAGCTTCGAGGCCGACGGCAAGACCGTGACGATCGACGAGCTGCGCGCCACCGACGAGGCCGCGCTGCTCGCCTTCGCCCAGGCGCTGCCGCCGCACGACCTGCTCTTCACCTACCGCGACATCAGCCAGCCGCGCGTGATCAAGGCCTGGATACGCGAGGCCGTCGAGCGCCGGCGCATGCCCAGCCTCGCGGCCCGGCTCGACGGCCAGATCATCGGCTGCTCGTCGCTGATCCACGACGCGCTGTCGTGGTCGCCGCACGTGGGCGAGCTGCGCGTGGTGGTGGGCCCGCAGGCGCGCGGCCTGGGCCTGGGGCGGCAGCTGGTGCAGGACAGCTTCGCCCAGGCGCTCGCGCTGGGGCTGGAAAAGCTCACGGCCCAGATGACCACCGACCAGCGCGGCTCCATCGCCATGTTCGAGAGCCTGGGCTTCCGGCCCGAGGCGCTGCTCGCGGGCCACGTGCGTGGCCGCGACGGAACCCAGCACGACGTCGTGGTGCTGAGCCACCAGGTGGCCGAAGTGGCCGCCCGGCTCGAGGCCTACGGCATGGGCGCTTGAGCAGCGCCTCTTCTTCCATTCACCTTTCGAAGGAGACAACACCATGGACATGGGCGCAATGCTCAAGGGCAAGGGCGTGCTCGTCACCGGCGCGTCGGGCGGGCTGGGCGCGCACTTCGCGCAGGTGGCCGCGCGCAACGGCGCGCGCGTGGTGATCGCGGCGCGGCGCAAGGCCAAGCTCGACGCGCTGGCGGACGAGCTGAAGAAGCTCGGCGCGCAAAGCGTGCTGGCCGTCGAAATGGACGTGGGCAGCGACACCGCCATCCATGCAGCCTTCGACGCCATCGAGGCCGACGGCGGCCCCGTGGACGTGGTCGTCAACAATGCCGGCGTGGGCGGCGAAGGCTCGGCCATCGACATGAGCCCGGCCGACTTCGACGCGACCATCCAGACCAACCTGCGCGGCGTGTGGCTCACCGCCACCGAGGCCGCGCGGCGCTGGCGCGCGGCGAAGCGCGGCGGCTCGATCGTCAACATCGCGTCGATCCTCGGCGAACGCGTGGCGCACCACGTGGTGCCCTACGCCACCACCAAGGCCGCCGTCATCCAGATGACCAAGGGCCTGGCGCTCGAATGGGCGCGCTTCGGCATTCGCGTCAATGCGCTGGCGCCCGGCCACATCCGCACCGACATCAACGACGCCTTCTTCGAAACCCAGGCGGGTCAGGACATGATCAAGCGCATGCCCATGCGCCGCCTCGGCAAGGCCGAGGAACTGGACGGCGCCTACCTGTTGCTGGCCACCGATGCCTCGTCGTGGATGACGGGCACCGTGATCGCGGTGGACGGCGGGCACCTGGTTTCGTCGCTGTGAGCGCCCGCCGGCCGACCGATGCCGCACGTGCCGCGGTCGAAGGTGAAGGTGCATCGCAAAGCACTGCGAGGCCGCGCAAGGACAGGCGGGCGAGCCCGCTGCCCGAAGGTCTCGGCATGCCCTCGCGCTTGCGCGCGGAGCAACTGGACCCGGAAGCGCAGGCCCTGCTTCGCGGCTTCAACTTCGCCACGCGGCGCACTGTGGGCCGCGTGCCCACCGTGGCCTCCATGCGCCGACGCTGGTTACTGATGTCGACGCTGATGGCGCGCCGCATTCCGCTGCCGCGCGTGGAGAACCACCGAATCGCCGGGCCGGGAGGCCGGCTGGCGCTGCGCCTTTACCGGCCCGTGGAGGTCAAGGAGGGCGAGCCACGGCCGCTGTTACTCTGGTTCCACGGCGGCGGCTTCGTACTCGGCGGCTTGGCCACGGCCGACGCGATCTGCCGCCACATCGCACAGCGCAGCGGCGCCGTCGTGGCCACGGTGGACTACCGCCTCGCGCCCGAGCACGACCTGCATGCAGGCCGCGACGACGCCCTGGCCGCGCTCGACTGGCTGCAGGCCAACGCAGCCGGCCTGGGCATCGACCCCGCACGCTTCGCGCTGGGCGGCGATTCGGCCGGCGGCAACATCGCGGCTGCGCTGACGCAGCGTCTCGCCGCCCGCGGCAACGCGGTGCCGCGCCTGCAGGTGCTGGTCTATCCGGCCACGAACCTGCGCGACCCCTTTCCCTCGCGCGACGAGAACGCCAAGGGCTACCTGCTGACGGCCGACTCCATCGCCTGGTTCGATGCGCAGATCGGCACGCGGCATGCGAATGCGAATGCGCATTCGGACGACCCGCTGCTCTCGCCTGCCCTGCACGGCGACCTGTCGGCGCTGCCGCCTGCGCTGGTGCTCAGCGCAGGCTACGACCCGATCCGCGACGACGGCCTGGCCTACGCGGCACTGCTGCGCGAGGCCGGCGTGCCGGTGCAACTGCTCCACTACGCGGGCCAGTTCCACGGCTTCCTGAACTTCGATGCCGTGCTGCGCGCGGCGCGCGACGCACTCGATCGCCTGGGCGATGCGCTGCAGCAGGCGCTGGCCGTCGATGCGACTGCATCCGCCACGCCGGACTGCACTCTGGAAGTTGGCGCCGCCCTGCGCTCGCCGGCAGCGTTCGGCGCGCTGGGGCGCGACCTGCTCGTCGGTGGATTCATGGCCGCCGAATGGATGGAGCGCTCGCGCAACCGCATGATGAGCGCCTTCGTGCCGCGGGCCGCCATGTCGTCGTTGCCGAGCGCACCTCCCTGGGCCCTGCTCGCCACGCAGCTGCGCGAACGCGTGGCCTCGGCGTATGCGCCGCTGGAGATGCGGCGTACTTACTCTCGCTGAGCCTTCTTCTGGATGTGTGATTTCATGGATTGTGTCGTCTACCCCTGATCAATCACCCTGCCGATACGCGCTGATGCCATCCACCATGACGAATTCAGTCCGCAGTCCAAATTTGGCGTGTTCATTTTGACCACACAGGCGGACCAGTGGACCTTCTTTAACGATGCGAAGGTCCATTCGCATGTTTGAAGAAAATCCGGAGATCTGAAGATTTTCTACCCCGACTGCCAACAAGCGCATCTGCACTCGATTTAATCCCGAAGCAGACCATTTGGCTGGAGGATGGTCGGGGAAACCGTGAAGGTCGAAACGCAACAGGAGCCGAGGACCATCACGATGCAGGGACATCTCGTGAAGATCAACACCTTCAAGCAGCGGAGGACTCGAGCCATAGATGGCCCTGACTGGCGCTGCGTCCACTAGTAAATCGGTCCAATGGGTCATAGTCATATTTACCAAGAATAGTGATCTTTCGTCCCAGGAATAGATCCGCCGCGTGTGTTCTCAGGAGGACGCACATTGAAATGCGGGCCCTGGTCTCCGACGCCGCCTTGTCTGAACTGATGGCCGGCACCGTGGTCTTGGACGACTGCATTCGTGCCGTCCGGCCGCGTATAGGTGTACTCGCGCGTCATGATGGGCTTGCCGTCTAAGCCGAGGACACTCTTGCCATTTTGATCTGTCATCGGCACGCGGCTAACTGAGTCTGGATGTTGCGTCCTAGGAACACCAAGATCTCGTTTCGCTTCGCCAAGGGCGCCGCTGCGACCTGTGATCCCTTTTGCGATGGGAGGACATGGCGGCGACCATCTCGCCGAGCCACCTCCACCGCCTCCGCCGATTCCGGAACCACCGCCGGCGTCAAGCGGCTGTAAGTCCAAGGGCTTGCGAGGCGTTGCTCTCTGCTGAAGTCCGTCCGGGTCAATGAAACTCAGCGGATTGCCATCAACGTAGACAAACTGATTCCAGCCGGCGCTTAGTCCCATGGGGTCCGGCTGCGTATAGCGCCCGCCCATTGCAGGGCTATAGCTGCGATTGACGTTGTAGTTCAGTCCCGACTCTTTGTCGAAGTAATGGCCGTCGTACCGCTTGTTGAAGATGACCTCAGAGATGTTG
>NZ_LYVO01000101.1 GCF_001984055.1 Variovorax sp. KK3
CTCATGCGCCGGGGGTGCCCTCCGGCCACCGCCTGCCCGTGCGAGAAGAGGGCCGCTTCGGGCCTGCCGCCGCAGCCGAACCTGTACTGGCGCCGACCCCAGCCGCCAACGTGCTCGCCATGCCGGTTCGCGTTCAGCCACCGCCCGGCGCCCGCGATGCCGCACGCGACGCACCGCCCACGCCTATCGAGCCCAGCGAGGACGGCGACTTCTGGTTCACCACCGTCACCGAGCTCGTGGCGGCCGAGGCCATCTCGGCGCTGGCGCGCGAACTGGCGCTGCAATCGCAGCTGGTGGCGCGCGACGTCGACCAATGGCTGCTGCGTGTGGAGCGCGAGTCGCTCAACCAGGCAGGCAGCCGCGACAAGCTGCAGGCGGCCTTGGCCAACGTGGGGCATGCCGTCCGGCTCGCCATCGAAATCGGCTCCGTGGCCGACAGCCCGGCGCGGCGCAACAAGCAGGCGGCCGATGCGCGGCAGCGCGAGGCCGAAGAGGCGATTCGCAGCGACCCCGACGTGCAGTCCATGATGCGCGACTGGGACGCGCGCATCGTGCCGGGCTCGCTCCGGCCCGCCTGACCATTTTTCTTTCATCCATCAACGACGACAGGACCAACGATGTTCAACAAAGGACAACTGGCCGGCCTCATGAAGCAGGCGCAGGCGATGCAGGACAACCTCAAGAAGGCGCAGGAAGAGCTGGCGACCATCGAGGTCGAAGGCGAGTCCGGTGCCGGCCTGGTGAAGGTGGTGATGACCTGCAAGCACGACGTCAAGCGCGTGACCATCGACCCCAGCCTGCTGGGCGACGACAAGGACATGCTCGAAGACCTGGTGGCTGCCGCCTTCAATGCCGCCGTGCGCAAGGCCGAGGAAACCAGCGAGCAGAAGATGGGCAAGCTGACCGCTGGCATGCCCGGCCTGCCGCCCGGCATGAAGCTCCCGTTCTAAGCCGCGCGTGGCAGATTCCAGCGCTCTCGACACCCTGATCGAGGCCCTGCGCCGGCTCCCGGGCATCGGTGCGAAGTCGGCCTCCCGCATGGCGTTTCACCTGTTGCAGCACGATCGCGACGGCACCCGCGTGCTGGCGCGCGCGCTCGAGCAGGCGGCGGCCCACGTGCGGCATTGCGAGCGCTGCAACACCTTCACCGAGGCGCCCGTGTGCAACGTGTGCCTCGATGCACGGCGCGATGCGAGCAAGCTGTGCGTGGTCGAGACGCCGGCCGACCAGGCCGCGCTCGAGCGCACCGGTGCCTTTCGCGGCTATTACTTCGTGCTGATGGGTAAGCTCAGCCCGCTCGACGGCATCGGGCCCAAGGACATCGGCCTGGCCAAGCTGTTCGAACGTGCGCTCGACGGGGCGGTGAGCGAAGTCATACTCGCCACCAACTTCACCGCCGAGGGCGAGGCCACTGCACACGTCATCGGCGAGACGCTGCGCCAGCGCGGCCTGTCGGTGACGCGGCTCGCGCGCGGCGTGCCCGCGGGCAGCGAACTCGAGTACGTGGACCTCGGCACCATCGCGCATGCGCTGGTCGACCGGCGCTGACACTCATGCGCTGACACTCATGCATATCCCGTCCCTCACCCTGGCTTACTGGTGCGTGCTGGCAGCGGCGCTGCTGCCTTACCTGTCCGCCTACATCGCGAAGCTTGGCGCCTTCAAGAAGCGCGACAACGATGCGCCGCGCGAATGGATGAGTCGCCAGGGCGGCTGGCGTGCACGCGCGCTCGCCGCGCAGAACAACAGCTTCGAGGGCCTGCCCTTCTTCATCGGCGCGGTGGTCATCGCGCACCAGCTGGGCGCCGATCAGCTGACGCTGGACCTGCTGGCAGCGGCCTACGTGCTGCTGCGCATCGTCTACCTCGCGCTCTACATCCGCGGCTTCGGAAGCGCGAGAAGCGCGGTCTGGGCGCTCGGCTTCCTGGTCAACATCGCGATCCTTTTCGCTGGCCGCTAGCGTCTCTGCGCGGCCTTGCAACGGCCTCGTGAGCGTCTCCCACGAGGCCTTCATGCTTACGTGGAAACCCGCACGGGATGTTCCCGATGCCGGTGCGCGTTGCACGCCCCTAAGCTCGATTCGAACTACACGAACCAGAGAGCCCGCGGGCGTCGTCACATGCTCCATCGCCGTCGCTTCACACTTGCCGCCGCGACCCTGGGCGCCGCCTCCATCGCGGTGCCGCTGTGGGTGCGCGCGCAGCAGGCCAAGATCGAGAAGCCGAAGATCTCCATCGCGGTCGGCGGCAAGGCGGCGTTCTACTACCTGCCGCTCACCATCGCCGAGCAGCTGGGCTACTTCAAGGCCGAGGGGCTCGATGTCGAGATATCCGATTTCGCCGGTGGTGCGCGTGCATTACAGGCCGTGGTGGGCGGCTCGGCCGACGTCTGCTCGGGCGCCTACGAACACACCATCAACCTGCAGGCCAAGAACCAGGTCTTCCAGTCCTTCGTGCTGCAGGGCCGTGCGCCGCAGATCGCGATCGGCGTGTCGACCAAGAACATGGCGGGCTACAAGACCATCGCCGACCTCAAGGGCAAGAAGATAGGCGTGTCGGCGCCGGGCTCGTCGACCAACATGGTGGCCAACCTGGTGCTGTCGCGCGGCGGGCTCAAGGCCAGCGACGTGAGCTTCATCGGCGTGGGCGTCGCGGCCGGCGCGCTGACGGCGCTGCGCTCGGGGCAGATCGACGCCATCAGCAACACCGACCCGGTGATGACCATGCTCGAACAAAAGGGCGACGTGAAGATCATCAGCGACACGCGCACGCTGAAGGGCACCGCGGAGGTGTTCGGCGGCCCGATGCCCGCGGCCTGCCTGTATGCCCCTGCAGAGTTCGTGCAGAAGAACCCCAACACCTGCCAGGCGTTGGCCAATGCGATCGTGCATGGCCTGAAATGGCTGCAGACCGCAGGGCCCGGCGACATCATCAAGACGGTGCCCGAGACCTACCTGCTGGGCGACCGCGCGTTGTACCTCGCGTCCTTCGACAAGGTGCGCGAGGCCATCGCGACCGATGGCATGGTCCCCTCCGAAGGCCCGAAGACTGCGCTGGCCGCTATTGCGAGCTTCGACACCTCGGTCAAAGCCGACAAGATCGACCTGGGCAAGACGTATACCAACGAATTCGCGCGGCGCGCGAAGGAGCGCTTCAAAGCCTGAGTTGCCGATTTGCGACCCGGCTCCGGCCGGGTTTTTTTCTTCCTCCCCATGGCCGACGCTCACGACTACGCGCTCGAACTCCTCGACATCAGTTGCACATTCCGGGCACGGAACGAGCCCGCGAATCGCTACACCGCCGTCGCTGAAACCTCGTTGCGCGTGCGTGCCGGTGAATTCGTCTCGGTGGTCGGCCCCACGGGTTGCGGCAAGTCCACGCTGCTCAACGTTGGCGCCGGCCTGCTGCAGCCCTCCTCGGGCGAGGTCAAAGTCTTCGGCCAGCCGCTGCAAGGCATCAACACGCGCGCAGGCTACATGTTCCAGTCCGAGGCGCTGATGCCCTGGCGCAGCGCGCTGGCCAACGTGATGCTGGGGCTGCAATACCGCGGTGTGCCGCAGGAAGAGGCGAGGGCGCAGGCCGAGCAGTGGCTCGCGCGGGTCGGCCTGACGGGCTTCGGCGACCGCTACCCGCACCAGCTCTCAGGCGGCATGCGCAAGCGCACCGCATTGGCCCAGGTGCTGGCGCTCGACCCGGACATCATTCTCATGGACGAGCCCTTCAGCGCGCTCGACGTGCAGACGCGGCAACTGATGGAGAACGAAGTCCTGGCGCTCTGGGCTGCCAAGAAGAAGGCCGTGCTTTTCATCACCCACGACCTCGACGAGGCCATCGCCATGAGCGACCGCGTGGTCGTGTTGTCTGCCGGGCCGGCCACGCACCCCATCGGCGAATTCGTCATCGACCTGGCGCGACCGCGCGACGTGGCGGATGTGCGCACGCATCCGCGCTTCGTCGAACTGCACACGCAGATCTGGAATGTGCTGCGCGACGAAGTGCTCAAGGGCTATGCGCAGCAACTGAAGAAAGCCGCCTGATGAAGCTTGCGCCGCACGAAGGCAATGCGCGCGTGTGGCAGTTGCTGCTGCTCATCGTGCTGCTGGTCGTGTGGCACCTGGCATCGCGCGACACGCAGGTGGCCTTTTTCCTGGGCGAACCGATCAAGGTGGCAGGGCGCATCTGGAGCTGGTTTCTGCCCATCGCGGTGCCGCCCAACGCGATCTTTCCCGAGGGCCTGCCGGGCAACGCCGACATCTACCGGCACCTGGGCGTGACCCTGCTCGAAACCGTTCTGGCCTTCGGCATCGGCACGTTGCTGGGCCTGGCCTGCGGGCTGTGGCTGGCGCTGGCGCCGACGGCCAGCCTGATCCTCGACCCCTACATCAAGGCTGCGAACTCGATGCCACGCGTGATCCTGGCGCCCATCTTCGCGCTGTGGTTCGGGCTGGGCATCTGGAGCAAGGTGGCACTGGCGGTCACGCTGGTGTTTTTCATCGTGTTCTTCAACGTCTACCAGGGCGTTCGTGAAGTCAGCCCCGTGGTGCTGGCCAATGCGCGCATGCTCGGCGCCAACCAGCGGCAGCTGCTGCGCACGGTGTACCTGCCGAGCGCGACCAGCTGGGTGTTTTCGAGCCTGCACACGTCGGTGGGGCTGGCTTTCGTCGGCGCGGTGGTGGGCGAGTACCTGGGATCGGCGCGCGGCGTCGGCTACCTGATCCTGCAGGCGGAGGGCACCTTCGACGTGAACACCGTGTTCGCCGGCATCGCGGTGCTCACGGCCTTCGCGCTGGTGCTCGACGGCCTGGTAGGGGTGATCGAGCGGCGGCTCATGAAGTGGCAGCCGAGGAGCGGCGAGGCGGAGAAGCTCTGAGGCTGAGGCCTCGTTGGCGAGCCGTCAGCGCTTCTTCTTGGCCGGCGTGCCGCCGCGCTTCTCGCGCACGACCTTGGAGGCCGAACTCGAACGCGACGCCGCACTCGACCGCGAAGCCGCTGCCGGAGCGGCCTTGCCCGAACTGGTCTTGACCACGCCGCCGCCGCGCTTGCCGGTGACGACCACCGTGCTGTCGCGGCCGCGGGTGCCGCGGCCCACGCGGTCGGCGCCGGCGGCCCGCACGGGCAGGAAGACCACGACCGACTCGCCGCGCTTGAAGGCATGGCCGCCCTTCACGTCGTTCCATTCGGCGACGCTGGCCGGGCTGAGCCGGTAACGCCTGGCGATGCTGGCCACGCTGTCGCTGCGCCCGGCCTTGACCAGGGTGCGGCGGGTGACGATCTCGGGCTGGAAGCTCAGGTGGCCCGTGTCGACGACCGCGGCCTGCACGTCCTCTTGCACGCGCGCGCCGCGTGGCACGATGAGCGTGGAGCCGGCCTTGATCAGCATGCGCGGCGGCACGCTGTTGATGGCCCGCAGGTCGGTTTCGCTCATGCCCGAGCGCTGGGCGGCGTCCGACACCGTCATGGTGTTGGGCACGGTCCAGGCCGTCCAGCTCGCGTACTGGCCCTGGCTGTAGGCCTCGAAGTTGCGCTGGAACACGGCGGCGTTGTCCCACGGCAGCAGGATGTCGGTCGTGCCGGCGGCCAGCAGCACGGGCTTGTGGGCGGCAGGGTTGAGCGCGCGGAAGTCCTCGATGCGCACGTCGGCCAGCTTGGCGGCCAGGGCCACGTCGAGGTCGCGCGTGAGCGCGACGGTCTGGAAGTAGGGGTGGTTCGCGATCAGCGGCAGATCGGTGTTGAAGCGCTCCGGGTTGGCCACGATGTTTTTCACCGCCTGCAGCTTGGGCACGTAGTAGCGTGTCTCGTTGGGCATGTTCAGGTCGGTGTAGCCGGTGGGCAGGCCGGCGCGCTGGTTCTTCGCGATGGCACGGCTCACGCTGCCTTCGCCCCAGTTGTAGGCCGCCAGCGCCAGGTGCCAGTCGCCGAACATGTTGTAGAGCTTCTGCAGGTAGTCGAGCGCCGCGCGGGTGGAGGCGATGACGTCGCGCCGGTCGTCGCGGAAGATGTTCTGCTTGAGGTCGAAGTCCGTGCCCGTCGCCGGCATGAACTGCCACATGCCCGCCGCCTTGGCACTCGACACGGCCTGCGGATTGAAGGCGCTTTCGATGTACGGCAGCAGCGCCAACTCGGTGGGCATGTCGCGGCGCTCGAGTTCTTCGACGATGTGGAAGATGTAGCGGCTCGAACGCTCGGTCATGCGCTGCATGTAGTCGGGCCGGGTGGCATACCACTGCTCGCGGTCACGCACCAGCTCGGTGTCGAGGTTCGGCATCTTGAAGCCGCGGCGAACGCGGTCCCACATGTCGGCCGGCGGCGCCAGCGTGACCACCGAGCGCGAGCGCGCTGCGCTGCTGGCGATGGGGGTCAGGGGCTCGGTGGGGTACACCGGCGCGGCACTGCCGCTGGGGACGGTGGCCGTCGATGAGCCGGAAGCGGTCGCCTTGGACGAAGAGGAGGAGCCCGAGCCGGTGGTGCTCGCGCAGCCCGCGAGGAAGAGCGAGCCGGCAAGGCAGGCAGCAAGGATGAATTTCATCGAAAGTCGTTTTTCCATTGGCGCAGGGCGGCGAACACCTCGGCCGCCCCGCTTTGCGCGGGAAGGCCTGCATGGTTGCGGACCGCCTGCAGGACAGTGGCTTCGCGGCTGCGAAGAAAGGGATTGATGAGGCGCTCGGTGCCCAGCTGCGAAGGCAGCGTGGGCTCGCCGCGCGCGCGCAGCGACTCGCACTGCGCCGTGTACTGAGCCAGTTCGGCATTGCCGGGTTCCACGGCATTGGCGAAACGCAGGTTAGAAAGTGTGTACTCGTGGGCGCAGCACACGCGGGTGCCGCCGGGCAGGGCGGCCAGGGCGTCGAGCGAGGCCAGCATCTGCGCGGGCGTGCCCTCGAAGAGCCGGCCGCAGCCGCCGGAAAACAGCGTGTCGCCGCAGAAGAGCAGCGGGGCGGGCACCCCGGCCGCTGCACTGCGCGCATCCGCTGGCAGAAAGTAGGCGATGTGGCCGGCCGTGTGGCCCGGCACGTCGATCACCTGGAAGCGCAGGCCCAGCACCTCGGCATGGTCGCCATGGGCCAGGCGCGTGAGGGGCTCGGGCACCGCTTCGCGAGCGGGGCCGAAGACTGGTGCGCCGGTGGCGTCGCGCAACGCCGCCACGCCGCCGGTGTGATCGGCATGGTGGTGCGTGACTAGAATCGCGGCCAATTGCAGGCTGCCACGAGCGAGCGCATCGAAGACCGGCGCGGCATCTCCCGGGTCGACCACGATCGCGTTGCGCCCGTCCTGCAGCATCCAGATGTAGTTGTCGGCGAAGGCGGGCAGTGGAACGAGCTTCATGAGCGGTCAAATTATAGGTTTGCACGAGTGGTTCCAGACCCCTCCCGGCCGCTGCCTGCTGGCCTGGGAGCAGTCGCGCTTCGATCAGGCGGTGATCGACGTCTTCGGTTATCACGCGCTGCAGCTGGGCTTGCCCGAGGTCGAGGGCCTGCGCACCAACCGCATGCAGCACCGCTGGCTGGCCACGGACGACCCTGCCTGCAAGGCGGGCGGCGCCTTGGTCACCGACTTCACCGCCCTGCCTTTTTCGGCCAACAGCCTCGACCTGGTGGTGCTGCCGCACGCCCTCGAACTGAGCCACGACCCGCACGCCACGCTGCGCGAGGTCGAGCGCGTGCTGGTGCCCGAGGGCCGCGTCGTCATCTGCGGCCTCAACCCGGCCAGCCTGTGGGGCATGCGCCAGTGGCGTGCGCGCCTCTGGGGGCGGCTGGGCTTCGGCGAACTTTACCTGCCCGATTCGGGCGACTTCATCGGCTACCGGCGCATGCGCGACTGGCTGCGCCTGCTCAGCTTCGAAGTGGAATCGGGCGACTTCGGCATCTACCGCCCCGCGGTGCGCAGCGAGGCCTGGCTCGAGCGCTACCGCTGGTTCGACACCCTGGGCGAGCGCTGGTGGCCCATCTTCGGCGCGGTGTATTTCCTGGTGGCGGTCAAGCGGGTGCGCGGCATGCGTTTGCTGTCCGCCGACTGGCGCCGCGCCGCGCAGCGGGCGAGCGCGCCGGTGCCGATCGCCGGCAAGGTACACCGCGGCCATCACCCCCATCGAACCCGACAAAGACAAGGAAAAGCTTCTTGACCGAAGTACAGATCTACACCGACGGCGCCTGCAAGGGCAACCCCGGCCCTGGCGGCTGGGGTGCCTGGCTCAAGTCGGGTGCCACCGAAAAGGAACTCTTCGGCGGCGAACTCAACACCACCAACAACCGCATGGAGCTCAAGGCGGTCATCGAGGGCCTGGCCGCGCTCAAGCGCCCTTGCAAGGTGGTGCTGTACCTCGACAGCCAGTACGTGCGCATGGGCATCACCGAATGGATCCGCGGCTGGAAGGCCAAGGGCTGGCTGACGTCGACCAAGCAGCCGGTGAAGAACGTCGAGCTGTGGAAGGAACTCGACAAGCTGGTGTCGGAAGGCGGCCACAAGATCGAATGGCGCTGGGTCAAGGGCCATTCGGGCGACCCGGGCAACGAGCGCGCCGACGGGTTGGCGAACAAGGGTGTGGATCGCGCGCTGGGCAGGATCTGAACGCGAGGCTCAGCTGGCCGCGGACGGCGCGGCGAGCGTCTGCGGTGCTTCGAGCGCCTCGCCCATCCGTGCGCGGAACAGCAGGTCGTCGGTGGCGCGCAAGCGGCGGCTCAGTTCCCGGCCGATGTTCATCTGGATCAGCGCGAACTGCGTGGCGTCGTGCTCGAACAGGCGCAGCAGGTTGTCGGGCGTGATGCAGATCGCGCTGCAGTCCTCGTCGGCGCGGATCGATGCGCTGCGTGGGAACAGGTCGAGCAGTGCCATCTCGCCGAAGCAATCGCCTCTCGAGAGGCGGCGCAGCAGCAGCAGTCGGTCGCCCCAGTTCTTCATGATGGTCACGCTGCCGCGCTCGAGCACGTACATGCAGTCGGCCATGTCGCCTTCGCGGAAGAAATAGCGGCCCGCAGCCATTTCGATCACCGGTGCGGGCTCGAGCAGAAACTCGATGGCCGCGGCGTCGATGGCGCCGAAGATCGGCATCTGCTGCACCAACTCGATTCTGGCCGCGAGCATGCGCGTCTCCTGCGCGATCCTAGATCACACCCTCGAACATCATGACGTCGACCATGTCGCCGGCCGCCACGCTGCCTTGTTCGTGGTGCAGCACGACCAGCCCGTTGGCCTCGACCATCGAGCTCAGCACGCCCGAGCCCTGGTTGCCCGCGATGCGCACCTGAGGCTCGGCGCCGGGCACCCATTCGACGCGGCCGCGCTGGTATTCGGTACGCCCCGCCTTCTTGCGGATGGCCGACGCGCTGCGGGCCCGCAGCAGCGGCGGCGGCGTGCAGGCGCGTTCGTGGCAACCCATCATGCGCAGCAGGGCCGGGCGCACGAAGGCCAGGAAGGTCACCATCACCGCCACGGGGTTGCCGGGCAGGCCGAAGAGCACGGCCGGGCCGTCCGGTTGGCCGGGCTTGGGGATCAGGCCGACGGCCATCGGCCGCCCGGGGCGCATCGCGACGCGCCAGAAGGCCATGTCGCCCAGCTGCTGCATCACGGCGCGTGTGTGGTCGGCCTCGCCGACGCTGACGCCGCCGCTGGTGATGATGGCGTCGGCTTCGCCGGCGGCGCGTTGCAGTGTGGCGGCCAGGCTCGCGGGGTCGTCGCGCACGAGGCCCAGGTCGATCAGCTCGCAGTCGAGGCGCGCGAGCAAGCCCGAGACGGTGTAGCGGTTGCTGTCGTACACGGCGCCCTCGCGCGGCAGCTCGCCCAGGCTCAGGATTTCGTCGCCGGTGGAGAAGTACGCCACGCGCAGGCGCCGCAGCACCGGCACCATCGGCAGGCCCAGGCTGGCCACCATGCCGATGGCCGCCGGCGACAGGCGCTCGCCGCGCAGCAGCGCCGGGCGGCCCTGCATCAGGTCTTCGCCGGCCAGGCGGCGGTTGTCGCCGCGGCGCAAGGCCTTGGCGGGAAAGCGCACCCGCTCGCCTTCGACGAAGCAGAACTCCTGCGGTATCACGGTGTCGAGGCCCGCGGGCATCACGGCGCCGGTCATGATCTTGACCGCGTCGCCCGGCGCCAAGCTGCCGCGCCAGGCCGTGCCGGCGAACGCGGTGCCGACCACGCGAAGCGTGATCGATTCGTCGTAACTGGCGGCATCGGCGGGCAGCAGGGCGCCGTCGAAGGCGAAGCCGTCCATGGCGGAGTTGTCGTGCGGCGGCACGCTCACCGGCGACACGATGTCTTCGGCCAGCACGCGGCCCAGCGCATCGCGCAGCGCGACGTGCTCGACCTGCGTCATGGCGGCGGGCCCGGCCAGGCGGGCCAGGAAACCCTGCACCGCGTCGACGCCGAGGGCCTTGGGGTCGTAGCCGGCCAGTGCGGCGGCGATCTCTGCGATGCGGCTCATGAAAGGAAAAAGGTCGTCAGCGTCGCTGGGCTTCGAGCGAGTGAAGCTCGGCCAGCGTGTTCGCATTGAAGAAGGCATCGGGCGCATCGCCCGGCCGGTCGAAGGGCACGAGTGCCGTGCGGTGCTGCGCCGTCCAGCGGTCGATCTTGCGCCCGCCTTCCTGCGTGAAGCGCACCAGGCTTTCGAGCAGGTCGGCGCGCAGCAGGCAGAACACGGGCTGCGGCCGCAGCGCGGCGGCGCCGTCGGCTTCGGCAGCGGCCTCGGGCGCGCTGACCATCGCGATCTCGGCATCGTGCGTCACCAGCGCCTCGCCCAGCCGTGCGGCGAGGTCGTGCGGGAACAGGGGCGTGTCGCAGGGCACGGTGAGCAGGTAGGGTGTTTCGCAGCGCTCCATGCCGGTCAGGAAGCCGGCCAGCGGCCCGGCATAGTCGGCCAGGCCGTCGGGCCAGACCGGCACGCCGAAGGACTCGTAGGCGGCCAGGTTGCGGTTGGCGTTGATCATCATCTCGCCGACCTGCGGCCCAAGCCGCATCAGCGCATGCAGGGCGAGGGGCGTGCCGTTGAAACTCTGCAGGCCCTTGTCGACGCCGCCCATGCGCGAGCCGCGGCCGCCGGCTAGCACGAGCCCGGTGATCTCGCCTGCTGCGATGGTGGTGGGTTGGTTCATCCGCCGATATAGCTCATCTCGACGCGGCGCGGGCCGTCGGGCGCCTCGGTGTCGGGGCCGCGCAGGGCGCGCAGTTCGGAATAGCGGTCGGTGCGGCCTTGCCAGACGTGGCCGATGGCCGATGCGATCCGTGCATCGTCGGCATCGCCGCGCAGCAGCGGCCGAAGGTCGTGGCCGCTGTTGGCGAACAGGCACAGGTAGAGCTTGCCTTCGGTCGACAGGCGCGCGCGCGTGCAGTCGCGGCAGAAGGCCTGGGTCACGCTGCTGATCACGCCGATTTCGCCTGCGCCGTCCTGGTAGGCCCAGCGCTGCGCCGTCTCGCCGGGTGCAGTGGCTTCGAGCGGCACGAGCGGAAACTCGTTGCCGATGTGCTGCAGCACCTCGGCCGAGGGCAGCACCTCGTCCATGCGCCAGCCGTTGGTGGCGCCCACGTCCATGTATTCGATGAAGCGCAGCACCACGCCGGTACCGCGAAAGCGGCGCGCCATCGGCAGGATCTCCTGCTCGTTGGTGCCGCGCTTGACCACCATGTTGACCTTGATCGGGCCGAGACCGGCCGCATGCGCCGCGTCGATGCCTGCGAGCACGGCGGCGACGGGAAAGTCGACGTCGTTCATGCGGCGGAACACGGTGTCGTCCAGCCCGTCGAGGCTGACGGTCACGCGCTGCAGCCCGGCCGCCTTGAGCGCGACGGCCTTGCGCGCCAGCAGCGATCCGTTGGTGGTCAGGGTCAGGTCGAGCGGCTCGCCTTCGGGCGTACGGATCGCGGCCAGTTGCTCGATGAGCAGTTCGAGGTTCTTGCGCAGCAGCGGTTCGCCGCCCGTGAGCCGGATCTTCCGCACCCCGTGCGACGCGAAGATGCGCGCCAGCCGCGTGATTTCCTCGAAGCTCAGCAGCGCGCTGTGCGGCAGGTACTGGTAGTCCTTGTCGAAGACTTCCTTGGGCATGCAGTAGCTGCAGCGGAAGTTGCAGCGGTCGGTGACGCTGATGCGCAGGTCGGTGAGCGGGCGCGAGAACTGGTCGAGCAGCAGGCCGGTCGCGGGAACGTCGTGCCCGGGCAGCGGCGGCGCGCTGCGGGCGCGGCCGATCTGCGAGAGGGGGATGACGTGCTTTCGACTCATAAACGGGGACCTTCGCCTCCGGCTGCGTTGTTCGCTCGGGGAACGGCCCGGCGGATCATAAGGAAACCTCCGCGCTGTGCGCTGCGGTATTCGCCTTGGGAACGGCCCGGCGGCTCATAAGAAAACCTCCGCGCTGTGCGCTGCGGTATTCGCCTTGGGAACGGCCCGGCGGCTCATAAGAAAACCTCCGCGCTGCGCGCTGCGGTATTCGCCTTGGGAACGGCCCGGCGGCTCATGCGGACGAGCAATTTAACCCATCGCTCCGAGCCACGCCGTGGCGTGGCTACTTGTCCACGGCGGCATAGACCATGTTGCGCAGCAGGCTCCGGTAGTGCACGCGGTACTTGGGCGACTGCAGCATCAGCACCACGAACAGGTCGTTCTCGGGGTCGACCCACATGTAGGTGCCGCCGGCGCCGCCCCAGTTGAACTCTCCGGCGGGGGCCGGGAATGCGGCCTCGCCGTCCGCGCGGCGCACCGCGAAGCCGAGGCCGAATCCGTAGCCCGGGCCGGGCAGGTACAACGGGCCCTGCGCGATGCCTGCGCCCGCGTTCGAATGGTCCGACACCATGAAGCCCAGGGTGCGCGAACCCAGGTAGCGCTTGCCGTCCAGCGAACCACCGTTGAGCAGCATCTGCAGGAAGCGCGCGTAGTCGCTGGCCGTCGACACCATGCCGCCGCCGCCCGACTCGGCCTTCTGCACTACCCGCGGGTCGTTGAACTCGGCTCCGACGCCGAAGCCGCGGTCGTTCGACAGCGGCTCGGCGATGCGTTGCCGACGCGCCGCATCGCTCACGTAGAAGCTCGTGTCCTTCATGCCCAGCGGGTCGAGCAGGCGCTCTTTCTCGAACTGGTAGAGGCTCTGGCCCGACACGACCTCGACCACCCGGCCCAGGATGTCCGTCGAATAGCTGTAGTCCCAGGTAGTGCCGGGCTGGTAGGCCAGCGGCAGCTGGGCCAGGCGCTGCGAGAACTCGGCATTGCTCGGATCGCCAGCGCCCAGGTTGGCGGCGTTGTAGGCCTGCTTGACAAGGCCCGGGCCGAAGAAGCCGTAGGTCAGGCCCGAGGTGTGGCGCATCAGGTCGTGCACCGTGATCGGCCGGCGCGCGGGCACCGTCTCCAGCACCGGCTTGCCGTCCGCGCCGGGCTTTTCGACGCCGACCTTCATGCTGGCGTACTCGGGGAGGTACATGGACACCGGGTCGTCGAGCTTCATGCGCCCGTCTTCCACCAGCATCATCGCGGCGACCGTGGTGATCGGCTTGCTCATCGAGTAGATGCGGAAGATGCCGTCGCGCGGCATGGGCGTGCTGCCGGCCGGATCGAGCTTGCCGACCGCGTCGAACCAGGCGATCTGCCCGTGCCGCGCCACGAGCAGCACCGCGCCCGGGATCTTGTTGGCGGCCACGTCGGCCTTGAACACCTCGCTGATGCGCTGCAGCCGCTCGCTGGACATGCCGACGCGTTCGGGCGTCGTGGTGGGCAGCGACTGCGCCATCGCCAGCAGCGGCGCGGCGAGGCTGAGGCCGGCGGTGAAGTGGATCAGGGTGCGCCGGAGCGATGTGATCTGCGCCTGGGTTTGCGGCTTCATCTTCTTGTGTCTCCTCGTCGAGGTGGATGCGCGGCTGGAGTCCGCGACCGCGCAAGTGTAGGCACAGGTCCGGCACGGCGGGCGCAGGCGGATGTCGCTATCGCCAGGATTGAAATTCCCGAAGCACGGGTCAAATGAGAATTTCTATCATTTGCAGCATGAACCACAGCGCATCACTCACCCCCGGAAGCACCATCGGCCGGGTCGTCCGTCGAACTGGCCATCCGCTCAAGCAGTGGATCGGCAGCGCGATCGTGCTGGCCGGTGCGCTGGTGGTGGCGACGCAGTTCCTGCAGTTCGCGGCCAGCCGGCCGACGGTGTGGCAGGCCCTGATGGGTGGCTCGATCGCCGCCTTGGCGACCGCGCTGGGCACCGTGCCCATCGTCTTCTCGCAGCGCTTGTCGGATCGGACGCAGGACACCCTGTTCGGTTTCGGCGCCGGCGTCATGATGGCCGCGAGCGCCTTCTCGCTCATCATTCCGGGCATCGCGGCGGCCCGCGCCAGCGGCATGGACGCATGGGGTGCGGGCGGAGTCGTCGGCCTCTCGATCCTGCTCGGCGGCGCGGCGTTGCTGCTGCTCGACCGCGTGCTGCCGCACGAGCATTTCATCAAGGGCGCGGAAGGGCAGAACGCGCGGGCGTTGCGCCGCACCTGGCTCTTCGTCTTCGCGATCGCCCTGCACAACCTGCCGGAAGGGCTCGCCATCGGTGTCGGCTTTGCCGGTGGCGATGCGCTGCGCGGTGGCGCCTTGGCGACGGGCATCGCGATCCAGGACGTGCCCGAAGGCCTGGTGGTCGCGGCGGCGTTGCTGGCGGCAGGCTACCGCCGGTCGTTCGCCGTTGCGATCGGCATGGCCTCGGGCCTGGTCGAGCCGGTGGGGGCGGTGCTGGGTGCGGCCGTCGTCGGCCAGTCGGCGGCACTGCTGCCCTGGGGCCTGGGCTTCGCGGCCGGTGCGATGCTGTTCGTCATCAGCCACGAGATCATTCCCGAGTCGCACCGCAAGGGCCACGAGGCCTTCGCGACGGGTGGGCTGATGGTGGGCTTCGTGCTGATGATGCTGCTCGATACGGCGCTGGGCTGAGGCGCGCGGCTAGCGGGCACCCAGCATCTTGCGCAATGTCGGGTAGACGTTTTCGAGCATGCGCGGCTGGGCGGCCGCCGTGGGATGAATGCGATCGGCCTGGAACAGCGTGGTCGCCTCCGGCCCGTCCGCGATGCCCTTCAGCAGGAAGGGTACCAGCGCGGCCTTCGTGCTGCCGGCGACCTTGGTGAAGATCGCCTCGAAGCGGCGCGTGTAATCGCTGCCGTAGTTGGGCGGCACCTGGATGCCGACGATGAGCACCTGCGCGCCGGCGGCCTGCGCGGCCTTGGTCATCTGGGTCAGGTTGTCTTCGGTGCCGGCCAGCGGCAGGCCGCGCAATGCATCGTTGCCGCCGAGTTCCAGCACCACGTGCGTGGGCCGATGCTGGGTCAGCAGGGCTGCCAGCCGTGCACGCCCGCCGGACGTGGTGTCGCCGCTGATGCTGGCGTTGACCACCGTGGCCGCGATCTTCTGCTCGGCCAGCCGCTTCTCGAGCAAGGGCACCCAGCCTTCGCCGCGCTTGAGCCCGTACTCGGCCGACAGCGAGTCGCCCACCACGAGAATGACGGGCTTGCCGCCGCCTGTCGGTTGGGCCCATACCCTTGCGGACCATGCAGCCGCAGCGCCGGCCAGCGAGCCGGCCAAGATAAAGTGACGCCGATTCACCACGTCCAAACCTTTCAATGTCCTCGATCCAACCAGCCGCCATTGTCGCCGTCGAACATGTTTTCAAGTCGGTCACCGACTCCGCGGGCACGCTGGACATTCTGCAGGACATCGACTTCACGCTGGGTGAACGGGAGACCGCAGCGATCGTCGGGGCATCGGGCTCGGGCAAGAGCACGCTGCTGTCGATCATCGCGGGCCTCGACACGCCCACGCGCGGCACGGTCAAGCTGGCCGGCGAAGACCTGTTCGCCATCGACGAGGACGACCGCGCGGCGCTTCGGGCACGCAAGGTCGGCTTCGTGTTCCAGAGCTTTCAACTGCTGGGCAACCTCAGCGCGCTCGAAAACGTGATGCTGCCGCTGGAGCTGGCCGACCGCCGCGACGCACGCAAGGCCGCCACCGACATGCTCGGCCGCGTGGGCCTGGGCCAGCGGCTCAATCACTACCCCAAGGTGCTGTCGGGCGGCGAGCAGCAGCGTGTGGCGCTGGCCCGCGCCTTCGTGGTGCAGCCGGCGCTGCTGCTGGCCGACGAGCCGACCGGCAGTCTCGACTTCGCCACCGGCGAGCAGGTGATGCGCCTCATGTTCGACCTGAACCGCGAACTCGGCACCACGCTGGTGCTCGTGACGCACGACCGCGGCATCGCCGCACAGTGCGAACGCCGCATCACCATCGAGGCCGGGCGGGTGGGCTTCGACGACCAGGGCGTCTAGGCGCTGAAGGCCTGGCGCGGGCGGGCTCGATAATCCCGCGATGTCTTCCCCCAAAGTGATCTTCGGCTTCCACGCCGTGGGCGTGCGCATCAAGACCGCACCGGCCTCGGTGATCGAGGTCCTCTTCGATGCCAGCCGTCGAGATGCGCGCATGCGCCAGTTCATCACCCGCGCACAAGAGGCCGGCGTGCGCCTGGTCGAGGCCGACGGCCTGCGCCTGTCCAAGCTCAGCGGCAGCCACGGGCACCAGGGCGTGGCCGCGCGCGTGCAGCCCATCACCGAAAAGCGCACGCTCGACGAATTGCTCGAAGACCTGGAGGCCGCGGGCACCATGCCGCTGCTGCTGGTGCTCGACGGCGTCACCGATCCGCACAACCTCGGTGCCTGCCTGCGGGTCGCCGACGGTGCAGGCGCGCACGCGGTGATCGCGCCCAAGGATCACGCGGCCGGCATCAATGCCACGGTCGCCAAGGTGGCGAGCGGCGCGGCAGAGACGGTGCCTTACTTCATGGTCACCAACCTGGCCCGCACCCTCAACGAGTTGAAGGAGCGCAACATCTGGTGCGTGGGCACCAGCGACGATGCGCCCGGCACGCTGTACCAGTGCGAACTCACGCGGCCGCTGGCGCTGGTGCTGGGTGCCGAAGGCGAGGGCATGCGGCAGCTCACGCGCAAGACCTGCGACGAACTGGTCAGCATCCCGATGGCGGGCGCGGTCGAGAGCCTCAACGTGTCGGTGGCGAGCGGGGTGTGCCTCTACGAGGCGATGCGTCAGCGCAGCAAGCCCTGAACGCGCGCCATACGAAGACCTGCCCGGTATCAGAGCTCGGCGAAGTGCGTGCCGCCGGAATGCTCGCGAGACTTCCAGTCGTCGACCCAGGCTTTCGCCTTGCGTTCTAGCGTGTCGCAGGCCGTGTCGATGTCGATGCGGCCCGACAGGGAAATTCTGCATTTGCCCGCGCCGGCGAGGCTCAGTTCGGCCTGGGCCGAAAGCTGCCCATCGCCTGCGACCGGGCCATCGAGGCAGATGCGGATGTCCCACCCCTCGTAGCCGAAGCGCTTGACCTCGCGGTCATCGTCCATTGTTTCCTCGCTCGCTTCTCTCGACCCGGACGTCCGGGTAGAAAGAGGAGCTTAAACCGTTCACCCCCAGCGCAAGCTGACGAGCCGGTGTGTGAAGAGGGTCTTTGCCGCGAAGAAGCCGCCCCGACGATCAGGGCGGCAGGCGGCCTGCTAGGAAGGGTCTTTGCTGCGCGTGCGCCCCACCGCGCTGAAGATGCCGATGCCCAGCAGGATCAAGGCACCGATGCCGATGTAGAGCGAAGGCACGCCAGCCACCGACGCGCCCCAGGCGATGCCGCCCAGGAAAATCAAGAAGCCGATCATGTAGAGCGCAAAGGACATAGTTCTTCTCCAACTTTGAACACGGTCCACAGTCTCGGCGGGTCGGCGCGGGCCCCGCAGGCGGCAACGGCCGCCAATGTGTGTCGGAACGTGCCTACCGCCGACCGGCCGCCTGCTCCGCGCTCGCCTCGTCGAGCAGCGCGATAGCTTCGGCATCGAGTGTGAGTCGAGCGGCCGCGGCCAGATCGTCGAGCTGGGCCATCGACGTGGCGCTCGCGATCGGCGCGGTGATGGAGGGCCGCGCGATCTGCCAAGCCAGCGCCACCTGGCCGGGCGTGGCGCCATGGGCCTTGGCGACTTCGTCGAGCGCAGCCAGGATGCGCAGGCCGCGTGGGTTGAGGTACTTCTTGGTGGTGCTTTCGCCGCGCGCGCTCTTGCCGGCATCGGCCTGGCTGCGGTACTTGCCGGTCAGGAAGCCGGCAGCCAGCGCGTAGAAGTTGATCACGCCGACGCCGCGCTCCGCGCACAGCGGTTCGAGTTCGTCTTCGTACACCGCGCGGTCGTACAGGTTGTACAGCGGCTGCAGGCTCTCGTAGCGCGGCAGGCCTTCGCGCTCGGCCACGTCGAGTGCCTCGGCCAGGCGGGCGGCGCTGTAGTTCGAGGCACCGATGGCGCGCACCTTGCCGGCCTTGATCAACTCGGCGAAAGTGCCCAGCGTGTCGGCCAGCGGCGTGTCCGCATCGTCGTCGTGCGACTGGTACAGGTCGATGTGGTCGGTCTGCAGGCGCTTGAGCGATGCATCCACGGCTTGCCGGATGTAGGCCGGCGACAGCCCTTTCTTGTTCTCGCCCATCGGTTTGCCGACCTTGGTCGCCAAGACCACCTGGTTGCGTTTGCCGCGCTGGCGCAGCCACTTGCCGATGATGGTTTCGGACTCGCCGCCGCTGTGGCCCGGCACCCAGTACGAATACACGTCGGCCGTGTCGACGAAGTTGAAGCCGGCGTCGAGCCAGGCATCGAGCAGGCGGAAAGAGAGCTTCTCGTCCACGGTCCAGCCGAAGACGTTGCCGCCGAAGGCCAGCGGCGAAACCTGGAGACCGGAGCGGCCGAGGGTGCGAAGTTGCATGGATGCTTTCCTTGGGGAGATGGTTCTAGAGTGCTCGTGTTCAAACGAAGCCGATGGCGCCCAGCAGCGCGCCGGCCCCCAGCAACCACAGCAGATGGATACGGGTGCGCCACACGATAAGCGCAGCGACGCCCGTGACCACCCAGAGGTGCCAGGCAGGCGCGTCGCCGCCATGGTTACCGGCCGCCAGCACCCAGCCGGTGGCGATCAGCAGGCCCACCACCACGGGCGCCATGCCCTGCTTGAAGGCGCGTACGCCGCGCCGTTCGCGGTTGCGATGGCCCCAGCGCGTGGCGAGGTAGGTCAGCGTGGTGCTGGGCAGCATGATGCCCACCATGGTGACGGCCAGGCCGAACAGGCCCAGGAGCCAGGCCGACGGACCTGCGCCGATGCCGCCGCCCGCATTGATGCCGACGTTCCAGCCCATCAGCGCCACGAAGAGCACGTTGGGCCCCGGCGCCGCCTGTGCGATGGCGACCGACGAACTGAACTGCGCGTCGGTCAGCCAGCCGTGGCGGTCGACCAGGTAGCGGTGCATGTCGGGCACGGTGGTGATGGCGCCGCTGATGGACAGCAATGAAAGCAGCAGGTACTGGCCGAAGAGGCCGAGCCAGTCGTGCCAATGCATCGTGATGCTCATTTGCCGATCCTCCGCCAGGTCCAGGCGCAGACGGACCCGCCCACTACCACGAGCACCCACCCCAGCGGAATGCGAAGCAGCGCGATGGCGGCGAACACCATCGCCACGATGCCGAGGCAGATGCCGAAGCCCAGCGGGTGCCGGCGCAGCGCCGGAATCAGCTTGATGCCGGTCGCCGCGATCAGGCCGCCGGCCACCGCACCCATGCCGCGCAACGCGCCCGCCACCTGGGGATTGCCCGCGAAGTGGGCGTAGAGCAGTGCCAGCACGAGGATCACGCCGAGCGGCACGGTCAGCATGCCCGCCACCGCGGCCATCGCGCCGCGCAGGCCGAAGTAGCGGTCGCCGATCATCAGGGCGAGGTTGATCACGTTGGGGCCCGGCAGCACCTGGGCCACCGCCCAGTCTTCGAGAAACTCGTCGGCCGTCAGCCAGCGCTTCTTCTCGACCATCTCGCGCTGCACGATGGCCAGTACGCCGCCGAAGCCCTGCAAGGCCAGCCAGGTGAAGGAGACGAAGAGGTCGCCGATGGAGCGGGGCTGGGGG
>NZ_LYVO01000102.1 GCF_001984055.1 Variovorax sp. KK3
ACTTCGACCCCCTCCTCCAGAACCGTGAAGGCAAGGCCTCGCCGCTGCGCCCCCTGCCCAACCTGATCTTCGCGAGCCGTTGGCTGCAACTGCCGCTGTACCTGGGCTTGATCGTCGCGCAGGGCGTGTACGTCGTGCACTTCCTGGTCGAACTGCTGCACCTCGTCGAGGCCGCGTTCGGCAGCGAGCAGGCACTGAAGTCGCTCATCACCAGCATCGGCTACAAGACCACCGCGCCCGTCACCACGCTCAACGAGACGGTGATCATGCTGGTGGTGCTGGCGCTCATCGACGTGGTGATGATCTCCAACCTGCTGATCATGGTGATCATCGGCGGCTACGAGACCTTCGTGAGCCGCATGAACCTCGAAGGCCACCGCGACCAGCCCGAGTGGTTGAGCCACGTCAACGCATCGGTGCTGAAGGTCAAGCTGGCGACGGCCATCATCGGCATCAGCTCGATCCACCTGCTCAAGACCTTCATCAACGCGGACAACTACACCGACCGCGTGCTGATCGCGCAGACGGCGATCCACATCGCCTTCCTGCTGTCGGCCATGGCCATCGCCTACACCGACAGGCTCATGGCGCCGCCGCCCGGCGCCGACCACTGACGGCACCTGCGACGGCACCTTTGGCGGCGCGAGCGGTGGGCCTCAGCGGCCCGTCATGTTCTCGGGCACCACCCACTGGTCGAACTGCTCGGCCGTGAGGTGCCCCGAAGCGATCGCCGCTTCGCGCAGGCTGCTGCCTTCCTTGTGCGCCTTCTTGGCGATGAAGGCGGCCTTGTCGTAGCCGATGTGCGTGTTGAGCGCGGTCACCAGCATCAGCGAACGCTGCACGAGCTCGGTGATGCGCTCGCGATTCGGCTCGATGCCTACTGCGCAATGGTCGTTGAAGCTGCGCATGCCATCGGCCAGCAGACGCACGCTTTGCAGGAAGTTGTGCGCGACCATCGGCCGGAACACGTTGAGCTCGAAATTGCCCGAGGCGCCGCCGATGTTGATCGCAACGTCGTTGCCCAGCACCTGCGCCGCCAACATGGTGACC
Organism: Variovorax sp. KK3; assembly: GCF_001984055.1. Lineage (GTDB taxonomy): Bacteria > Pseudomonadota > Gammaproteobacteria > Burkholderiales > Burkholderiaceae_C > Variovorax. The sequence continues at coordinate 1,051 of NZ_LYVO01000102.1, forward strand.
GCTTCGCTCTGCGTCGGGTTGACCTTGCCGGGCATGATCGACGAGCCGGGCTCGTTCTCGGGGATGCTTAGTTCACCGATACCGCTGCGCGGGCCGCTGGCCAGCCATCGCACATCGTTGGCGATCTTGTTCATGCTGGTCGCCAGCGTCTTCAGCGCACCATGCGCATGCACCAGGGCATCGACCGAGGCCATCGCCTCGAACTTGCTCGGTGCGGTGACGAAAGGCAGGCCGGTGAGCTTGGCCAGTTCGGACGCGACCTGTTCCGCATAGCCCTTGGGCGCGTTGAGCCCGGTGCCGACCGCGGTGCCGCCCAGTGCCAGTTCGCACAGGTGCGGCAGCGCCGCGCGCACGTGGGCCTCGCCATGGGCCAGCTGCGCCACGTAGCCCGAGAACTCCTGCCCCAGCGTGAGCGGGGTGGCGTCCTGCAGGTGCGTGCGGCCGATCTTCACGATGTCGGCGAACTCCTTCGACTTCTTCTCCAGCGTGCCGCGCAGCAGCGCGATGGCCGGCAGCAGCCGGTGCGTGATGGCGTCGACCGCCGCCACGTGCATGGCGGTCGGGAACACGTCGTTGGACGACTGGCTGCGGTTCACGTCGTCGTTGGGATGCACGAGCCGGCCTTCGCCGCGTTCGCCGCCGAGCAGTTCGCTGGCACGGTTGGCGAGCACCTCGTTGACGTTCATGTTGGTCTGCGTGCCCGAGCCGGTTTGCCACACGACCAGCGGAAATTCGCCTTCGTGCCTGCCGTCGATGACCTCGTCGGCCGCGGCGACGATGGCTTTCGTCTTCTTCTCGTCCTGCAGGCCGAGCGCATGGTTCACCACCGCGGAGGCGCGCTTGGTCTGGGCCAGGGCCCGGATGATCTCGCGCGGCTGGCGCTCCCCGGAGATGTCGAAGTTCTGCAGCGAGCGCTGGGTCTGTGCGCCCCAGAGCTTGTCGGCGGGGACTTCGATATGGCCGAAGGTGTCGCGTTCGGCGCGCGTGTTCTGGGATGTCGTCATGAGGGAATGCTCCACGGGTCGAAAAACTTCGCGCAGTATCGCCCCAAATAAGAACCGCTCGCATCGGGGGCGGCTTTGGACCGCATTCCTGCAAGGGTCGCAGGCCCGGTAGGCGGGGATAATCGCAGGGTTTGCCCGTCCCCACACCACGAAATAAACCATGACCATCATTCAGCAAGCCGACCTGATCGAGTCGGTCGCCGCAGCACTTCAGTACATCAGCTACTACCACCCGAGCGACTACATCGAGCACTTGGCCCGCGCCTACGAGCGAGAGCAGAGCCCAGCCGCGAAGGATGCCATGGCGCAGATCCTCACCAACAGCAAGATGAGTGCGACCGGCCAGCGCCCCATTTGCCAGGACACCGGCATCGTCAACGTCTTCCTCAAGGTGGGCATGGACGTACGCTGGGGCGGCTTCACCGGTGGGCTGGACGATGCCATCAACGAAGGCGTGCGACGCGGATACAACCACCCGGACAACATGCTGCGTGCCTCGGTCGTGGCCGACCCGCAGTTCGATCGCAAGAACACCAAGGACAACACGCCGGCCGTGATCTTCACCGAGATCGTGCCGGGCAACACCGTCGAGGTGACGGTGGCCGCCAAGGGCGGCGGCAGCGAGAACAAGAGCAAGCTGGTCATGCTGAATCCCGGCGACAGCGTGGTCGACTGGGTGCTGAAGACGGTGCCGACCATGGGCGCCGGCTGGTGCCCGCCGGGCATGCTGGGCATCGGCATCGGCGGCACGGCAGAGAAGGCTGCGCTGCTGGCCAAGGAAAGCCTGATGGACGACCTCGACATGCACGAGCTGCTGGCCAAGAAGCGCTCGGGCGCCGAGCTCGACAAGGTGGAGGCGCTGCGCGTCGAGCTGTACGAGAAGGTCAACGCGTTGGGCATCGGCGCGCAGGGCCTGGGCGGTTTGGCGACGGTGCTGGACGTCAAGATCAAGCTGTACCCGACGCACGCGGCCAGCAAGCCCGTCGCGATGATCCCCAACTGCGCGGCCACGCGCCACGCGCACTTCGTGCTCGACGGCTCGGGCCCGGTGTACCTGGAAGCGCCGTCGCTCGACCTGTGGCCCAAGATCGACTGGGCGCCCGACTACAACAAGAGCCAGCGCGTCGACCTCGACAAGCTCACGCCCGAGGAGGTCGCGAGCTGGAAGCCCGGCGACACGCTGCTGCTCAACGGCAAGATGCTCACCGGCCGCGATGCCGCGCACAAGCGCATCCAGGGCATGCTCGCCAAGGGCGAGAAGCTGCCGGTGGACTTCACCAACCGCGTCATCTACTACGTGGGTCCGGTCGACCCGGTCAGGGACGAAGCGGTCGGACCGGCCGGACCGACCACGGCCACGCGCATGGACAGCTTCACCGACATGATGCTGGCGCAGACCGGCCTGATCGCGATGATCGGCAAGGCCGAGCGCGGTCCGGTCGCCATCGAGGCGATCAAGAAGCACAAGAGCGCCTACCTGATGGCCGTAGGCGGCGCCGCCTACCTGGTCAGCAAGGCCATCAAGACCGCCAAGGTGGTGGGCTTCGAAGACCTGGGCATGGAAGCCATTTACGAGTTCGACGTGGTCGACATGCCGGTGACGGTGGCGGTCGACGCCGGCGGCACCAGCGCGCACATCACCGGCCCGGCCGAGTGGCAGAAGCGCATCGCGACCGGCGAGTTCAAGACCATCATGATGGAAGAGGCTGTTTGAGCGAACCAGGCGCCCTTGCAGACCGGCCGATCGGCGTCTTCGACAGCGGCGTCGGCGGCCTCAGCGTGCTGAACGCGTTGCGCGAGACATTGCCACGGGAACGCTTCGTCTACTTCGCGGACACCGGGCATGCGCCCTATGGCGAACGCGGCGACGCGTTCGTGGCGCAGCGCACTGCCAACGTGGCGCGCTACCTGCGCGAGCGCCACGACATCAAGGCACTGGTGGTGGCCTGCAACACGGCCACCGCGGCGGCCATTCATGCGCTACGCGCCGAACATTCGAATCTGCCGGTGGTGGGCGTAGAGCCGGCGCTGAAGCCGGCCGTGGCTGCGACGCGCACCGGCCACATCGCAGTGATCGCCACACGTGTGACGCTGGAAAGCCGCAAATTCGAGGTGCTGCACGCGTCGCTGTCCGGCCAGGCGACATTCCATGTCGTGCCCTGCGATGGGCTGGCGGGCGCAATCGAACGGGCCGACGATGCCGCGATTGCGCGGCTCAGCGAAAGTTATCTGCGCGCGGCCGGAGCCTTCGGCGATGCACCGGGCGAGATCGACACGCTGGTGCTGGGTTGCACGCACTACCCCTTCATCGCCACCGAATTGCGCCGACATTGCGGCGCGACGGTGCGCTTCATCGACACCGGCATGCCGGTGGCGCAGCAGACACGGCGGCTGCTGATGCAGGCCGGACAGTTGGAATGCGACGGCAACGGCGCGGTCGCACTGGTCAGCAGCGGCGAGCCGGGCGCGCTTGATGCCGCGGCGGCGCGTTGGCTGGTGCGGCCGGCGGCCGGGGCGCTTGCTGCCGCGGCCTGATCGAGACGCCTTGCCATGAGCCGCATCTGGATCGCCTGCCTTTTGATGTTTTCGGGCGCCGGTGCGCATGCGGCCTGTGACACCGGCCTGGCGGAGCGCATGCATGCCAAGCTGCACCCCGACCGCACGCTCGACCACGAACGCGCTGTCTGCCAGCCCTGGCGTGGCGTCAAGGACCGCTCCATCGTCGTGTTGCCGTTGCCACTTCCCTCGTCCGTGAGTGGCTTCAAGCGGTATGACCTGGATGTGCTCGTGGTGCAGCTGGCGGACAACGGCAACAGCGAGCGCGCCGCCATCGTCAGCCGGCTCTACGAACCGGACGCACTGCGCGAATACGACGTCCGCATACAGGCGATCAAGGTCGACACCACCCGCTATGTGCTGGCGGAGGATGTGCGGGCCTTCGGCTTGCGCATTGCGCGCCAAAGCGTGTCCCAGGCGAATCCCTATGCGAACGAGACGTTGAGCCTCTATGTTCCGCAGGGCCCGAAGCTGGCCAAGGTGATCGATGGGCTGGAAATGGTGCTAGAGCGTGGCGAATGGGGCGACTCCTGCACGGGGAGCTTCGAGACGGTGCGCGGCAGCCTTGCCGTGGCGCGCGCAAGCGGCAAAGGCTACGCCGACCTCCAGCTGCGCCAATCGCGTTCAGAGTCGCTGTCCAGCGCACAGGGTGGACAGTGCATCACCGACGAACGCCCCGCGACTTTCGCGACACAGACATTTCGTTATGACGGCTCGGCTTACCGCGCCGCGAAGGGCTCGACGCCGGATTGAGGCGTGGAACAAGTCGACGGGCGTTGTGGCGTTGGCGGCAGCGGTGAAGCCAGCATCTTGCCGGAAGCCATGACCCGGCGACGACAGCTGCCCACCCAGACGGTATCCAAGACGCGAGAGTACAGGCGCGGCCACGCAGTTAAACGGCGCGCTCTGGCCCGGGTTTCGCGCGCCCTCGACCGACACTGTGACACGCCACAATGCCTTTATCGTCCCAATGCAGAACGACGCGGCACTGGTCTCCGGTGCGTCAGCACAAGCCACGTTGGGCGTGCCCATCGAACTCGACCTTGGCGGCAGAGGCATCCGGTCGATCGACAATGACAGCGGCGGGCGCTACCTGATCATCGCAGGCCCATCGGGAAGCAGCAGCGCGCTGGTCGATCGCAACTTTGCGCTCTTCGCCTGGGACGGGCGCGCCGAACGGGCGCCGGTCGAGCTCACCAACGATCTCGATCGCCTACGCGATTCGTCAGGCAGCAGCTTCGAGGCGATCGTGGAATTGCAGGGACCGGTCGCGGCAGGCACTCCGGTACAACCTGGCACCAGGCAACCCCCTGTTCAACGGAAGCTGGTTCAATCAGTAAGCGCGGACAGCCTTCCAGGCGGCGGTGCCGAATCCAACGCTGCGGCTCGACCGCGCCGCATGTCGATCGGAAACAGGAGAACAAGGCCGGCGATGAACAACCCCGCAGTCGCAAGAATGGCCACGCGCTGATTGCCTGCCGTCATCCATGTGATGGCTCCATAGCTCAACGGCCCGATGATGCCGGCCAGGCGCGTCGCGAAGGTCCAAAGGCCGAAGAACTCGGCCAACTGCCGCGGCGGCGCGAGCACGCCGGTCATGGCTCGGCCGGCCGACTGACTCGATCCCATCGCCAAGCCCGCGATAGCTGCGGCCCACCAGAAGCCGCCCTTGGTCGTGACCGAAGCCGCGATCAAGCACACCGCGATCCAGGCCACCAACGCACCCGCCAGCGCACGCCGGTGGCCGACGCGGTCCTGCAGGTAGCCGAAGCCGAAGGCACCCAGCGCCGCGGCGATGTTAAGCACGAAGATCAGCACCATGGTCTCGCTCGGCACGAATCCGATCACCTGCTCGGCGTAGATGGCAGCCAGCGTGATGGCCACCGCCACACCGCCCTGGTAGCAAACGGTGCAAGCGAGCAACCACATGAAGTCGCGGTAGGCGCGAGCCTGATGAAAGGTCTCTCGCAGTTGCTGCCAGGCGCTGCGGCGATCGCCGGAGCCGGTCGGCACGGCACGCTCCGGCAAGAGAGCGAAGGTGACGCACGCCGCCAGTCCGTAGATGACGGCGGTGATCAGCATGGTGACGGGCACGAAATGCGAGGCCGGCAGGCCATGCGCCTGCGACCACAGCACATAGGCCAGGCATAGCCCGAGCGCGAGCATGCCGCCGATGTAGCCAAAGGCCCAGCCCCAGCCGCTGACCTTGCCCATGCCTTCGGCAGTCGCGAGTTCGGGCAAGAATGCGCCGGTGAGGGATTCGCCGTAGGAATAAAAGGCGTTGGAGATGACGACCAGCGCCATGGCCAGCGCCACACCGGCAGCGCCGCCGAACTGCGGCGTGACGGCCAGTGCCGCCGTGCCGAGCACGCAGCCGGCGGTGACGATGGCCAGCACCTTCTTCTTGGCGCCATGCAGGTCGGCCCACGCACCGATCGCAGGCATGCTCAGCATGACGATCGCATAGGCGATGCTCAGCGCCGACGTCCACGCAAACGGCCCCCAAGGCGCTCCCTTTGCGATACCGCCCACGAAATAGGCAGCAAACACCGCCGTGATCACCACCGTGGTGTAGCCCGAATTGGCGAAGTCGTACATCGCCCAACCGAAGACCTCGCGCTTGCGCACGCCGGGGCGCAGGGCGGACTGGGAGAAAAGGGCCAAGCGACGCTCCTCGAATGGAAGGTGGCCGAGCATAGCGGAGTGGGTTGACCTCTCCGTGTCCGCGCAGGGCGAGTGCCTGACGGCGCAGGTCAGGCGCGTGCCTTGCAGACGTGGTTTCTAAAGGCGCCTGATGAAGACGCGATTTGAAAGTACTCAGTGAAGATGTCGCGGCCGTCGTCCGCCGCCATGGCCGCCGCCGGTGCCACCTGTGCCACCACGCGGACGCTTGCCGATCTCCAGCGAGTTCACCAACGCATCGAAACGGTCGCCGAAAAGCTTGTCGATTTCGGACACCACGCCGCCGAGTTCAGCGCCGTCGAAGTGACGCTCCATGAGGTTCACGACGTCTTCCACCAGAAGGTCGCGCTGCACCTGCATGATCGCGGCCGGATTGGGGCCGACGAAGAGCATCAGGAAGTCGTCACGCGATTCCTCATCGGGGTCGCCCTCTTCCTCGTCGAAGTCGGTGTCGTAGAAGGTGACTTCGATGGCGGCGCCCTGCTCGGCCAAGTCGTTAAGCCCCATGCACATCTCGTCGAGGGCCTGGCGAAAATCTTCATCGCCGGCCACAGTCCAGCAGACCTGCAGCATGTGCTCTTTCTGCTCGAAGCGGATGCCGGGCTCTTCTTCGTAGACGCTGCTGGCGCCATCGGCCAGAGACTTGGCGCCAGCGTACTTCCACAGGGGCTTGAGGGCTTCCTGGATCTGCTCGAAGCTCACGTCCGAGCGCAGGGGAACGTCGCCATGGACGTGGATTTCGAACGGAGCGTTGTAGCGAGGCATGTCATGCTCCCTTGAGATGTGGTGGTGCCCGGAACCGGGGTCGAACCGGTACGCCCCTTATGCAGGAAGCGGCGGATTTTAAGTCCGATGTGTCTACCAATTTCACCATCCGGGCGTCCGGGTGGATATGGACGATACCCGAAACGAAAACAGCCCCGACAACGTTGGTTGGAGGGGCTGTGCGATCGATACCGGGAGGGGGTGGAGGCGCGACCCGGAGTCGAACCGGGCTAGACGGATTTGCAATCCGTTGCATAACCGCTTTGCTATCGCGCCACGCTTTGATTCAACGCTTCTTCTTGGTCTGAACTCGCGAAAAAAAGGGAAGCTGGAAGCTTCCCTTTTTGAAAACTGGAGCGGGAAAAGAGTCTCGAACTCTCGACCTCAACCTTGGCAAGGTTGCGCTCTACCAACTGAGCTATTCCCGCGTTTCGAGCCTCGAATTATAGCTCACAAATCTGAGCCCCGGCAACCCGAAGCGCAGGTTGCCTTAATGCTTGGTCGACCCTTCGACGGTCTGCGTCGCGCGTTGCTTCGCCGATTCCGCCATTGCCGCTGCCGAAGCCGCGACCTCTTCGTCGGACAGCGGCGTCGGCTGCTTCTCGAGCGCGATTTCGAGCACCTTGTCGATCCACTTGACCGGCACGATCTCGAGCCCGTTCTTCACGTTCTCAGGAATGTCCTGCAGATCCTTGGCGTTCTCCTCGGGGATCAGCACCGTCTTGATGCCACCGCGCAGTGCCGCCAGCAGTTTCTCCTTGAGGCCACCGATCGCCGTGACCTCGCCGCGCAGCGTGATCTCGCCGGTCATCGCGACGTCGGCGCGAACCGGGATGCCCGTCAACGCCGAGACGAATGCAGTCGTCATGGCCGCGCCGGCGCTCGGGCCGTCCTTCGGCGTCGCGCCATCAGGCACGTGGATGTGGATGTCGCGCTTCTCGAAGACTTCGTCCTTGATGCCGAGCCTGCGTGAACGGCTGCGTACCACGGTCCGCGCTGCCTCGACCGATTCCTTCATCACGTCGCCGAGCGAGCCCGTGCGGCTGATCACACCCTTGCCCGGCATCGTCACTGCCTCGATGGTCAGCAGGTCGCCGCCCACTTCGGTCCAAGCCAGTCCGACCACCTGCCCGACTTGGTTCTGCTTTTCGGCCAGACCGAAGGTGTACTTGCGCACGCCCAGAAACTCGTTCAGGTTCTTGCCTTCGACCACAACTTGGGGCGTCATCTTTTTCAGCAGCAGTCCCTTGACCACCTTGCGGCAGATCTTGGAAAGCTCGCGCTCGAGCGATCGGACGCCGGCCTCGCGCGTGTAGTAACGAACGATGTCGCGAACCGCTTCTTCGGTGATCAGGAGTTCGTTGTCCTTCACGCCGTTGTTCTTCATCTGCTTGGGCAGCAAGTACTTCAGCGCGATGTGCGTCTTCTCGTCCTCGGTGTAGCCCGCCAGGCGAATGACTTCCATCCGGTCCAGCAGCGCTGGCGGAATGTTCATCGAGTTCGACGTCGCAACGAACATCACGTCCGACAGATCGAAGTCGACCTCGACGTAATGGTCGCCGAAGGTGTGGTTCTGTTCGGGGTCCAGCACTTCCAGCAGCGCGCTGGACGGATCGCCACGGAAGTCGGTGCCCAGCTTGTCGATCTCGTCGAGCAGAAACAGCGGATTGCGCGTGCCCACCTTGTTGAGGCTCTGCAGCACCTTGCCCGGCAGCGCGCCGATGTAGGTACGGCGATGGCCGCGGATCTCGGCCTCGTCGCGCATGCCACCCAGCGCCATGCGGGTGTACTTGCGTCCGGTCGCCTTGGCGATCGACTGGCCGAGCGAGGTCTTCCCCACGCCCGGCGGGCCCACCAGGCACAGGATGGGCGCCTTCACCTTGTCGACGCGTTGTTGCACCGCGAGGTATTCGAGGATGCGGTCCTTGACCTTCTCGAGGCCGTAGTGGTCTTCGTTGAGCACTTCCTCGGCATGGGCCAGGTCGTGCTTGATCTTGGTCTTCTTGCTCCAGGGCAGGCCGACCAGCACGTCGATGTAGTTGCGCACCACGGTCGCCTCGGCCGACATGGGCGACATCAGCTTGAGCTTCTTGAGTTCCCCCTCGGCCTTCTTCAGTGCCTCCTTGGGCATCTTGGCGAGCTTGATCTTCTTCTCGATCTCCTCGATGTCCGCGCCCTCCTCGCCTTCACCGAGTTCCTTCTGGATCGCCTTGACCTGCTCGTTGAGGTAGAAGTCGCGCTGGTTCTTCTCCATCTGGCGCTTCACGCGGCCACGGATCTTCTTGTCGACGTTGAGGATGTCGACCTCGCGCTCCAACTGACCGAACAGGTTTTCCAGTCGCGCCTTGACCTCGTCCAGATCGAGCACCGCCTGCTTGTTGTCGAGCTTGAGCGGCAGGTGCGCTGCGATGGTATCGGCCAGGCGGCCCGGATCGTCGATGCTGGAGATCGAGGTCAGGATCTCCGGCGGAATCTTCTTGTTGAGCTTCACGTACTGGTCGAACTGCTGCATGACGGCACGACGCAGCGCCTCGACCTCGGTACCCTTCTGCGTGGCGGCTTCAGGCACCTCGACCGGGGTGACGTTGGCGGAGAAGTGGGTCTCGCTGTCGTCGATGCGGTTGACGCGCGCACGCTGCTGGCCTTCGACCAGCACCTTCACCGTGCCATCGGGCAGCTTCAGCATCTGCAGGATGGTCGAGATGCAGCCCACCTCGAACATGTCCTCGACCGAGGGCTCGTCCTTGGCGGCCGCCTTTTGGGCGACCAGCATGATGCGGCGTTCCGCCTCCATCGCGAGCTCCAGCGCCTTGATGCTCTTCGGACGGCCGACGAACAGCGGAATCACCATGTGAGGAAACACGACCACATCGCGCAATGGCAGCAGCGGCAGGTCGAGTTCGGTGGGGGGCAAGGGGGTATGACCGGACATGGGAATCCTTTACTTGATCATGGAAAGATGGTCGGCCGCGCCGGCATTTCAAGCCTGCTGGCGCGGTAATCGCCGATGACGCCGGACGCCGCTAACGGAGGGGCCGGCCTGAAACTCACCCAGTCAGGCCTTCTTGGCCGCCTCGCGGTACACGAGGAGCGGTGGCTTGTTTTCGTCGATTGTGGATTCTTCGACCACGACCTTGTCGACATTGGTGGCATTCGGCAGCTCGAACATCGTGTCGATCAGCGACTGCTCCAGGATCGACCGCAGCCCGCGCGCACCGGTTTTGCGGGCGAGTGCCTTGCGTGCGATGGCTCGCAACGCAGCCGGCCGGATTTCGAGATCGACGCCTTCCATCTGCAGCAACTTGGTGAACTGCTTGACGACGGCGTTTTTCGGCTCGGTCAGGATCTGGACCAGCGCGTCTTCACTCAGTTCGGCCAGCGAGGCCACGACAGGCATGCGCCCGACCAGTTCAGGAATCAGGCCGAACTTGATCAGATCTTCCGGCTCGACTTCACGGAACACCTCGGTCAGGCTGCGTTGCTGCTTGCTCTTGACCGCGGCACCGAAGCCGATGCCAGACGCCTCCGTGCGGTTTTCGATGACCTTCTCGAGGCCCGCGAACGCCCCGCCGCAAATGAACAGGATGTTGGTGGTGTCGATCTGCAGGAAGTCCTGGTTCGGATGCTTGCGTCCGCCCTGCGGCGGAACGCTCGCCATCGTGCCTTCGATCAGCTTGAGCAGCGCCTGCTGCACGCCCTCGCCGGACACGTCGCGCGTGATCGAGGGGTTGTCCGACTTGCGCGAGATCTTGTCGATCTCGTCGATGTAGACGATGCCGCGCTGCGCCCGCTCGACCTCATAGTTGCAGCTCTGCAGCAACTTCTGGATGATGTTCTCGACGTCTTCCCCCACGTAGCCGGCTTCGGTCAACGTGGTGGCGTCGGCCATGACGAAGGGCACGTCCAGCATACGCGCCAGCGTCTGGGCCAGAAGCGTCTTGCCGGACCCCGTGGGACCGATCAGCAGGATGTTGCTCTTGCTGAGCTCGACGTCGTCGCCCTTGGACTTTTCCTTGTGCCGCAGGCGCTTGTAATGGTTGTAGACCGCTACGGAAAGCATACGCTTTGCAGGCTCCTGCCCGATCACGTAGTTGTCGAGGTTGGCTTTGATCTCGGACGGCGTTGGCAGGTCGCTGCGTGCCTCGCGCGACTCCTCGCCGGTCGGCAACTCGTCACGGATGATCTCGTTGCACAGGTCGATGCATTCGTCGCAGATGAAAACGGACGGGCCGGCGATCAGCTTCTTGACCTCGTGCTGGCTCTTCCCGCAGAACGAGCAATAAAGCGTTTTTTCGCTGGAAGAGCCTTTTTTCTCGGCCATGGACAGATGCCTCGTAACGGGGGTTTAACAATGATAGCGAAGAAGGAAGCCCCTCGGCCCGTCCCCAGTCCGAATGAAAACGGCGTTCTCCGTGCGGAAAACGCCGTTCCGGTCGCGGCACCGCAGCGCCGTCCACCCGAGTTCCATCAACCGCGCTTGGCGATCACCTGGTCGACGATGCCGTAATCCTTGGCCTCGTCGGCGCTCAGGAAGTAGTCGCGCTCGGTGTCACGGGCGACTTTCTCGATGCTCTGGCCGGTACGCTCTGCCAGGATGCGGTTCATCTGCTCGCGGGTCTTGAGGATGTCGCGCGCGTGAATCTCGATGTCCGTGGCCTGGCCGCGGGCGCCGCCCAGCACTTGGTGGATCATGATCTTCGAGTTGGGGAGCGAGAAGCGCTTGTTCTTGGCACCCGCTGCGAGCAAGAAGGCACCCATGCTGGCCGCAAACCCCACGCAGAGGGTCGACACGTCCGGCTTGATGAACTGCATGGTGTCGTAGATCGCCATGCCGGCGCTCACGCTGCCACCGGGGGAATTGATGTAGAACGAGATGTCCTTGTCGGGGTTCTCGCTCTCAAGAAAGAGCAACTGCGCCACCACCAGGTTGGCGGTCTGGTCGTTGACTTCGCCGACGAGGAAGATCACTCGCTCCTTGAGCAGCCGTGAATAGATGTCGTAGGAACGCTCGCCGCGGCCCGATTGCTCGATGACCATCGGGACCATGCCGAGGCCTTGAATGTCCTGTGCGCTCATGTTGTGCTCTCCAGAGAGGTTGTACTGTACCCAGACGACATTGGGGCTCGTGCGACGAAGCACAAGCCCCAAGGGGACGCAGCTGCCGGGCTTCAGCCCTGCTGGGCCATCAGTTCGTCGAAGCTCACAGCCTTGGCGTTGACCTTGGCCTTGGCCAGGACGAAGTCGGTCACGTTGTTCTCGATGACCACCGCCTCGACTTCGGCCAGGCGCCGGTTGTCGCTGAAGTACCAGCGCACCACGTCCGCCGGCTTCTCGTAGCTGGCGGCCAGTTCGTCGATGTGGGCCTTGATCTGATCGGGCTTGGCCTGCAGGTTGTTGGCGCGCACGAGTTCGGCCACCACCAGGCCCAGGCGCACGCGGCGCTCGGCCTGCGGACGGAACACGTCGTCGGGCATCGGGGCCTTGTCTGCGTCCTTGATGCCGCGCTGCTTGAGTTCGGCACGTGCGCCTTCGACCATGCGGTCGACTTCGGCCTGCACGCTGGACTTGGGCAGGTCCAGTTCGGCGTTGGCCACCAGGGCGTCCATCACGGCGGTCTTGTTGCGCGCCAGAAGACGGAACTTGACCTCGCGCTCGAGGTTCTTGCGGATGTCGGCGCGCAGGCCGTCGACCGTGGCGTCGGCGATGCCCAGCGACTTGGCCAGTTGCTCGTTGACTTCGGGCAGGTGCGAGGCTTCGATCTTCTTCACGGTGACCATGAAGTCGGCCTGCTTGCCGGCCACGTCCTTGCCGTGATAGTCGGCCGGGAAGGACAGCGGGAAGGTGCGGCTGTCGCCAGCCTTCAGGCCACGCACGGCGTCTTCGAATTCCTTGAGCATCTGGCCTTCGCCGACGATGAACTGGAAGTCTTCGGCCTTGCCGCCCTGGAAGGGCTCGCCGTCGATCTTGCCTTCAAAATCGACCGTGACGCGATCGCCGTCTTGCGCCGCGGCGTCCTGTGCGCGCTGGGCGAAGGTGCGGCGCTGCTTGCGAAGGATGTCCAGCGTCTTGTCGATGGCCTCGTCGCCCACCTCGGCGCTGAGCTTCTCGACCTCGGCACCGGACAGGTCGTTGATCTTGACCTCGGGAAACACCTCGAAGACGGCGTCGAAGGCCAATTGGCCTTCGGGCGACTCTTCCTTCTCGGTGATGCGCGGCTGGCCAGCCACACGGAGCTTGGCCTCGTTCGCTGCCAGGGAGAAGGCCTCGCCGACCTTGTCGTTCATGACTTCGTAGTGAACCGAGTAGCCGTAGCGCTGGGTCACCACCGTCATCGGCACCTTGCCGGGGCGGAAGCCGTCCATCTTGACGGTGCGGGCCAGTTTCTTGAGGCGTGAATCGACCTCGGACTGGATGGTGCCGACGGGCAAGGTCAGCGTGATCTTGCGCTCGAGCTTTTCGAGGGTCTCAACGTTCACGGTCATTTTCAATCTTCCTTAGGAGGGTCTTGTGCTGGTGCGCGGGGCCGGACTCGAACCGGCACGTTCTTGCGAACGTCAGGACCTAAACCTGGTGCGTCTACCAATTTCGCCACCCGCGCGGTTCCCAGTTTTTCCAGTTTTCCAGGTGACGAATACGGAAAGCGGCCCTGAGGCCGCCTTCGCATTCGACGAGCTGCCGGCCGGTAAGGCCGACCGCCTGAAATCGGTCAACCGCGCATTTTAAGCGCGAACCAGAGCCTCCTCGGCCTCCTTCGACGGGTTGGCTTCGTCACGCCGCACACGGAACCACGCCGCATACATGGCCGGCAGCGCCAGCAGCGTGAGCACGGTGGCCACGATGAGCCCGCCCATGATGGCGATGGCCATCGGACCCCAGAAGACACTGCGCGACAACGGGATCATGGCCAGCACCGCAGCCGCTGCGGTCAGCACGATCGGCCTCAGCCGGCGAACCGCCGATTCGACGATCGCATCCCAGGTCGCCACGCCAGCGGCGCGGTCGTGCTCGATCTGGTCGATCAGGATCACCGCGTTGCGTTGGATCATGCCCATCAGTGCGATCACGCCCAGCAGCGCAACGAAGCCGAAGGGTCGGTTCGAGATCAACAATGCCCCTGCCACGCCGGCAATGCCCAGCGGCCCGGTGAGGAACACCAGCATCGAGCGGCTGAAGCTGTGCAGCTGCAACATCAGCAGCGTGAAGACCAGGAACAGCATGATCGGCACGCCGGTCACGATCGACGACGAGCCCTTGCTGCTTTCCTCCACTGCGCCCGCCACCTCGATGCGATAGCCGCCCTGCCCCTCGGCATGCCACTTGGCTTCCAGCTTGCGCAGTGCCGGCAGGAGTTGCTCGGTGACTGTGGCGCCCTGCAGACCCTCGGTGATGTCGCCCTGCACCGTGATCGCATAGTCGCGGTTCTCGCGCCACATCACGCCGGGTTCCCAGGTGAAGACAGGCTTGGCGATCTGCAGCAGCGGAATCGAGCGTCCGGAAGACGTCGGCAGATAGGCATTGCCGATGTCCGAAATGGCTTCGCGCTCGTCGGGTTGCTGGCGCACGACGATGTCGATAAGCAGGTCGTTCTCGCGGTACTGCCCGACATTGGTGCCGGTGAACATGGTTCGCGCGGCCTGGGCGATCGCCTGGCTCGTGACGCCGAGGGCGCGCGCCTTGTCCTGGTCCACCTCGAGGCGGATTACCTTGACCGACTCGTTCCAGTTGTCGTTGACGCCGCGCATGTTGGGGTTGTCGCGCATCAGCGCCTTCACCTCGTCGGCATGGATACGCAACTGCTCCGGCTCGGTGCCGATCACGCGGAATTGAACCGGGTAGGCGACCGGCGGCCCGTTGGGCAACAGCTTCACCCGGCCGCGGATTTCGGGGAACTCCGCCGCCAGCACGGCCGGCAGCGCGAGACGCAGCTTCTCGCGCATCTTCAGGTCTTTGGCCAGCACGATCAGCTGCGACACGTTGCTCTGCGGAAACACCTGGTCCAGCGGCAGGTAGAAGCGGGGCACGCCGGAGCCCACCCACGTGCTGACGGTGGCAACGCCCTCTTCCTTGAGCATGCGTTGCTCGACCCGCTTGGCCACTTCCTCGTTGGCGGCAAAGGACGTGCCTTCCGGAAACCACAGGTCGACCATGATTTCCGGCCGGCTCGAATCGGGAAAGAACTGCTGCTGCACCTTGCCCATGCCGACGATGCCCAGCGCGAAGATGAGCAGCGTCGCGCCGATCGTGACCCACCGGTATTCGACGCACCAGTTCACTGTGCGCCTGAAGGTGTTGTAGAAGCCGGAGTTGAACAGCTCGTGCGGCGGCGAGTCCGGGTCGTGCGGCTTCACCTTGAGCAGCAGCGTGCCCAGGTAGGGCACGAAGTACACCGACACCAGCCACGACAGCACCAGCGCGATCACGGTCACGAAGAAGATCGCGAACGTGTATTCGCCCACCGTCGACCGGGCGAGGCCGATGGGCAGGAAGCCCGCCGCCGTGATGAGCGTACCGGTCAGCATCGGCTTGGCCGTGACGTCGTAGGCGAAGGTGGCGGCCCGCACCTTGTCGTAGCCCTCCTCCATCTTCCGCACCATCATCTCGACCGCGATGATCGCGTCGTCCACCAGCAGGCCCAGCGCGATGATCAGCGAGCCCAGCGAGATCTTGTGCAGGCCGATGCCGAAGTAGTTCATCGCCAGGAAGGTCACGGCCAGCACCAGCGGAATGGTGATCGCGACGACCAGGCCGGGGCGGATGTCCACGTGCCAGCCGAAGCGGCCGCCCTTGTGCAACCCGAGCGAAATGAAGCTCACCGCCAGCACGATCGCCACCGCCTCGATCAGCACCCGCACGAATTCGTTGACCGAGGTCGAAACCGCCACCGGCTGGTCCTGCACCTGGGCCAGCTTCACGCCGGCCGGCAGGCGCTTGTCGATCTCGGCCGTGGCGGCGCGCAGCGACTTGCCCAGCGCGATGATGTCGCCGCCCTTGGCCATGGAAATGCCCAGCCCGATCACTTCCTTGCCCTGGTGCCGCACCTTCACCTGCGGCGGATCGACGTATGCACGCCGGATGTCCGCGATGTCGCCCAGCCGCATCTGGTTGCCGGAGCTGCCGCGAATCGGCATGGCCCGCAGCTGCTCGACGCTGGTGAATTGACCACCCACGCGCACCTGCACCACGTCGGCGGGCGACTGGATCGTGCCGGCGCTCTCGACCGCGTTCTGCTGGCCGAGCTGCGACAGCACGGCGTTGAAGTCCAGCCCGAGCTGCGCGAGCCGCTTCTGCGAAACCTCGATGAAGACCTTCTCGTCCTGCACGCCGAACTGCTCGACCTTGGCCACGTCCTTCACGCGCAGCAGTTGCTGCCGCACGTCGTCGGCAAAGGTCTTGAGTTCGGCATAGCTGAAGCCGTCGCTTTCCAGCGCGTAGATCACGCCGTACACGTCGCCGAACTCGTCGTTGAAGAATGGCCCCTGGATGCCCGACGGCAGCGTACCGCGGATGTCCCCGATCTTCTTGCGCACCGTGTACCAGACGTTGGCCACCTCGCCCGGCCGCGACGAGTCCTTGATCTGAAAGATGATCTGCGACTCGCCCGGCTTCGAATAGCTGCGGATCTTGTCGGCGTAAGGCGCTTCCTGGAGGGCGCGCTCGAGCTTGTCGGTCACCTGCTCGGCCACCTGCTGCGCCGTCGCGCCCGGCCAGTAGGTGCGCACCACCATCGCGCGGAAGGTGAATGGCGGATCTTCGTCCTGGCCCAGCTGGAAGTAGGCCGCGAAGCCCAGCACCATCAGCACCAGCATCAGGTAGCGCGTGAGCGCCGCGTGGTCCAGCGCCCATTTCGACAGGTTGAAGCCGGCCTTGCCGGCGGCGGGGGTTTCGTTGCTCATGGGGGCCTCGTCAGCGCGGAGCGGAAACCGGCGTGACCGTGCCCGGCGCATTGACCGCTTCCTGCACCGCAGGGCCCGGCGCCGCGGTCTTGTCCCTGTAGATCGTGACCTTCTGCCCCGGCGACAGCACATGCACGCCGGCCACCACGACCAGCGCCCCAGGCTCCAGGCCACTGCCGATCACTGCTTCGTTGCCGTCGGCGGTGCTCACCTGCACCGGCTGCGAGCGCACGGTCATCGTGGACTTGTCCAGCACCCAGACCGCGCTGCCCTTGCCCTCCTGGCGAAGCGCGCTGGTCGGCAGCTTCATGACGGGTGCGCCGCTGTGCGACAGGGCGCGCGGGCGCGCGTAGACGGTGGCCCCGAGGGCCGGCGCCGTGGCGGCGTCGATCGCCACTTTGATCTGGTACGTGCGCGTCACGGCGTCGGCGCTGGCGGCCACCTCGCGCACCTGGCCTTCCATTTCCTTGCCGTCGGCCCAGCCGCGCACCGCCACGGCAGAGCCGGTCTTGACGAGGCCGGCGCGGTCTTCCGGCACCGAGAACACCACGTCACGCGCACCGTCCTGCGCAATGCGCACGACCGTCGTGCCGGCCGAAACCACCTGCCCCGGCTCGGCCTCGATCGCGGTGATGATGCCGGGCACGTCGGCCACCAGCGTGGTGTACTGCGCCTGGTTCCCCTGCGTGGCGAGTTGCGCCTGTGCCTGTTCGAGCTGTGCCTGGGCCGCCTTGTGGGTACTTTCACGCCGCTCCAGCTCGGCGGCGCTGATGAAGTTCTGCTCGCGCAAGCCGCGGTAGCGCTGCAGGTCGGCCCGGGCCAGATCGCGGTTGGTCAGGGCGGCGGCTTGCTGCGCACGCGCCGCATCGGCCGCGAGGCGGTAGTCCTGTGGATCGAGCTGAGCCAGGGCCTGGCCCGCCTTCACCGGCTGGCCCAGCTCGGCCTGGCGGCGGGTGATCTTGCCGGCCACGCGAAAGCCCAAGCGCGACTCGACCCGCGCCCGCACCTCGCCGGCGTACTCCGGCTCGGTGCCGTAAGCGCTCGTACCGACCGTCATCACCTTGACGGCGCGCAGCGGTTCCTCGGGTGCCGGGGGACGGGAGCAGCCGGCGAGCGCGAGTGCGGCAAGCAGCAAAACGCCGGCGTGACGGAAGGCGGAATAAGCGGACGACGCGGTCATGGGACACCCTGTGAGGAACGATGGGGGGTCATTAATGACCGGCCGGTTAGTAATCTAGGGTAAACGAGAACGGGTGTCAATAAAACAGATGCACGCGACATGAGCGAGGCACCGTTCGAATTGCAAGCGCGTACAGGCCATCGACGATTCGCCGCGCCGAGGGCCATGCCGGCGGGTGCATGACAATCCGCGCCGTGCCTTCCAAGAC
>NZ_LYVO01000103.1 GCF_001984055.1 Variovorax sp. KK3
CACCGCCGCCGCGCACGCCGGCCGAGTCGCTGCAGGCGCTGGCCGAGGGCACCACGCCCGGCTTCGACGTCGCGGCCACGGCGCGCAAGGCCGAGGTGACGGTCGGCAAGGACAAGCTGGGCTTCGAGGTGCGCAGCAAGCGCGAGGGCTTCGTCTACGTCTACCTGTTGTCGAGCGGCGGCGAGATGTTCCTGCTCTTCCCCAACCTGCTCGACAAGTACAACAAGATCAACGCCGGTGCCAGCCTCGCGCTGCCGCGTGCGTCCTGGCCGATGGATGCGGGCGGCCCGCCCGGCGTGAACCAGTTCGCCGTGCTGGTCAGCGAGCGTGAGCGCGACTTCAGCGGCTCCGGCCTGCAGAACGAGGGCGTGTTCCCGCAGTTCCCGCTGCCGGTGCTTTCCGCGCTCGAAGCCGCCCGCGGCGCCGGGCCCGCGCCCTTGCTCGGCAAGCCCGTGTGCCCGTCCGGTTCGCCTTGCAAGGACAACTACGGCACGGCGTTTTTCAAGATCACGGAGAAGTAATCGTCTTCCGGACGTCGGGCCAGCTGGCCCACGCCTCATGACCCGGAGCGCAGCATGAACACCAACGGCATCAACGTCGCACACCTCACCAACGTCTCTTCCTCGTCGACGGCCTTCTTCGCCGTGCTGCGCTGGGGCACTGCGGCGGGCATCGCCGCGACGCTCGCGGGCTGCGCCACCGCACCGCCGCCGGCACCGGCACCGGCGCGCCCGGCACCGGTGGCCGCCGCGCCGGTGGCACCTGTCGCCGCGCAGGCGCCCGTGACGATCGGCGCCGCGCCCGAGCCCGCCCGACCGCCCAGCGGCAACGCCAGCGTCGCCGGGCAGGCCCGCACCTTCTCGACCCAGCTCGCCACCTACACCTCGGTCGGCTACGACACCGTGCCCGGCTGGGTGCGCGACGACTTCGCCGAAAGCTGGCCGGCCTTTATCGGCAGCTGCAAGGTGATGACCGGCCGCGGTGCCGAGTGGCGCCAGATCTGCCAACGCGCCGCGGCGGTGGACGGCAAGAGCAACCCCGCGATCCGCGGCTTCTTCGAGCGCGAGTTCTCGGTCTATCAGATCCGCGACGACGACCGCAAGCCCGACGGCGTCGTCACCGGCTATTTCGAGCCCGAGATCCCCGGCAGCCGCAGCTACGCGCCGCCCTACATCTACCCGGTGTACGGCCAGCCGGAGGACATGCTGTTCGCCGACGCGCGCAAGCTGCCGCCCGGCACCGGCACGGTGGCCGCGCGCCTCGAGGGCCGCAATGTGGTCGTGCAGCAAGGTCTGTCCACCCGCGACATGGGCGCGCCCGGCCTCTACGCGCTCGACCTGTCCGGCATCACGCGCGACACGCTCGACCGCAAGGTGCGCCTGCGCATCGAGGGCCGCCGCCTCTTGCCCTACTACACGCGCGAAGAGATCGAGACCAAGGGCGCGCCCAACGCCCGCGTGCTCGCCTTCGTCAGCAGCGCCACCGCGCTCTACGAGATGCAGATCCAGGGCTCGGGCCGCATCCGCCTGCCCAGCGGCGAGGTGGTGCGCGTCGCCTATGCCGAGCAGAACGGCCAGCCCTTCCGGCCCACGATCGCGCAGTCGTCTTCCGGCAAGCCCCTGAGTACCGTGAAGACCCGCGGCCTGGGCGTGGAACTCGAACTCGACGACGGCGACGACGAGGCCGACAGCACCACCGCCATCCGCACGCGCGGCTTCACGCTGGCCCTGCCTGCCGCGAGCGGCGCGGTGGTGGTGCCGGGCCGGCGCGCCACCAGCCCGGTGCTCGGCTCGGGCATCAAGGACCCGAGCTACGTGTTCTTCAAGGAAGCCGGCGGCGGCGCCGGCGGGCCGGTCGGCGCCTTCGGCGTGCCGCTGTCGGCGGGCCGTTCGATCGCGGTCGACCCGCGCAGCACGCCGCTGGGCTACCCCGTCTTCGTCTCGACCCGCACGCCGGGCAGCGGCACGCCGATGCAGCGCCTCACCATCGCGCAGGACACCGGCGGCGCGATCCGCGGCGCGGTGCGGGCCGACTACTTCTTCGGCAACGGCCAGCAGGCCGCCACGCAGGCACGCCGCATGAAGGAGCGCGGCCAGCTGTGGATCCTGCTGCCGCGCGGCCAGGCCGTGGCCGCGGCTGCGACGTCGAGCATCCGCACGCGCGGCGCGGCAGTGGGCGCGGACCTTCCGCAATGCCTGGTGCCGCAAGAAGACGCCTGTGTGGATGACTAGCGGCAGGTAGCGGCCTCCTTCAGCGGCACCCAGCGGCATGCAGGACACCCTTTCCGCGGAGCAGAGCGTCGAACTCGTCCGCCTCTGGCGGCGGCGTCAAACGCTGTCCTCCGACGAGATGGGCCGCATGTACGGCATCGTCGGCGGTGCCCTTGGTGGCTGCCATCCGCCCGAGTTGCGCGCACTCGGCGAGAGCCGCGCCGACCTCGTCGCGCAGTTCATCTATGCCAAGGTGCTGCGGCTCGATGCCGACCTGGACGATGCGGACGAGCCCGCCGCGGGCGACGACGAGGCCCGCACCCGCAGCGCGCCGTCCACCGCCTTCGCCCTGTGCGCGTACTTCCGGCGCTACCTGATCGACTGCACCCGCGCCAGCTCGTTCCGCCGCAAGCTCTCGATCGGCGACCAGATCACAGAGAACGAACTCGAAGCCCAGGTCGGCGCGGCCGAGGATGCCGAGGACGAACTGGTCGAGCACGGCCTCAGCACGCCGGCCGTGCAGGCCGCGGCGCGGCGCTTCATCGCCGGGCTGCCCGAGCCCGAGCGCATCCTGCTGTGCGAAGGCTTCGGCCGCGAGGCGGCCGGCGGGCTGTCGGGCATCGCGGCGCGCCACGCCATCGCCTCGTACCACTACCGCGCCGGCCGCCTGGGCCTGGTGCACAAGCGCGAGGGCCTGCCGGCCGACTATGCGCGCACCACGCTGGGCCAGTGGATCACGCAGACGCTGGGCATCGCGATCGAGGGCGGCAACATGGGCGCGATCCTGCAGGTTTTCAAAATCCTGGGCGCTGAGGCGTCTTACACCTGAAGACGTAAGCCATTCAGGACAAGACCCATGCCCACCGATCTCTGGCCGCCGCTCAGCCTGATCCGCAGCACCCTCGGGCGCTCGGGCGACGGGCCGGCCGCCGCCGACATCCCGGCCCCCGCCGCCGGCACCGCGGCCGCCCGGTCCTTCGACGCCAGCCTGCTGCTGCCGCTGACCGAACTCGCGCGGCGGCGCGAGGCCGTGGCCGAGCGGGCCTTTCCGGCGCGCTGGATGCCGGGCCGCCTGATCAGCGTGCTGCACGACGGCCGCCTGCTCGGCGTGCTGCTCGACAAGTGCCTGCACGGCAAGCTGTGGCGCGGGTGGATGGCCGCCAGCGAGGCCGACTGGGCCAGCGCCTACGACGTGCTGCTGGAGCCCGGCGACGAGCCCTTCGAGCCCATGTTCGGCCTCATCCAGACCTGGAACGTGGTCAACATCGAGCAGCGGCCGCAGTTGTGCGCGCGCGTGCTGGGGGAACTGTCGGCCACGCGGCTGGCGGCCGTGCGCGCGGTGCACGACGAATGGGCCGTGCAGCAGCCGCTGCCGATCTCGCCCGAGCCCGGCCGCATCGCGTTGCGCACCACGGGCGGCGTGTTCACGGTGCTGTCGGGCACGCCGCTGGGCGTGGACGATCCGCGCGCCGACTACCAGACGCTCTACCTCGAGGCCGCCACCCGGCTCGCCACGCCGCTGCATGCGTCGACCGAGCCCGGCGCGCTCACGCCTGCCGTGCCGGTAGCCGCCGCGCGCGGCGACTGGTGGTCGCGGCTGATGGGCTGGTTTCGCGCCGATCGCGTCGTGCGCCCGGCGCTGGCCCTGCTCGCCCTGGTGGTGGTGGTGCAGAACGTGGCCCTGCTGCGTTCGGCCGACGAGCCCGAAGAGGTGCTCTTTCGCACGCTGCCTGCGCCGGCGACGCCGGCCGCGCAGACGCAGGTGCTGCTGCGCTGGAAGCCCGCCACCGGCATGGCCGATGCGCAGTCGCTGCTGGCCGCGGCCGGCGCCGAAGTCATCGGCGGGCCCGACGCGCAAGGCCGCTGGCGGCTGCGCCTGGCCGGCGGCGATGCGGTGCAGGGCCGCGCGCTGCTCGTGAATTCGCCGCTGGTCGAATCGGTGGCGCCGCCATGAAGCGAAGGGCACGCACGTGATCGACCTGCACCGCCTTCTTCGTGCGGCCTTGCTGCTGGCCTTGCTGGCCACGGCCGGCGGCGCGAATGCGGTGCAGCGTGCCTTGCTGGTGGGCGTGTCCGAGCTGGTGAACCAGCCGTCGTCGATGTGGCTGCAGGCACCGCGCAACGACGTGATGCTGATGCGCCGCGCCCTGGAGCAGCAGGGCTTCGCCGCGGCCGACATCCACGTGCTGGCCGACGGCGTGGCCGGCGCCGCACTGCCCGATGCACAGCGCATCCACGAAGCGCTGGGCCGCCTGCTCGCCCGATCGACGAGCGGCGACTTCGTGCTGCTCTACTTCTCGGGCCATGGCACCCGCTGGCGCGACGGCACCAAGCGATACCAGGAGCCCGACGGCCTGGCCGAGAACTTTCTCGCGCGCGACGTTGCCGGTGCCGTGGGCAGCGGCGCACCGCTGCCCGGCGGCCTGCGCGACGTGGACATCGACGCCTGGGTACAGGCCTTCCTGGCGCGCGGCGTGTTCGTGGGCTCGGTGTTCGACACCTGTGCCGCCGCATCGATGACGCGCGCTGCGACGGCGACACCTGCATCTTCGCCTTCACCTGCAGCACCGTTTGAGGACGAGGTTCGCTTCCGAGGCATCCGCGCCGACGTGCTCGCGCGCGGCACGGCGGTCGCTGCACCGGCGGCGGTGTCGGCCGTGGCACCGGCCGGCCCGGCCGTGCCGCGTGCGCGCTACGTCGCCCTGTTCGCCTCCGAGAGCCACCAGGTCACGCCCGAACTGCGCCTGCCGCGCGGCAGCCGCGAGGCGCAGCCGCAAGGCCTGCTGACCTGGGCCGTGGTCGAGGCGCTGCAGCGCCGGCCCGGCACCTGGCGCGAACTCTTCGACGGCGTGCTCGCGCTCTATCCGCCCGTCATCGCCGAGCTGGAGACGCGTTTTCCCAACCGGGAGCTGCCCTCGCCCGTGGCCGAGGGCAACCTCGACGCGCCCCTGTTCTCCAACACGGCGGCCCCCGCATCGACGCGCCCCGTGTGGCGTGCCGAGCGTGCGGGTGCGAGCCTGCGCGTGCAGGCCGGCGAGCTCGACGGGCTGGTGCCGCAACAGCCAGTGCGCGTGCGCGCCACGCTCGAAGACGGCACCGTGCGCAGCGAGGCCGCGGCGCTGGCCCAGGTCGGCGCGGACGCATCGGGCCTGCCGGTGCCGGCGTCGCTGCAGGGGCTGTCCGGTGCCGCGCTGTGGAGCATCGTGCCGCTCGACGAACCGCCCGATCTGGCTCTGCGCGTGCGCGGCAAGGGCCCGCTGCCCGCGGGCATGGCGCTCGACTACCCGGCTTCGATCCGGCTGGTGAGCGAAGGCGATGCCGATGTGCGCTGGGCCGACCTGGGGCCTGCCGGCCATCGCTTGGACATCGACTCGCCCGCGCTCGGTGCTCCCGGTGTCGTGGTGGCCGATGCGGCCGGCCTGCGCCAGCGTCTGCAGGCCCTGGCCCAGCTCAAGTGGCTCGACCGTCTTCAGGCCCTGGGGCAGGACGGACGCCTGGCCGGCTTCGACGCCACGCTCGAGGTGTGGGACGGCGCCCGCCTGCTGCGCAGCGAGCCGGCACAGCAAGCCGCACTCCGCCTGCAGCCGCCGCGCGCCAACGAGCGCGCCGTGCTGCATGTGCGCAATGCCACCGGGCAGTCGCTCGACATGGTCGTCGTCGGCGTGGACGCGCAGGGCGCGATCCGGCCGGTGTACCCCGCCGACCCCGGCGAGTCGAACCGCTTCGAACGCGGCACGAGCGAGGCGCCCGCCACCCAGCGCTTCGACCTGCCCTGGCTGGCCGGCGAGGGCACGCGCCTGGTTGTGCTGGCGGTGCCCGCAGTGGCGCACAGCGCACCGCGCCTCTTCGGTGCGCGCGCGGCCGAGTCGCTTGCCGACCTGCGCGTGCGCGGCGCGGTGCAGCCGGAACGGCGCCGACAGATTTTCACCGCCATGGTCCGCTGGACCACGGTCAATTGAACGCCTTGCCTTCACTTCGAGGAGATACAGATGTCCTGGACGATCGACGGAACCCTGGACCCGGACGAGGCCCTGCGCCTGCTGGATCACATGACCGGTGTCAGCGACAACGACTTCGCCATGCTGATCGAGAACAAGGGCACGGTGATGGAGGGCGAGTCCAAGCGCGCCTACGAAGACGGCAAGCAGCGCATGGACATCGCGGGCTATGCCTACCTGGCCGAGGTCAAGACGCCGCCCGGTGCGAGCAAGGGCCGGGTGCGCAACCACCCGTTGATCGTGGTGCGCAACTGCGATGCGGCCACGGCCTCGATCGCGAGCCTCATGAAGAGCCAGGATTCGGACATCAAGGTGCAGCTCTCGGTCTTCAAGGCGGGCGGCGATGCGTCGAAGGACATGCAGCCCACGCTCGAGATCCTGCTCGAGGGTGCGCGCGTCGACACCCATTCGATCCTGACCGGCGGCACGCCGCGGCGGCCTTGCGAAATCATCTTCTTCTACTACCGGAAGATCGAGCTGCGCTCCGCGCCGCAGAAGTCGACCGGCCAGCGCGGCGCCGTCCGCAGCTGCGTCATGAACAACGAATGACCAAGCTCTTCCCCAGGCTCCCCCACTTCGTGTGGTCCGCCAACCCCCTCTCCGGGGGCGACACCAGTGGCCCGGCAAAGCCGGTTCCACGGTGTCTCCCGATCGGGCCTGGCTTCGCCGGCCGGTGCATTGCATTGCTCCGTGGTTCCACGCAATCGAAAAGGAATGTTGTATGACTCGATCAGCCGAACTCCTTCAAGCCGCCGATCCGACCGGCGCACTCAAGGCCCTGACCGACGAGGTCAAGGCCAAGCCCGGCGATGCGAAGCTGCGCGTCTTCATGGCCCAGCTGTTGTGCGTGGTCGGCCAGTGGGAACGCGCGCTCAACCAGCTCGGCGTGGCGGCCGAGCTCGATGCGCTGGCGGTGCCGATGAAGCAGGTGTATGGCGAAGCCATCCGCTGCGAAGGCCTGCGCGCCGAAGTGTTCGCGGGCAAGCGCACGCCGATGGTCTTCGGGCAGCCCGACGAATGGCTTGCGCTCTTGATCGAATCGCTGCTGCGCCACGGCACCGGCGATGCGGCGCTGGCCGAAGACCTGCGCGGCCGTGCCTTCGATGCCGCGCCCGCCACGCCCGGCACGCTCGACGGCAAGCCCTTCGACTGGCTGGCCGATGCCGACATGCGCCTGGGCCCGGTGCTCGAAGCCTTCGTGAACGGCCGGTACTACTGGATTCCCTTCGCCCGCCTCGCCCACATCAAGTTCGACCCGCCCGAAGACCTGCGCGACTGCGTCTGGCTGCCAGCGCACCTGCAGTTCGAGAACGGCGGCGAAACGCTGGCGCTGGTGCCCACGCGCTACGAAGGCTCGCAGGCCTGCGGCGACGGCGGGCTGCAGCTGGCGCGCAAGACCGAATGGCGCGAGCTGCAGCCCGAGGTCTGGGCCGGCCATGGCCAGCGCATGTTCAGCGGCGACGACGGCGAGGAACACGCCATGCTCGACATCCGCGAGATCCTCTTCACGGCCGAGACGGGGGAGGCGCAGCAGGAGGCCGCCGGTGGCTGAGCAGATCGCGCAGGAACGGCTGCAGCCCTCGCTGCTCGACCGGCTGATCGACAACGCCCCGAGCGAGAAGCGCGAGGGCGACGACAAGCGCACCCTCACGCGCCAGGCCCTGCGCCAGGCCATGCTGCGCGACCTGTCGTGGCTGCTCAACGCCACCGGGCACGGCCTGGCCTTCGACGACAAGCGCTATCCCAACGCGGCGCGCTCGGTGCTCAACTACGGATTGCCTATGCTGTCCGGCCAGTTCACGTCGTCCGTTCAGCGTGTCAGCATGGAACAGGCTCTGAAGAACGCCATCCTGCAGTTCGAGCCCCGCATCCTGCCTCGCACACTCGAAGTGGAACTCGTCATGGAAGGCTCGGCACTCGACTCCCACAACCGCATCGGGCTCAAGATCCGCGGAATGCTGTGGGCGCAACCGGTGCCGCTGGAGTTTTTGATGCGCAGCCGCATCGACCTGGAAGAGGGGCGGATCGAGATCGAGGATGAAGCTGCGCTCGCGCGGCGCTGAGCTTGCATGGACCCGCGCCTCCTGACCCTGTATGAACAGGAACTGCGCTACTTCCGCGAGAGCGCCGGGGAGTTCGCGCGCGCCTTCCCGAAGATCGCGAACCGACTGGGCATCGAAGGCCAGGAGGTGGCCGATCCCTATGTCGAACGGCTGATCGAGGCCACCGCCTTCCTGTCGGCGCGGGTCGGCCTCAAGCTCGATGCCGAGTACCCGCGCTTCACCGGCCACCTGCTCGACATCGTCTATCCGCAGTTCATGGCGCCCACGCCCTCGATGGTGGTGGTGTCGGTGGGCTGCGACCCGGACGACGCCAATCTGGCCCATGGCCCCACGTTGAAGCGCGGCAGCGGGCTGCGCGCGCGGCAGGCGGTGGGCCAGAGCACGCATTGCGAGTTCCGCACGTCGCGCGCCTTGCGCGTGTGGCCCGTCGAGGTGCAGCGCGCGCAGTACTTCAGCTACGCGCCCGACCTGCCGCTGGCGCAGCATCCGCAGTCGCGCGAGATCCGTGGCGGGCTGCGCATCGCGCTGCGCGCCACCGCGGGGCTCAAATTCGACCAGATCGCACTCGACGACCTGGTGATTCATTTCGGCGGCGCCGAAGACGTGGCCTGGCAGCTGCACGAATGCATGCTGGGCAAGCCGCTCGGCGTGATGGTGCAGCCGCTGGCCTCGGGCGCCTCGGCCGGTGCCGTGCGCCAGCTCCCCGCCAGCGCGGTCGAGGCGGTGGGCTTCGAGGACGACGAGGCGCTGCTGCCCGTCACCGCCACCGGCTTCTCGGGGCACCGGCTCGTGCAGGAGTACTTCGCGTTTCCGCAGCGCTTCCAGTTCGCGCGCATCACGGGCCTGCAACGCGTGCTTGCGAACTTGCCGGTGAGCGAGGTCGAGGTCGTGGTGCTCTTTTCGCGCGGCGACGCGGCGCTCGAGAAGCTCGTCAGCGCCGACAACGTGCGGCTGCACTGTGTGCCGGCCGTCAACCTGTTCGCGAAGCGGCTCGACCGCGTGACGGTCAACGAGGGCGTGAGCCAGTTCCACCTGCTGCCCGACCGCACCCGACCGCAGGACTTCGAGGTGCACACCGTCACCGAGGTGATCGGCCACGGCGGCCCGAGTGCCGGCGAGGGTGTGCTGGAGCAGGCCTTCCTGCCTTTCTACGCGGCCTTCCACGGCAGCCGCCATGGTCACCCGGCCTACTTCACGACCACGCGCGAGCCCCGCATGCCGTCGGCGAAGCAGCGCACCGAAGGGCACCGCAGCAGCCACATCGGCTCCGAGGTCTACATGCAGATCGTCGATCCGCAGCAAGCCCCCTTCGCCGGCACGCTGCGGCAGTTGGCCGTGAACGCGCTGGTCACCAACCGCGACCTGCCGCTCTTGCTGCCGATGGGCCGCGACAACGACTTCGACTGCATCGACTCCTTTCCGGCACAGCGCGTGCGCATGGTGCGCGGCCCGTCGCGGCCGGTGTCGCCGGTGGTGAGCCAGGGACTCGGGTGGCGCGTCATCGACCACCTGGCGCTCAACTACCTGTCGCTCGCCGACAGCTCGCCGCAGCAGGGCGCGGCCGCACTGCGCGAGATGCTCATGCTCTATGCCGGGCTCGCCGACGAATCGCGGCAGAGCCAGGTGCGCGGGCTGCTGTCGGTGCGATCGAAGCCGGTGGCGCGGCGCCTGCCGCTGGCCGGGCCGATCGCCTTCGGCCGCGGGCTCGAGGTGACGCTGGAGGTCGACCGCAACGCCTTCCACGGGCACAGCGCCTTTCTGTTCGGCGCGGTGATGGCGCGCTACCTGGCGCGTCACGTGGAGGTCAATCATTTCGTCGAGACCGTGCTCGCCGCGGCGGGCCGGGGCGAGATCATGCGATGGAGGCCGCTGTGCGGGGCACGCCCGATCCTGTGAACCTCCCGCGCGCGCAGGCCGCAGCGTCCGAGACGGTCGGGCAGCGGCTGCAGGCCTGCGGCGCCGAGCCCTGGGCCTACGACTACTTCGCGCTGATGCGGAGGCTCGAGGCCTTGGCCGCGCCGGCGCCGCGCTGGGGCCGCGCGCTGCTGCCGAGCGCGGAGCCGGTGCGCGTGGGGCAGGAGCCGTCGCTGTCGTTCGCGCCCGCGAGCTTCAGCCGCTTCGAGGCGACCGCGGCGCATTCGCCGCCGCGGCTGCGCCAGCACTTCTTCGGCTACCTGGGCCCGAACGGGCCGCTGCCGGTGCACCTGAGCGACTTCATCCGCGAGCGCACCATCAATTACGGCGACCCGACCTGGCTCGCCTTTCTGGACACCTTCGCGCATCGCTTCTCGCTGTTCTTCTACCGGGCCTGGGCCCAGGCCCGGCCGGCGGTGGGCATGGACCGGCCGCAGGAAGACAACTTCCGCCGCCAGGTCGGCGCGCTGGTCGGCATCGGCACGGCAGCGCGGCAGGGCCGCGACCAGATTCACGACGACGCGCGCCTGCATTTCTCGGGGCGCCTGCTGCGGCAGGTGCACAACGCCGAAGGCGTGGAGGCGGTGCTCGGCAGCTACTTCGGTGTGCCGGTGCGCCTCGAGCCGTGGGTTGGGCACTGGATGCCGCTGCCCACGCAGGAACTCACGCGGCTGGGCCGCGGCGAAGCGTCGCGCACGCTCGGCCTCGGCGCCATGATGGGCCAGCGCGCCTGGGACCGGCAGCACCGCGTGCGGCTGCACATCGGGCCGCTGTCGCTGGAGCGCTACCGCATGTTCCTGCCCTCCGGTTCGGCGCGGCTTGCGCTGCAGCGCTGGATGCAGCAACTGCTGGGAGGCGAGCTGTATTGGGACGCCGAGCTGATTCTGGAACAGGGGGAAGTGCCGCCCACGCGCCTGGGCGCGGGCGCAGGCAATGCGCCGCGGCTGGGCTGGGTGTCGTGGCTCGGCTCGCGGGCCCGCCGGCGCGACGCCGCCGATGTGCGCATCGACGGCGACGCGGCGAACGTGCCGGCCTGAGCGTTCATTGGAATTCATTGCAGATTCATTCGGACTCATTCGGAATTCATTCCGCCCCTCATTCGACGATGGAGAAAAAGCCATGAGTGAAATCAGTCGCACCGCCCTGTTCGGCAAGCTCAACTCGCTGGCGTACAAGGCGATCGAGGGAGCCACCGTCTTCTGCAAGATGCGTGGCAACCCCTACGTGGAGCTGGAGCACTGGTTCGCCCAGTTCCTGCAGGCGCAGGACTCCGACCTGCACCGCGTGATCCAGCATTACGGGCTCGACGTCTCGGTGATCGCCAAGGACATGACGGCCGCACTCGACCGCCTGCCGCGCGGGGCCACCGCCATCAGCGACTTCTCGCCGCACATCGAAAACGCCATCGAGCGCGCGTGGACCTACGCCACGCTGCAGTTCGGCGAGGCGCAGGTGCGCACCGGTTATCTGCTGGTGGGCATGCTCAAGACGCCGAGCCTGCGCAATCCGCTGCTCAACATGTCGAAGCAGTTCGAGAAGGTCAAGGTCGAAGACCTGGCCGACAACTTCGCGAAGATCTGCGACCCCTCGCCCGAATCGAAGATGCGCGCGCAGGACGGCACCGGCATGGGCAGCGGCGCCCCCGGCGAAGACAGCGGCGCGATGGCGCCGGCCGCCATGGGCAAGGGCGATGCGCTCAAGAAGTTTGCTGTCGACCTCACGGAGAAGGCCAAGAAGGGAGAGATGGACCCGGTGACCGGGCGCGACGAAGAGATCCGCCAGATCGTCGACATCCTGATGCGGCGCCGCCAGAACAACCCGCTGCTCACAGGCGAAGCCGGCGTCGGCAAGACCGCGGTGGTCGAAGGTTTCGCGCAGCGCCTGGCGCGCGGCGACGTGCCGCCGCAGCTCAAGGACGTGAAGCTGCTCACGCTCGATATCGGCCTGCTGCAGGCCGGCGCCAGCATGAAGGGCGAGTTCGAGCAGCGCCTGCGCCAGGTCATCGACGAGGTGCAGGCCTCGCCCACGCCGATCATCCTGTTCATCGACGAGATCCACACGCTGGTGGGCGCGGGCGGCGCGGCCGGCACCGGCGATGCGGCCAACCTGCTGAAGCCGGCGCTCGCGCGCGGCAACCTGCGCACCATCGGGGCCACCACCTGGGCCGAGTACAAGAAGTACATCGAGAAGGACCCGGCGCTCACGCGGCGCTTCCAGGTGGTGCAGGTGCCGGAGCCCGACGAGACCAAGGCCATCCTGATGTTGCGCGGCGTGGCCAGCGTGCTCGAGAAGCACCACCGCGTGCAACTGCTCGACGAGGCGATCGAGGCGGCCGTGAAGCTGTCGCACCGCTACATCCCGGCACGCCAGCTGCCCGACAAGGCCGTGAGCCTGCTCGACACCGCCTGCGCGCGCGTCGCCGTGTCGCAGCATGCGATGCCGCCCGAGGTCGAGGACGTGCAGCGCCGCATCGAGGCGCTGACGGTGGAGCAGGAGATCATCGGCCGCGAGGAGGCGATCGGCATCGACGTCAGCAAACGTTCGTCGCTGGTGCAGTCGCAACTGTCGGAAGCGAAGACGCAACTCGACGCGCTGAATGGACGGTGGAAGGAAGAGAAGGCGCTGGTCGACCGCTTGCTCGGACTGCGCAGCAAGCTGCGCGAGGGCAACAAGCCGGTGGACGCGGCCGCGGCCGAAGGTGCGGCGCCCGACCGCACGGCGCTGCTGGCGGAACTGCACGATCTGCAAGGCCAGATCGCGGCGGTGCAAGGCGAGTCGCCGCTCATCCTGCCTTCGGTCGACCAGCATGCCGTGTCGTCGGTGGTCGCCGACTGGACCGGCATTCCCGTCGGCCGCATGCAGCGCAACGAGATCGAGACCGTGCTCAACCTGCCCAAGCTGCTGTCGCAGCGCGTGATCGGCCAGGACCATGCGATGGAGATGATCGCCAAGCGCATCCAGACCTCGCGCGCCGGGCTGGACAACCCGATCAAGCCGATCGGCGTGTTCATGCTGGCCGGCACCTCGGGGGTGGGCAAGACCGAGACCGCGATCGCGCTGGCCGAGTCGCTGTACGGCGGCGAGCAGAACATGATCGTCATCAACATGAGCGAGTACCAGGAGGCGCACACCGTGAGTTCGCTCAAGGGCGCGCCTCCCGGCTACGTGGGCTACGGCGAGGGAGGCGTGCTCACCGAGGCCGTGCGCCGCCGGCCCTACAGCGTGGTGCTGCTCGACGAGGTGGAGAAGGCGCACCCCGACGTGCACGAGCTTTTCTTCCAGGTCTTCGACAAGGGCTTCATGGAAGACGGCGAGGGCCGCAGCATCGACTTCAAGAACACGCTCATCCTGCTGACGACCAATGCCGGCACCGACCTGATCGCCGGCCTCTGCAAAGACCCGGAGCTGATGCCCGACCCCGAGGGCATGGCCAAGGCGCTGCGCGATCCGCTCTTGAAGATCTTCCCGCCCGCGCTGCTGGGCCGGCTGGTGACCATTCCTTACTACCCGCTGTCCGACGAAATGCTCGGGAAGATCGTCGAGCTGCAACTCAAGCGCATCAAGAAGCGGGTGGAGGCGCGCTATTCGATTCCGTTCGAGTACGGCGACGACGTGGTGAAGCTGGTCGTGAGCCGCTGCACCGAGAGCGAATCGGGCGGCCGGATGATCGACGCGATCCTCACCAACACGATGCTGCCGGACGTCAGCCGCGAGTTCTTGAATCGCATGATGGAAGGGAAGGCGATCGAGCGCGTGAAGGTGGGTGTCGCCGATGGTGCGTTCACTTACGAGTTCTGATCACGAGTGGGTCTTTCGATCATGACCAACTACACCAAGAAGTTCTTCAGCGAGCCGCTGTCCTTCATGCAGAAATACGCCATCGCGCCGCCGAACGACGTCGCGGGAGATCGCGGGTCGACCGGCACCGACATCGATACCACGGGCTTCGCGTCGCACCTGAACACCAACGCGGCAGGGTCGGTGCCGAAGTCGGTGCGTTACGCACGCATGATGCGCGACCACAAGGTGGCTTATGCCAAGCTGTGGAAAGACCGGCAGATGGGCGGCAAGTCGGGTGCCGAGCAGGAAGGCATCGGCGTGCTGCGCTTCGACGCCGACTATGCGGACGACGGCTCCCGCAAGCCGATCTGGTTTCTGCCCTGGGATGCCTCGACCGCGATCGTGCGACTGACCATTCCGCCGAAGGGCACGACGGCGGAGGACCCCGACATCTTCTTCACGGCCGCCATCAACGGCTGCAGCGTGTTCTTCCAGGGCTCCCAGGCCAACCCGACCATCTATCACGCCGGCGGCAACACGGGGCAGTCCGACCACAACGAAGGCGCCCGCTTCTGGCGCGAGGCGTTGCGCAAGCACATGGCGAATTCGGCGTCGGCGCGCGCCAAGGGCGACATCGTGGCGGAAGTCAACAAGACGCAGTACGTCAAGATGCCGGGCACCAAGGGCAACAGCTCCACCGCGCAGGCCGAGGAGTACGAGCGCATGCTCAAGGCCAAGCTCGACAAGGCCGGCAAGTTCACCGTGACCATGGTCAACCCTTGGGGCTGCGTGATGGGCATTCGCACGGGCACGCTGTGGACGTTCTATCTGCAGGAGAACGCCACCGTGATCTGCAGCATCGTCACCAAGCAGGGTGTGCAGACGCGCTACTACGCGCGGCCCATGTCGATACGGACGATCTTCCCGGGCTCGAGCGCCATCGCGAGCATGCGGATGAAAGTACCGGTCAAGGTCACGTGAGCACCGATCACGAAGCGCAGCCGGCAGAAGCCGTCCAGCCATTGAGCCTGGGCGATGCGCTGGAGCTGGCTGTCCGGCTGCACCGCGCGGGCAAGCTCGACGACGCGGAGAAGCTTTACGGCTACATCATCGCGGCCGCGCCGGATTACGCCGACGCCCTTCACTTCATGGGCGTGCTGGTCCACATGCGCGGCCGCAGCGACGAGGCGCTCGGCCTGATCCGGCGTTCGGTCGCGCTCAATGCGTCGGTGCCGGATTGGTACAACAACCTGGGCAACGTGCTGCTGGAGACGGGCCAGGTCGACGAAGCCGCCGACGCCTATGCCCAGGCCAATGCGCTGGCGCCGGAGCGGCCCGATGTGGCCAACAACCTGGGCGTGCTGCGGCGGCAGCAGAACAGGCTGCCCGAGGCCGAGGCCTTCTACCGGCGTGCGATCGCGCTCGACCCCGGCTATGCCGATGCGTTCACCAATCTCGGGCGGCTGCTCACCGGGCAAGAGCGCCATGAAGAAGCGCTCATCGCCTACTGCGAGGCGCTGGTCGTCAACCCGCGCTTCGTCAAGGCGCGCCATGCGCTGGGCATGGCCTACCAGATGCTGGGCAGGCTGGACCAGGCGACACAGGTCTATCGCGACTGGCTGGCCGAGGAGCCCGGCCATCCCGAGGCGCTGCACCACCTCGCCGCCTGCACCGGCGAGGCCGTGCCGGAGCGCGCGCCCGACGCGTACGTCGAGGCGGTGTTCGACGACTTCGCGAACAGCTTCGATGCCAAGCTCGCGATGCTGGACTACCGCGCGCCGGCCCTGGTGGGCGACGTGGTGGCGCAATGCATGGGCGAGCCGCGACGCGAACTCGACGTGCTGGACGCGGGCTGCGGCACCGGGCTGTGCGGCCCGCTGCTGGCACCGTTCGCGCGGCGCCTGGAGGGCATCGACCTGTCGGAGCGCATGCTGGGCAAGGCGCAGCAGCGGGAGGTCTACGACGCGCTGGTCAAGGCCGAACTCACCGCCTTCCTGGTGCAGGCGCCCACGGCCTACGACCTCATCGTGTCGGCCGACACGCTGTGCTATTTCGGCGAGCTGCGACCCGTGTGCGAGGCGGCGGCGAGGTCGTTGCGCCCGGCGGGCGTGCTGATCTTCACGCTGGAAGCGTCGAGCGGCGAGGACGCGCAGGACTTCCGGCTGCATCCGCACGGCCGCTACAGCCACCGCGAGGACTATCTGCGCCGCGTGCTGGCGGGGGCGGGACTGTCGCTGGAGGCCATGCAGCAGGCGCAGTTGCGCATGGAGAACGCGAGACCCGTGGAGGGCTGGGTGGTGTCGTGCAAAAAGACGCCGGTCCATTCGTCTTCCGCGCAACACGGCACCGAAGTGGAAAAGATGAGCCATGCCTGACAAGTCATTCACGATCAAGAGCGACTCGCCGGTCGTCGACGATTTGATGTTCTGGAGCGTGGTCGGGCACGAGGGCCTGTCGCGCGCCTCGGCCTACGAGCTGACCGTGCTGTCGGAAAACGACCAGATCGACGCCGCGGACATCCTGGGACGCGCCTTCGACGTCGTCATCGGCTTCGACGATATGGAGGGCAAGGCGCGCGAACGCCACTGCCAGGGCCATGCGGTGCGATTCCTGCGCACGGCGCCGGCGGGGCGCCTGTTCGAATACCGCATCAGCCTGCGTTCGTGGTTCTGGCTCTTGAGCAAGCGGCAGAACGCGTGCATTCAGCAGGACAAGAAAGTGCTGCAGGTCTTCGATTTGGTGTGCGACGACAGCCCGGTCAAGCGCTTCAAGAAGCACAAGACCGACGGTGTGATCGGCGTCCACGAACCTCGCCGCTACTGCGTGCAGTACCAGGAGAGCGACTACGCCTTCCTGTCGCGGCTGCTGGAGGAAGAAGGCATCTACTACTGGTTCGACGCCCACGAGGCCCCCGGCACCATGCACCTGGCCGACGCGAGCGACGTGGCGCACGATAAGCTGCCGGCCGGCGACACCTTGCGCCACGTAGCCGACGCCGCGGGCGAAGGGCGCTTCGCCGAGATCATTCACTGGGCGGACGCGAAGCGCTTCGACACCGGCAAGCACGCGACGCGCGACAGCAACTTCAAGACCATCAAGAAGAAGCTGGGCGCCGACATGAACGCCGCCGACAGCTACGAACTGGCGGACCTGGAGTCTTTCGAGTTCCCGGGCGGCTACTTCACTGCGGACGGCGCCGACAACGTGGCCAAGATCCGCGGCGAACAACTGGCGGGCCGGCGCGACCGGCAGTGGGCGTTGACCACCTGGCCCGACGTGGCGCCCGGCCTCGGCTTCTTCTACGAGGGCGATCCCGACAGCTCGCGCGACGGCGACTACGTGATCGGCGCCTGCACCTTCGTGGTGACGCACCCGGGCTACGAGTCGGTGGACTTCCGCGAGCGGCCGCGCCGGGTCAGCCAGTTGCTCGAGGACGTGCTGGCCGACGACGCCGTGAACGCCGACACGCTCGACGTGCTGCGCGAACTGCTCGACGACTCGGCCCACATGCACACGGGCGAGCGCGGCGTCGGCTTCTTCCTGATCACCGTGTTTCCGTTGAAGACGCTGTTCAGGCCGCCGCGGCTCACGCCGCGAGTGACCATGCCGGGGCCGCAGTCGGCCATCGTCGTCGGTCCGTCGGACGAGGAACTGCACGTCGACGAGCACGGCCGGGTGAAAGTGCACTTTCACTGGGACCGCAGCGACAAGCGCAACGAGAAGTCGACCTGCTGGGTGCGCGTGTCGCAGCCCTGGGCCGGCAAGGGATGGGGCGGCTATTTCATTCCGCGCATCGGGCAGGAGGTGCTGGTCGACTTCCTGAACGGCGACCCGGACCGGCCGCTGGTCGTCGGGCGGCTGTACAACGACGAACAGTTCATTCCGTACAAGTCGCCCACGCAGAGCGGCTTCAAGACGCGCTCGACGCCGGGCGGCAATGCCGGCAACCACAACGAGATCATGTTCGAGGACAAGAAGGGCGAGGAGAAGATCAACATCCACGCCGAACTCGACATGAGCCGGAGCGTGGAGCGCGACGACTCCACCACGATCGACCGCGACCAGACCGTGACTGTCAAGCGCGACCAGACCATCCTGGTGGACCGCGACCGCAAGAACACGGTGACGAAGAACGACACCAACATGGTGGTGGTCGACCAGAAGAACACCGTGAAGGGCGCCCAGAACAACCAGGTGGTGGGCAACCGCACGAGCTTCGTCGACGCCAACGACCAGCTCACGGTGGGCGGCACCAGCACGGTCGACGTGACGGGCGCGCAGAAGACGACCTACCACGGCGGAGAAACGCACACGGTGGTGGGCAACCAGACGGTGAGCGTCACCGGCAAGATGAGCTTCATGGCGGGCTCGATGAGCTTCCAGACGCCGCACATCGACTGGATGGTGACGGGCAGCAGCTCGAAGAACATCACGGTGCCGACCGGTCCGCTGAACCTGATGGCCAACAAGATCAAGCTGATGAGCAACACCGGCATCGAGATGATGTCGGTGGGCAACATCGACGCGACCTCGATCGGCTCGAACACCACCGTGCTGGGCCCCAACACCAGCGGCTACATCGGCAGCAACAGCGAGGCCAACCTGGGCATCAACCGCTCGACCTTCATGGGGCTGAACATTGAGAACGCCCTGGCGCTGGCCATGACCAACAACGGCGGCGTGTTCATCGAGAACACGCTGGGCGTGAAGATGGTCAACTGCGTGGCGCCCGAGATCAAGTCGATCTCGACGGCCGACGTGAACCTCACGCCGCTCAAGACGATCTCGCCGGGCGGCGGCGGCGGGCCCGCCACGGGCGCCGCGGTGGCGGGCGCGCTGGGCGCGGTGGTCGGTGCGGGCAGCGCCTTCAACGACATCGGCGCGACGCTCAAGCAGTACGCCGATGCCGCGCAGGCACTGACCGACGCGGCGGCCGAGGCGCAGGCGGCCGGCATGGAAGGCCTCGCGGGGCGCCTGAGTTCGCTGTCCATGATGGCCAACATGCGGCGCAACCACGGCATTCTGGGCGCGGTGCCGGTGGTCGGCACGGGCTTGCAGGTGTTCCTGGAAGTGTTCACGGGCGGTGATGCCATCGGCGCCGAGGCACTCGCGGGCGCGGGTTCGTCGACCAATGCGGACGGCTCCGCCATCCCGAGTTCCACCCCACCCAGCACGGGCGGCGGCGCGGGTGGCTCCAGCGGCGCCGCCCGTGCTGGGTGGGGTGGAACTC
>NZ_LYVO01000104.1 GCF_001984055.1 Variovorax sp. KK3
GGCGTAGACCTCGCCCAGCAGCACCGCGTCGGCACCGCCGATGACCTTGACGAAGTCTTCGAAGCAGTCGCGCGTGCGGGTGTAGCGATGCGGCTGGAAGGCCAGCACCAGGCGCCGCCCCGGGAAGGCGCCGCGCGCGGCGGCGATGGTGGCGGCCATCTCGACCGGATGGTGGCCGTAGTCGTCGATCAGCGTGAAGCTGCCCAGGCCGTGGGCGCCGCGCAGCTTGACCTCGCCGTAGCGCTGGAAGCGGCGGCCGACACCCTTGAAGTCGGCCAGCCCGCGCTGCACGGCCTCGTCGGGCACGTTGAGTTCCACGGCAATCGCGATGACGGCGAGCGCGTTGCGCACGTTGTGTTCGCCGGGCAGGTTCAGCACGATGTCCAGGTCGGGCAGCGTGACGCCGTTGCGGCGCTGCGCGGTGAAGAACATCTGCGGGCCGACGGCGCGCACGTTGACCGCGCGCACCTGCGCGTCTTCGCCGAAGCCGTAGCTGGTGACCGGGCAGGACACCTCGGGCACGATCTCGCGCACGGCCGGGTCGTCGGTGCACAGCACGGCCACGCCGTAGAAGGGCATGCGGTGCAGGAAATCGACGAAGGCCTTCTTGAGCTTCGCGAAGTCGTGCCCGTAGGTCTCCATGTGGTCGGCGTCGATGTTCGTCACGACCGCCATCACCGGCATCAGGTTGAGGAAGGAGGCATCGGACTCGTCGGCCTCGACCACGATGTAGTCGCCACTGCCCAGGCGTGCGTTGGCGCCGGCGCTGTTGAGGCGGCCGCCGATGACGAAGGTCGGGTCCAGGCCGGCGGCCGCGAGCACGCTGGCCACCAGGCTGGTGGTGGTGGTCTTGCCGTGCGTGCCGGCGATGGCCAGGCCCTGCTTGAGACGCATCAGCTCGGCCAGCATCAGCGCGCGCGGCACCACGGGGATGCGCTTCTCGCGCGCGGCCACCACCTCGGGATTGTCGGCATGCACGGCGGTGGACGTGACGACCGCGTCGGCACCCGCGATGTGCGCCGCATCGTGGCCCACGAAGGTGCCGATGCCCAGGCCGGCGAGGCGCTTGAGCGTCGCGCTGTCGGAGAGGTCGGAGCCGGAGATCTGGTAGCCCAGGTTGAACAGCACCTCGGCGATGCCGCTCATGCCGGAGCCGCCCAGGCCCACGAAATGGATGTGGCGAATGGCATGCTTCATTTCGCAAGCTCCTCGCAAGCCTTGACCAGAAGGTCCACGGCCTCGGTCTTCTGCATCGTCTTCGCCTTCACGGCACGGTCCATGAGCGCGGGGCGCCCGGTCTTCTGTAGCAAATCGGCCAGCAATTCGGGAGTGAGTTCGTTCTGTTGAACGAGCCAGCCCCCGCCCGCGTCGACCAGGAAGCGGGCATTGGTGGTCTGGTGGTCGTCCACGGCGGATGGAAAGGGCACGAAGAGCGCGGCCGCGCCGACGGCCGCGATTTCGGTGACGGTGCTCGCACCGGCGCGCGCGACGATCAGGTCGGCGTCGGCATAAGCGCGTGCGGTGTCGTCGATGAAAGGGGTGAGCTCGCCCTCGACGCCGGCAGCGGCGTAGTTGGCGCGCAGCTCGTCGATCTGCCTGGCGCCGCTCTGGTGAAGAACCACCGGGCGCTCTGCCGGCGCGATGCGCGCCAGCGCCTGGGGCACCACGGCGTTGAGCGCCTTCGCGCCCAGGCTGCCGCCGACCACCAGCAATTTGAGCGGCCCGCTGCGGCCGGCGAAGCGGCTGGCCGGGTCGGGCTGAGAGAGGAACGCCGAACGCAAAGGATTACCGACCCACTGGGCCTTCTTCATCACGTCGGGGAAGGCGGTGAAGACGCGGTCTGCCACGCCGGCCAGCACCTTGTTGGCGAGGCCGGCGACCGAGTTCTGCTCGTGCAGCACCAGCGGGCGATTGAGCAGCACGCTCATCATGCCGCCCGGAAAGGTGATGTAGCCGCCCAGGCCGACGACCACGTCGGGCCGCACGCGGCGCACCACGCCCAGGCTTTGCCAGAAGGCGCGCAGCAGGCGCATGGGCAGCAGGAACAGCGTGAGCGGCCCCTTGCCGCGCACGCCGCCGAACTGCACGGGCTCGAAGTCGAAGCCGCGCGGAGGCACGAGCTTTTCTTCCATGCTGCCGGGCGCGCCGAGCCAGTGCACGCGCCAGCCGCGCTCGCGCAGCGCTTCGGCCACCGCCAGGCCCGGGAAAATGTGCCCCCCGGTGCCGCCCGCCATGACGAGTGCCGTTCTGCTCATACACAGACCCCCACGCTCGGCACTGACGTGTCCTCGCTGCCCCCCGATGGGGCGTTCGCTTGCTCGGGGCGGCCCGGCGCGGCGCTCATACATAGACCCCCACGCTCGGCACTGACGTGTCCTCGCTGCCCCCCGAGGGGGCGTTCGCTTGCTTGGGACGGCCCGGCGCGGCGCTCATACACAGACCCCCACGCTCGGCACTGACGTGTCCTCGCTGCCCCCCCGAGGGGGCGTTCGCTTGCTTGGGGCGGCCCGGCGCGGCGCTCATACACGTCCCCCGCGCATCAGCACACGGTTCTCGTAGTCGATGCGCAGCACCACGGCCAGCGCGATGACGTTCATCAGGATCGCCGAGCCGCCGAAGCTCATCAGCGGCAGGGTCAGGCCCTTGGTCGGCAGCGCGCCCAGGTTGACGCCCATGTTGATGAAGGCCTGGAAGCCGATCCAGATGCCCACGCCCTGCGCGACCAGGCCGGCGAACACGCGGTCGAGCGCGATGGCCTGGCGGCCGATGTGCATGATGCGGCGGGTCAGCCAGAGGAACAGGCCGATGACCAGCAGCACGCCGATCAGGCCGAACTCCTCGCCGATGACCGCGAGCAGGAAGTCGGTGTGGGCCTCGGGCAGCCAGTGCAGCTTTTCGACGCTGCCGCCCAGGCCGACGCCGAAGACCTCGCCGCGGCCTATGGCGATCAGCGAGTGCGAGAGCTGGTAGCCCTTGCCCAGCGCATGCTCTTCGCTCCACGGATCGAGGTAGGCGAAGATGCGCTCGCGCCGCCACGGGCTGGAGGCGACGATGGTGCCGAAGGCCACCACCACCAGCGCAGCGATCAGGAAGAACATGCGCGCGTTCACGCCGCCCAGGAACAGGATGCCCATGGCGATCACGGCGATGACCATGAAGGCGCCCATGTCGGGCTCGGCCATCACCAGCATGCCGACCACCACCACCGCCACGCCCATCGGCAGCACGGCGCGGAAGAAGCGCTCCTTGATCTCCATCTTGCGCACCATGTAGCTGGCCGCGTACATGATCATCGCGAGCTTGGCGAGCTCCGAAGGCTGGAAGCGCATGAAGCCCATCGGCAGCCAACGGCGCGCGCCGTTGACGTTGATGCCGATGTGCGGGATCAGCACCGCCACCAGCAGCAGCAGCGAGGCGACGAAGAGCCAGGGCGCGGCCCGCTCCCAGACCCGCATGGGCACCTGGAAGGCCAGCAGCGCGGCGATGAGGGCGATGACGATGGAGGCCACGTGACGCGTCAGGAAGTAAGCGGGGCTGTAGCCCGCGCGTGCGAAGCGCGGGTTGTCGGGCAGTGCGATGGAAGCCGAATAGACCATCACGAGGCCCCAGGCCAGCAGCGCAATGGTCACCCAGGCGAGCGCCTGGTCGAAACCCAGCACCCGCACCGGCGCGGCCTTGGTCTGCGTCATGCCGGCGTTCCCCAGGCGCACCGGAAGGTGCATGGGCAAGGCGTCCATGGCGCTCTCGGCGCGGCTGAACCAGCCCTGCCAGAAGGCAGGGCGCTTGTTGGGCGTCGCGGCGGGGCCCGGCGCGGTCGAGCTCATCTCGCCTCCTCCTCGTTCGCGGCATCGAGGCCCGCGCTGCGCGGTGCCTCGGCCCAGTCCTGCACCGACTCGCAGAAGACCGCGGCGCGGTGGGCGTAGTCCTTGAACATGTCGAAGCTGGCGCAGGCCGGCGACAGCAGCACCGCATCGCCGGGGTGCGCGCGCCCGGCCGCGGCCCTGACGGCTTCTTGCATCGACGCGGCATGCTGCAGCGAGACGCCGGTGCCGGCGAGCGCGGCTTCGATGATGGGCGCGTCGCGGCCGATCAGCACCACCGCACGGGCGTACTGGCGCACCGGCGCGGCCAGCGGCGTGAAGTCCTGCCCTTTGCCTTCGCCACCCAGGATGAGCACGACGCGGCGCTCTTCGCCCAGTCCGGCGAGCGCGGCCACGGTCGCGCCGACGTTGGTGCCCTTGCTGTCGTCGAAGTACTCGACCTCGTCGACGATGGCGACCGGCTCGACCCGGTGCGGCTCGCCGCGGTACTCGCGCAGGCCGTAGAGCATGGGGCCGAGTTGGCAGCCCGCCACGGTGGCGAGCGCGAGCGCAGCCAGCGCGTTGAGCGCGTTGTGCCGGCCGCGGATGCGCAGGGCATCTGCCGGGATCAACCGCTGGAAGTGCAGCTCTTCCTCTTCGGCCGCGGCGCCGCGCTTGCGCTTCTGCGTCTCGTCGGCCTCGAGGGCGCGCACCAGCCAGGCCAT
Source organism: Variovorax sp. KK3 (assembly GCF_001984055.1). Lineage (GTDB taxonomy): Bacteria > Pseudomonadota > Gammaproteobacteria > Burkholderiales > Burkholderiaceae_C > Variovorax. The sequence continues at coordinate 4,526 of NZ_LYVO01000104.1, forward strand.
GCCGTTGACGCGCTCGATGCCCCAGTCGCCCGGGCGCAGCGGCATGCCGGCGCCGAAGCTCACGATGCTGCGCGGCTGCTGGCCTTTGGGCAGCTTGGCGGGCGCCGGCTTCATCTGCATGACGGCCTCGTCCTCGCGGTTCAGAAGCATGGTGCCCCTGCTGCCGAAGATGCGCTTCTTGGCCGCCGCATAGGCGGCCATGTCGCCGTGCCAGTCCAGGTGGTCTTGCGAAAGATTGAGCACCGTGGCGGCGGTGGGCTCGAAGCCTTGCACGCCGTCGAGCTGGAAGCTGGACAGTTCGAGCACCCAGACCTCGGGCAGGGTGCCGGCGTCGATGTGGGCGGCCAGCGTGTCAAGCAGGGTCGGGCCGATGTTGCCGGCCACGGCGACCGTCTTGCCGGCACGCGCGACCAGCTGGCCGGTGAGCGCGGTGACAGTCGTCTTGCCGTTGGTGCCGGTGACGGCCAGCACGGCCGGGCGGTAGCCGCGCGGCGCGGGCGGAACGGGGATCAGCGGCTGTGCCGCAGGCTCGGCATCGTCGTCGTCCTCGACCGTTTCGGAGACCGGCTGCGACACGGTGGCGGTGGCGGCGGCGGCTTCCGCTGCCTGCGTCACGGCATCGGGGAGTTCGGGTGGAACATCCACGAGCGCGGCGGTGGCCGGCACGGGGGCGTCGATCTCCGCCGGCGCCGCCTCCGCGGGCTCGGTGGCCTCTGCGGCCTCGGCAGCCTCTGCAGGCGGATCGCTGTCGGCCACGCGCAGGTCCGCGAGCGCGTACGTGAACAGATCGAGTTCACCGCCCACCGGCAAGCCCACCGCACGGGCGGCATCGACCACCGGCGCGATGGAGGCCGGCGACAGGCCCGGCGAGCGATAGACCGCGCGCACCGGCGTGCCATCGACCAGCGCGGCCGTGAAGGGCCCGCCGACGAAAGCCACCTCGGGCAACTCGGCACGCAGCGCATCGAGCTGCGGCGGCGCTTCGCGCGTGTCGGCCACCGTGACCTTGGCACCGTGCCGCGCGCACCAGCGCGCCATCGCCAGGCCGGACGCACCCAGGCCCAGGATCAGCACGTGTTGGTCTTGAAGATGCCGCATCGTGGCTACCGCAGCTTCAACGTCGAAAGACCCACCAGGCACAGCAGCATGGTGATGATCCAGAAGCGCACCACCACCTGCGTCTCGCGCCATCCGCTCTTTTCGAAGTGGTGGTGCAGCGGCGCCATCTTGAGCACGCGGCGGCCTTCGCCGAAGCGCTTCTTGGTGTATTTGAAATAGGTCACCTGGGCCATCACCGAGATGGCCTCGACCACGAAGATGCCGCCCATCACGAAGAACACGATCTCCTGCCGCACGATGACGGCGATGGTGCCCAGCGCGCCGCCGAGCGCGAGCGCACCCACGTCACCCATGAAGACCTGCGCCGGATGCGTGTTGAACCACAGGAAGGCCAGGCCCGCGCCGGCCATGGCCGAGCAGAACACCAGCAGCTCGCCGGAGCCGGGGATGTGCGGGAACAGCAGGTAGCGCGAATACACGGCGCTGCCGGTGACGTAGGCGAACACGCCCAGCGCCGAGCCCACCATCACCACCGGCATGATGGCCAGGCCGTCGAGGCCGTCGGTCAGGTTGACCGCGTTGCTCGCGCCCACGATGACCAGGTAGGTGAGGATCACGAAGCCGATGCCGCCCAGCGGGTAGCTGACTTCCTTGAAGAAGGGCACCAGCAGGTTGATCTTGGGCGGAAAGTCGAGGTCGAAGCCCGAGCCCACCCAGGCGTAGAAGAGTTCGAGCACACGCCAGTTGGAGCTCTCGGAAATGCTGAAGAGCAGGTAGAACGCCGCCACCAGGCCGACGATCGACTGCCAGATGTATTTTTCGCGCGAGCGCATGCCTTCCGGGTCTTTGCGCACCACCTTGCGCCAGTCGTCGACCCAGCCGATGGCGCCGAAGCCCAGCGTGACCCACAGCACGATCCAGACGAAGCGGTTGGACAGGTCGAACCACAGCAGCGTGGCAATGGCGATCGACACCAGCACCAGCACGCCGCCCATGGTGGGCGTGCCGCTCTTGCTCAGGTGCGTCTCCATCGCGTAGCCGCGGACGGGCTGGCCGATCTTGAGCGCGGCCAGGCGGCGGATGACGTAAGGGCCCGCGCCCAGGCCGAGCAGCAGCGCGGTCACCGCCGCCATCAGTGCGCGGAAGGTGAGGTATTGAAAGATGCGCAGGAAGCCGAGTTCCGGCGACACCGTCTGCAGCCATTGGGCCAGGCTCATCAGCATGATGCAGTCGCGTGCGGCTCATTCGGCATGGCCGCCCTCCTCTTTGTTGTTGTCGTTGTCGTTGTCGTTGTCGTTGTCGTTGCGCGGCGCGGCGCCGGCGGCGATGGCCTGGACCACGCGCTCCATCTGCATGAAGCGCGAGCCCTTCACCAGCACGCTGGCGATGCGCGGCAACTGCGCCCGCACTGCCGCGTTGAGCGCATCGATGTCGTCGAAATGGCGAGCCTCGGCACCGCCGCCGCGGGTGTAGGCCGTGGTGGCGTGGACCGACGCGGCACCCAGCGCGAACAGCGCATCGATGCCGCGCTCGGCGGCCCAGGCGCCGACTTCGGCATGGAACTCCGGGCCGCGGTCGCCGACTTCGCCCATGTCGCCCAGCACCAGAAGGCGCGGGCCCGGCAGGCCGGTGAGCACGTCGACGGCAGCGCGCACCGAGTCGGGGTTGGCGTTGTAGCTGTCGTCGACCACGGTGATGGCGCGGCCGTCGGCCAGCTGAAGCTCGCTCGCGCGCGAGCGGCCCTTGACGGGCTCGAAGGCAGCGAGGCCCTCGGCGATCTTGTCGACCGAGACGCCGCAGGCCAGCGAGCAGGCGATGGCCGCGAGTGCGTTCACTACGTTGTGGCGGCCGGCGATGCGTACGGTCGAGCGAATTTCGCCCAGCGGCGTGCGCGCCTCGAAGTGCCAGGCACCCTGCCGCCATTCGGCCTGGCCGAGGGCGATGTCGGCATTGGGCTGCTCGCCGAAGCTCAGGCAGCGGCGCGGCGCGCCCTCGTGCGCCATCTCGTTCCACAGGGAGCTGAACGAGTCGCCATAGGGGAACACGGCCGTGCCGTTGTCGGGCAGGGCGGCGAACACCGCGCCGTTCTCGCGCGCCACGGCTTCGACCGTGGCCATGAACTCCTGGTGCTCGCGCTGGGCGTTGTTCACCAGGGCGATGGTGGGCTGCGCGATGGCGGCCAGCCGCGCGATCTCGCCGGGGTGGTTCATGCCCAGCTCGACCACCGCGAGTTGATGGCGCTCGCGCAGGCGCAGCAGGGTCAGCGGCAGGCCGATCTCGTTGTTGAAGTTGCCGATGGTGGCCAGTGCACGGTCGACACCCGCCGCCCGCAGGACGGACGCGATCATCTGCGTGACCGTGGTCTTGCCGTTGCTGCCGGTGACGGCCACCAGCGGAAGGTCGAACTGCGCGCGCCAACCCCGCGCGAGCGCGCCGAGCGCCGCCAGCGTGTCGGGCACTTCCAGGCCCGGCAGGCCGGCCGCCTCCAGGCCGCCGTGGGCGATGGCCGCGACCGCGCCGCGTGCGCGCGCATCGGTCAGAAATTCGTTGGCGTCGAAGCGCTCGCCCTTGAGCGCGACGAACAGGTCGCCCGAGGCCAGCGTGCGGGTGTCGGTGTGCACGCGCAGGACTTCGGTGCCGGCGTCGCCGACCAGGCGCGCGCCAGGGATCCAGGCCTGCGCCTGGCGCAAGGTCATCATCGCGGCGCTGTCGGAAATGCTCATGCGGCCTTCCCTCCGTGCATCAGCGCATCGATGGCATGGGCGCGGTCGGAGAAGGCGATGCGCTCGCCCGCGATCTCTTGCCATGCCTCGTGGCCCTTGCCGGCCAGCAGCACCACGTCGGCCGGCGCCGCCTGGGCCAGGGTGTCGCGGATCGCCTTGGCGCGATCGGGCTCGACCTGGGCCGACTCGGGGTCGGCCAGGCCCAGCAGGATCTGGCTGATGATGGCGCCCGGCTTTTCGCTGCGCGGGTTGTCGCTGGTCAGCACCACGCGGTCGGCCTGCTTTTCTGCCACCGCGGCCATCATCGGGCGCTTGGTGCTGTCGCGGTCGCCGCCGCAGCCGAACACGCACCACAGCTGGCCGCCGCGCTGCTGCGCCAGCGGGCGCAGGCCGGCCAAGGCCTTGTCCAGCGCATCGGGTGTGTGGGCGTAGTCGACCACGGCCAGCGGCCGGCCCGGCACGCTCACACGCTCCATGCGGCCCGGCACGCTGTCGAGCCGCGCGCAGGCCGCAGCGGCTTCCGCCAGCGATAGCCCGAGCGCGCGCAGGGTGCCCAGCACGCCGAGCAGGTTGGCCACGTTGTACTGGCCGATCAGCTGCGTCGAGAGCCGCTGCGGTGCGCTGCCCTGCTCCACGACGGTGAACTGCAGGCCTTCGGGTCCATAGCCGATGTCCTGCGCCGACAGCCGGGCGCGCGCGTCGTGGGCCGACACGGTCCACAGCGCCGGCGCACCCTCGCCGCGTTCCATCAGGTTGGCAACCAGGCTGGCGCCGTGCACGTCGTCGATGTTGACGACCGCGGCGCGCAGGCCGGGCCAGCGGAACAACTCGGCCTTGGCCTGCCAGTAGGCGTCCATGCTGCCGTGGTAGTCGAGGTGGTCCTGCGTGAAATTGGTGAACACCGCCACCGCGATGCGCGTGCCGTCGAGGCGGCGCTCGGCGATGCCGATGGACGAGGCCTCGATCGCGCAGGCGCCGAAGCCGCGGTCGGCGAAGGCGCGCAGCTCGCGCTGGAGCATCACCGGGTCGGGCGTGGTGAGGCCGGTGTAAGTGAGAGCTGGCGGCACGCCGATGCCCAGCGTGCCCACCACGGCGCAGGGCCGCGACGGATCGTGCGCGGCCAGCGCCTGCGCGAGCCACCAGGCGGTGGAGGTCTTGCCGTTGGTGCCGGTGACGGCCAGCAGGTCGAGCTGCAACGAGGGGTCGCCGTGGTAGGCCGCGGCGATCGGGCCGGTGTCCGCCTTCAAGCCCGCGTACCGCGCGATGCGGGCGTCGGCCTCGTCGAAGCCGAAAGCGTCTGCGCCTTCCGATTCGACCAGGCAGGCCGTCGCGCCCTGCGCCAGCGCGGCCGCGACATGGCGCCGGCCGTCGGTGGCGGCGCCGGGCCAGGCCACGAAGCCGTCGCCTGCACCCACCGGGCGGCTGTCGGCATGCAGGGCCCCGCGCACGCGGGACTGCAGCCAGGCCGCGGCGTCGGGCGGGGTGCGCAGCGCGAGCATCAGAAGCTTTCCTCCACGCCGTTGGTCACGACCAGCGGCTTGACGGCGAGGTCGGGCGGCACGTTCATCATGCGCAGCGTCTGCTGCACCACTTCGCTGAACACGGGCGCCGCCACCAGGCCGCCGAAGTACTGGCCGGCACTGGGCTCGTCGACCATCACCGCGACGATGATGCGCGGCTTCTCGATCGGCGCCATGCCTGTGAACCACGAGCGGTACTTGTTGCTCGCGTAGCCCTTGCCGACCTGCTTGTGCGCGGTGCCGGACTTGCCGCCCACCGAATAGCCGATGGTCTGCGCACGCTGGCCGGTTCCGCCGGGGCCGGCGGCCATCTGCAGCATCTTGCGCACGGCCAGCGCGTTCTGCGCCGAGAACACCTTCACCCCCACCGCGGTTTCGGGGCTCTTGAGGATGGTGGCGGGAATGATGGCGCCGTCGTGCGCGAAGGCGGTGTACGAATGCGCCATCTGGAAGAGCGACGCCGACAGGCCGTAGCCGTAGGCCATGGTGGCCTGCTCCACCGGCTTCCAGCCCTTCCACGGACGCAGACGCCCGGTGACGGCGCCCGGAAACTGAATCTGCGGCTTCTGGCCGTAGCCGAGCGCGGTGTAGGTGTCCCACATCTCGCGCGGCGCCATCTTCTGGGCGATCTTGAGCGCGCCCACGTTGCTGGACTTCTGGATCACGCCCTCGACCGTCAGCAGCCCGTAGTTGTGCGTGTCGCTGATGGTGAAGCCGCCGATGCTGTAGCGGCCGGGACCGGTGTCGATCATCGTCTGCGGCTTGATGCGGCCGGCCTCCAGCGCCATCGCGACGGTGATGGGCTTCATGGTCGAGCCGGGTTCGAAGGTGTCGGTGACGGCACGGTTGCGCAGCTGCTCGCCGGTGAGGTTCTGCCGCTTGTCGGGCACGTAGCTCGGGTAGTTGGCGAGCGCCAGCACTTCGCCGGTGACGGCGTCGAGCACCACGACGCTGCCGGCCTTGGCCTTGTTGGCGGTCACGGCGTCGCGCAGCTTTTGATAGGCGAAGAACTGCACCTTGCTGTCGATGCTGAGCTGGATGTCCTTGCCGTCGAGCGGCGGCATCTGCTCGCCGATGCCTTCGACCACGCGGCCGAGGCGGTCCTTGATGACGCGCTTGGAGCCCGCCTTGCCGGCCAGTTCGCCGTTGAAGGCGAGTTCGATGCCCTCCTGGCCCTTGTCCTCGACGTTGGTGAAGCCGACCACGTGCGCCGCCGCTTCGCCCTCGGGGTACTGGCGCTTGTATTCCTTGCGCTGGTACAGGCCCTTGATGTTGAGCGCGGCGATCTGCTTGGCGATGGGCTCGTCGACCTGGCGCTGGATCCAGACGAAGGTCTTGTCCTCGTCCTCGAGCTTCTTGTCGAAGTCCTTCTGCGCCATGCCCAGCAGCTTGGCGGCCTGCCGCAGCTTGACCTTGGTCTCGGGGTCGTCGCGTTCGATGTCTTCGGGAATCGCCCAGATGCTGGGTGCCACCACGCTCGACGCCAGCAGCAGGCCGTTGCGGTCGAGGATGCGGCCGCGGTTGGCCGGCAGCTCGAGCGTGCGGGCGTAGCGCACTTCGCCCTGGCGCTGGAAGAAGGCATTGCCGACCACCTGCACGTAGGCGGCGCGGCCGGCCAGCACCAGGAAGCCGAAGGCGATGCCGCCGACGATGAACTTGCTGCGCCAGACCGGCGTCTTGCTGGCCAGGAGAGGGCTTTGCGTGTACTGGACGCTGCGACGGCTCATTGTGTGCTCCTCCGGTTCGCTGGCGCCGCTGCTGGGGCTGGACGGCCTGCCGGGGCGGCCGGCGGCGGTGCGACGACTGCCGGGATCACCGTGCCGTCGGCACGCACGTACTGCGTGATCGCCGGGGTGGTGGTCCGCATCTTGAGCTGCTCCTTGGCGAGGCGCTCCACGCGCAGCGGCGTGGACTGCGCGCGCTTCTCCACCTCGAGCCGGTCGCGGTCGAGTTCGAGCCGGCGCGTCTCCTGCTGTTCGCGGTGCAGCTCGGTGAACAGCCGGCGCGAGTCGTACTGCGTGTGCACGAGGAAGATCGCCGAGGCCAGCACGGCCATGAGCAGGAGGAGGTTGAGTCGCACCATGTCAGGCTTCGCCGGTGCGTTCTGCCACGCGCAGGATCGCGCTGCGTGCGCGCGGGTTGGCGTCGACCTCGGCCTGGCCGGGCTTGACGCGCCCGACGGCACGCAGCTTCATCGCCTTCGGCGCGGCAAAAGGCGCACGGCGGTCGTAGACCTCGCGCGAATGCCCGGCGATGAACTGCTTCACGATGCGGTCTTCCAGCGAATGGAAGCTGATCACCGCGAGCCGGCCCTGGGGTTGCAGCACGGCAAGGCTCGCGTCTAGCGCCTGTTGCAGCTCTTCAAGCTCGGCATTGATGAAAATCCGAAGAGCCTGAAATGTGCGCGTTGCAGGGTTCTGGCCCGGCTCGCGGGTTTTGACCGTGCCAGCCACGAGCTCGGCCAGCTCGGCGGTGGTTGAAATTGGGCCCCGTTCCTGTCGGCGAGCAGCAATCGCCTTTGCAATCTGAACAGCAAACCGTTCCTCGCCATAGTCACGAATCACCTCCGCTATCTGCTGTGTGTCGGCCGTTGCCAGCCACTCGGCCACGCTCTGGCCGCGCGTGGTGTCCATGCGCATGTCCAGGGGGCCGTCGAAACGAAAAGAAAAACCCCGCTCGGGGTTGTCGATCTGGGGGGAGCTGACGCCGAGGTCCATCAGCACGCCGGCCACGCTGGCCGGTGGCAGCTCGCCCAGGTGGGCGAAGCTCTGGTGCCGGATGGAAAAACGCGCATCCTCGATGCGCGCTGCCTCGGCCACCGCTTCCGCGTCCTTGTCGAACGCGATCAGCCGGCCGTCGCCCGGCAATCGCTCGAGTATGGCGCGCGAGTGGCCGCCGCGGCCGAAGGTGGCATCCACGTAGGTGCCGCCGCCGACTGCGGTCGCGTCGGAAAGAAGGGCTTCGACAGCCTCCTTCAACAACACGGTGGTATGGGTCCACGGGGCGAGCACGGCCGGCCTCAGAAAGAGAAGTCCTGGAACACATCGGGCATCTCGCCCTGGGCCGCCTCGGCCTCCTTGGCGTCGTAGGTGGCCTTGTCCCAAAGTTCGAAATGGTTGCCCATGCCGAGCAGCAGCACGTCGCGCGTGATGTTCGCGCCCGCCCGCAGTTCGGGCGAGACCAGTACGCGGCCGGTGCCATCCATGTCGACGTCCATCGCGTTGCCGAGGAAAATGCGCTTCCACCACTGTGCCGACATCGGAAGCTGAGCGATGCGATCGCGGAATTTCTCCCACTCTGGACGCGGAAACACCATCAGGCAGCCATGCGGATGCTTGGTGATCGTCAGTTGGCTCGAGGCCGTCGCGCTCAGCACGTCACGATGCCGGGTCGGCACCGAAAGCCGACCCTTGGCATCAAGACTGAGCGATGAAGCCCCTTGGAACACCACGACCGCGAAACCCCTGTTCGGAAGGCGCCGAGCGCCTCGGTTGAGGCACTAACGGTCACTTTTTCCCACATAACTGCACTTTTTTGCACTGTAGCAGCAAACACCTACAGCGCAACGAGGCGTCGCGGCTATTTTTTGTAATGGAATCAACGACTTAGCGGTGTTTTTAAACAGTAGTCGACACCGAATTTCGTTGCAGATGAAGCACTTAGCTCACGCAATGAATGTGATGCGTGAACCGAATCGGTGCCATTGCGCCGTCAGAGGATGAACCGGGAAAGATCTTCGTCGTGACTTAGTGCCGAAAGGCGCGCGTCCACGTAGGCCGCGTCGATGCGAACGGTCTGTCCTTCGAGCTTGGTCGCATCGAAGCTCACTTCGTCCAGCAAGCGCTCCATGACGGTCGACAGGCGGCGCGCGCCGATGTTCTCGGTGCGCTCGTTGACCTCGAAGGCGATGCTCGCCAGGCGGGTGATGCCTTCGGGCGTGAACTCGAGCGTCACGCCTTCCGTCGCCAGCAGCGCCTGGTACTGCTTGACCAGGGAGGCACGGGTCTGCGTCAGGATGCTTTCGAAGTCAGCCACCGACAGCGAGCCCAATTCGACGCGGATCGGAAAGCGGCCCTGCAGTTCGGGGATCAGGTCGCTGGGCTTGCTGAGGTGGAAAGCGCCGCTCGCGATGAAGAGGATGTGGTCCGTGCGCACCACGCCGTACTTGGTGCTGACGGCCGTGCCTTCCACCAGCGGCAGCAGGTCGCGCTGCACGCCCTGTCGCGACACGTCGGCGCCCTGGCCTTCGCTGCGCGCGGCGACCTTGTCGATCTCGTCGATGAAGACGATGCCGTTCTGCTCGGCGTTGTGGATGGCCTGCGCCCGGACTTCGTCTTCGTTGAGCAGCTTGGCCGCTTCCTCGTCGATCAGCAGGCGCATGGCCTCGCCGATCTTGAGCTTGCGCGTCTTGCGCCGGCCCTGGCTCAGCTGGCCGAACATGCCGCGCAACTGCTCGGTCATGTCTTCCATGCCGGCCGGCCCCATGATCTCGAGCGGGGCGCGCGACTCGGCCAGCTCGATCTCGATTTCCTTGTCGTCGAGTTGGTGCTCGCGCAGCTTCTTGCGAAACGCCTGACGGGTGGCGTTGCCGGCGTCGGCAGTCGACGCGCCATCGGCGCTGCGTGCCGGCGGCAGCAGCACGTCGAGGATGCGCTCCTCGGCGCCGTCTTCGGCGCGCATGCGGACCTTGGCGCTTTCGGTCTCGCGCGTCTGCTTGACGGCGACTTCGGCCAGGTCGCGGATGATGGCGTCGACGTCCTTGCCGACGTAGCCGACCTCGGTGAACTTGGTCGCTTCGACCTTGATGAACGGCGCGTCCGCCAGCCGTGCAAGCCGGCGTGCGATCTCGGTCTTGCCCACGCCCGTCGGGCCGATCATCAGGATGTTCTTGGGCGTGATTTCGGAGCGCAGCTTGTCGTCGACCTGCTGCCGCCGCCAGCGGTTGCGCAGCGCGATGGCCACCGCGCGCTTGGCATCGGGCTGGCCGACGATGTGGTTGTCGAGTTCGGAGACGATTTCCTGCGGGGTCATGGACATGGGGGGGCTCACAGGCTCTCGATGGTGTGGTGCATGTTGGTGTAGATGCAGAGCTCGCCCGCGATCTCTAGCGAGCGCTTGACGACGTCTGCGGCGCTCAGGTCGGTGTGGTCGACCAGCGCCTTGGCCGCGGCCTGCGCATAGGCGCCGCCGGAACCGATGGCGATGATGCCGTTCTCGGGCTCCAGCACGTCGCCATTGCCCGTGATGATCAGCGAACTGTGTGCGTCGGCCACGGCCAGCATGGCTTCGAGGCGGCGCAGCACGCGGTCGGTGCGCCAATCCTTGGTCAGCTCGATGGCGGCACGCGCCAGGTGGCCCTGGTGCTTTTCGAGCTTGCCCTCGAAGCGCTCGAAGAGCGTGAAGGCATCGGCGGTGGCACCGGCGAATCCCGCCAGCACCTTGCCTTGGTAGAGCCGGCGCACCTTGCGCGCGCTGCCCTTGATGACGATGTTGCCGAGTGTCACCTGCCCGTCGCCGCCGATCGCGACCTGGTCGCCATTGGGGGACTTACGGCGCACGCTGATGATCGTGGTTCCGTGAAATTGTTCCATCGAAGCAATATGGCTATGGCCCGCGCGAATGCAAGCCGGGAAAACAGAATAGCGCGTCGCATCGCACCTGGAGGAAGAAGGCTGACGCGGGTGGAGGCAAGCTTGCGCGGCAGGCCCGCGCACCAGGCTCAGAGGCTCAGAGGCTCAGAGGCTCAGAGGCTCAGAGGCTCAGAGGCTCAATTGGGCCGGATCGCCACTTCGGCGTGGTCCCCGATCCCGATCACGCCGAAAAACGCAGCGACCAGCCGATGCGCATCGACGAAGCCGACGCGCTGGCCGCGCGCGTCGCGCTCGGTGACCCAGTTCAGCAGCGTGCCCGCTGCCGTGAAATCGATGCGCACCAGCGCGGCGCACGAGATGGTGAGGCCCTGCGAACGCGCCAGCTCGGCATCGAGGCGCTCCCACACCGGAAGCGATTCGCCCGCGATCTCGCCGGCCAATGATCCGCGACCCGGCAAGGCTGCCGGTGATGCGCCGCCCGTGCTGGGCAGGTCGCTTCGCGAGGACACCTGGAATCCGGAAGATGCCGGCGGGTCCAGCTCGGCGAACTCGCCCTTGGGGTCTTCCCAGGGCGGCGGCGAGACTTCGTAGGTGATGCAGTAGTTGAGCGCCAGCAGCTCGAATTCGTCGGCCCGGTGCATGACGCGCAAAGCGGCCATGTGCAGCTGCCACCACACGGCGTCGACCCGGCGCTCGTTGACGGGGGTGGCCTCGGTCAGGGCGATCAGCAGCCGGTCGCTGCCGGCAAAACGCACCTGCACAGCCGAATCTGCCCAGTGGTTGAACAGCGCACGCAGCGGCCCGGCGGCCTCGGGCTCGATGGTGTCGAGCACGCTCCAGTCCAGCTTCCAGACCGGACCGGCCGCGGCCAGCGCGCGGGTCAGGCTGACCAGGCTGTCGCGGCTCAGGACCGGCGGGCTGGCCCAGTCGGCACCGCCGGACGGAGTCGGCGACGCGGCGCTCCTGGCCATCTCGGCCTGGGTACGTTCGGCCAACGCGGGCAGCGAAATCCACTCGGGCGCAGCCCGCTTCGTGCGCTGCGCGTAGCGTGTGGCGGCAGCCGAGTACTTGTCGCTGTCGCCGATGGCGCGGTAGAGGTCGAGCAGCGTCCGCCAGTTGTCGTCATGGTCGGCATCGGGCGCCTCGGGCGCCAGCGCCTGCAGCAGGATGGCTTCGGCACCGGCATCGTCGCCGTGGGCGAAGCGGATGGCAGCTTCCTCGATGCAGCCGTCGGACAGGGACGGAACCGACGCTGGCACCGCCATGCCGGGTGGCGGTGCCACGCCAGGCTGGGTGTCGGCATAGGCGCGCGCATGCTGGGCGGCCATGTCGCCGCTGGCGCTGGCCTTGCCGTCGGCGGCGTGGCCACCGCCCGGAGGACGGTTCTTCCACCACTGCTGCGACATCTGCTCTTCGATCTCGGCGATCTTCTTGAGCGTGAGCGCCCTGCCCTCGGTCTTGCCGGAGGTGCTGCTGACGTTGAAGGAAGACGGCGTGCCCGCCGGATCTCGCCCGCCGGCGGCTTCGCGCTGGCGCAGCTTGCGGAGCATGTCGAACTCGCGGCGGCGCACGAAGTCGTTGCGCTGCCGCCGCTCGATCATCTCCTTGAGCATTTCCTTGCTGTAGCCGTTGTCCATCGACGCCGACTCGTCGGCATCGAGCTCGGACCAGTCCTTGAGCGGATTGCGAACGAACTTCGCAACCTTCGACAGCAGGCGGCCTGCATCATCTTTGGCCATTCGCTACAGCTCCGCTCTTCTCAAATATCCAGCGCCCGGCCCGCGACCCGGCCGCGAAGCTGGCCCGTTCGGAAGCACCCGCGGAACCGGCTCCGCCGGGCCGCTGGGTGCGCCCCCGGCGAGGGGGTTGGCGGACCACACGAAGTGGGGGAGCCTGGGGGAGAACTCATCTCAATCGCCGAACATTTTTTGCTTGAGCTCGCGGCGCTGTTGCGCTTCGAGCGACAGCGTGGCGGTCGGACGGGCCAGCAGACGGCCGACGCCGATCGGCTCGCCGGTTTCGTCGCAGTAGCCGTAGTCGCCGGCATCGATGCGCTGGATCGACTGTTCGATCTTCTTGAGCAGCTTGCGCTCGCGGTCGCGCGTGCGCAGCTCGAGCGCATGCTCTTCTTCGATGGTGGCGCGATCGGCCGGGTCGGGCACCACCACGGTGTCCTCGCGCAGGTGCTCGGTGGTCTCGCCGGCGTTTTCGAGGATGCCTCGCTTGAGCGCCTGCAGCTTCAGGCGGAAGAAGGCCATCTGCTTGTCGTTCATGTACTCCGAATCCGGCATCGCGATGACCTCGGCGTCGGTCAGCTCGTCCGGCGTCTTCGACTTCCAGTTGTTGGCCAGCTTCGGGTCCTTCTTGACCGCGATGGGCGGCGGCGGCACCAGCGGGTTGTTGGCGACCTGGACGAAGCTGGACTTGGCCGCCGTGGACGCCACCGACTGCGGCATCGAGGGCACGGTGACTTGCGACAACCGCGACGAAGCGCGCGCGGCGCGGGGCGGCGAGGCTGTTGTGGAGGGAGGAGTGGGGGTGGTCGGAGTAGTCATAGCAGGTGTCGCCGCAGCGGCGGGGGCCGCTTTTTTAACGGGATTCGTTGAAGCTGGCGCAGCGGCCTGATGGCCGGCTGCATGGGTTGATGAGGAAGCGCCCGTGCCGTTCGCCTTGGCCTTGCTGACGGCAGCTGGCTCGGACGGGGCGGCGGGGCGGTCGGAATGGGAAGCAGAAACCTTCTTCGCGGCGGGCACGGCCTGCTTGGCCACCGCGGTCTTCTTGACGGCGGGCTTGGACACAGGCGTTGCCTTGGCGACTGGTTTCTTCACGGTGACTGGCTCCTTCGACGAACTGGTACACGCTTTCGATGGGGTTCGACCCATGGGAACCACGCCGCCCGAAGGCCGCGTGGCGCCCGCCCTGTCGGGGCACCCGCCGATGGCGAACCAGGGGGTTATACCCCTGAACGCGGGCCGGAAACGTGCGTAGCTCCATGCCGAAAGTCACACAACGTCCCGGGAAAACGGCATAGCCCCTCCGGAACAGGCGCGCGATTGTATAGAAGGAATGTGGCCCCCCAGCTTTTCACTTCGCTTCGCTCCGTGTAACGCCACCCCCCCGAGGGGGAGGCGCGACCGCCTTGGGGCGGCCCGGCGGCGGCCGCGGTGGCCCCCCAGCTTTTCACTTCGCTTCGCTTCGTGTAACA
>NZ_LYVO01000105.1 GCF_001984055.1 Variovorax sp. KK3
GTGATGCTCCCGCGGTTCTCCACGGTGCCGGCCGTGCTGCCGTCCTGCCGGAACACGAGGCGCTCGCTGCCGCCCATGAAGTCGGCATCGGTGGTGGCCATCTTGAGCGACGAGGCGACCAGGCCGCCCACGTTGACGCTGGCGCCGTTGGAGAACAGCACGCCGTTCGGATTGACCAGGAACACGCGCCCGTTGGCCGTCATCGAGCCGGCGATGGTGGAGAGTTCGTTGCCGGTGACGCGGTTGAGCAGCACGCTGGTGGCACCGGGCTGCGAGATGTTGACCGCATTGCCGGGCCCGATCGAAAAGCCCTGCCAGTCGATGATGGCGCGCTGCGAGCCTTGGGTGATCGGCAGGATGGTGCCCGTGGCCGATGGCACGCCAGCCGCAGTCAGCGGCAAATGGTTGAGGCCGCTGCCGACCGTGGCGCTGCCGCCACGCACGGCAAAGTTGTTCCACGTCGGCAGCTGCGCGAACGCAGGTGCCGCCATGCCCATGCACGCCAGCGCCAGGGCGACCGGGCGCAAGGCAAAACGCGAAGGTGTCCGCATGCACGCCTCCTTCCCGCTGAAGCGCGAGAGAGCCGGAGGTGCCGGCTCACTTCGCAGCGGCAGATGCTAGCCCTCCCGGGCTGCCGCGTGGATAGGCTGAAAGCTCTACCCAGCGGCAGGGAGGCGGCGTGCGTGGACGGCGCTCAGAGCTTCACTTCGTCCGCACGCAGCGGCATGCCCAGTTCGCGCAGGGCAGCCTGCACCTTCGCGATGGGCACTTGGCGCACCGCCACGCCTTCTTCCACCGCGATCGCGGCCGCGAGCCCCGCGGCTTGGCCGGTGGCCATGCAGGCCGGCATGTTGCGCGAGCGCGCATGGGCTTCGTGGTCGGCCGAGATGCAGCGCCCGGCCACGAGGATCTGCTCGATGCCGCGCGGCAGCAGCGTGCGGTAGGGGATCTCGTACGGCGGCATGCTCTGGAAGTCGACGTCGCCGCCCTTGGGGTCGTGGATGTCGAGCGCGGAGGAGTCGGCGGCAATGCTGTCGTCGAAGTGGGTCTCGCCGCGCGAGTCGGGGCCCGTCAGCGTGTATTCGCCCAGGATGTGCCGCGTCTCGCGCACGCCGAGGATGGGCGACACCTGGCCCAGCCGTGCCTGCTCGAAGCCCGGCACGCGCTCCTTGAGGAAGCGGCACACGCCTTCGATCTGGCGGTAGCACTCGAGGATGGCGTCGGTGAACTGCTTGGGTGAGAACACGTCCACACCCAGCACGCGCGTGGCGTTGATGTACATCTGGCCGTCGGCCGTCTTCAACGTGATGTTGTCGCGCTGCAGCTTGACGCCGGTCTCTTCCTGGAAGCGGCGCAGCATGCCGTTGAAGCCGGTGAGCCACAGGCCGTAGTCCAGGCCCTCCACGGTGGCCGGAATGGCGCGCGCCGGAATGTCTTCGCAGGTCTGGGCCCAGTCGGCCAGGCGCTTCAGGTCGACGTTCTTCATGATGAAGTACATCGACACCGGCTGCATCTTGGCTTCGCTTTCGTGCCCGCCCGAGCCCATGACGAAGGGCGCGCCGGCCTTGGCGGCCATGTCGGCATCGGCCGAGCAGTCGATCAGCACCGTGGCGCCCACGAACTGGCGGCCGCTCTTGCTTTCGGTGATGACGCCCTTGACCACGCCGTCTTCGAGGTAAGGCGCCGAGACGAAGGTCTCGAACAGGATCTGCACGCCGGCCTCGACGCACAGGCGCGTCAGCAGCATCTTCATGATCTCGGGGTCGGTGGGCGAGGCGATCTTCACGCCGCCCGTCTTGGTGGTGGCCATGTAATCGTCGCCGGCGCCGCCGACGGAGCGCGCGAGGTTCCAGATCTCGAGCGGCAGCCCGCCGACCAGCGCGCCCGAGGGCTTGGTGTTAAGGCCGAGCGTGAGGATGCCGCCGAGCGAGCCGAAGCGCTCGATCAGCACCACCTTCTTGCCGCGGCGGGCAGCGGCGATCGCGGCCACGGGGCCGGTGGTGCCGCCGCCGACCACGACGACGTCGGCTTCCATCAGCACGGGGATGTCGCGTGCGGGTTCATGAATGGTGCGCTTGCTCACTGTGTGTCCTTCAACGTTGCTCTGTGGGAATGTCATGGGGGTTGTGTTGCTTGCGTGGTGGGCGTCGTGTGCGTCCGTCACTCGGCCTTGGCGCCCGAGTCCTTGACCGCCTTCGACCACTTCGCGATCTCGTTGCGGTTCCAGGTGGCGAACTGTTCGGCCGTGTTGCCGACCACCACCGCGCCGGAGGCGGCCAGCTTTTCCTTCACGTCGGGCATGCGCAGCACGGCGACCAGGTCGGTGTAGATCTTGTCGACCACGGGCTGCGGCGTGCCGGTGGGCACCAGGGCGCCGATCCACGACACGGCCTCGAAGCCGGGCAGGCCGGATTCGGCGGTGGTCGGCACCTCGGGCAGCGAATCGGCGCGCTGCAGGCTGGTGACGGCGATGGCCTTGAGCTTGCCGTTCTTGACGTGGTTGGTGACGGCGACGATGTTGTCCCACATCAGCGCGACCTGGCCGCCGAACATGTCGTTGTAGGCGGCGGGCGTGCCCTTGTAGGGCACGTGCACGAGGTCGGTTCCGGTGGCGATCTTGAACATCTCGCCGGCCAGGTGGTTGGAGGTGCCGACGCCGCCCGAGCCGAAATTGAGTTTGCCCGGGTTGGCCTTGGCATAGGCGATGACCTCGCGCACGCTCTTCACCGGCACGTCGGGGTTGGCCACCAGCACAAGCGGCGTGGTCGCGACCAGCGTGATGGGCGTGAAGTCCTTCAGGTAGTCGTAGTTGAGCTTGCTGTAGAGCGACACGCTGATCGCGTTGGCGACGGTGCCGAAGAAGATGGTGTAGCCGTCGGCCGGCGCACGCGCCGCCAGCTCGCTGCCCAGGTTGCCGCCGGCACCGGGCCGGTTTTCGATGACGACCGGCTGGCCCCACTTGTCCGACAGCTTCTGGCCGACCGTGCGGGCGATCACGTCGGTGGCGCTGCCGGCCGGAAAGCCGAACAGGATCTTCACCGGCTTGGTGGGCCAGGTCTCGGCCTGGGCGAGGGGTGCCGCCAGCGCGGCGGCGGCCGCCAGGGCGAGGGCGAGCAGGGGCTTGGTGTTCATGGTCGATGTCTCCTTGGATTTGCGAAAGGCGGTGCCGGCGGACTTTTCTTGCGGCTTCGTTCTTGCCTGCCGTTTTGATGCAATGGACCAATACTACAGTGCTATATAGCATTAGTCAAATCAATGAGGCTCAGGTACGATCGGAGCCGACCCCCGGGCCGCCCCATGAACGAATCAGAGAGTCTTGCTTCCACCGACACGCTGCAGAGGTACGCACCGCCCGACATGTCGGGCGTGACCAAGTACGCGCAGCTGCGCGAAACGCTCACGGCCGCGATCCGCGGCGGGCACTGGAAGCCGGGCAGCCAGCTGCCGCCCGAGCGCGAACTGGCGCGCATGACGAGCTTCAGCCTCGGCACGGTGCAGCGGGCGCTGCGCGAACTGGCCGACACCGGCCTGCTGGTGCGAAGCCAGGGCAGCGGCACCTACGTGTCGGAAGGCCGCGGCGCCATCGACGAACCGCTGCACCTGCGTTTTCTGGGGCGCGAGGGCGAGCCGGCTTTTCTGCCGCTGTTCCCGAAGCTGCTGTCGCGCAAGCGCATCGACGAGCGAGGGCCCTGGTCGGAGTGGCTGCGCCAGACGGGCGACGACATCGTGCGCGTGAGCCGGCGCATCAGCGTAAACGGCGAGTTCGACCTGTTCAACCGCTTCTACTTCAACGCGGTGACCTTTCCCGAGATCGCATCGGCGCCCGTGGCGGAGCTGGACGGCGCCAACCTCAAGCAGATGATCGGCAGCCACGTGCGCATGCCGGTCACCGAGGTGCGCCAGCGCGTGTCCTTCGTGAAGTTTCCGGAAGAGGCGGCCGCCGCGGCCGGTGTGAAGACCGGCACGCGGGGCATGCTGCTGGAGAGCGCGGCCATGGCCGGGCGCAATCCGCTCTACTTTCTCGAGTCCTTCATTCCGCCGAACGACCGCCAGCTCGACGTGTCGTCGACCTGAGGATCGTCCGGCGTACGAACGCCGATCAGAGGCTAGAGGCTGTCGACCATCCGCTGCAAGGCGACCATGCCCGGGTCGTCCATGCCGATGGTCTTGTCGGCGAACATGCGTGCGCGGCCGATGCGGTTGGGCTTGCCGCGGAAGTCGTCGAGTGCGGCGCGCGATGCATCGCTGGCCACGCGGCGCACGTCGGCATCGTCGGATGCGGCGGCCAGCGCGGTCGCGATGGCGTTCAGCCCGTCGAGCACGGTCTTGTCGCCCAGGCTGGCGCCGCCGCGCGAAGACAGCGACGACACGACCTCCGCCAGCAAGGCAGCCAGCCCCGCGCGGTCCAGCGATTCGACGCCCGCACAGCGCTTGGCGCTGGTCATCAGCGCCACCGTGAGCAGCGTGCCGAAACTCGAGCCCGAGGCCTTGGCCGTGGCTTGGGCGCAGCGCTTGAAGATGCCTTCGAGGTTCTGCGGCAGCTCGGGCAGGGCGGCTTCGACCAGTGTGGCGCACTTGTCGAGCGTGACGCCCAGGTCGGCGTCGCCGAGACGGCCGTCGAGTTCGTTGAGCTCGGGTGCAGCGGCGTGCACGCCGGCGCACCAGCGGGGCAGGGCGCCGGCCAGTCGTGCGGCGTCGAGCATCAGCCGACCCTCCAGAACGGGCAGTCGGCCGGTGCGTTCCACAGTGCCTCGAGCTCGGCGTCGAGCTTCATCACGCTCAGCGAGGCGCCGGTCATTTCCATCGACGTGGCGTAGCGGCCGACCAGCGGGCGCACGACCGTGACACCGCGCTCGGCCAGCACCGCGGCCACGCGGCGGTAGACGATGTACAGCTCTTCCGCCGGCGTGGCGCCCAGGCTGTTGACCAGCACGGCGACGCGGTCGCCGCGGGCGAGGTCCAGCTCCGGCAGCAGGTGCGACAGCATCTCGTCGGTGAGCGCGTCGGCGGGCTTGAGCGGGCCGCGCCAGATGCCGGGCTCGCCATGGATGCCCATGCCGAACTCGATCTCGTCGTCGCCGATGGCGAACGAGGCCTTGCCCGATTCGGGCACCACGCAAGGCGTGAGCGCCACGCCGATCGAGCGGCAGGCGGCGTTGGCCTTGCGCGCGAGCGCGGCCACGTCCGCCAGCGGCGCGCGCGTCGCGGCCTTGGCACCCGTCACCTTGTAGACCAGCACGAGGCCGGCCACGCCGCGGCGCTTGTCGGCCTGCGCGGCCGGCGCGCTGGCCACGTCGTCGGTCACGCGCACCGAGGCGACTTCCATGCCCTCGAGTTCGAGCATCTCTGCCGCCATGTCGAAGTTCATGCGGTCGCCGCCGTAGTTGCCGTACAGCTGCAGCACGCCGGCGCCGCCGTCGGCCGCGCGCATGGCGTCGATGCAATCGTCCATGCGCGGGCCGGCGAACACGTTGCCGACCGCGCAGCTGTCGAGCAGGCCCTCGCCGACGTAGCCCAGGAACACCGGCAGGTGGCCCGAGCCGCCGCCGGTCGCGATGCCGACCTTGCCGGCCACCGCACCCGCGCTGCGCACCACCACGCGGCCGCCTTCGCCGCGGCGCTGCAGCTCGGGGTGGGCCAGGCACAGGCCCTCGAGCGTCTCGTCGACGTAGGCGTCGGGGGCGTTGAGGATCTTCTTCACGGGCTCAGTCCACCTTCAGCCGGCCGTCCTTGGTGGCCTGGGTGGCCAGCGCGTATTCGGCGTCCAGGATCTTCTGGAACTCCTGCGGCGTGCCCGAGAAAGCGACGCTGCCGAGTTCACGTGCGCTGTTGACCGTGGCCGGGTCCTTCACGGCCTGGGCGAGCGCGGCGGCCAGCTTGTCCTGCAGGTCCTTGGGCATGCCGGCCGGGCCGAGCACGCCGACGTAGGTGGTGCCGTCGAGTTCGCCGAAGCCGAGTTCGGCCACCGTCTGCACGCCGGGCAGCGACGGGTCCTGCGTCGGGCCGAGCACGGCGAGCGCCTGCAGTGCGCCCGACTTCACGTGCTGCAGCGAGCTGGTGACCTGGTCGAAGTGCACGTCGATCTGGCCGCCGATCAGGTCGACCAGCGCCGGGCCCGAGCCCTTGTAGCTGACCACCGTGAACTTGGCCTTGAGCAGGCTTTCGAGCTGCAGCAGCGCCAGGTGGTTGGGCGTGCCGGGGCCCGAATGGCCGGCGATGAGCTTGCCGTCGCCCGAGCGCGCGTAGGCGGCGAGCTCCTTGAAGTTCTTGAAGCGGGTCTCGTTCTTGCGCGACAGCAGCACCATCGAGGCCTTGTTGACCAGGCCGATGGGCGCGAAGCTCTGGCGGCTGTAGCTGGTCTTGACCATTTCGGGCACGGTGACGATCACGCCCGCGCCGCACAGCAGCAGGGTGTAGCCGTCGGCCTGCGCACGGGCGACCTGCATCGCGCCGATGGAGCCGCCGGCACCGGCCTTGTTGTCGACGATGACCGATTGGCCGAGCACCTTGCCCAGTGCCACGGCCACGGTGCGCGCCACGATGTCGGTGTTGCCGCCCGGTGCGAAGGGCACGACCAGCGTGACCGGCTTGTTCGGGTAGCCCTGCGCCCAGGCGCTGGCGCCGACGAGGCTGCCAGCGGCGCCGAGTGCGCCGAGCTGGATGAGTTTGCGACGTTGGATGTCCATGGGTTCGTGTCTCCGTTGCTTGAACGTTGCTTGGAAAAAAATGAGCCTCAGGCTTCCCAGCGCAGCACGTCGTCGAGCGCGGCGCGGATCTTGGCCAGCTGGGCGTCGCTGGTCGGCGGCATCGGTGCGCGCGGCAGGCCGGCGTCGCAGCCTTGCAGCGTGATCGAGGTCTTCAGGTTGGCCGGCAGGTTGTCGGCGACGATCGCGTTCCAGAAGGCCAGCATCGACTTGTGCATCTCCAGCGCCTTCACGTGGTCGCCGGCCTGCACCGTGTTCCAGAGGTTCACGCACACGCCGGGAATGGCCGCCGGCGTGGCGGCGATGGTGCCTTGGGCGCCGAGCGCGAAGGACGAATACAGCAGCGCATCGACCGCCGAGAACACCTTGCAGCCTTCGGGCACGCCGAGCACGAGGTCGGCCATCAGCTTCAGGTCGCCCTGGCTCTGCTTGATGCCCTGCACGCCAGGCAGCTCCTTCATCAGGCGGATCATCTGGGCCGGGTTCAGGTAGTTCCAGGGCACCACGTTGTAGATGATCACGGGGATGTCGACGGCCTCGGTCAGCGCCTTGAAGTGGCGGTAGGTGGCGTCTTCGTCGGGCTTGAACAGGTAATGCACCGGCGTGACCTGCAGCGCGGCGACCGGCAGGTGCGCGATGGCCTTGGCGCGGTTGATCGCGTCGCGGGTGCTGTTGGAGATGATGCCGGCCACGATCGGCACGGCGCCGGCCACTTCCTCGGCCGTGATTTCCATGAGGCGCTTGAACTCGTCGATGGTCAGCGTGTGGCCTTCGCCGCTGCTGCCGCCGGGACACACGCCGTGCACCTTCTTGTCGAGGTTGAAGCGGATCACCTTGCGGAAGGCGGCTTCGTCGATGTCGCCGGCGGCGGTGAAAGGCGTGACGAGCGGCGGAATGACGCCGGAAAGTTCGAGACCCATGGAATGCTCCAAAAGAAGGGATGAGGGATGGCGAAGGCGGGGCGGGAGGGGATGTGTGTTTCAGCGTCGCGGTGGTGGCCGATCGGATCTCCGATCAGGGCGTTGCGACGCTGGCACCGAACTATAAACCAACTGACATGTCAGATGAAGCTCATTGATAACCCTAGTTCGTTCATCAGGTATCTCGTGCAGGGAGTTTCGCCCGTACCATCGGGCCCCATGACCACTTCAGCCGTCGCAGCCGCCGAGCTGCAAAGACCGCCGGCGCGCCCGTCGGCGGAGCCAGAGCCGGTCACCCAGCGAAACCGGGCCTACCAGGGCTTCCGGCAGCAGATCATCGATGCGCGAATCCGTCCGGGGCAGTTCGTGTCGCAGCGCGAGCTGATGCAGCTGCTCGAAATGCCGCTGGCCGCCGTGCGCGAACTCGTGCCCCGGCTGGAGGCGGCCGGGCTCATCACGGCCGTGCCCAAGCGGGGACTGCAGATCGCCACGGTCGACATGAAGCTGATCCGCAACGCCTGGCAGGTGCGCGCGATGGTGGAGCGCGAAGCGGTGATCCATTTCGCGCGCACCGCGAGCGCCCAGACCATCGCCCGCCTGATCGCCGACCACGAGGCCATCCTCGAACGTGCGCTGCAGCCCACGCCCGACCCGACCCTGGAAAAGGACTCGCAAGCCGTCGACTGGGGCCTGCACGACCTGATGGTCGACTCGATCGGCAACGAGATCCTGTCCGAGATCTACCGCGTCAACAGCCTGCACGTGCGGTTGATCCGCTACGACGCGGATTCGATGCGGCCGGTGCAGGTGGTGCCGGCCATGCGCGAGCACCTGGACTTCCTGAGAGCGCTGGCCGAACACGACCACGAAAGCGCGCTGCAGCAGATGATGTCGCACATCGAGCAGTCGAAGCACCGCGTGCTCGGCGGCATGCTGCGGGTGGAGCCGTAGCGCCGAGGCCTGCGTTGCCGTTTCAGGACGTTCCGGGGAGGTTGGCCTTGCGCGCCACCTGCAGCAGGAAGCGCGCGTAACGTTCGAGCGCCATCTGCTCCGCCTCTTCCAGGCACAGCAGGCCGCGAATGTCTTCCGGCGTCGGCCCGCGGCCGCTGCCGCACATGTGGTCGCCCAGCGCTTCGATCAGCTGCTCCCGCCACGCAGCCGCCGCGCCATGGCTGCTGTGCAGCGCCAGGCGCAGCCGTTCCAGCTCTGCCTCGTCGGTCGATTCCATGCCGCCCACCCCCTAATTTTAGAACCATTAGTACTACTTTTAAGTTAGTACTTGGCGTCTGGGCTGTCTATAGGCCGCAAGCGATATCTCGGGTCACTCGTGCCCGGACAAGGAAGCGCGCTCGTACCATCGGCCCATGAAATTGATCCGCGGGCTCTATTCGCTCATGCATGCCGTCATGGCTGCATTCTTCGGCGTGGCGGCGCTGATGCTCGTCGTCATCGCGGCCCGCTTGGCATGGTCGGCTTTCGCGAACGACCTGGATGCCAGTGCCGCCGAAGCCATCATCGAGGCGATGGGTCTGCTCGCCGCGGCAGTCGTCGCAGTGCAGATCTCTCAGACCATCACCGAAGAGGAAGTCATCCGTGAGGCGCACATCAGCGCGCCCACCCGCGTACGGCGCTTCCTTTCCCGCTTCATGGTGGTCATCGTGGTTGCGGTGGCGGTCGAAGCCCTCGTCGCCACCTTCAAGGCGCGCGAGAACCCCATGCTGCTGCTCTATGCGGCTGCGATGCTCGGCGCGGTCGGGGCCATCCTGGCGGGGTGGGGCGTGTTCGTGCGGCTCAATCGCTATGCCGAAGAACTCGAACCCGAAGCCATGGCCGAGGCCAAGAAGGAAGATGCCAAGCTGAAGTAGGCCCGAGCGGCGCCGCCGGCTTCGCGCCCGGCAGCGGCGGCCAATGCCCGCCCTAGGCCGACGCCTGGCTGCGCTGCGTTCTCACGACCTTGCCCGGTCCACGGTGGCAAGGTCATGCACAGATGACCGCCCATTCCGACGCGCTGGCGCCGCGCAGTGCCGACCCCTTCGTACGCGTGCGCGGCGCGCGTGAGCACAACCTGAAGAACGTGGACGTCGACCTGCCGCGCGATGCGCTGGTGGTCTTCACCGGCGTGTCGGGGTCGGGCAAATCGTCGCTCGCCTTCGGCACCTTGTACGCCGAGGCGCAGCGGCGCTACTTCGAGTCGGTGGCGCCTTACGCGCGGCGATTGATCGAGCAGGTCGGCGTGCCGGCGGTCGATGCCATCGACGGCCTGCCGCCGGCGGTGGCGCTGCAGCAGCAACGCGGCACGCCGGGTGCGCGCTCGTCGGTCGGCAGCGTGACCACGCTGTCGGCGCTGCTGCGCATGCTCTATTCGCGCGCTGGCGTCTATCCGGCACGCCAAGCGATGCTGTACGCCGAGGACTTCTCGCCGAACACGCCGCAGGGTGCCTGTCCGGTCTGCCACGGACTGGGCCACGTCTACGAGGTGACGGAGAAATCGATGGTGCCCGACGACTCGCTGAGCATCCGCGAGCGCGCCGTCGCCGCGTGGCCGCCGGCGTGGCACGGGCAGAACCTGCGCGACATCCTCGTCACGCTGGGCCACGACGTCGACCGCCCCTGGCGCGACCTGCCCAAGAAAACGCGCGACTGGATCCTCTACACCGAGGAGCAGCCGACCGTGCCGGTGTACGCCGGCTTCACGCCGGCCGAGACGCGCGCCGCGCTGCGCAGCCGCATGGAGCCGAGCTACCAGGGCACCTTTACCGGTGCGCGCAAGTACGTGCTGCACACCTTCGCGACCACCCACAGTGCACTGATGAAGCAGCGCGTGTCGCGCTTCATGACCGCCAGCTTGTGCCCGCAATGCCACGGCAAGCGGCTCAAGCGCGAGGCGCTGTCGGTGCGCGTGGCCGGCCTGGACATCGGCGAGATCGCGCAGATGCCGCTGGCGCGGCTGGCCGAGGTGCTGGCACGGATCGAGCGCGGCGACATGGGCGCGGCCGCGCCGCCCGGCCGTGCGCTGGGCCGCCAGGCGCCGCGCCAGGCCGTCGCGCGGCGGGTGGCGGCAGGCGGCTCGGCGCACGAGGCGGCGCCCGATGTGCGCCGCACGCCGAACCTGTCCGACGAGAAGCGCATCGCGGCGCAGCGCATCGCGCACGACCTGCACGGCCGCGTGCAGACGCTGATCGCGCTGGGCCTGGGCTATCTCTCTCTCGATCGCAGCACGCCGACGCTCTCGCCCGGCGAACTTCAGCGGCTGCGCCTGGCCACGCAGATCCGGTCGAACCTGTTCGGCGTGGTGTACGTGCTCGACGAGCCCTCGGCCGGGCTGCATCCGGCGGATGGCGAGGCGCTCTACACGGCGCTCGATGCGCTCAAGCAAGCTGGCAATTCGCTCTTCGTGGTCGAGCACGACCTCGGCCTGATGCGCCGCGCGGATTGGCTGGTCGACGTGGGCCCGGATGCCGGCGAGCGCGGCGGCCACGTGCTGTACAGCGGGCCGCCCGAGGGGCTGCGCGCGGTGGCGGCGTCGCACACCGCGCGCCATCTGTTCGCGCCGGCGGCACCGCGCATGCGCCCGCCGCGCGAGCCGGCGGGTTGGCTTCGGCTCGAAGGCGTGACGCGCAACAACCTGCATCGGCTGGATGCCGCGTTTCCGCTGGGCGTGATGACGGCCGTGACGGGCGTCTCGGGCTCGGGCAAGTCCAGCCTGGTGAGCCAGGCGCTGACCGAACTGGTCGCGGCCTACCTGGGTCATGAACCGGTACCTGACGACGATGCGGAAGAGGGCACACCAGCCGGACCGGCGGGCGTGGTCGGCGGGCGCATCGCATCGGGCGCCGAGTCGCTGCGGCGGCTGGTGCGCGTCGACCAGAAGCCGATCGGCCGCACGCCGCGCTCGAACCTCGCCACCTACACCGGCCTCTTCGACGCGGTGCGCAAGCGCTTCGCGGCCACGCCGGCGGCGCGCGCACGGCGCTTCGATGCCGGCCGCTTCTCGTTCAACATCGCGAAGGGCCGCTGCCCGACCTGCGAGGGCGAGGGCTTCGTGAGCGTGGAACTGCTCTTCATGCCCAGCGTGTACGCGCCGTGCCCGGCCTGCCACGGCGCCCGCTACAACGAGCAGACGCTGAAAGTGCGCCTGCAGGGCCGCAACATCGCCGAGGTGCTGGCGATGACGGTCGAGGAAGCGCTGGTCTTCTTCGCCGACGACCCGGCCATCGAGCGGCCGCTGCGCCTGCTGGATGCGATCGGCCTGGGCTATCTGCGGCTGGGCCAGCCTGCGACCGAGTTCTCGGGCGGCGAGGCGCAGCGCATCAAGCTCGCGACCGAGCTGCAGCGTGCGCAGCGCGGCGACGCGCTGTACGTGCTCGACGAGCCGACCACGGGCCTGCATCCGGCCGACGTCGAGCGGCTGATGGCGCAGCTCGATCGGCTGGTCGAGGCCGGCAACACCGTCGTGGTGGTCGAGCACGAGATGGCGGTGGTGGCCGGCTGCGATTGGGTGATCGACGTCGGCCCGGGTGCCGGCGCGGAGGGCGGGCGCATCGTCGCGTGCGGCACGCCGGCCGAAGTGGCGGCTGCGAAGGAGAGCCGCACTGCGCCTTACCTGGCGCGCATGGGGCTCGGCGTCGGCTGATCGATCAGACCCTGCCGGCCTGGCGCCACCACGACCGCACCCAGACCAGGAGCGGTATCGCCGCGAGGGCCGTGCACAGCATCCAGTAACGGTCGCCGTTCTCCAGATAGGGCGACAGCGCGCGGCCCAGCTGCGTGAGTTCGACGCCGGCCACGCCGCGCATCAGCACCTCGGCCAGCGCTTCGAGAATCATCTGCACGCCGAGGACGAAGAGCAGCACGGCGGTCAGCCTGAAGACGATGTGGGTGCGGCGGTTGGCCTCGAGCGTGCGCCATGCGGCCGCAAGAAGCGCGCAGGCGACCAGGCCCAGCGCGATGCCCCACGCGACTTCCTCGGTGCCGTTGTTCACGGCCACGAAGCGCAGCAGCAGGAAGGCCTCGAGCACCTCGCGCAGCGCGCTGAAGGCCACGAAGGCGAGCACCGGCAGGCCGGCGGCGCGGCGCGCGAAGAAGGCGTCGAAGCGCGCCGTGACGTGGGCGCCGATGCCCGACATCGAGGCCATGGTGCCGCAGGACAGCAGCGCGATCGACAGTCCGAAGCCGCAGTCGAGCGCGATGTCCAGCCATTCGTTCATGCCCGACGGCGGCAGCGCGGCCACCACCGCAGCGGCGGCGACGAAGCCGGCCGGCACGCCGGCCGCGATCCATCGCACCAAGGCGGGTCGTCCCGCGTGATAGGCCCATTGGCGCAGGGCGAGGCAGACGAGCAGGAGTTCGATGGACTCCCGGCCGACGATCAGAAAAGCCTGGAACATGGGGCAGGGATTGTGCGGGCTCCGGAGCGCCGCGCCGCGCATTGTGCCCCCGGGCCGGGGGCTGATCCTGCACCGCCGCGCGGGCGGCCCGGGCTCATCGCCGGGCGATGGCCGCGCCGCAATGGGCGCACACGTGTTCGCCGGCGTCGGCCGCGCCGTCCTCGCCGATCAGCCGGTAGGTGCTGCGTGGCCGTCCTTCGTGGAGCATCCAGTGGCGATAGAGCATGCCGGTGTCTTCGAGCACCTTGAGCGTGCGGTACAGCCGGGTCATCACCATCGAATGGCCGTTGTCGACCAGCGACTTGTAGATCGACGTGACGTCGGCTTCGCCGCCGGGCATGCCGCGCAGGGTCAGCAGAACGATCGCATGGTGCAGCCCCACGCGGCGCGCATCGCCCGCGTGGAGCCGGGCGCGGATGTCGTCCACCAGCTGCAGCGGCTCGGCCTTCGCGCTCCAGGCGAGCGAGGCCGGCGCACGCTTCTGTGCGGCCCTGGTGCGCGGCGTGGCCGGGGCCGGCGCGGCGTCGAGTGCAGAGGAGCGACGCCGCGGGGGCGGCGCAGTCTTGGTCGAAGGGGGGCGAGCGAGCATCAATGCGGTTCCCGTTTCAGTCGTGGTGCACTGTGAGGCACCGCTGTGAATAGTACGCCAGAGTACTACTGCTCCTGATCGACTAACCCTGCCGGGGCGTGTGGTGTCTGCGAGACAACGTCAGAAAAAGTAGTTATTCGAAGTTCTACTTGATACACTTGCGCCGCAATTTTTTGGCAAGCCAGTGCCACCGTTCTTCCGGTGGTTAGCCAGCCTTCCACCCCTCGCGAAGCATCCCATGCAGGTGCCAGCGAAACCCTTGGAGGCCCAATTGGCTCGACCCAACCGCCGCGCGGCAGCGACTGCCCGCCCTGTTCCCCGTTCTCCCCGCGCAAGCGAATCCGTCGCCTTTCCCCTGGGCGCGTTGATGCTGGCGGCGTCCGTCAGCAGCTGGGCGCAGACCCCGCCCGCGTCGCCTTCGCAGGGCGGCACGCTCGGCACGGTGACGGTCACCGGTGAAGCGGAGGTCCAGGGCAAGGACCAGATGCAGACCAAGAAGACGAACATCGGCAAGGGCACGCAGGACATCCGCGACATCCCGCAGTCGATCAACGTCATCACCGAGAAGCTCATCGACGACGCGCGCCTCGACACGCTGAAGGACGCGCTGCACTACTCCGCCGGCATCACCTTCGCGGCCACCGAGAACGGCACCGACCAGGACATCCGCCTGCGCGGCTTCCCGGTCGCCACCGTGGGCGACCTGCTGATCGACGGCATGCGCGACCCGTCGCAGTACGACCGCGACACCTTCAACCTCGACCGCATCGAAGTGCTGCGCGGCTCGGCGTCGATGATCTTCGGCCGTGGATCCACCGGCGGCGTGATCAACCAGGTGACCAAGAAGCCGCTGCTCGCCGACCAGACCGACCTGGTCGGCACCGTCGGCACCGGCGGCATCCGCCGAACCACCATCGACCTGAACAAGCGCATCGGCGAAACCTCGGCCTTCCGCCTGAACGGCATGTTCAACAAGGCAGAGAACGGCGGCGCGCGCATCGACAAGAGCGGCATCGCGCCGTCGTACAGCTGGGGCATCGGCACGCGCGACGAGTTCACGATCGGCGCCTTCTACCTCGACGTGAACAACGTGCCGCCGCCCGGGCAGCGCTACCTGTCCAACGGCACCTTCGCAAACGGCGTGGCGCAAAGCAGCATCGCCAACCTGCGCCCCGGCGACTTCTACGGCTCGGCCAGCGACTACCTGCGCGGCCGCGCCACCTACGGCAACGCCTCGTGGCTGCACACCTTCGACGACGGCGGCACGCTGCGCACGCAACTGCGCAGCGGCACCTTCGAGCGCTCGCAGTGGGGCACGACCGCCAGCTTCTGCAACCGCGCGCCGGTCAACAACGCCTGCCCGCCGGGCCAGGCCACCACGGCGGCCCAGCTGAACCCGCTGACCTACGTGCTGCGCAACGGTCTCGCGCCGCGCGCCGACAAGTACAAGGGCACCTACCTGCAGAGCGACTACAGCAACACGTTCACGCTCGGCGGCATGAAGCACGAGATCATCACCGGCGTGGATGCCTCGCGCGAAGAGGCCGACCGCTTCGGTGCCTTCGGTGGCGTGGGCACGAACTACTACAAGGGCTTCACGTGGGCAGGCCTGCCCAACGACGACACGCGCACGGCGCTGGTGCCGGCCTTCCGCCAGACCAGCGACTACGCGGCCCACAACTTCGGCGCCTACATCCAGGACCTGGTGCAGGTCGCGCCCGACTGGAAGCTGCTGGGCGGCCTGCGCTGGGACCGCTTCCGCGGCAACTTCAGCCAGACCACCTACGCCAACGCGAACGCGGTGGTGCCGAACGGCAGGTCGACCACCAACCTGTCGGACTCGCTCTTCAGCTACCGCGCCGGCGTGCTCTACCAGCCCTCGCCGACGCAGTCGTACCACCTGTCGTACAGCACCTCGTTCAACGCCTCGGCCGACACGTACCAGTACGTGACGCAGCAGACCGCGAACACGCCGGCCGAGAAGAGCCGCAACATCGAGCTGGGCGCCAAGCTCGACTGGCTCGACGGCAAGCTGTCGACCCGCGCCGCGCTGTTCCGTACCGAGAAGTACAACGAGCGCACCACCGACTCCGACTTCGCGGGCACCAGCTACATCCTGTCGGGCAAGCGCCATTCGCAGGGCCTCGAACTCGAAGTGGTGGGCCGCCTCACGCCGCAGTGGGAGGTCTATGGCTCGTACGCGTGGATTCCCACGGCCAAGATCGACCAGGTCGGCAGCACGCAGGCCAACATCATCGGCTCGCGCGTGGGCCTGACGCCCAAGCAGAGCGGCGCGGTGTGGATCAGCTACCAGGCCACGCCCAAGCTGCGGCTGGCCGGCGGCCTGCGCGGTGCGACGCAGAACCGTCCGCTGCAAGGCGCGACCGGTGCGGCGTCGACCACCGCCTACGTGCCGGGCTACGTGGTGGGGGACATCATGGTTG
Source organism: Variovorax sp. KK3 (assembly GCF_001984055.1). Taxonomy (GTDB): domain Bacteria; phylum Pseudomonadota; class Gammaproteobacteria; order Burkholderiales; family Burkholderiaceae_C; genus Variovorax. Next base: position 16,045 of record NZ_LYVO01000105.1, read on the forward strand.
AATACAAGTTCACCCCCGATGTGTTCGCACAGTTCAACGTCACCAACGTGACCAACAAGCTCTACGGCGACCAGCTCTATCCGGGCTTCGTGATCCCCGGCACGCAGCGCACCTTCCAGGCGACGCTCGGGGTGCGCTTCTAGGCTTCGAGGAAACCCCGTCCATGCTGCTCCATCTTCGCAACGTGCTGTCGCCTGAGGAAGTCGCTCGTGCCAACGAGATCCTCGCGAATGCACCTTGGGAGGATGGGCGGCTGACGGCCGGCGAGCAGTCCGCGCGCGCCAAGAACAACGAGCAGCTGCGTGAGGACTGCGACGAGACCCGAGCGCTTCAGCAACTGCTGCTGCGCGGGCTCGAGCGCCACCAGGTCTTCTTCTCGGCGGCGCTGCCCAAGCAGATCTCGCCACCGCTCTTCAACCGCTATGGCGGCTCCGCCAACAGCTTCGGCAACCACGTCGACAGCGCCGTGCGCTTCTTGCGCGACGGCTCCGGGCGCGTGCGCACCGACGTGTCGTGCACGCTGTTCCTGAGCGACCCGGCCGACTACGACGGCGGCGACCTCGTGGTGGAAGACACCTTCGGCGAGCAGCGCGTCAAGCTGCCGGCCGGCGACATGGTGATCTACCCGGGCACCAGCGTGCACCGCGTGCTGCCCGTCACGCGTGGGCTGCGCGTGGCCAGCTACTTCTGGATCCAGAGCATGATCCGCAGCGACGAGCAGCGCCGCCTGCTCTTCGACATGGACAACCACCTGCGCCACCTGCGCAGCCAATACGGCGAGACCGACTCCGGCGTGATCGGGCTCACCAGCACTTATCACAACCTGCTGCGCATGTGGCTCGACGTCTGAGCGTCCGAGCGAGCGCACCAGCATCCCGCATCGAGGAACCTCACATGTCCACATCTTCACGGCGTGCCATGCACATCGCGGCATCGATCCTGGCCATGGCCGCCTGCGCCTCGGCCGGCGCCCAGTTCGTCAACCATGACACCGTGCGCTGCGAAGCCGTTCCGAAGGAAGAGATGAAGCCGCAGATGGAACTGCAGCGCAAGCTGACCGGCGAAGGCTGGAAGGTGCGCCAGGTCAAGAACTTCAACGGCTGCTACGAGGTCTACGGCTTCGATGCGACCGGCAAGCGGACCGAGGCCTTCTTCAACCCCAAGACCTTCGACAAGGTCGGCGAGGTGAAGCAGCCCGAGTAGCGATGCCCGACGCCACCACGCCTTTGGTGCGCGAAGCCGGCGGCACGGTCCGTGTATGGGACCCGCTGCAGCGCGTGCTGCATTGGGCGCTCGTCACCCTGGTCTGCGTCTGCTGGTGGGCCGGCGAGGCCCGGCTGTCGCTTCACATCGCGACCGGCTATGCGGTGCTCGCCATCGTGACGACGCGCGGCGCCTGGGGTTTCGTGGGCAGCCGGCATGCGCGCTTCGTCACCTTCGTGCGCGGCATGGGGCCGGGGCTGGGCTACGCGCGCGACATGCTGCTCGGTCGCGAGCATCGCTACCTCGGCCACAACCCGCTGGGCGGCTGGATGGTGCTGGCGCTGCTGGCCTGCCTTGCCATCGTCTGCGTTTCGGGCGTGCTCTACACGACCGATCGCTTCTGGGGCCTGGAATGGGTCGAGCAGACGCATCGCATCTCGGCGTGGACGTTGGTCGGACTGGTCGCCGCGCACTTGTGCGGTGTCGCGGCGATGAGCTGGCGCCACCGCGAGAACCTGGTCGGCGCGATGTTCACCGGCCGCAAGCGCGCGGCGCGCGACAGGCCGCCCGGTGCTTGAGCATGCGCGGCGCACGCCCGGCCACGCGGACATCGACGCCATCGCGCCGCGTTAACATGCAGCGCCCAACAGGAGCCCATTCTTGGCGATGACCGACGAACAGATCATGTCCCTGGTAGACCGTGCAATCGACGGCTTTCAGGGCGAGCTGAACGATCTGGAAAGCGCGATCGGCATGCTCATGATCGGTCGCCACTACGGATGGCGCGTCATCCTGCTGATCCACAGCCCGGCCACCGTTCGCAAGTACACCAAGCTGCTCGGCTTGAAGAACCTGCGCGATGCACTGCCCGAAGTGGGCGTGCTCGCGCACCGCTCCAACGCGTGGCGGTTGCTCGACGACAGCCGCAATTTCTGGAAGGTGGTCCGCGGTCAGATCGCCGGCGTGCGCAGCGCGAAGGCGGAGACGCCGCCGCGCTGAGTCATCGGCCAGGGCCGCCGCCGCCACCACCACCGCCGGGG
>NZ_LYVO01000106.1 GCF_001984055.1 Variovorax sp. KK3
TTCGCGGTGCACAGCGATCACCTGAACACGCCGAGGCGCCTCACGAACAGCCAGGGGCAGGCTGTGTGGCAGTGGGCTTACTCGGCGTTCGGGGATGAGAAGCCGACGGTGGCGAAGTACCGGTTTGCGAATCTGGAGAGCAATCCGAATCCGGGGACGACGAGCATCGGCGAGGTCGTCTACAACAAACGCTTCGACGGGCAGTACCACGACAAGGAGTCGGGGCTGAACTTCAACGGCTTCCGAAGCTATCACTCCGGCCTGGGACGCTACACGCAGGCAGATCCAAAGGGGCTGGGAGGCGGGCGGAATCGAATCGGGTACGTCGACGGCGACGCGATGAACTTCCGAGACCCATGGGGCTTGGATCGCTGGGGGATCCATGGGTACGGCCGGTACGTTCCGGCGACAAACCCTTCGCCAACCATTTGGGAAAAGCTGCATTTCCCGGCCGCTCTTTCGCTGTATCCGGAGGACAGTGAGCTTGCAGAAAAGATAGCGCTGGGATTCTGTGGCGGTGGGCTTGGTGGCATCGTAAAGAGCGTCGTAACCAAAGGAATGTCCAAGGCAGAGGCAGTCATTGCCGAGACTCTTGCAGGGAGAGGAAACTTGACCAGCGCGACGAAGCTCAGTTCGGATGAACTTCTGCAAGCTGGCGAAAAATTCCTTGGGCCTGGTTACAAGGAAATCGGCAAACCTGGAAGTGGTGTCTTTCGCAGCTCAGACGGCACCCGGCAGTTTCGAATAGACAGCAACTCGCTGTCGGGCAGTCATGCACCCGGTGTGCCGCACGGACCCTTGGAAACCTATGCTCCCGGGGCGGCGAGGCCGACCACGAACAATCACATTCCCTACTTTGACTAGGAGTCTGCAATGGAAATCAAACTGGGCGAAATTGGAAAGATTGTGGGTGGCCAGGAGCTTGGTCACTACGTCAAGGTAGTCGATGATGGCCCGAACACCGGCGGCTTCCTAGTTGTTACCTCGACCGATTCCGACATGCAGGACGGCTTCGATAGCTGGGTTGAAGACATGCAAACGCTCCAACGCTTTTTCGAAGAGGCCGGATGGGTTATCGATTGGTCTTCCGACTTGCCGCATGTGCCAACCTGAATCCGATGTCCAGGTCCGAGTGCGACGGAACAGGAGTAGAAGTGCGAACTTTGTCGTTGAAGCTGCCCCTTCAAAACGAGCAGCTTGAGCCAATCAAAATACTGCTCGAGCCATCGTTAGATCAAGCTTCTGACTTTTATGCGTCTTGGTATGTGAGCTGGAAGTGGCTTATGAACAGCTTTAGGAAGTGTCACTAGCAATCGCAGCGTTACCCGACGCATCGCCGAGACGAACTAACTCAGCCTTCAGAGGCAAGCAAACACCCCCCTGAACGGACCCCAATCAATGCCCGATAGCCCGCCAATCCCGCAACACCAAAAGGCGTACGTCTGCATCCATGTCTTCGACGGCACCAGACCCGCGCTCCTGATCTCTCGAGTGGACGGGGACTGGTGCTTCCTCTGCGGGGATCAACATGAGAATGACATCTCGGCCTATAGGGCCGCAGACGTCGGGCACGTGCTCGCCCGAGATGCCAGCATTGCATCGCAACTGGACTTGCCGCCGGACTGGGAAGCTGAGCGAGAAAGTTGTGATTCGCCTTGGATTCGAGCAGAGGGACGTTGCTGATTCCGGCGCTGGCTCCGGCGTCGATATGCCCTAGTGCAACTCGGCCGCCATATGAATCGTCTCCCGCACGCGCGGGTAGATCTGCCCGTTCCACTTGCTGCCGCTGAACACGCCGTAGTGCCCGACCCCGGCCTGGAGGTGATGCACCTTCAGGTATGGCCGCACGCTGGTGCAGAGGTCCTGCGCGGCCACGGTCTGGCCGATGGCGCAGATGTCGTCGCGCTCGCCTTCGACGGTCAGCAGGGCGGTGCGGCGGATGGCGCGGGGGTCGACCTTGCGGTCGCCGACGGTGAGGACGCCGCGCGCCAGGTCGTAGGTCTGGAACACGCGCTCGACTGTCTCGAGATAGAACTCGGCCGGCAGGTCGTTGACGGCCAGGTACTCGTCGTAGAAATCGCGGATGACGGCGGCCTGGTCGAGCTCGCCTTCCACCAGGTGCTGGTAGAGGCGCTGAAACTGCTGCTTGTGGCGCGGCAGGTTCATGCTCATGAAGGCTGCGAGTTGCAGGAAGCCTGGGTACACGCGGCGCATGCAGCCGGCGTGCGGCCAGGGCACGCGGCTGATGAGGTTGCGTTCGAACCAGTCGATCGAGCGATCGGTTGCGAGCTTGTTGACGGTGGTCGGGTTGATGCGGCAATCCACCGGCCCGGCCATCAGCGTCAGGCTGCGCGGCGTGGCGGGATGGTCGTCTTCGGACATCAGCGCCGTGGCGGCCAGCGCGGCCACGCAGGGCTGGCACACGGCCACCATGTGGACGCCGGGGCCGATGGCGGCGAGGAACTCGATGAGCTGCAGCGTGTAGTCGTCCAGGCCGAAGCCGCCCTGCCATAAAGGCACGTCGCGTGCGTTGTGCCAATCGGTCACGTACACGTCGTGGTCGCGCAGCAGGGTGCGCACGGTTTCGCGCAGCAGGGTCGCGAAGTGGCCCGAAAGTGGTGCAGCAAGGAGCACCGGCGGCTGCACCAAGGGGGTGTCGCGGCGAAAGTGCAGCAGCGTGCCGAAGGGTGTGCGCAGGAAGCTTTCCTCGTGTACCCGGACTTCCTCGCCGTCGATCGTCACGCTGTCGATGCCGTAGGCGGGCCGGCTGTGCGTGAGCCGTAGGCGCGAGTAGACCTCTGCGACGGCCGACATCTGCCGCAGGGCGCTGCGTTCGGCGGCCGCGTTCCATGCCGGGCCGCCGAAGTACTGTGCGGCCAGGCGAAGAGGCGAGAGCAGGTCGGCGCTGGTCTGGTAGGCCCGGTACAACATGCACCGCCTGCAGGCAATTTGCGGGCCAAGGCAGTCCGCCGGCCGCGGGCAGCGCGCACTGTTCTGGCACAGGCCTTGCACGGCGTAGTGCCGTCCACCCCCGGCACACGAGGAGTCAGCATGGCCGCCAAGCCCGTTCTCACGATCAGCAGCAAGAACTACGGTGCCTGGGCGTTGCGCGGCTGGCTGATGTGCAAGCTGGCGGGGCTGGACTTCGCCGAGAAGGTGATTCCACCCGACGACCCGGCCATGAAGGCCGAGATGCTGCTGCTCTCGTCGTCGATGCGGGTGCCCTCGCTGCAGCACGGCGACGTGATGGTGTGGGACACGCTCGCGATCGGCGAATACCTGCACGAGATCAAGCCCAAGGCCGGGCTGCTGCCGGCCGACATCGGCTCCCGCGCCCATTGCCGCGCCATCTGCGGCGAGATGCACTCGGGCTTCGGCTCGATGCGCGGGGCCTTGCCGATGAACATCAAGGCGCACTTTCCGGGCTTCAAGATCTGGTCGCGTGCGCAGGCCGACATCGACCGCATCGTGCAGATCTGGCTCGAATGCCTGCAAGCCTACGACGGCCCCTTTCTCTTCGGGCGCCAGCCCTGCATGGCGGACGCGATGTATGCGCCCGTGGTGACCCGCTTCATCACCTACGACGTGGCGCTCGACAAGCTGTGCGCCGGCTACGCCAAGCGCATCGCCGAACTGCCTGCCATGCAGGAATGGGTGGCGGCGGCGAAGCTGGAGCCCGACGAAATCGACGAGCTCGACGCGGAGTTCTGAGGCTCGGTTACCCCGCGGACGGCCTCGGCCAGCGGGGCAAATCGAATCTCTTGTGCAGCCGCGCGTAAATGGTGAAATACTGTACGCCCATACAGTTTTTTCCAGACAAGCGAGGCAACATGAGCGATGCCTTCATCCCCATCCACGCCATCAAGGGCCGCGGCGCCGCCACCCGGCTCGCGCACCGCTTCGAGCGCGATTCGCGCGACGCCTACGACGACGGCTGGGGCACCCTCGAGGACAACGCGGCCGAGGCCGAAGGCCTGCAGCCGCTGCAGACCGAGGTGCGCTTCGAGGACGTCAAGTCGGTGCTCAGCGGCAACGAGTCGCCCGACATCTACTTCGACCGCTCGATCAACCCCTACCGCGGCTGCGAGCACGGCTGCATCTACTGCTTCGCGCGGCCCACGCACAGCTACCTCAATCTTTCGCCCGGACTCGACTTCGAGACCAAGCTGATCGCCAAGCGCAACATCGTCGAGGTGCTGCGGGCCGAGCTGGGCAAGCGCAACTACAAGCCCAACCAGATCGCCATCGGCACCGCGACCGACTGCTACCAGCCGATCGAGCGCGAGCTGCGACTCACGCGCTCGGTGCTCGAGCTGCTGCGCGAGGTTCACCATCCTTTCGGCCTGGTCACCAAGTCGAGCGCGGTCGAGCGCGACCTGGACCTGATCGCGCCGATGGCCGCGGAACATTTGGCCGCCGTGTACGTGACCATCACCACGCTCGACGGCGACCTGGCCCGCAAGCTCGAGCCGCGCGCCGCCGCGCCGCACCGCCGCCTGCGCACCGTGCGCACGCTGGCCGAGGCCGGCGTGCCGGTGGGCGTGAGCGTGGCACCGCAGATCCCCTTCGTCACCGAAGACATGGAGCAGGTGCTCGAAGCCGCCTGGGAGGCCGGCGCCCGCAGCGCCTTCTACACGGTGATCCGCCTGCCATGGGAGGTGGCGCCGCTCTTCAAGCAATGGCTGGAGCTGCACTACCCGCAGCGCGCGGGCCGCATCATGGCCCGCATCCGCGACATGCGCGGCGGCAAGGACTACGACGCCGACTTCGGCACGCGCATGGTCGGCAGCGGCCTGTGGGCGGAGCTGATCCGCCAGCGCTTCGAGAAGGCGACGCAGCGCATCGGCTTCAACCGCGAGCGCATCGCGCTCGACCTCAGCGCATTTCGGCCACCCGGCGCAGCGGGGCAGGGCAGTCTGTTCTAGGCGCGGTCGCGTCGGCAGGGGTGGCGCGCGACTCGACGCCGCACCAGTCGCCGCCCAGGGCCTTGACCAGGAACACCGCATTCAGCAGGCGCTGGCCTTGAAGCTGGGCCGACTGGCGCTCGGCGGTCAGCAGCGACTGCTGCGCGCTGATCACGTCGAGGTAGGTCGAGGCACCGCCCTCGTAGCGCGCGGTCGCCATGTCGAGCACGCGCCGCGCCGACGCGACCGACGCCTGCGACTGCGTCACCGCCCGGTCGAGCGCGGCCAGGCCGGTGATGCCGTCTTCGGCCTCCTGCATGGCGGTGAGCACCACGCGCCGGTAGTTGGCCACGGAGGCGGCATGGCCCGCCTGTGCGAAGTCGACGTTGGCGCGGATGCGGCCGCCGTCGAAGAGCGGCTGCGTCAATGACACGCCGACCGACCACAGCAGGCTGGGCGCGTCGAACAGCGTCTCGATCATGCGGCTGTCCACGCCGACGGTCGGCGACAGGATCACGCTGGGGTAGAAGGCCGCACGCGCCACGCCGATCTGCGCGTTGGCCGCCGCCATGGCGCGCTCGGCGGCCGCCACGTCGGGCCGGCGCTCCAGCGCCTCGGAAGGCACGCCGATCGGAATGACCGGCGGCACGATCGGCCGCAGGTCGGGCGCCAGCGCGAACGACGGCGCGGGTGTGCCGGTCAACGTGGCGATCGCGTGCTCGTACTGGCCGCGCAGCCGCCGCACCACGTCGACCTGCGCCAGCGTGCTGTCGAGCAACGCCTGCTGCTGCGCGACGTCCAGGCCCGAGACGGCGCCGAGTTCGTACCGGGAGCTCACCAGGTTCAGCGCGCGGCGCTGCAATTCGATGGAGCGGGAGAGCACGTCCAGCTCGGTGTCGGTGGCGCGCAGGTTGAAGTAGGCCGAAGCCAGGTCGGCGGTCAGCAACAGGCGCGTGTTTTCCAGGTCGGCCACCGACTGCGCCGCCGAAGCCGTGGCGCCCTCGACAGAGCGTTGCACGCGGCCCGCCAGGTCGACCTCGTAGCTGGCGTTGAGCGAGAGCGCGAAATCGTTCTGCACCGTCGAGAAGTTCTGCGCGGCGTAGTTGGTCAGCGGCCGGTTGGCCGAGATGCGCAGCCGCGTCGCCCGCGTGCCCAGGCCCAACTGCGGGTAGCGCGCCGCATCGACCGCCGCCAGCGTCGCGCGGGCCTGGGCCAGCCGGGCACTCGCGAGGTCGAGCGTGGGGCTGTTGGCCAGGGCCTGCTGCTGCAGCCGGTCGAGCCCGGCGTCGCCGAAACGCAGCCACCAGGGGCCCTTGTCGACGCTGTCGCCGGGCGCGGCCTCGCGCCAGGGTGCCTCGAGCTGCCAGCTCACGGGCACGTCGACCGCGGGCTTCTGGTAGTCGGGGCCCGCCGCGCAGCCGACGAGCAAAGACCCAAGCACCGCCACGACGGCGATGCGCGCCTTCACCGAGACTGCCGGCGCCAACCTCACGCCGGTTCCTTCGCCACCGACACGATGTCGCCCTCGGCCAGCGAGTCGGAGGGGTTCAGCACCAGCCGGTCGTTGGCGGTGATGCCGTCGATCACCTCCACCGTCTCGCCGTAGTTGCGGCCCAGCTGCACGTTGCGCAGCCGCACGCGGCCTTCGCCGTCGACCACCGCCACGCGCGTGCCCTCGGCCCGGAACAGCAGCGCATTCGACGGAATGCTGAGCGCACGGCTGGCCGCCAGCGGCAGCGAGACCTGCACGTAGGCACCCGGCAGCAGCACGCCGTCTTGGTTGGGCAGCGACACCTCGACCTGCATCATCCGCGTGGCGGTGTCGATGGCGCCCGAGGTGCGCGCCACCTCGCCCTTGAAGCTCTGGCCGCGCAGCTCGGCCTGCGTCACCACCACCGGCTGCCCGGCCTTCACCAGCTGCGCATACGACTGGGGCACGTTGATGTAGACGCGCAGCGGGTCGGTCTGCGCCAGCAGAAACAGCGGCCGGCTGCCGCCCGCGTCGATCAGGTCGCCCACGTCGACGTTGCGCCGCGTGATCACGCCGTCGAAGGGCGCGACGATGCGCTTGAAGCCCTCGGTCTGCCGCAGCCGCTGCACGTTGGCGTCGGACGCCGCCAGGTTGGCCGTGGCCTGGGCCAGGCTGCTGCGGCGCTCGTCGAGGTCCTGCTGCGAGACCACGTCTTTCTTGCGCAGGTTTTCCCAGCGCGCCACCGTGCTCTTGGCCAGCTCCAGGCTCGACGCCGTCTGCTGGCGCGCGGCGATGGCTTGAGACAGCTGCTGGTCGATTTCGGGCGTCTCGATCTCGGCCAGCAGCTCGCCCTTCTTGACGCGGCTGCCGATGTCGCGGGTCCAGCGCTTCAGGTAGCCGCTGGACCGCGCCGAGATCGGCGCCTGCACGAAGCCCTGCAGCGTGCCCGGCAGCGCCAGCGTCTGGCCGGTGGCGGCGGTCTGGGGCAGGGCGGTCTTCACGTACTGCCTGGCGAGTTCGGTCGACGAGGCCTGCAGTTCCTTCGCATTGGCCATGCGCACGAAGACCGTGCGCGCCGCGCCCACGGCCAGCAGCACGGCGACGACGATCACGCCGATGCGCGCACGGCGCACGATCTGCCGCCGCCGCAGCAGCTCGTGGTGGTCGCCCTGCGCGTCGTCGTCGATCGGGTGCAGGGCCAGGCCCGCGTGGCGTTGTTCGGTCATGGGGTCAACTCTCCTGCGGCGCGGCACCACCCGGCGGGGATGGCGGCGCCACCGATTCGGCTGCGCGTGCCGCGCGGCGATGGGCCAGGCGGCTGTGGATGCCGGCATACACGGCCGGCACGAAGAACAGGGTGGACACCGTCGCGAACAGCAGGCCGCCGATCACCGCGCGGCCCAGCGGCGCGTTCTGCTCGGCGCCTTCGCCCACGCCCAGCGCCATCGGGATCATGCCGATGATCATCGCCAGCGCGGTCATCAGCACGGGCCGGATGCGGGTGGCGCCGGCTTCCAGCGCGGCCGACAGCGGTGGCACGCCGGCGGCCAGCCGCTCGCGCGCGAAGGCGATCAGCAAAATGCTGTTGGCCGTGGCCACGCCCATGGTCATGATCGCGCCGGTGAGCGCCGGCACGCTCAGGGTGGTGCCGGTCAGGAACAGCATCCAGGCAATGCCTGCCAGCGCCGCCGGCAGCGCGGTGATGATGATCGCGGCATCGAGCCACGACTGGAAGGTGACCACGATCAGCAGGTAGACCAGCACGATCGCCATCGCCAGCCCGACGCCCAGGCCGATGAAGGAGGTCTGCATGGTTTCGACCTGCCCGCGGATCGCGACCTGGCTGCCGCGCGAGAGCTTGGGACGCATCTCGTCGACCAGCACCTTCACCTTCGACGCCACGCTCGCGAGGTCGGTGCCCTGCACGCTGACGTACACGTCGATGACGGGCGCGATGTTGTAGCGCGACGCGATGGCCGGCGCGCGCCCGGTCTGGGCCTCCACCAGGTTGCCCAGCAGTTGCGGCGGACCGGCCGCGGCGCCGGTCGCGCCCACCGGGATGTTGAGCAGCGAGTCGAGCGAATCGACCTTGTACTGCGGCGTCTGCACCGCGACGTTGTAGACCACGCCGTTCTGCGGATTGAGCCAGAAGGCCGGTTGCGTCTGCGAGCTGCCCGACAGCGCGATCAGCACATTCTGGCCCACGTTCTGCGCGGTCAGGCCCACCTGCTGCAAACGCGTGCGGTCCATCTGCAGGTTGAGGCCGGGCCCGTCGAGCCGCTGGTGCACGTGCGCATCGACCGCGCCGGGGATTTTGCGAATCTCCTTCACCAGCTCGGCAGCACGGGCCGCGTTGCCGTTGATGTCGTTGCCGCTGAACTGCACGTCGATGGCGGCAGGCAGGCCGAAGTTGAGGATCTGCGTGACGATGTCGGCCGGCTGGAAGAAGAACTCCACGCCCGGAAAGCGCTTGGGCAGCTCGGCGCGCAGCAGCGACACGAACTCCTCGGTCGGCCGGTGGCCGTCGCGCAGCGACAGCAGGATCTCGCCGTCCAGCGTGCCGATGGTGCCCGCGTTGCTGTACGACAGGTTGATGCCGCTGTTCGGCACGCCCAGGTTGTCGAGGATGGTCTCCATCTCTTCCTTGGGAATCAGCGTGCGGATGGCGGCTTCGACCTCGTCGGCCAGGCGGGCCGTTTCCTCGATGCGGGTGCCGGTGGGCGCGCGCATGTGCAGTCGGATCTGGCCCGCGTCGACCGTCGGGAAGAAGTCGCGCCCCAGCGCCGGGTAGAGCAGGCAGGAGAGGAGGCAGAAGCCCAGGAACATCGCGATGAAGCCGGTGCGCTTCGACAGCAGCGCCGACAGCACCAGCGTGTAGCCGCGCCGCACGCGTTCGAAGCGCCGGTCGAAGCGGCGGTAGACGCGCTGCAGCAGGCTGGGCTTCGCTTCGGTCGCTGCGCCGCCTTGTGCTTGTGTCTGCGCCTGCGCATGCACGCCGCCCATCAGCAGCATCACCAGCGTCGGCACCAGCGTGCGCGACAGGATGTACGACGCCAGCATCGCGAACACCACCGCTTCGGCCAGCGGCACGAACAGGAAGCGCGCCACGCCCGACAGGAAGAACATCGGCACGAACACGATGCAGATGCACAGCGTCGACACGAAGGCGGCCGGGCCGATTTCGCCGGCGCCGACCAGGATGGCGTCTTCGAGCGGCGTGCCCATGTGCAGGTGGCGCTCGATGTTCTCGATGGTCACGATCGCCTGGTCGACCAGAATGCCGACCGACAGCGCCAGCCCGCCCAGTGTCATGAGGTTGAGCGTTTCGCCCAGCGCGTAGAGCGCCAAGATGGATGCCAGGATCGACAGCGGAATCGTCAGCCCGATGATCAGCGTGCTGCGCCAGTTGCCCAGGAACAGCAGCACCATCGCCGCCGTGAGCACGGCCGCGATCACGGCCTCGGCCACCACGCCCATCACCGCGGCCTTGACGAACAGCGACTGGTCAAAGAGCGGCGTGACCTTGATGTCGGCCGGCATGCCCTGTTGCGCCACCGGCAGCATGGCGTGCAGGTTGTCCACGATGTCCAGCGTGGAGGCGCCGCCGTTCTTGATGACCGACAGCAGCACGCCGCGTACGCCGTCCTGCCGCACGATGTTGGTCTGCGGCTGGAAGCCGTCGCGCACGTAGGCCACGTCGCGCAGGTAGGTGGTGGCGCCGCCCGCGGTGCGCACCGGCAGGTCGTTGAGCCCCGACAGCACCTCGGGCGAGCCGTTCATGCGCACGCTGTATTCGGTGCCGCCGAACTTGGCGGTGCCCGAGGGCAGGATCAGGTTCTGCGCGTTGACCGCGTTCACGATGTCCGCCGGCGACAGCCCGCGCGCCTGCATGGCCTGGGTGTCGAGGTCCACCGAGATCACGCGGTTCTTGCCGCCGTAGGGAAAGGGGATGGCCACGCCCGGAATGGTGATCAGCTGCGGCCGCAGCTGGTTGATGGCCGAATCGAAGAGCGAGTTTTCCGGCCGCTCGGTGCTCGACAGTGCGAGCTGGATCACCGGAATGCTCGAGGCCGAATACTTGATGACCAGCGGCGGCGTGATGCCCGGCGGCAGCTGGCGCACCTGGGTCTGCACCGAGGCCACGGTCTGCGCGATGGCCGTCTCGATGTTGGCCGTGGGCTGGAAGAAGATCTTGATGACGCTCACGCCGGCCAGCGACTGCGACTCGATGTGCTCGATGTCGCTGACCGTGGTGGTCAGGCCGCGTTCGGTCTGGCCGGCGATGCGCTGCCCCATCTCCTGCGCCGGCAGCCCGCCGTAGTTCCAGATGATGCTGAGCACCGGAATGTTGATTTCCGGAAAGATGTCGGTGGCCATGCGCTTGAGCACCAGCGGCGTGGCCAGCACGATCAGCATCGCCATCACGATGAAGGTGTAGGGGCGCCTCAGCGCCAGCGAGACCATGGACACGGCTTGTTACTTCCCGGGAAGGGGTCCATCATAAGGAGCAATGGCTAGACAATAGTTCCAATGCAAGAGGTTTACTTTTCTTCATCGACCGATCGCCCCCTCCGGCTGGTGGTCATGGGCGTGTCGGGCTGCGGCAAGTCGAGCCTGGGGTCGGCGCTGGCCGACGCGTTGGGGCTGCCGCTGGTCGAAGGCGACGACTTTCATTCGCCCGAGAGCGTGAGCAAGATGCGCGCCGGCACCGCCTTGACCGATGCCGACCGCGCCGGCTGGCTCGATCGCCTGGGGCAGGAGCTGGCCGCCGCCCAGCAGGGCGTGGTGCTGAGCTGCTCGGCGCTCAAGCGCGACTACCGCGACCGGCTGCGGGCCGCCGCGCCCGGGCTGCGCTTCGTTTTCATGGAACTGACACGCGACGAGGCCGAGCGCCGGGTGGGCTCGCGCGCCGCGCACTTCTTCGCCGCCAGCCTGGTCGACAACCAGTTCGCCACGCTCGAATCGCCGGTGGGCGAACCCGGCGTGCTGGCCGTGGACGCCACGGCGCCCATGCCGGAACTGGTGACGAAGGTGCAGGCCTGGCTGGCCGCCGAGGCGCCTGCCGGCGCGTAGCCAGTTCCCGCAAGCCCTGACGCGGCGGCGGGGGCTAAGTTCGCGGCCAACATGGCCGTCATCGAATCCACGCTCTCGCCGCACGGCGAAGCCTTACAGTCCCATCGCGACGGCATGCTGTCGCTGCTCGACCGCTTGCGCGCGGTCGAAAGCCGCACGGTGCAGGCCTCGGCCGCTTCGCGCGAGCGCTTCGAGAAGCGCGGCCAATTGCTGCCGCGCGAGCGGCTGGCGCTGCTGCTCGACCCCGGTGCACCCTTTCTCGAGTTGTCGACGCTCGCGGGCTTCGGCCTCGACAAGCCCGATTCCGAGAAGAGCGTGCCGGGCGGCGGCGTGATCGCCGGCATCGGCTTCGTCTCGGGCATCCGCTGCATGGTCAGCGTCTCCGATGCCGGCATCGATGCGGGGGCGCTGCAGCCCATGGGCCTGGACAAGCAATTGCGCGTGCAGGAACTGGCGCTGGAGAACCGCCTGCCCTACGTGCAACTGGTCGAGAGCGCCGGTGCCAACCTCATGGCCTACCGCGTCGAGGATTTCGTGCGCGGCGGCAACATCTTCCGCAACCTGGCGCGCTTGTCAGCGGCCGGCCTGCCGGTGGTCACGGTGACGCATGGCTCCTCGACCGCCGGCGGCGCCTACCAGACCGGCCTGTCGGACCACATCGTGATGGTGCGCGACCGCACCCGCGCCTTCCTGGCCGGCCCGCCCTTGCTGATGGCGGCCACCGGCGAGGTCGCGAGCGAGGAGGAACTGGGCGGCGCGGCGATGCACACCACCGTTTCCGGCCTCGGCGACTACCTGGCCGAAGACGACCGCGACGCGCTGCGCATCGCGCGCGAGATCATCGGCGCGATCGACTGGAACCGCGGCCTGCCGCAGGAGTCGCGCGACTTCGAGCCGCCGCGCCACGATGCCGAGGAACTGCTCGGCATCATGCCGATGGACCCCAAGCGGCCGGTCGACATGCGCCAGGTGATCGCCCGCATCGCCGACGACTCCGACTTCCTGCCCTTCGGCGAGAACCACGGCCCGGCCACCGTGTGCGGCACGGTGCGCATCGAAGGCTGGCCGTTGGGCGTCATCACCAACAACGGGCCGATCGACGTGCCTGGCGCCAACAAGGCCACGCACTTCATCCAGGCCTGCTGCCAGTCGCGCACGCCCATCGTGTACCTGCAGAACACCACGGGCTACATGGTCGGCCGCGCACACGAAGAGGCCGGGATGATCAAACACGGCTCGAAGATGATCCAGGCCGTGACCAACGCCACGGTGCCGCAGTTCACCATCCACTGCGGCGCCTCCTTCGGCGCGGGCAACTACGGCATGTGCGGCCGCGGCTTCCATCCGCGCTTCTGCTTTTCGTGGCCGAACGCGCGCACGGCCGTGATGGGCGGCGAGCAGGCCGCGCGCACCATGGCCATCGTCACAGAGGCCGCCATGCGCCGCAAGGGCGAGGTCGACACCGCGAAGCTCGATGCGCTGCAGCGGCAGATCGTCGATCGCTTCGAGCGGCAGATGAGCGTGTTCACCACCAGCGCGCTGCTGCTCGACGACGGTGTGATCGATCCGCGCGACACACGGGTGCTGCTGGCGCAGCTGATGTCGATCTGCCGCGATGCCGAGGCGAAACAGCCGCAGCCCATGCAGTTCTCGGTGGCGCGGCCATGACGGCGGCGGCCACGCCCTTTCGCAAGATACTGATTGCCAACCGTGGCGAGATAGCGCTGCGCGTGATGCGCTCGGCGCGGGCGCTGGGCTACCGCACGGTGGCCGTGTACTCGACCGCCGATGCCGGTGCGCCGCATGTCGCGCAGGCCGACCAGGCCTGCTGCATCGGCGAGCCGCTGCCTGCGCAGTCGTACCTGAACATCGCGGCGCTCATCGACGCCGCGCGACGCAGCGGCGCCGATGCGGTTCATCCGGGCTACGGCTTCCTCGCCGAGAACGCGGCCTTCGCGCGCGCCTGCCGCGAGGCCGGGCTGGTGTTCATCGGGCCTTCTCCCAAGGCCATCGAGGCCATGGGTGACAAGGCTGGTGCCAAGCGCCGCATGGAAGCGGCGGGGCTGCCCTGCATTCCGGGCTACCAGGGCGAAGAGCAGGACCCGCAGCGACTGTCGGCCGAGGCCACGCGCATCGGCTTCCCGCTGATGATCAAGGCCAGTGCCGGCGGCGGCGGGCGCGGCATGCGGCGGGTGGACGCGGCAGACGATTTCATGGCGTTGCTGCAAAGCGCCAAGTCGGAGGCGCGCGGTGCCTTCGGCGACGACACCGTGATCCTGGAACGTGCCATCGCCAACCCGCGCCACGTCGAGATCCAGGTTTTCGCCGATCGGCACGGCAACGCGATCCACCTGGGCGAACGCGATTGCTCGGTGCAGCGCCGCCATCAGAAGCTGATCGAGGAAGCGCCTTGCCCCGCGCTCACGCCCGCGCTGCGCGAACGCATGGGTGCGGCGGCCGTGGCGGCGGTGCGCGCCATCGGCTACGAAGGCACGGGCACGCTCGAGTTCTTGCTCGACGATGCAGGGCAGTTCCACTTCATGGAGATGAACACGCGCCTGCAGGTCGAGCACCCCGTCACCGAGGCGATCACCGGGCTGGACCTGGTGGCGCTGCAGTTGCGCGTGGCGGCCGGCGAGCCCTTGCCGATCCGTCAGGAGGACGTGCGTGCCGACGGCCACGCGATCGAGTTGCGCTTGTGCGCAGAGGACGCGCGCGCCGGCTTCATGCCGCAAAGCGGCGTCCTGGCCTGCTGGCAGCCGCCGCAAGGCCTGCGCGTCGAGCATGCGTTGCACCCGGGCGCCGCGGTGCTGCCGTGGTACGACTCGATGATCGCGAAGCTGATCGCCCATGGCCGCACGCGTGAAGAGGCATGCCGACGGCTCGCGCACGGACTGGACGAATTGGTGGCGCTCGGCATCACAACCAACCAGGCCTTCCTGGCCCGGTGCCTCGCGCATCCCGTGTTCGTGGCCGGTGCGGCAACCACGGGCTTCATCGAAGCGCATGCAGCGGAATTGCTCGCGCCCGACGAGGCGGCCGACCGGCGCGCGGCTGCCGTGGCTGCGGTGCTGCTGCACGAGACGGCAGGCGGGCGCGCTGCCCGACGGGCAACCGGGTTGCGGCATTCGCTTCCGATTCCGCTGCGCTTCGACCTCGATGGCGGCCGGCACGAGGGCCGGTTGCTTTCGCGCGGTCGAGGTGCGTTCGAGGTCGAGCTCGATGCCCGGCGCTTCACGCTCGCGCTGACCGGGCTGGAAGGCGACCGCGCCCGCATCGAATGCGAGGGCGTCACCGACGGCGGGGTCTTCCATCGCGAGGGCTCTCGGTTGCTCATGCACTACCGCGGCCGTCCCTTCACGGTCGACGACCATGCGCTCGCCGCGGGCACGCGCCAAGCCGATGCGGCCGGTGACGGCAAGCTGCGCGCCGCGATGAACGGCCGCGTCGTGGCCGTGCTGGTCGCGCCCGGCGAGCGCGTGGTGGCCGGCCAGCCCGTGCTCACGCTGGAGGCGATGAAGATGGAGCACGTGCACGCGGCGCCGGCCGCGGGCCGCGTGACGGCAGTGCACGTCACGGTAGGCGAGCAGGTCGCGGCCAGCCGCGTGGTGGCGGAGATCGAGCCCGTCGCGGCGGGCTGATCGAAAGCACTCAGCGCTTGCCGGATTTCTTCGCTGCTGGGCTTTTGGCTGCTTTGGTGGACTTGGTGGACTTTGTGGTGCCCGCAGTCTTGGCGCTTGTCTTGGTGGTTGTCTTGGGGCCTGTCTTGGCGCTCTTGGCGCTCTTCGCCGCAGCGGCGCGTACCCGCTTCGGCACCGCACCCGATCGCATCGCCGCCTCCCAGGCCATGCGGCCCCAACGCAGCGCCTCTTCGCGGTCTTCGAAGATTTCTTCGGGCGCCTGCCGGTACGACATCTCCATGCGCTTGCCATCGCGCTCGTAGCCGAAGGCCGGCAGGCCGCGGCGCTGGAAGCCATCGAGGGTCTGGTCGTCGGCCTTGAGGTAGAGCGTGTCGTTGGCCACCAGGCCGAACATGCGTCCGTCGTGGTACAGGCCGTGGCCGCCGAACATGCGGCGCGCCTCGATGCGGCCCATGCGATCGAACACCTCGTGAAGACTCTGGACGAATTGGCTCATGCAAGTTTCCTCTGCCTCCGGCGGCTCAGGCGATGGTAGCGGCGCTCGATGAACCGCGTTGACCCGCTTCGATATCGTTGATAGCATCAACGAACTAGAACCCCACGGAGACACACGTGACGCAGACGGATTCAGCCTGCGGGCGCAGGAATGCGCTTCGCTTTCTCACGGCGCTCGCCGCCGCCGGTGCCTGGCCCGCGGTGCGGGCGCAGGACGCATTTCCGGGCAAGCCGATCCGCGTGGTCGTGCCGTTCGCGCCGGGCGGCGCGATCGACGTGGCGGTGCGCGCCATGACCGACCGCGTCGCCATCGAGATCGGCCAGCCCGTGGTGGTCGATGCCAAGCCCGGCGCCGCCACCATCGTCGGCGCCGACGCGGTGGCCAAGGCGGCGGCCGATGGCTACACGGTGTTGGTCACGACCAGCAGCACCACCATCAACAACGCGGGCGCCTATCGCAAGCTGCCTTACGACCCGGCCACCAGCTTCGCGCCGGTCACGCTGGTGTCGCTGGGCAGCGTGATGTTCGCGGGGCCTGCGAACGCGCCCTACAACGGGCTGCAGGAATTCGCGCGGTGGGCCAAGGCGCAGAAGCGGCCGATTTCCTACGGCACCTGGGGCAAGGGCTCGTCGGCCCACCTGTTCGGTGAGCTGCTGCGCACGCGCTACGGGCTGGACATGCAACACGTGCCGTACAAGGGCGACGTGAGCGCGCTCAGCGACGTGCGCGGCGGCGTGCTCGACACCACGTTCTCCAGCCCGGTCAGCGCGCGGCCGCTGGTGCGCGCCAACGCGATCAAGGGCCTGGGCATGACCGGGCCGCGCCGCTCGGGCGGGCTGCCCGAGCTGGCCACCTTCGGCGAGCAGGGCTTCGCCGGCTTCGAGCTGGCAGGCTACGTCGCAGTCTATGTTCCGGCGGGTACGCCGCGCCCCGTCATCGATCGCCTGAACAAGGCCTTCGTTGCGGCCATCAAGGTGCCGGAGGTGGCGCAGCGGCTGGTCGACCAGGGGCAGGACCCGATCGCAAGCACGCCCGAAGAACTGGCCGAGGTCTACAAGCGCGACGCGCCGCAGTGGCTCGCGCTGATGAAGGCGGCCGGCGTCGAAGCCGAATGAGCAGCGTGAAGGAAGAACACGTCATGAACGCGCCCCAGGACCACCGCCACATCATTCCCATCCGCAGTGCCTACGACCTGCCCGCGCCCGTGGTCCGCGACGAGCTGGTGCGCACTGGCCGCGGCACGGCCATGGGCGAGCT
This sequence comes from Variovorax sp. KK3, assembly GCF_001984055.1. GTDB lineage: Bacteria > Pseudomonadota > Gammaproteobacteria > Burkholderiales > Burkholderiaceae_C > Variovorax. The sequence goes on from NZ_LYVO01000106.1 coordinate 16,843, forward strand.
GCTCCGCCGCTATTGGCATCCTGTCGGACTCGCTGCGGATGCCGGCGAAACACCGCGCGAGATCCGTGTGCTCGGCGAAGACCTGATCCTTTTCCGTGCAGGCAACGGCGAGCCCGGCTTGCTGCATCCACGCTGTGCGCACCGCGGCGCCTCGCTGCTCTACGGCAAGGTCGAAGACGACGGCATTCGCTGCTGCTACCACGGCTGGAAGTTCGGCCCCACCGGGCAGTGCATCGAGCAGCCTTGCGAGCCCGATGGCGGCAGCCGCACCGGCCGCATGTTGCAGCCGGCGTATCCGGTGACGGAGCGCTACGGCCTGATCTGGGCCTACATGGGCCCGCCGCAAAAGCAGCCGGTGCTGCCGCGCTTCGAACCCTTCGAGCAGTTGGAAGAAGGCGAATTTCTCGAAGCCGACGACCGCAGCATCGGCGGTGGCGGCCCGGTGATCGTCGACTGCAACTGGTTCCAGCATTTCGAGAACGTGGTCGATCCCTGGCACGTGATGGTGTTGCACGGCAGCTTCTCGGGCACGCAGTTCACCGAGACGATGATGCGCGCACCGACCATCTCGTTCGAGACCACGGCGCACGGCGTCAAGGTGACGTCGCTGCGCACGCTCGACGACGGCTCGACCTTCCGCCGCGTGACCGAGGCCTGCGTACCGACCTGGCGGGTGGTGCCCAACCCGCGCGTGGGGCAATACGCACGCGTCGAGTCGATCGGCTTCGTGCTGCCCATCGACGACACTCATTTCCGCATCTACACCGTCGCGCGGGTGCGCACGGCCGGCGAGCTGTCGGGCTTCCGCTCGCGCCAGGGCGGCAAGCTGTGGAGCGAACTGACGCCCGACGAGCATCGGCAATTTCCCGGCGACTACGAGGCGCAGAAGAGCCAAGGGGACATCACCTGGCATTCGCACGAGAACCTGGCGACGAGCGATCGGGGGATCGCGTTGCTTCGTCGTCTCGTGGTGGCGCAGGTGCAGGTCGTCGCGGAGGGCGGTGATCCCGTGGGGGTGAGCTTCGATGCTTCGGATGATCTTGTGCGATTCGAAGCTGGCAACTTTCATGACTCGAAATAGTCGGCAGCGATCGGCGTTGCGCTTCGGTTGATCGGGTGAATCGT
>NZ_LYVO01000107.1 GCF_001984055.1 Variovorax sp. KK3
GTCATGGCCCCGCTGGCCGACAAGCTCAACGCCGGTCTCGGAGCATCGAGAGCAGCCGTCGATGCGGGCTATGCACCGAACGACTGGCAAGTGGGCCAGACCGGCAAGATCGTGGCGCCGCAGCTCTACATCGCCGCGGGCATCTCGGGCGCCATCCAGCATCTGGCCGGCATGAAGGACTCGAAGGTGATCGTGGCGATCAACAAGGACCCTGAAGCGCCGATCTTCTCGGTGGCCGACTATGGGCTCGAAGCGGACCTGTTCACGGCGGTGCCGGAACTGGCCGGGAAGGTCTGAGCGACAGGAGCGAACCATGCACTACGAAGACTTCCAGCACATCCGCTTCGACCGCCATGCCGACGGTGTCCTTCTCGCCACGCTCAACCGTCCGGAGGTCATGAACGCCACCAATGCGCGATTGCACTGGGAACTGACGCGCCTGTGGGACGTGGTGAAGGAAGACGACGCCACGAAAGTCTGCGTGGTCACGGGCGCGGGTGACCGCGCCTTCTCGGCCGGCGGCGATCTCGCGTGGGTCGAGGAAATGGTCGGCAACCCCGAAGTCGTGTCGGTGGTGATGAAAGAGGCCGGCGAGATCGTCTACAACATGCTGAACTGCGACAAGCCGATCATCTCTGCCATCAACGGCACGGCCGTCGGTGCGGGCCTCGCGGTCGCATTGCTGGCCGATGTGAGCGTGATGGCCGAAGGCGCCCGCATCACCGACGGCCATGCACGCCTGGGCGTCGCGGCCGGCGATCACGCCACCATCGTCTGGCCTCTGCTGTGCGGCATCGCCAAGGCCAAGTACTACCTCATGACGGCCGACTTCATCGACGGCCGCGAGGCCGAGCGACTGGGCCTGGTCACCTTCAGCGTGCCGCAGGCGGAAGTGCTCGGCCGTGCATTGGCCATCGCGGCGCAGCTGGCGCGCGGCAGCCAGACCGCGATCAAGGCGACCAAGAAGTCGATCAACAACTGGATGCGGATGGCCGGGCCGATCTTCGACAACTCGCTGGCGCTGGAGATGCTCGGCTTCCTGGGCGCCGATGCGAAAGAGGGGCTGGCATCCGTGCGCGGCAAGCGGGCGCCGGACTTTCCTTCGGCCAGGCTCGTTCATTCCTCCTGAGCCGGGCGCCGTCTACTTCCCGTGGGCGGCGCGCTCGAGCGCTTCCCGATGCGCGGGGTCGGCAATGGCGATCATGCGCGAGCGACGTTGGGCCAGCGTGAGGCCGCGCAGATCGGCCACGCCGTGCTCGGTGACGATCACGCACGAATCGCTGCGCGGCACCGTCACCGGCCCCGTGAGCGCCGGCACGATGCGGCTGCGTGCGCCGGCCGTCGATGGCAGCGCGACGATGGGCGCGCCGCCGCGGCTGGCCTGCGCGCCGCGCAGGAAATCGACGATGCCGCCCACTGCGCCGACGTAGCGTCCGCCGACGGCTTCCGAATTCACCTGGCCGCTCAGGTCGACCTCGATCGCGGAGTTGATCGCGACGAAGCGCTCGATGCTGGCCAGCACGCGCGGGTTGTGCGTGTAGTCGGTGCCGCGCAGCTCCAGTGCATGATTGCGATGCGCGAAGCGCCGCAGGCGTTCGCCGCCGATGAGCACGCCGCCCACGCTGATGCCGCGGTCGATGCTCTTGCAGCCGTTGGTGATCACGCCGGCTACCTGGAGCGCGGCGACGCCGTTGCCGATGCTGCCGGAATGCACGCCCAGTTCGCGCCGGTCGTGCAGTTGCGCGAGCACCGCGTCGGGTATCGCGCCGATGCCGGCCTGCAGCGTGGTGCCGTCTTCCACGAACCCGGCCACGTGCTTGCCGATGGCCAACTCCACCGGGCCCGGCGGTGGCGAGTCGCCGCCCGGAAAAGGTTCGGTCGAATGAACCAGCAGGTCGATGTCGGCCTCGTGCAGGTACGGGCCGCCGTAGGTCCAGGGCGCATCGGGATGCACCTCGGCGATGACCGTCCTCGCGCCTTCCAGCGCATCGACCAGGTACTCGCGCGCCATGCCCAGGCTGTAGCGGCCCAGGGCGTCGGGCGGCGACACCTGCAGCAGAACCACGTCGACACGCAGCGGCCCACGCCGGATCAGGCGGGGCAATTGCGAATAGTGCACCGGCAGGATGTCCAGCACGCCGGCGTCGGCCAGCTTGCGGTTCGCCCCGGTGCCGCAGTAGGCCATCAGCTCGAAGGCATCGGCATGCTCGGGCGCGAGCAGGTCGCCCAGGCCGATGCCGAGGAAGGCGCGGATGCGGCCGATGCGGTGGCGCTGGGCCACGAGGGCCCGCACGAGCGTGACCGGCTCGGCATGCGACTGGCCCCACATGACCGTGTCGCCGTCGCGGACGAGGCTGGCCAGGTCGGGCTCGGCGAGAGACGGGCGTGTGATGGTTTTCATGGCTGGACGCGACCCACTCTAGGGCCTTGCGCCGGCCTTGCCAAATGGCGAAATCGAAAGCGCTTCTTCGCGCGACGCGAAACGATGCAGAAGGGTCGCGCTCGCGGGTTGCTGGCCTATGATGCTCGCGCCATGACCTTCAACCGAGTGCACCTGATCCGGCAGGTCGACCTGTTCACGCTGCGGCTCTTTCTGACGGCCGTGGAAGAGCAGCAGATCGGCCGCGCCGCGATCCGCGAGAACATCGCCGCGTCCACCGCCACCAAGCGTATCCAGGACCTCGAAGAGATCGCAGGCATCGAGCTGCTGGAGCGCACGCCCAAGGGCGTGATGGCGACACCGGCCGGCGAGGTGCTGGCGCGGCACATCCGCGCGATCTTCGGCAGCCTCGACGACATGCGTGCGGAGATCGCGGCCTTCACCGAGGGCGTGCGCGGCGAGGTGACCGTGGCGTCGGCGCGTTCGATCATCGCGCCATTCCTGGCGCGCGAGCTGGCCGACTTCTCGCGCGACTTCCCCGGTGTGGACCTGGTGATCCGAGAACTCGAGAACGCAGACATCGTGCAGGCGGTGGCGCAGGGCGAAGCCGACGTCGGGGTCTTCGCGGTCGCGCGCGACCTGGACCTGGGTGGCGTGGAAACGGCCGACTACCGCACCGACCGCCTCGTCGCCGTGGTGCCGCGCACGCACGCGCTGAGCGCGCGATCCAGCGTGTCGTTCGAAGACCTGATGCCCGAGAACCTGATCGCGGTCGGCGCCATGAGCGCCGCCTTCGCCGCGGCGGCCAAGCGGCTTGGCCAGGAATACAAGCCCAAGTTCAGCGTGCGCAGCACCGGCGTGGCGATCAGCCTCGTGCAGGCCGGCTTCGGCGTGACGGTGCAGCCCGAGTGCCTGCTGGGCATGGAGCTGTTCGACAGCGTGGCCGCGGTCGACCTGACGGAGCCCTGGGCCAAGCGCGTGATCCTGATTGCCACGGCGCGCGGCCGCACGCCCAGCCCGGCGGCGCGTGCCTTGATCAAGCACCTGCAGGGCACGCCGCCGCCGGCGAGCGAAGGCCTGGCGGGCGACTGAGTTCCAACGCCGCCCCAGGCGAAGCCAAGTCAGCGAGACGCCGCGGCGCGGCCGCTTCGACGCCATCGAATCGCCACTTCAAGATTCCTCAGTTGGTTACGCACGGTCGCTGGCCTAGTCTCGGCCCAACGACGACACCACAAGGGGACAGGTCTGATGCATTCCAACAGCCGATCGGACCCGATCGAGAACGGCGCGAGCGGCGTGAACGGCGCGAACACGACGGCCGCCATCGCGCACCACGTGGCGGCGGTCGCGAACGCGCCGTTGGCCGGCACCGACGTCGAAGCGCTTCGTCGTCTCCTGCTGGACAACTTCCTGGTGTCGCTGTGGGGCGCCACGCGCCCCTGGACCCGCGAGATCGCCCGATGGGCCCAGCGCTTCCAGGGCACGGGCGCGAGCCCCATCCTGGGCAGCGACCGATCGGCCGACGCCTCGGTCGCGGCCTTGGTGCACGGCACGGCCGCACACAGCTACGAGCTCGACGACACCCACAACGCGACCTTGAGCCACCCGGGTGCTGCGGTGATCCCGGCGGCCCTGGCGCTCGGGGCGGCGATGCAGGCTTCGCAGGCCGGCCTGCTGCGCGCGGTCGCCGTCGGCTACGAGGCGATGGCGCTGGTCGGCCTGGCGGCCGGCGGCCTGGAGACGGTGCACCGCGGCTTTCATCCGACGGCGATCTTCGGCGGCTTCGGCGCGGCGGCTGCGTGCCTGTGCTTGCAGGCCGATCAGCGGCGGGTGCCGCTCACGGCCGAGCTGCTCGTGCGCGCCTTCGGGCATGCGCTGTCGCAGGCCAGCGGTTCGATGCAGTTCTCCGCGGAGGCCGCGGGCGGCGAGGTCAAACGGGTGCATGCCGGCTTCGCCGCGCGAAACGGCGTTCTGGCGGCCGAGTTCGCATCGATGGTGACCGTCACGGCGCCGCGCCTGGCCGTCGAAGGCCGCTATGGGCTGGCAGCATTGTTCGGCGGGCCGCTGCGCGGCGTGGCGCTGCATGGTGCCCTGCAGATCCACGACATCAGCCTCAAGCCCTACGCGTGCTGCCGCCTGTTCCATTCGACCATCGACGCGCTGCGTGAACTGACGCAGGGTTTCACGGTCCGTCCGTCGACGATCCGCGAGGTGGTGGTGAGCGGGCCGCAGCTGATCGCGGACCAACACATGCTGGCGCGGCCCGCGTCGACCATGGCCGCGCAGTACAGCTGCCCCTACATCGTGGGCGCCACCCTGGTCCACGGCCCGCAACGCTACGACGCGTATGGAGAGGCATTCCTCGGCGATGCCGACATCGCCCGCATCGCCCAGGCGGTGCGCTTCGAACTGAGCGAGGAGCTCACCCGCCACTACCCCGCGCACTTCGCGACCGGCGTGCGGATTCGCTTCGAGGATGGCAGCGAAAAGTCGTGCGTGGTGATCGACAGTGCCGGCACCCCGGGCAAGCCGCTCGGCATGGCGCAGATCCTGGCCAAGGGCGACGGCCTTCCGTCCCGCGATGCAACGTCGCCGCCAGGGCGCCGGCTCGCAGATCGCTTGTGGGACGAGCGGCAGGATGCGCGCGCCCTGGCAGCGGCGCTGGCCGGTGCGTTGCCGCCTGGCTGAGCGCGGCCAAGCGTCGATCGCGACCTCACGCCGCTCCTCACGCTATCCCCACACATATTTCAACGGAGACTTCGATGCCATTCATTCGAAAGACGCTGGCCGTGCTGGCGGCTGCGCTGTGCGCCTACGGCCCGGCAACGGGCTCGGCCCAAGCCTTCAAGGCCCCTATCAAGGTGGTGGTGCCCTACGCGGCAGGCGGCGGTACGGACGTGCTCGCCCGGCTGCTCGTGCCGGGGCTGTCGCGCGAGCTGGGGCAGAACATCATCATCGAGAACCGCGCCGGTGCCAGTGGCCAGATCGGCACTCAGCTCGTGCAGGGTGGCGCGCCGGATGGTGCCACGCTGCTGTTCACCGTCGACCATTCGTTGATCACCGTGCCGCTGACCGTCCCCGGCGTGCGCTACGAAGCCGGCACCGATTTCGTCGCACTGGGGCAGGCCGCGCGCTCGTACTGGACGCTGAGCATCCCTGCCGATGCGCCCTACAACGACTTCAAGGCCTACGTGTCCGCCGCCAGGCAGGATGCGCATCTTCGGGCTTACGGCGTCCCCTTCGTCGGCGGTGCGCCCGAACTGATCGGGAGTTCGATCGGCAAGCTGCTCGGCATGCCCATGGTGGCCGTGCCCTTCAGCGGGTCGGGCCCCGTGATGCAGAACGTCATGGCCGGTCAGGTGCCCTCGGGCATCACCGGCATGCCGGAGGCGATGGCCGTGCATCGCTCGGGCAAGGCCCGGGTGATCGCCGTGTCAGGGTCGGCGAGAACGCCTCTGCTGCCCGACGTGCCGGTGTTCAAGGAGCTGGGCATCGCCGGGCTCGACTTCCACACCTTCCTGGGCTTCTTCGCGCCAAGGAAGCTGCCAGCGCCCATGGCGCAGGAATTCAATGCTGCGTTGCGCAAGACGCTGGCCGACCCGGCCGTGCTCGAGCGCATCGCGCAGATGTCGTTGCAGCCCGCCCCGACGACGCTGGAAGAGGCGAGCCGCGAAGTCGACGAGATGGGCCGCTTCTGGAAGGCGGCGCTCGCGCCTGCGCGTTAAGACGTGCACCTCACGCCGCACGCTTCACACCGTACGCATCGAAGGAGACGACCATGCATTCCCGCCGATCTTTTCTGATGAGACTGCCCGCAGCAGGCGCGCTGTTGACCACGGGTGCATTCGCCCAGCCGGCCTATCCCGACCGCCCGATCAGGTTCGTCGTTCCGGTGGCACCGGGCGCGGGCACGGACCTGGTCGCGCGCCAGGTGTCCGTGGCCCTGAACAAGCTCTGGAACGCGTCGGTGCTGGTGGACAACAAGCCCGGCGCCGGCGGCGTGCTCGGCACCGACGCGGTGGCGAAGGCGATGCCCGACGGCTACACGGTGCTCTTCACGTTCTCCACGCACTACACCACGCCCTGGCTCGAGAAGACGCCCTACGACGCGGTGGCCGACTTCGAGCCCGTCGCGAAGCTCGCCAGCACCACGCTCTTCATGGTGACGGCAGCGGATTCGCCGCTCAGGAGCGTGGCCGACGTGGTGGCTGCGTCGAAGCGCGCACCACGATCGATTTCCTACGCTTCTGCGGGGCAGGGCACGCCTTCGCACATGTGTGGCGCGCTGCTCGGCTCGATCACGGGCATCGAGATGATCCACGCGCCGTACAAGAACGGTTCGCAGGCCATGATCGAAACCGGCAGCGGCCAGGTGCAGGTGGCGTTCTCCGGGCCCGCGGCCTTGCCGCTGGTGCGAAGTGGCAGGCTGCGCGTGCTCGCGGTCACTGCCGACAAGCGCTCGGCGCAGCTTGCCGAAGTGCCCACCATGAACGAAGCCGCCGGCATCGTGGGCTACGACATCGCGTCGCCCGTGTGGTCGCTCGCGCCGCGCGGCACGCCGGCGGCGATCGTGGGCCGATTGTCCGAGGCATTTGCCGCCATCACGGCTGCGGCCGACTTCAAGGCCTTCTGCGCGGCACAGTACCTGGAGCAGGACTATCAGAATGCGGCTGCGATGAAGGCGGCGGCCGCGGGCGAATCCGCCAAGTGGCGGCGGCTGGTAGAGCTCACGAAGACTTGAGGAGCAAGCGAATGACGCACGAACATTCGGAAGACGCCGCGATGGCCGGCGCCGTGACGCGCGAGGAACTCCACGTGCGGCGCATCGACTTCTGCGGCTTCAGGCGCAGCGATGGCCTGTACGAGGTGGAGGCCCGCCTCACGGACCGCAAGCCGAAGGCGTTTCGTCCGCCGAGCGGCACGCGCGTGGTGCCGGCCGGCGAGCCGATCCACGACCACGGATTGCGCGTCGTGTTCGATGCCGACATGGTGATTCGCGAGGTCGTCACGAACATCCGTGCGTTTCCTTACCGCGAATGCGAGCACGGCGGCGATGCGCTGCAGGCGCTGGTGGGGTTGCGCATCGGCCCCGGCTGGAACGGCGAGCTGCGCAAGCGCCTTCCTGCTGCCGACACGTGCACGCATCTCAAGGAAATGATGGTGCCGCTCGCGAGCGCGGCCTACCAGGCGATGTATTCGGTGTGGACCGACCGGACGGGCGAGGTGGACGCGAACGGCCGGCCGCGCAAGATCGACAGCTGCTATGCCTACGGCGCGTCTCGCGAACTCGTGCTGCAGCAATGGCCGGCCTTCCACCGGCCGGCGGACGATGAACGAGGAACGAAGGAATGAGCGAACAACCGAAGGGCCCGCTGGCGGGCGTGAAGATCGTCGAACTGGGCGGCATCGGGCCGGGGCCTTTCGCCTGCATGCTGCTGGCGGACCTGGGTGCCGAGGTGGTGCGCATCGATCGTCCGCCGGGCTACGACGGTGGTGCGCCGGTCGAAGCACGGTTCAACCTGCTGCACCGCGGGCGGCGCAGCATCGGAATGGACCTGAAAAAGCCCGAGGCGATCGCTGCCGTGCTGCGCCTGGTGCGCGGGGCCGATGCATTGGTGGAGGGCTTTCGGCCCGGCGTGGCGGAGCGGCTGGGCCTGGGGCCCGAGGCGTGCCTCGCGGTCAACCCGCGGCTGGTGTATGGGCGCATGACGGGCTGGGGCCAGCAAGGCCCGCTCGCGCAGGCGCCGGGGCACGACATCAACTACATCTCGCTCACGGGCGTGCTGCACTCGGTGGGCAGGGCGGGCGAGCCGCCGGCCATTCCGCTGAACCTGGCAGGCGACTTCGGCGGCGGTTCGCTGTACCTCGCGCTGGGCGTGGTCAGCGCCATTCTCGAAAGCCGCGGCTCGGGGCGAGGGCAGGTGGTCGATGCCGCGATGGTCGACGGCTCGGCATCGCTGATGACGCTGATCTACGGCCTGCACGCGGCGGGCTACTGGCAGGACGCGCGTGGCACCAACCGCCTCGATTCGGGAGCGCCTTGGTACAACGTGTACGAGACCCGCGACGGCCGCTACGTGAGCATCGCCGCCAACGAGGGGCGCTTCTACGCCGCTGCGCTGCAGGTCCTCGGGCTGCAGGACTCGGGGCTCACGGAGCAGCATGACCGCACTGGATGGCCCGCGATGCGCGAACGCTTCGCCGCGGTGTTCCGAACGCGCACGCGTGACGAATGGGTCGCGCAGGCCGCGGGCACCGAGTCGTGCATCGCGCCGGTGCTGTCGTTGACCGAGGCGCCGACGCATCCGCACCTTCAGGCGCGCGGGACCTTCGTCGAGGTCGATGGCATCGTGCAGCCTGCGCCCGCACCGCGCTTCAGTCGCACGCAAGGGGCGATCCAGAGGCCTCCTGCGGAGGCCGGGCAGCACACGGACGAGGTGCTGCGTGATTGGGGCTTCGAGGCACGGGAGATCGAGCTGCTGCGTGTCGCCCGGGCCGTTGGCTAGGTCAGCGTCGACGCGGTGAAGCGTTCCCGCAGCCGGCTTTGCGGCGCCCGACAGTCATGAGCCCCTTCGACCCGCCCGAATCACAACTTCGAAATTCGCAACTTGGATGCGCAAGCCCCAAGCCCTAGTCTTCATCCATCGATCAACACCAGCCGCGCAACGCAACGAGCGGCACACACAGGAGCAAGCGAGATGGCGAATTTCTTGGACGAAACCCAGTCGATGTGGTTGGAGACGGTGAACCGGTTCATGGACAAGGAGATCACGGTCGAGTACGTGCGCAAGTGCGACATGAACCGCGAGTATCCGTACGAGGCCTACGAGAAGATCGCCAACCAGGGCTGGCTCGGCCTGCTGATTCCCGAGGAAGAGGGCGGCTCGGGCGGCGACATCTTCGACTATTCGCTCATGGCCGAAGGCCTGGGCAAGTTCGGCTTCGACTTCGCCTGCTCGGTGCTGGTGCCCACCTTCACCGCGATGAACATCACCAAGTACGGCACGCCCGAGCAGAAGAAGAAATACGTCAAGCCCTTCATCGAAGGCAAGATCCGCTTCTCGGTGTCCATCTCCGAGCCCGACGCCGGCTCCGACGCGGCCAACACCAAGACACGCGCAAGGCAGGATGCCAATGGCGACTGGATCGTCAGCGGCCAAAAGCTGTGGTGCAGCGGCGCGGCGGCCAAGAACACCGTCATCGCGATGCTGGTGCGCACCGATGCGGACAACAAGCATGGCGGTCTGTCGGTGCTGCTCATTCCCAACGACACGCCCGGCCTCGTCATCAACAAGCTGCCGACGCTGTCCCGCCACGCCACCGGCACGACCGAGATTTTTCTCGACGAGGTGCGCGTGCCGCGAGACGCCCTGCTGGGCGAGGTGGGCCAGGGCTGGAAGATCATCACCGAGCACCTTGAACTCGAACGCTGCGCCGTGGCCCATGCCTACACCGGCAACGCGCAGGAGGCCGTGTCGGCCGCCGTTCGCTATGCGCACCAGCGCGTGCAGTTCAAGCAGCCGATCTGGGACTTCCAGGTGATCCGGCACATGCTGGCCGACTGCCAGACCCAGGTGGATGCCGCGCGCCTGCTGTGCTACCGGTCCGCCAAGATGGCGGCCGCGCACGAGCCATGCAGCCGCGAGGTGTCGATGGCGAAGCTCTATGGGTCGGAGACGCTGAAGTCCTGTGCGCTGACCGGCATGCAGGTACTCGGCGGCTACGCCAATTTGCCTGAGGCCGACATGGAGCGCTACCTGCGCGAAAGCATCCAGTGCACCATCGGCGGCGGCACCTCGCAGATCCAGAAGACCATCATTTCCAAGTCGATGCGCTTGTCTTGAACACCGTCACGATCGAGAGGAAACAGAACATGGCCAAGATCAACAACCGCATCGACCAGACCTTCGACGAACTCGAAGTGGGCCAGGTCTTCCGCTCCGGCGGCCGTACCGTGACAGAGACCGACGTGGTCAACTTCTGCGCCATCACCGGCAACTGGATCGAGATCCACTCCAACGTGCATTACGCATCGAAGACGCGCTTCGGCAAGCGCCTGGTGCAGGGCTCGCTTACTTACTCCATCGTCACCGGCCTGATCCAGTTCGGCCTGGGCATCCAGGCCAACTACGGCATCGACAGGATGCGCTTTCGTAATCCCGTCTACATCGGCGACACCGTCTACGCGGTGTGCGAAGTCATCGGCAAGAAGGAGAAGGACGACAAGTACGGCGTCATCCAGTTCCTCATGAAGGCGGTCAACCAGAACGGCGATCTGCTCCAGCAGGGCGAGTGGAGCCTGCTGATGCTGCGCAAGCGCGACGACCTCGACGCGCTCGTCGCTTCGTCCCTGCCCGAACTCAAGCCCGCCTGAGGCCGCGCATGACAGCCAAGCCGGTCGCCGCGATCGTCGGCATGGGCGATGCCTATGCCGACGTGAACAACCGAAAGGATCCGCTGCAGCTCGCGGTCGAGGCCACGCACAAGGCGCTGGCCGACGCGGGCATCCGCAAGGACCAGGTCGACGCGGTCTTCACCGGCCGCTCGCCCTGGGCCGACAAGCGCTCGCAGTGGAGCAACATCTTCATCTCGCACATGCAGATGCCCGTGACGCTGACCAGCGAGCTGACGATGCACGGCGCAGGCCTCAACGCCACCGTGCACGTCGCCGCGCAGATGATCGCCGCCGGCCGCGCCGACTACGTGCTGTGCCTGCAGAGCGACGCCACGGAGCTCTTCGTCGACGCCGTTGCGATGGGCGCGGAGGCCGACGCCGATCCGCAGTTCGAGGTGCCCTACGGCCCGACCATTCCGTCGCTGTACGCGCAGGCCGCGTGCCGATACTTCCACGAGTACGGCATCGGCGAGCAGGACCTGGCCGACGTGGCCGTCGCCAACCAGCGCTGGGCCGTTCACCACCCGCATGCCGCCAAGGCCCGCTTCGGCGAGATCGATCGCGCCAAGGTGCTGGCCTCGCCCTACGTGTCGACGCCGTTGCGGCGCTGGATGTGTTCCACCTGGGGCGGCGGCACCGGTGGCGCGCTGGTCGTCACCTCGCCCGAGCGTGCGAGGGCCGTGCGCGATCCGGTCTACGTGATGGGGTACGGCTCGGCGACCACGCACGAGTACCTGGGCGACCGCATGAACATGCGCAGCTGCCGCTTCCCGGGGCTGGGCGTGTTTCCCAACCTGACGCACACGGCCACGGCCGAGGCGGCGCGCCAGGCCTTCGCGATGTCGGGACTGGACAGGTCGGACATCGACATGGCGCAGATCTCGGTCAATTTCGCGCACATGGGCCCGATGGTCATGGAAGACCTGGGCTTCGCTCGCAAGGGCCGTGGCATCGATCTCTACCGAGAGGGCCGCACGGCCGTCGACGGCGACCTGCCGACCGACACCAACGGCGGCTGGCTGTCTTTCGGCCAGCCGGGCATCTCCTGCAACATGGACAGCTACGTCGAAGCGATCCGCCAGCTGCGCGGCCAGGCGCTGGGCCGAGCCCCGGCCAGGCGCCCGCGCACCGCGCTGGTCCAGGGTGCCGGCGGCATGCTGGCGGCAGGAAGCGTGACCCTTCTTTCATCTTGCACGTGAGCGGATCGGAAGCATTCCATGAGCCAAACGCATTCACACGACGGCTGGCCCCAGCCGTACCGCCTGCCCGATGCCGAACCCTACTGGCAAGCGCTGGAGCGGCAGCAGCTGAAGTACCAGCGCTGCAGCCACTGCCAGCTTGCGGTATGGCCGGCGCATTCGTACTGCCCGCACTGCGACTCGCCAGCGTTGGCCTGGCAGGTGTCGACCGGGCGTGGCACGGTCTATTCGTTCAGCACCGTCATGCGCGGCCCCACGCCGGTGTGGCAGGCCATCGCGCCCTACACCGTGGGCTTCGTGCAGATGGAAGAGGGCCATTTCCTCTTCGCGCAAATCGAAGGCCGCGCCGAAGCGATCCGGATCGACAGCCCCGTGCATGCGCGCTTCGTGCGCCGCGGCGCGCAGACGCTGCCGGTCTTCACGATCGAACATTGACCTGCAGCACAAGAACAAAGGAGATATCGATGAGAAACGACTGTGCGGCCGACCGCCGCCGCTGGCTCATGCACCTGGCCGGAGGCGTGGCGGCGCTGGCCTGCCCATCGTGGGCCGGTGCCGCCGACGCCTGGCCCACGCGGCCCGTGAGGATCGTGATCGCGGTCGCGGCGGGCTCGTCGGGCGACACGCTCGCCCGCATCCTCGCGCCGCGCCTGGAGGCCCTGTGGAAGCAACCGGTGATCGTGGAGAACAAGCCGGGTGCCAGCGGCATCGTCGGCACCGAATACGTGGCGGGCGCGACGGATGGGCACACGCTGCTGCTGGGCACCCAGAGTTCCATCCTGCCGAAGTTCACGCAGAAGACGCTGCGCTTCGACCCCCTTGCCGACCTGGTGCCCGTGTACAAGGTGATCAATTACGAGATGGTCATCGCCACGAATGCCCAGACCGCCGCGAAGGCCGGCACGCTCGCGGACCTGGTCAAGCTGAGCAAGTCCACCGACAAGGGCCTGTTCTTCGCCGGAACGGGGCCGACGTCCATCTTCAACCTGTCGATGGCCATCCTGAACCGTTCGCTCGGCCTGCGCTACACGGCCGTCGACTTCAACAACATCGGCGCGATGACGCTGGCCCTGCTGCGCGACGATGGGCAGGTGACGGTGAACACGCCCAGCGCGATCAAGGCGCACATCGAGTCGGGCGCCATCGTCCCGCTGGCTGCGGTGAGCGCGACGCGCTATCCGGATCGGCCCTCGGTCCCGACCTTGCAGGAGGCCGTGGGCTACAAGGGCTACCTTCCGCTGCTATGGGCAGGCATGTTCGTGCCGAAGTCGACCCCGGCGCGGGTGGTCGACCGCATCAGCCGCGACCTGCTGACGCTGGCCGGCGATGCGGCCGTGCAGAAGCAGATCGAATCCACGCTCACGGGGACGGTCGTCCGATCGTCGCCGGCCGCTTTCTCTAAAGAGATCCAGGACGAGGTCGTGGTCTGGAAGGAGATCTTTCAACTCATGAACTTCAAGCCGGAGTGAAACATGACTGATTTGCCATTGGCGGGTGTGGTCGTGGTGGAACTGGGCGACAGCGCGTCCGCGCCCTTCGCGGGACAGGTGTTCGCCGCGCTGGGTGCGCAGGTCTGGAAGGTCGAGCGGCCAGGCACGGGCGATTCGTCGCGCGGCTGGGGCCCCAGCGTCTGGAAGGGGAGCGGTGCCGCGTATCACGCGCTCAACCGTGGCAAGCGCTCGATCTGCCTCGACATCAAGGATGCCGAAGAGCTTTCGATGTTGAAGCAACTCGTCCACGACCATGCGGACGTCTTCCTGCACAACCTTCGCCCGGGCTCGGCGGGCCAATACGGCCTGGATGCGGACAGCTTGCGCGCACGCAAGCCCGAGCTGGTCTGCTGCGAGGTGGGCGCCTTCGGCCACGTCGGCCCCATGAACACGCTGCCGGGTTACGACCCCTTGATGCAGGCCTTCTCGGGGGTCATGAGCCTCACGGGTGAAGAAGGGCAGGCGCCGGTGCGCGCGGGTGTTTCCATCGTCGATTTCGGCACGGGCATGTGGGCCGTGATCGGCACGCTTGCAGCGCTCTTCCGTCTGCAGAAGAACAGGCAGGGTGCCACCGTCAACAGCTCGCTGCTCGAGACCGCCTTCGCCTGGATGACCGTGGGCATCGCGAACTATGCGGCCGACGGCAACACGGGCGGGCGGCACGGCTCGGGCATCGGGTTCATCGTCCCCCACAGGGCCTACACCGCATCGGATGGCCATCTTGTGGTGAGCTGCGCGAACGACCGCTTGTTCGCGATGCTGTGCGACGCCATCGAACGGCCCGAACTGGCGAAGGACGCGCGCTTCGCCACCAACGCGGCACGGCTCGACAACAGGACGGAGATCGACCGCCTGATCGGCGAGAGCCTTTCGCGGCACACGCGCGCGTTCTGGCAAGAGCGGCTGCAGGCCTGCGGCGTGGCGTGCGCGCCCATCCAGGATGTCGCGGAGCTCTACGCGCACGAGCAGACGCGCGCGCTCGGCATTCTCGGCAAGCCCACGGATGACGAGATCGCCCTCGTTGGACTGCCCCTGTCCTTCGACGGTGCGCGTCCGCCGCCGCTGCAGGCCGCGCCCGACATCGGGCAGGACAACGATCGGCTGGCGGAGTTGCTTCGTCGCCCGCCGCTTCGCGAACGATAGCTGCAGGCTCTCCCCCGATCACCTGAAAGAGCACCGAATGAAGAGCGTCGAGATCAAGAACAGCGAGCGGGACATGGCCGGCGGCCCACAGCTCGAGCCGGACGTTCGCCCCCTGAATGGCGTCCGGGTGCTGGCCGTCGAGAACTTCGTCGCAGGCCCCTTCGCATCGATGTGGCTGGCCGATGCCGGTGCCGAGGTGATCAAGGTCGAAGCGCCCGATGGCGGCGACTTCGCCCGCACCACCAGCCCTGTCAAAACCGCCGACGACGGCAGCGTGCACGCGTTGTCGTTCCTGCGCGCCAACCGCAACAAGAAGAGCCTGACGCTCGATCTCAAGCAGCCTGAAGGCAAGCGCGTCTTCATCGAGTTGGCGGGCGAGGCCGACATCGTGGTCGAGAACCTGCGCTCGGGCGTGATGGATCGCCTCGGCGTCGGCTACCAGACCTTGCGTGCGCGCAATCCGCGGCTGATCTACGTGGCCGTGTCCGGCTTCGGGCATACCGACGTCAAGCCGAGCCCGTACACCGATCATCCTGCCCTCGACATCGTCGGCCAGGCGCTCAGCGGCTTGATGTACAGGCCCGAGCGGCAGGGCGACCGTCCGACCTACCTCGGCTTCTCGATGTGCGACCTGCAGGGTGGCATCCTCGCGGCCCAGGGGGCGCTGCTGGCGCTCTACCAGCGCGAGCGCACCGGGCGCGGCAAGAAGGTCGACATTTCCCTGTACGACGCCGCGCTCGTGCAGAACGAGATCTCGGTCGCGATGTACTCGGGGCTCGGCAAGCCCCTGCCGCCGGGTGCACCGGCGGTGACGGCGCCTTTCGGTCCGTTCGCCGCGCGGGACGGCCACATCGTCATCGCCGTGCTGGGCGAACACATCTGGCGCCGCTTCTGCGCGGTGATCGGCAGGTTGGACCTGCTGGAGGATGCGCGCTTTGCCGACGGCGTGGCCCGCCGCACCCACAGCGACGCGCTCGATCCGCACATCGATGCCTGGCTTGCATCGCGCACGCGCGCCGAGGCGGTGGAGGCATTGCGCAACGGAGGGGTTCCGGCGTCGGTGGTCAACGACGTGGCTGACCTGTTCAGCTGCCCGCACCTGGCAGCGCGCGAGATGCTGGTCACGCTCGATGACCCGGTATGGGGGCCGGTGCAGGTGGTCGGCAATCCGATCAAGATGTCCGACGTGCCGGAGCCGGAGGCCGCCCTGCCGCCGAAGCTCGGGCAACACACGGAGTCGATCCTGAGCGATTGGCTGCACCTCGACGCGCAGCAGCTCGACGCGCTGCGCGCGGACAAGGTGATCTGAGCGCTCGTAGAAATCGAGACGAAGGACGGGCCATGAAGACGCTTGAAGGAAAGGTGGCGATCGTCACCGGGGGCACGGGCGGCATCGGACGGGGCGTTGCGCTTCGACTGGCCGCGCGTGGCGCGATGGTCGTCATCAGCGGACGGAACGCCTTGAAGGCCGAGGCCGTGCTCGACCAGATCCGGCAGGCCGGAGGGCAGGGCGACTTCATTGCCGGAGACGTGCGCTCGAAGCACGACATGGACGCGCTGGCGGCCGAGGCCGCGCGACGGCACGGCGGCATCGACATCGTGGTCGCCAACGCCGGTGGCAACGACGACGAGGCCCGCAGGCCGGACGTGCGTGGCCCGTTCGGTGACATCGACCTCGCCCGTGTCTGCGCCGTGGTGGCGGAGAACACCGCGGCCAAGTTGCTGCCGGTGCAGTCGGCCTTGCCTTTCATGCGCGAGCGCGGTGCGGGCGCCGTGGTGTTCGTGACCTCCGAAGGAGGCCGCGTGCCCACGCCGACCCAGACCGCCGTCGCCACTTTTGCGGGCGGCCTCATCAGCGCCAGCAAGGTGCTGTCGAAGGAGCTTGCCCGCGACAGGATCCGCGTGAATTGCGTGTGCGTGACGGTCGTGCGGGACAGCCCGTCGTGGAACGCCGCCTTCGAACGCGCCGATGGCGTGTCGGAGCGTCACCGCAAGCAGTACGAAAAGATCATCGCGGGAAGCCCGCTCGGCGTGGCCAGCCCGGAAGACATCGGCCAAGTCGTGGCGTTCCTCGCCTCGGACGAGTCGCGCTACCTCACCGGCGCAACCGTCAGCCCGACAGGCGGCCTGACGATTCATTGAGGCCGTCGGCGCCTCGATTCGACCAAAGACGGAAGCCTGGTTTACCCAGGTTCTGCCGCTCAACCATTGGCATCCGCAAATGTGGGGCGCGCAGTGCTCGCGGTGCCCGTTCCGACGCACTTTTTCATCCGCCGACTTGAGCGAGCAACGCTTGTGTAACGCCTTGCAAATAGTGAGAAAGTACACACTTCCGGAAGCACAATTAAAACAAATAGGTTAACGAATTGCGGATGAGTGGCGACACGATGTGTCGGGTCCATCGGCTGGAAGAGGCAACGTGAGCAAGTCAAATCAGCGTGGGCGGGGCGCAGCGGATTTCCGCGAACAAGCCAAGGAAGAGGCAGACCGTACCTTTGGAAACCGTTCGGCGATGTCCGCCGCGGGTCTTCTGGTCATGAGTTTGCTGACAGCAGTTACACCGGCCATGGCTGGCGGTTCCGGACATCACCACGGCACGCCGTCGCCCGCACCTGCTCCGGCGCCTGCGCCTGCACCCAGTCCTGCGCCGGCGCCCGGTCCGGCGCCAGCACCTGCACCTAGTCCAGCGCCTTCGCCTGCGCCGGCCCCAGCACCTGCGCCGGCCCCAGCGCCTGCACCGGCCCCAGCCCCTGCGCCGGCGCCAGGTCCAGCCCCTGCACCAGCGCCTGCTCCGGCCCCAGCACCTGCGCCTGGTCCGACTCCTGCACCTGCGCCCGGCGCAA
>NZ_LYVO01000108.1 GCF_001984055.1 Variovorax sp. KK3
GAGAAGTTGCCGAGCTGCTCGACCATCTTGTTGATGGTCTTGGCCGTGCGCAGGAACTCGCCTTCGAGCGGCCGCCCGTCGACGTCGAGCGCCATGCTCTTCGACAGGTCGCCCTGCGCCACGGCGCCGATCACGCGCGCCACTTCGGTGGTGGGGTGGACCAGGTCGTCGATGAGCGCATTGACGCAGTCCACCGATTCGCCCCAGAAGCCGCGCGCCGCGCCGAGCGCCGCCCGCTCCTTGAGCTTGCCTTCGCGGCCCACCACCTGGCGCAACCGCACCAGTTCTGCAGCGAGCATCGCGTTCTGCTCGACCACGTCGTTGAAGACGTCGGCCACCTTGCCCGACAGCCCCGTCCAGTGCACCGGCAGGCGAACCCTGGCATCGCCCTTGCGCAGGCGCGTGAGCGCGTCCAGCAGGATCGCCATCTCTTCCAGCGACCCGGTCGCGATGGATTTATCCAGGACGTTCATCTATCGCCTCCGTCGTTGTCGGGATGGGTCGCTGCCGGCGCCCGTGAAGCAGGGGTGCTCGAGGCAGTGTATCGACCGCTTTCCCGAATCGACGTCAGACGAGACGTACAAAGGTTGTATCGCTCAGCAGGGGCTACGGCATTGGAGGTCAGGACGCCCAGGCCTTATTGACGTCGATAGTGCGCTTGAGATCACAGGCCGTGGTCTCAAGGGGCGAAGCTCAAGGGGCGAAGGCCCCTGCAGCAACGCTGGGACGTGAAGACTTCGGTAAAGACTCAGGCCAGACCGGCCGCGCGAGACGCCTCGAGATGCGCCTTGGCTTTCGAGGCCAGCGACTTGGCCTCATCCGTGGCGGGCGCATACGGTGCCACCGGCAGCGGCCGCCCGTGCGAATCGACCGAGACGAAGACGATCAGGCACTCGGCCGTCTTCTGCATCTCGCCGCCCTTCATGTCGCCGCTGCGCACTTCGACCGCGATGTTGATGCTGCTGGTGCCGGTGTAGGCCAGCTTGGCCTCGACCTCGACCAGGTCGCCGATCATGATCGGGTGGTGGAAGCGGATGCTGCCGATGAACACCGTCACGCAATAGCGCTTGGACCAGCTGGTGGCGCAGGCGTAGCCGGCCTCGTCGATCCACTTCATGACAGTGCCGCCGTGCACCTTGCCGCCGAAATTGACGGTGCTGGGTTCGGCGAGGAAGCGCAGGGTGATGGAGCTCATGGGGCGGCCTCGTGCGGATAAGGATTCGTGGGAAAAAGCGCCCGCGGATTATGCGGCGCCCGGCGGCCCCTTCGTCCCCGAAAAAAGCTGCGCGACCGTGCGCCGGAGCCAGGCATTGCCCGGGTCGGCATGGAAGCGCTCGTGCCAGTGCTGCTTGACCGCATAGGGCGGCAGCGTGAAGGGCGGCTCGAGCAGCTTCACAGGCTCCTGCGTCACCAGCACTTCGCCCAGGATGCGCGGCACGATCACGATCAGCTCGGTGTGCGCCACGATGCGCGCCACGCTCAGGAAGCTGGACAGCGCCACCACCACGTCGCGCTCGAGGCCCAGCCGGGCCAAGGTCTTGTCGACGATGGCATGGCCAGTGCCAGAGGAAGAAATCACCGCATGCGCCTCGGCCTCGAAGCGCTTGCGCGTCAGCCGCTCGCCGATGCGCGGGTGCGCGCGTGCGGCCATGCACACGAACTTCTGCATGAACAAGGTCTGCTGGTAGAAGCCCGCGTCGAGCTGCGGCATGAAGCCGACCGCCAGGTCCACCTCGCCGTCGGCCAGGCGTCGGCCGCTGTCGGTGTTGATGATCTCGGTCTCGAGGTGCACGCCCGGCGCGGTGCGGCGCAGGTGGTCGATCAGCGCGGGCAGCAGCACCACCTCGCTGATGTCGGTCATGCAGATGCGGAAGTTGCGGCGCGCCTGCGCCGGATCGAAGCCACCGCGGCTGCCGCGGGCCTGCTCGATTTGCGCGATCGCCTCGCGCACGTGCGGCAGCATGCGCTGCGCATAGGGCGTGGGCTGCATGCCCTGCGCCGTGCGCGAAAAGAGGCGGTCGTCGAAGTGCGCGCGCAGCTTGTTGAGCATGGTGCTGGCTGCCGCCTGCGCCAGCCCCAGGCGCTCGGCCGCCTTCGAGACGCTGCCGGTCTTGTAGATCTCGTCGAAGACGGCGAGCCATTCGAGGTCGAGCTTGGCCATGGTTGCTCCTTGTCGCTGCACGTGCGGCACACATTATCGAAAAACGAGATGGCGGGTATTGGCCATGGGTCTTGAGCAAATAGTGGGGCAGGCGAACAATGCGTTCCCAAGGCGCCACACCGGCGCACCGCTCCGGAGACACCCCGCATGAACACCGCCCCTCACGCCCAGGCTGGCAGCGCCGCCGAACGTCGCGACTACTACGAGCGCATTCGCCCGCTGCACCTCACGCCGCTGTGGGAGTCGCTGCATGCCCTGGTGCCGCGCGAGCCGCAGACGCCGTGCGTGCCGGCCCTGTGGCGCTACGACGAAATCAAGCCGCTGCTGATGGAATCGGCCACGTTGATCACGGCCGAGGAAGCCGTGCGCCGCGTGCTGGTGCTGGAGAACCCGGCCATTCCGGGCCGCTCGTCGATCACCCAGTCGATCTACGCCGGGCTGCAGCTCATCATGCCGGGCGAGGTCGCGCCTTCGCACCGGCACGTGCAGTCCGCGCTGCGCTTCATCGTCGATGGCAAGGGGGCCTACACCACCGTGGGCGGCGAGCGCACCACCATGTTCCCGGGCGACTTCATCATCACGCCATCGTGGGCCTGGCACGACCATGGCAACGAGGGCATCGGGGGCGTCACCGAGCCGGTGGTCTGGCTCGACGGGCTCGACATTCCGATGCTGCGCTTCTTCGACGCGGGCTTCGCCGAGAACGACGATGCCAAGGTGCAGCACGTCGCCAAGCCCGAGGGCAACAGCCTGGCGCGCTTCGGCCACAACATGGTGCCGGTGCGGCACGACCATGTTTCGCCCACGTCGCCGATCTTCAACTACCCGTACGCCCGCAGCCGCGAGGCCCTGGCCCAGTTGCAGAAGCAGGAGGCGCCCGACGCCTGGCTGGGGCACAAGCTGCGCTACATCAATCCGCTGACCGGCGGCGCGCCGATGCCCACCATCGGCACGAACCTGCAACTGCTGCCCCAGGGCTTCGCCGGCAAGACGCATCGCGCCACCGACGGCACGGTGTACAGCGTGGTCGAAGGCCGCGGCACGGCCGAGATCGGTGGCCAGCGCTTCGACTTCGGTCCGCGCGACACCTTCGTCGTGCCGTCGTGGGCGCCGCTGCGGCTCTCGGCGGAAGAAGACGCCGTGCTCTTCAGCTTCTCCGACCGCCCGGTGCAGCAGGCCATGGGCATCTTGCGCGAAGCCTTCCTGCAGGACGCCTGATCCCCGCGCCGGGCTGGGCCCGGCATCCGCTTTCTTGTTTTGATGAACCCACGTGCCGCCACCCGCGGCAGGAGCTTTCCATGTCCTACGTCGTCACGCCCCCCGCCACCGTCGGTCTTCCCGTCGCCGGCACCTCCGACCTGTTCCCCGTGCGCCGGGTCTACTGCGTGGGCCGCAACTACGCGGCCCATGCCCGAGAGATGGGCTTCGACCCCGATCGCGAGCCGCCCTTCTTCTTCTGCAAGCCCAACGACGACGCGTCCATCGTCCCGGTGCCGGCAGGCGAGACGGTCGGCATTCCCTATCCGGACCAGACCGCCAACTACCACTACGAAGCCGAGCTGGTGGTGCTGATCGGCAAAGGCGGCCGCGACATCGCCGTCGAGGACGCTGCCAGGCACATCTACGGCTACGCCGTGGGCCTGGACATGACGCGCCGCGACCTGCAGATGAAGATGCGCGAAGCCGGCCGGCCGTGGGAGATCGGCAAGGCCTTCGACTTCTCGGCGCCCATCGGACCGGTGCGCCGCTTCGCCGACGGCGGCGAGATCGACGGCGCCGCTATCACGCTCGAGGTGAACGGCGAGACGCGGCAGAAGAGCGACATCCGCAACCTGATCTGGTCGGTGAACGAGGTCATCGCCAACCTGTCGACTCTCTTCGCGCTGCAGCCCGGCGACGTGATCTTCAGCGGCACGCCCGAAGGCGTGGGCGCAGTGCAGCGCGGTCAGACGATGACGGTGGCCATCGACGGCCTGGCGTCGATCTCCGTTCGCGTCGACTGAGCGCCCGGCGCGTTCGAACACACCGGAGACGAATGTCATGGGCACTCCACGACAGAACAAACCGTCCGTGCTGCTGGTCGGCGGCGGCATCGGCGGCATGGCGGCGGCACTGGCGCTGGCGCGCCTGGGCATCTCGATCGACCTGCTGGAGCAGAGCAGCGCCATCGGAGAGATCGGCGCCGGCCTGCAACTGGGCCCGAATGCCTTCGCCGCGCTCGACGCGCTGGGTGTCGGCGAGGCCGTTCGCCGCGGCTCCGTGTTCACCGATCGGCTGGTGATGATGGACGCCGTGGACGCCAGCGAGGTGGCGTCGGTCCCCGTCGGAGAGGCATTTCGTGCGCGCTTCGGCAACCCGTATGCCGTGAGCCATCGTGCCGACCTGCACGGCGCGATCCATGAAGCCGTGAAGCAGCATCCGCTGATCCGCTTCCACACCTCGGCACAGGTGGAGCATCTCGACGTCGGCGGGCGCAGCGTGACGGCCATCACGCGCGACGGCCGGCGCTTCTCGGCCGATGCCATCGTCGGTTGCGACGGCGTCAAGTCGGTGGTGCGCGCGGCGCTCGTCGGCGATGCGCCGCGCGTGTCGGGCCACGTGGTGTACCGCGCGGTGGTGCCGGCGGCCGACATGCCCGAAGACCTGCGCTGGAATGCGCCGGTCGTGTGGGCCGGCCCCGATTGCCACTTGGTGCACTACCCGCTGCGCCATGGCGAGCAGTACAACCTGGTCGTCACCTTTCACAGCCGCGACGAGGAGGAGTGGGGCGTGACCGACGGCAACAAGGAAGAGGTGCTGTCGTACTTCGACGGCATCCACGCGAGGCCGCGCCAGCTGCTCGACCGGCCCACCTCGTGGCGCCGCTGGAGCACCGCCGACCGCGAGCCGGTCGCGAACTGGAGCCAGGGCCCCGCCACGTTGCTGGGCGACGCGGCCCATCCGATGATGCAGTACCTTGCGCAGGGCGCCTGCATGGCGCTGGAAGACGCCGTCACGCTGGGTGCTGCCGTCGAGGCCTGCGACCACGACCTGAATGCGGCATTCCAGCTTTATTCGTCGGCCCGCGTGGCGCGGACGGCCCGCGTGGTGCTGTCGGTGCGCGAGATGGGGCGCCTCTACCATGCCAAGGGCGTGGAGCGACTGGTGCGCAACAGCCTGTGGCCCGGGCGCACACCCGAACGCTTCTACGATGCCGTCGAGTGGCTGTACGCGTGGAACCCCGCGAACTGCCTCGGCGACGCGCGCCGCGCGGCGGCCTGAGCTTTTTCTTTCGACAAGCCACCAGGAGACACGACTTCATGAAACGCACCCTCTCGCTGCTCGCCGGCATCCTCGTCGCCACGGGCACGCTGGCGCAGTCCGACTACCCGAGCAAGCCCGTCACGCTGATCACGCCCTTCGCCGCCGGCAGCGGCCCCGACGCCGTGCTGCGCCTGGTCGCCGACAAGCTCGGCCGGCTCTGGAACCAGCGCGTGGTGGTGGACAACAAGCCCGGCGGCGGCGGCTTCATCGCCATCGACCAGGCCAAGCGCGCCGCGCCCGACGGCTACACGCTGCTGCAGCTCGACAGCGAGCACATCGCCGCGCTGCCGCACCTGTACAAGTCGCGCAACTTCGTGACGCTGCAGAACTTCGACCCGGTGGCCTCGCTGTTCCGCACGCCCTTCTTCGTGGCGGTTCCCGCCGATTCGAAGTGGAAGAACATGGGCGACCTGATCGCCGCCGCCAAGGCCGGCCCGGTGAGCTACGGATCCTGGGGCGTGGGCAGCCCGGGCCACCTGGGCGCCCAGCAGCTCGAGGCGCTGACCGGCGTGCAGATGCAGCACGTGCCCTACCGCGAGGTCTCGCAGCTCTACGCGAACGTGGGCAGCGGCGAGGTGCCGTGGGCCTATGCCAGCATTCCGTCGAGCCAGGGCATCTACAAGGCCGGCAAGCTGCGCTACATCGCCGTCGCCACGCCCAAGCGCGTGCCGCAAATGCCCGACGTGCCCACCATGGCCGAGTCGGGCGGACCGGCGGGGCTGGAGGTCAACAGCTTCGTGTCGATCCTCACGCCGAAGGGCGTGCCCCCGGCCATCCAGGCCAAGATCAACGCCGACGTCGCCAAGGTCATCGCCGACCCCGACATCCGCGCCCGCTTCGACACCTTCGCCTTCGAGCCGCTGGCCTGGTCGCCTGATGAGATCCGGCGGCAGGCCGAGTCGAAGTCGAAGGTGTATGGGGAGCTTGTGCGGCGGGGGAATATCAGTCTGGAGTAGGGCACCGGCGTCACGCCGGCTCGTTACCGCGCGGCGCGTCGGGTCACAGGTCGGCCTTATCCTTCGCTCCTTCCATCCTTCCATTCCGTTTCATCCATGCACCTGTCCAAGAGAGCCCTCCTGATCGCCGCCTGCGCCCTCCCGCTCGCCGCTGCCGCCCAGTCGAGCTGGCCCACCAAGCCGGTGCGGCTGGTGGTCGGCTTCCCTGGCGGGTCGACGCCCGACATCGCCGCGCGGACCATCGCCGAGCCGCTGTCGAAGGCGCTGGGTCAGCCGATCGTGGTCGACAACAAGCCGGGTGCCTCCGGCAACATCGCGGCCGACCAGGTGGCGAAGGCCACCGACGATCACACCATCGGCGTGGTGATCAACGGCAACCTGACCTCGTCGAAGATGCTGTACCCCAAGCTGCCCTACGACCCGATCAAGGACTTCACGTACCTCTCGCTGCTGACCACCGCGCCGCTGGTGGTGGTCGCGCAGAACAGCCTGCCGAGCGGCGCGGCCTTCTTCGATGCGGCCCGGCAGGGTGGCGACAAGTGGAGCTACGGCTCGGTGGGCGTCGGCTCGGTCGGCCACCTGGGCATGGAGCTGCTCAAGGGCCGCGTGCCCGGCGTGAAGGCGGTGCACGTGCCCTACCAGGGCAACCCGCAGGTCATGACCGACCTGATCGGCAACCAGATTCAGCTGGCGTTGATTCCGCCCGGCGTCGCGATGCCGCAGGTCAAGGCCGGCAAGGTCAAGGCCATCGGCGTGACCAGCGGGCGCAGCGCACTGGTGCCCGAGCTGCCGCCGCTGGCCGATGCGGGCGTGAAGGACTTCAATCTCGAGGTCTGGACCGCGCTGCTGGGCCCGGCCAATCTCTCGAAGCAGGCGCAGGACCGCATCACGCGCGAACTCGCGATCGTGATGAAGTCGCCCGAGGTGCGGCAGAAGTTGTTCGAGCAAGGCTGGCAGGCCGTCGGCACGTCGCCGGACGGCATGCGCACGCGCGTCAAGGAAGAGGCGGCGCTCATGGGCAAGATCATCTCCACCCAAGGCATCAAGCTGCAATGACCGCCACCGTCATCGAGCCGCAACGCAGCCTGCCGGTCTTCGGCGAATACGACGTGGTCGTGGTCGGCGGCGGGCCTGCCGGCATCGCGGCGGCCGTGAGCGCGGCGCGCCATGGCGCGCGCACGCTGCTGGTGGAGCGCTACGGCTTCCTTGGCGGCATGGGCACCGCAGGCGGCGTCACCAACTTCGCCGGCTTGTACGGCAAGCGTGGCGGCCAGATGACGCAGCTCGTGCACGGCGTGGCCGACGAGCTGCTGGCGCGCATCGATGCGCTGGGCGGCCTGAACAAGCCGCAGGACGGCATGCAGGGCCGCATCCGCGTGCGGTCTTACGACACCTCGGTCTACAAGTGCGCGGCCGACCAGCTGCTGCTCGATGCGGGCGTGGACCTGCTGTTCCACGCGCTGGCCGCAGCGGTGCTGATGGACGGCCGGCGCATCTCGGCACTGGTGGTCGAAACGAAATCGGGTCGCTTGGCCATCCGCGCCAATGCCTTCATCGACGGCAGCGGCGATGCCGACGTGGCCGCCTTCGCCGGCGTGCCCTTCGCGGTAGGCGACGGCCATGGGAGCGGCCTCTTTCCGTCGACCATGTTCCGCGTGGGGCACGTCGACGCGCCGAGCGCGCTGGCCGCGGTGGGCGAGTTCAAGGCCATCAACGACTTGATGGCCCAGGCGCTCGAACGCAGTCCGAACGCTTACCGATTTCCGCGCGAGGGTGCGATCCTGCGTCCGCAGATCGATCCGCGCGAGTGGCGCGCCAACGTCACGCAGATCCGCAATGCCAAGGGCGATGCCATGAACGGCGTCGACGCGCGCGAGCTCAGCGACGGCGAAATCGAAGGCCGGCGCCAGATCGTCGAGTACTTCCGCTTTCTCAAGGCCGAGGTGCCGGGCTTCGCGCAGTCGGCCATCGTCGAGATCGCGCCGCAGGTCGGCATCCGCGAGACGCGGCGCATCGAAGGCCTCTACGCGCTCGACGGCGAGGACATCCTGTCGTCCGCGCGCTTCGACGACAGCATCGGCATCAACGCCTGGCCGATGGAGATGCACGCGGCCGGCAAGATCGAGTGGGCCTTCCCGCGCGACGATGCGCGCACCTACAACCAGCTGCCCTGGCGCATGCTGGTGCCGCGCGGCGTCGACAACCTGCTGGTGGCCGGCCGCTGCGCCTCGATGACGCACGAAGGCCAGTCGGCCGCGCGTGCGAGCGGCGGCTGCTTCGTCATGGGGCAGGCAGCCGGCACCGCAGCGGCCTCGCTGGGCAGCACGCGCTTCGACGAGGTCGACGTGCCGGCGCTGCAGAAGAAGCTGGCCGCGGACGGCGCCGATCTGGACCGCTAGGGATCTGCTGACAGCGCGGCGACAGCCGCCGGGCCGGCTCTTTGCTATCGTCATCGGCTTCTGCTGCCGCGACCGCTTTCCAAGATGACCGATCCCGCCACCGCCGCCCGCCTCGTCGGCGACCTCGTCGACCTGATGCAACTGGAGCCGCTGGGTGCGGACCGATTCCGCGCCCAGAGCGAGGACATCGGCACGCCCGCCGTCTTCGGCGGCCAGGTGCTCGGCCAGTCGGTGATGGCGGCGAGCCTCACGGTCGATGCCGACCGGCCGATCCATTCGATGCATGCCTACTTCCTGCTGCCCGGTGAGCATGCACCCATCGACTACGAGGTGGACCGCGTGCGCGATGGCCGCAGCTTCACCACCCGGCACGTGGTGGCACGCCAGGGCGAGCGCATCATCTTCGAGATGTCGGCGTCCTTCCAGACCGTGGACCAGGGCGTGGAGCACCAGCTCGCGATGCCCGCCATGCCCGGCCCCGAGGGCCTGCCCAGCGAGCTGGACCAGCGCCGCGCGCTCGGCGACCGCCTGCCCGAGCGCTGGCGCGCCAAGGCCTTGCTGCCGCACGGCATCGAATACCGCCGCACGGAGCCTGACGACATGATGACGCCGGCGCGGCGCCCGGCGGAAAGCGCCATCTGGATGCGCGCCATCGCGCCCCTGCCCGACGACCCGATCGTGCATCGCGCACTGCTGGCCTATGCCTCCGACCACGGCCTGCTGCGCGCCGCCGTGCTGCCGCATGGCCTGAGCTTCATCGGCGGCCAGGTGCGACCCGCCAGCCTCGACCACGCCATGTGGTTCCACCGCGATTTCCGCATGGACGACTGGCTGCTCTACGTGATCGATTCGCCCAGCGCCGGCGGCGCCCGCGGCCTGTGCCGCGGCAGCCTGTTCACCCCCGACGGCCGCCTGGTCGCCTCGACGGCGCAGGAGGGCATGCTGCGCGTCTGGCGCGAAGGCATGCCGGTGCCGAGCGCGGGCGGGTCGGCGCCGATCTGACGCCGCGCCGGGCCGCGGCCGCTTCAGTGCGGCCCGGCCAGCGACGCCCGCATCCCCCCGAAGCGCCGCCGATACTGCGCCGGACTCAGGCTCACGGCACGCCGGAACAGCCGGCTGAAGAAGGCCGCATCGTCGTAACCCACTTCCCCCGCGATCGCCTCGATCGGCGCCTGCGTGGTTTCGAGCAGGTGCTTGGCTTCTTCGATGCGCAGCGTCTGCACGTACTCGAGCGGCGTCATGCCGGTGGCGAGCTTGAAGCGGCGCTGGAAGGAGCGCTCGGCGAGGCCGCTGTGTTCGGTCATGGCGGCCACCGGCGCAGCGTGGTCGTAGTGGTCGGCGATCCAGGTCTGGCAGCGGCCGATGGCCGCGTCTTCCACCTGCCGCGTGCACGACACCCGCGCAAAGGGCTGCTGCCCGCCGTGGTGCCAGTCGATCAGGTTGAGCTTGGCCACCTGCATCGCGGCCTCGATGCCGACGCAGCGCGCGATCAGGTACAGGGCCAAGTCCATCCACGAACTGCCGCCGCCGGCCATGACGAGGCGCTGGCCTTCTCCGGCCGTGACGAGTGCGCGCTGCGGGCGCACGCGTGCCAGCGGGTAGCGGCGCTGCATCACCTCGCAGAAGGCCCAGTGCGTGGTCGCGTCCTCGCCGTCGAGCAGGCCGGCCTCGCCGAGCAGCATGGCGCCGGAGCACGCCGTAGCGACCAGCGAGCCAGCGGAATGGCAGCGCCGCACCCAGTCCGCTTCTTCCACGAACAGGCCGTCGAGCGGGGTGAAGGGCGCGATCATGAACTCGGGCACGCACACGGCGGTCGGCGCAGGCAGGTCGTCGAGGGCGTGCTGCGCCTCGATGCCCACGCCGTTGGCCGCGCCGACCCGGCCGGCCTGCCGCGCCACCAGCACCGGTTGCATCAGCGCGGGCCCCTCGCGTCCATCGACCACCATCGGCCAGTCGCGGCCGGCGGACTTGAACAGGTCGAACATGCCGTACACCACCGAGGCCGAGGTCTCGGGCCGTCACGAGGATGGCGATCTGGGGCAGGCCACCCAGTGAAGGTGTGACGGAATCCATCGGTGGCGGAATCGTCAGGCTTGTTGCGGGTATGGCTGCGGGACTTCGGCAAGCGCGAACTTACGCTTCTCCTGCCGTTCATTCAAGGAGCCCACCATGATCCAGCACGACGCGCGCGGCGAGGCGCTCGGCACCGACCAGCCGGCCTCGGCGGCCGCCTATGAAGAGGCGCTCGCGCTCTTCAACACCCTGCAGCTCGACCCCGTGGTAGTGCTGGAGCCGGCACTGGCGCAGGACCCGGACTTCATCGCCGGCCACTTGATGATGGCCGGCTTCTTGTTGAGCGGCATCGACGGCCAGTTGCTGCCCGCCGCCCGCGAGTGCCTTGGCCGCGCCGCCGCGAGCCGCCACCGTCCCACCGTACGCGAGAAGTCGCTGCTGGCGGCGCTGCGGCCCTGGGCCGAGGGCGACATGGGCGGTGCCAACCGGCTGCTCGACCGCCACTTGGTGGACCATCCGCGCGACCTTTTCGCGCTGCAGCTCACCCACATGGCCGACCTGGTGCTCGGCCGCCCGGCCATGCTGCGCGACCGCATCGGCCGCGCGCTCGTCCACTGGCAGCCCGGCGATGCAGGGTATGGCTACTTGCTCGGCATGCATGCCTTCGGGCTGGAGGAGTGCAACGAGTACGCCCGCGCCGAGCGGCTGGGCCACCGCGCCCTGGCGGTCGACCCGCAGGACACCTGGGCCGTGCACGCGGTGGCCCACGTGTACGAGATGCAGGGTCGCGTGGCCGAAGGCATCCATTGGCTGACCGAGGAAACCCGCCACTGGGAGCAGAACAACGCACTGGCCGTACACAACCACTGGCACCTGGCCTTGATGCACCTGTCGAACCGCGACGAGGCATCCGCGCTCGCGCTCTACGACCGCGCCATCGCGCCCGGCCCGGCCGCGATGGCGCTCGACCTGGTCGATGCGAGCGCGCTGCTGTGGCGGCTCGGCCTGCGTGGCGTGGACGTGGCCGGCCGCTTCGAAGCCTTGGCCGCGCGCTGGCAGGCGCAGGCCACCTGGGGCTGGTCGGTCTTCAACGATACCCATGCGATGCTGGCACTCGTCGGTGCCGGCGAGGCATCGCGCATCGCGCAGGCGAGCGCCGCCATCGAGGCGGTGCCGACCGGCGCACCGCTGCCCTGGTGGAACGAGGCCGGCACCCTCTGCGACGCCGTCACGGCTTTCGGCAGCGGCGCCTATGCCCGCTGCGCGCAACTGCTGCTGCCCTTGCTGCCGATCGCCCACGGCTTCGGCGGCAGCCAGGCGCAGCGCAGCCTGATCTTCCTGACCGCGATGGAGGCCGCACGCCGCGCCGGCGACTCGGCGCTCTACGACGCACTCGCGAGCGAGGCCGCGATGCGCAAGCCCGCATGGACAGGCGGCACCGTCGAGCGCCGAGCTCAGGTGCTCGAAGTGGCCTGAGCCCCGCTGCCAGGCGCTTCTGCGCGCGCCGGCCACAGCACTGAGACGATGGCCACCATCATCAGCGCGACGGCCGCCCAGTCTTGCCAGTAGATGGTTTCGCCCAGCCACACGGCGCCGCTGAACACGCCCAGCACCGGGATCAGCATCACGCTGAGCGTGGAGGCGACCGGCGGCAGGCCGCGTGCCAGGTAGAACCAGGTGGCGTGCGCGAAGCCGAAGATCAGCACCGCGTTGAAGAGGATCGCGCCCCAGGCGGCGCGATCCGGCGCATGCCATTGCGGACGCTCGAACATGGCGGTAAGCAGCGTCACCACCACCGCGGTCAGCGCCGTCATCCAGAACGAGAGCGTGAGCGTGGGCACGTCGATGCGCGTGTGCCGCAGCAACTGCGTGCCCAGCGCCCAGGTGGCGGCAGCCATCAATGCGAGCGCCACATAGCCGGGTCGGCCGGCGAGGTGCGTGAACTCGTGCCACAGCAGCAGCGCCACGCCCAGCGAACAGGCGCTCACACCGACCCAGCCGCGCCGCGTGAGCACGGCCGAAAACAGCACCGCACCGATCACCGCCGAGAACACCGGCATCGTGTAACCCAGGATCGCCGCGCGTCCACTCGACAGCGCCTTCACCGCCAGGATCATGCAGGCGTGCCAGACGAACATGTTGGTGGCCGCCAGCCACAGCAGCTCGGGCCAATGCCGCCGCGGAATGCGAAACGGCACTTTCATCGCGACGAGCGCCAGTCCCAGCACCGGAAGGCCGAGCCAGAGCGACAGCGTGCGAAAGGCGAGCGGCGGATAGTCCGCCACGCCCAGCTTCATCACCGGCCAGTTGATGCCCCACACGATGGTCAGGGGAACGAGCAGGGCGATCTGGCGCAGTGAGAGCGTAGGCATGGGCCGCCATTGTGTCCTGCGAGCCCGAAGCCCGCAGGAGGCCCTTCAGGTCAGCGGAACGGATTGGCGGTCGCGAACCAGAGCCCGATGCCGGTGGCGATGATGAAGGCGCCGTCGGTCACGCCGGCGATCAGGAAGAACTGCGTCTGCAGCGTGTCCTTCAGCTCGGGCTGCCGCGCCGTGCCTTCCAACAGCTTCGACCCGACGATGCCGATGCCGATGCAGGAGCCCACCGCGGCGATGCCGATCAGGAGCGCGACGGCGAGGGGGAGGATGTCGAAGCTGGAAGTCATGATGCTCTTTCGTGGCCTTTCGAAACGAAGGCCCGGTTGCCACCGAAACCCCCGTGGTTCCGGCTTGGCATCCACTGTTCCAGAGCGGGTGTGCAGCGTCGATGACGTGGGAGGTCATGGTGACGCCGCCACGTGCCCCCATCTACAGCAGCCGCTTCAGATAGTGCCCCGTATGGCTCGCCTCGTTCGCCGCCAGCACCTCCGGCGTTCCTTCACCGACGACCGTCCCACCGCCGGCACCGCCCTCGGGGCCCATGTCGATCAGCCAGTCGGCAGTCTTGATGACGTCGAGGTTGTGCTCGATCACGACGATGGTATTGCCGGCGTCGCGAAGCTGGTGCAGCACCTTCAGCAGTAGCTCGATGTCGGCGAAGTGCAGGCCGGTGGTCGGCTCGTCGAGGATGTACAGGGTGCGGCCGGTGTCGCGCTTGCTGAGCTCGAGCGCCAGCTTGACGCGCTGCGCCTCGCCGCCCGACAGCGTGGTCGCGGACTGGCCCAGCTTGATGTAGCTCAGGCCGACGTCGAGCAGCGTGCGCAGCTTGCGTTCGATGGGCGGCACGGCCTTCAGGAACTCGTGCGCGGCCTCGACCGTCATGTCGAGGATCTGCGCGATGTTGCGGCCCTTGTATTGGACCTCCAGCGTCTCGCGGTTGTAGCGCTGGCCCTGGCAGACCTCGCAGGGCACGTACACGTCGGGCAGGAAGTGCATCTCGACCTTGACCACGCCGTCGCCCTGGCAGGCCTCGCAGCGGCCGCCGGCCACGTTGAAGCTGAAGCGGCCGGGGCCGTAGCCGCGCTCACGCGCGGTGTTCGTCTCGGCCATCAGCTCGCGGATGGGCGTGAACAGGCCGGTGTAGGTGGCCGGGTTGCTGCGCGGCGTACGGCCGATGGGCGACTGGTCGACGTTGATGACCTTGTCGAAATACTCGATGCCTTCCACCGCCTCGTGCGCCGCGGGCTCCTCGTGCGCGCGGTAGAGCGTGCGCGCGACCGCTGCGTAGAGCGTGTCGTTGACCAGCGTGGACTTGCCCGAGCCCGAGACGCCGGTCACGCAGGTCAGCAGGCCGACCGGAAAGGCGACGCTCACGTTGCGCAGGTTGTTGCCGGTGGCACCGACCACGCGGATCTCCTGCAGGTCGGTCTGCGTGGCCAGGTGCGCGGCCTCGCGCGCGGCGCGGCGCTCGGCGGCGGGGCTCATCGGAAAGCGCGAGGCCTTCTTCGGCTCGGCCGGCTTGTCCTTGGCCATCACCGGCAGCCACGGCGTGCGCCGCACGGGCACCGCGATCTTCTTCGCGCCCGACAGGTACTGGCCGGTCAGCGAATCGGGATGGCTGGCCACCTGCGCGTAGGTGCCTTGCGCCATCACCTGCCCGCCATGCACGCCGGCGCCCGGGCCCATGTCGATGACGTGGTCGGCGGCATGGATCATGTCTTCGTCGTGCTCGACCACGATCACGCTGTTGCCGATGTCGCGCAGGTGTTTCAAGGTGCCGATCAGCCGGTCGTTGTCGCGCTGGTGCAGGCCGATGCTGGGCTCGTCGAGCACGTACATCACGCCGGTCAGGCCCGAGCCGATCTGCGATGCCAGGCGGATGCGCTGGGCCTCGCCGCCCGACAGTGTCTCGGCGCTGCGGTCGAGGCTCAGGTAGTTGAGACCCACGTCGTTGAGGAACTTGAGGCGCAGCCCGACCTCGCGCACCACCTTGTCGGCGATCTCGGCCTTGGCGCCTTGCAGGTGCAGCCCGTGGAAGTACTCCATGCTCTCGCGCAGCGTGACGCGGCTGATCTCGTAGATGGCCATGCGGCGCGCGCTGCCGTTGGCTTCGTCGACCAGGAACACGTGGCGCGCCTCGCGCCGCAGCCGCGTGCCGCCGCAGTCGGGGCAGGGCTGCAGGTTGCGAAAGCGCGAGAGGTCTTCGCGCACCATGGCCGAGTCGGTTTCGCGGTAGCGCCGCGCCATGTTCGGTATCACGCCTTCGAAGGCGTGCTTGCGCACCAGCTTCTTGCCGGCCTGCTGGCCGCTTTCCATGGTGTAGCTGAACTTGATCTCTTCTTCGGCCGAGCCGAAGAGCACGGCCTGCTGCACCGAGGCGGGCAGTTCCTCGAAGGGCGTGTCGACGTTGAACTTGTAGTGCTTGGCCACGCTTTCCAGCATGCTGAAGTAGTAGCCGTTGCGCCGGTCCCAGCCCTTGATGGCGCCGCTGGCCAGGCTGAGCGTCGGGAAGGCGATCACGCGCTGCGGGTCGAAGAACTCGCGGTGGCCCAGGCCGTCGCAGCTCGGGCAGGCGCCCACCGGGGAATTGAAGGAGAACAGGCGCGGTTCCAACTCGGCCAGCGAGTAATGGCAGATCGGGCAGGCGAACTTGGCGTTGAACAGGTGTTCCTTGGTCGCGCCGCCTTCGGGCATCTCGAGCGCGATCGCGCGGCCCTCGGCCAGGCGCAGCGCGTTCTCGAAGCTCTCCGCCAGGCGCTGCTGCATGTCCGGGCGCGCACGCAGGCGGTCGATGACCACGTCGATGTCGTGCTTCTCGGTCTTCTTGAGCTTGGGCAGCTCGCTGTACTCGTAGGTCTGGCCGTCGACGCGGAAGCGCACGTAGCCCTGCGCCTGCATCTCGGCGAAGAGCTCGACGAACTCGCCCTTCTTCTCGCGCGCGACGGGCGCGAGGATCATCAGCCGGGGCTCGTCGGGAATGGCGAGCGTGGCGTCCACCATCTGCGACACCGTCTGCGCCGACAGCGGCAGGTCGTGGTCGGGGCAGAAGGGCGTGCCGGCGCGTGCGAACAGCAGGCGCAGGTAGTCGTGGATCTCGGTCACCGTGCCCACGGTGGAGCGCGGGTTGTGGCTGGTCGCCTTCTGCTCGATGCTGATCGCGGGCGACAGGCCTTCGATCATGTCGACGTCGGGCTTGTCCATCAGCTGCAGGAACTGCCGCGCATAGGCCGACAGGCTCTCGACGTAGCGGCGCTGGCCCTCGGCGTAGAGCGTGTCGAAGGCCAGGCTGGACTTGCCCGAGCCCGACAGGCCGGTGATCACCACCAGCTTGTTGCGCGGGATGTCGAGGTCGACGTTCTTCAGGTTGTGGGTGCGCGCGCCGCGGATGCTGATGCGCTGCTGGGCGAGCGCGGCGCCGAGATAGGCACCGGCGGTGCCGTCCATGGAGGGGGAATTCACGGGTCGGTCGTTTCTGGACAACCGAGCATGATAAGTCGACGGCGATTTCAGGGCTTGCCGGGGGTCTGGGCGGATTCCGGCAGGGGGTCAACGCCCGAGGCCGCCGCTGCGGCCGGCATGGGTGACCCGATCGCCACGCCCAGCATGTGCGCCGCGAGCGATTCGTACAGCGGCCGGCTGAGCATGCGAGACACCAGGCTGGCCATCATCGCCGAGGCCATCAGGCTCAGCACCATCGACTGGCCGTCGACCATTTCCATCACGATGATGAACGCGGTCAGCGGCGTCTGCGTCACTGCCGCCAGAAAAGCGGCCATGCCGACCGCGATCAGCACCGGGCCGAGGCCGCCGTCGATCAACTGCGACACGCTGTTGCCGATGCCGGCGCCGATGGTCAGCGCGGGCGCGAAGATGCCGCCCGGCACGCCGCACCAGGCGGTGAGCCAGGTGGCGACGAACTTGAGCAGGGTTTCGAGCGGCGACAGCGTCTCGTGGCCGGCCAGCATGGCCTTCACCGTTTCGGAGCCGGCGCCGAAAGTCACGCCGCCGGTCGCAAGGCCGATCACCGCGACCAGCAGGCCGCCCGCCGCGGCGAACCACAGCGGCCAGCGTGCCCGCAGGCGGTTGAGGCGGCTCGGCGCGCCGGTCAGCGATGCCGCCATCAGGCGCGAAAACAGCCCGCCCG
>NZ_LYVO01000109.1 GCF_001984055.1 Variovorax sp. KK3
CGGGCGCGTGCTGCAGGTCGACGGCCTCACCGTTCGCTTCGCCACGTCGGAGCGCACCGTGGATGCGGTGCGCAACCTGTCCTTCCACGTCGACCGCGGCGAAACGCTCGCGATCGTCGGCGAATCGGGCTCGGGCAAGTCCGTCACGTCGCTCGCCCTGATGCGGCTGGTGGAATACGGCGGCGGCCGCATCATCGGCGGGCACCTGGCCTTCCGGCGCCGCGACGGCCGCGTGCTCGACCTCGCGAAGGCCTCCGACTCGACGATGCGCGGCATCCGCGGCGCGGACATCGCGATGATCTTCCAGGAGCCGATGACGTCGCTGAACCCGGTGTTCACGGCCGGCGACCAGATCGCCGAGGCCATCGCCATCCACCAGCACAAGGACCGCGCCGCCGCCAGCGCCGAGGCGCTGCGCATGCTGGAGCTGGTGCGCATTCCCGAAGCGCGCAGCGTGCTCGCTCGCTACCCGCACCAGCTGTCGGGCGGCATGCGGCAGCGCGTGATGATCGCGATGGCGCTGTCGTGCCGGCCCTCGCTGCTGATCGCCGACGAGCCGACCACGGCGCTGGACGTGACGATCCAGGCCCAGATCCTCCAGCTCATCCGCGAGCTGCAGTCCGAGATGCACATGGCGGTGGTCTTCATCACGCACGACATGGGCGTGGTGGCCGAGGTGGCCGACCGGGTGCTCGTGATGTACCGCGGCGACAAGGCCGAGTCCGGCACTGCGGAGCAGATCTTCAAGGCACCGCAGCATCCCTACACGCGGGCCCTGCTGTCGGCCGTGCCGCAGTTGGGCGCGATGCACGGCACCGATCTGCCTGCGCGCTTCGAGCTGTTGCAGGTCGATGCTGCCGGCGTGAGCGTGTCGGACCGCAGCCCGCAGGACACGGTGCGCCGCGACATCCCGCCGATCCTGCGCGTGAAGAACCTGGTCACGCGCTTCGACCTGAAGAGCGGCTTGTTCGGCCGCGTCACCCGCCGCGTGCATGCGGTCGAGGGCATCAGCTTCGACCTGCATGCCGGCGAGACGCTGGCGCTGGTGGGCGAATCCGGCTGCGGCAAGTCGACCACCGGCCGATCGCTGCTGCGCCTGGTCGACAGCCAGGGCGGCGAGATCGAGTTCAAGGGCCGCAACGTGCTGGCGCTGCCCACGGGCGAGCTGCAGGCGCTGCGGCGCGACATCCAGTTCATCTTTCAGGATCCCTTCGCCTCGCTGGACCCGCGGCTCACCGTGGGTTTCTCGATCATGGAGCCGCTGCTGGTGCACGGCATCGCCAAGGGCGCCAAGGCCCAGGAACGCGTGCGCTGGCTGCTCGAGAAGGTGGGCCTGCCTGCCGAATACGCACAGCGCTACCCGCACGAGTTCTCCGGCGGCCAGCGCCAGCGCATCGCCATCGCGCGGGCGCTCGCGCTCGACCCCAAGGTGGTGGTGGCGGACGAGTCTGTTTCGGCACTCGACGTGTCGATCCAGGCGCAGATCG
Organism: Variovorax sp. KK3; assembly: GCF_001984055.1. Taxonomy (GTDB): domain Bacteria; phylum Pseudomonadota; class Gammaproteobacteria; order Burkholderiales; family Burkholderiaceae_C; genus Variovorax. The sequence goes on from NZ_LYVO01000109.1 coordinate 1,488, forward strand.
TCAACCTCATGCTCGACCTGCAGCGCGAGCTGGGCGTGGCCTTCCTCTTCATCTCGCACGACATGGCGGTAGTGGAGCGCATCAGCCACCGTGTGGCGGTGATGTACCTGGGCCAGATCGTCGAGATCGGCCCGCGCCGCGCCATCTTCGAGAACCCGCAGCATGCGTACACGCGCAAGCTGATGGCCGCCGTGCCGGTGGCCGACCCGGCACGCCGCGACCGTGACCGCCCGCTGCTGCAGGGCGAGATCCCGAGCCCGGTCCATCCCGCCGGCTACGAGCCCACGCTGCGGCCGCTGGTCGAGGTGGGCCCGGGGCACTTCGTGGCGCAGCATCCCATTCAATGATCGATTTCAACGTCCCCCAAGGAGCAAACACATGAATACGCAACGCCTCTCCCGCATCGCCGCCGCGCTCGGCATCGCCGGCCTCGCCGGCTTCGCGCTCTCGGCGCACGCCGCCAAGGACATCGTGGTCGCCGTGCAGTCCGGCTTCACCACCACCGACCCCTACGACGCCAACGACACGCTGTCGCAGGCCGTGGCCAAGTCCTTCTATCAAGGGCTCTACGGCTTCGACAAGGACATGAAGATGGTGCCGGTGCTGGCCACCGGCCATACGGTGAGCAAGGACGGCCTGGTCTACACGGTGAAGCTGCGCACCGGCGTGCAGTTCCACGACGGCACGCCTTTCAACGCCGAGGCCGTGAAGGCCACCTTCGACCGCGTGACCAACGCCGACAACAAGCTCAAGCGCTACAACCTCTACAAGAACATCGCCAAGACCGAGGCCGTGGACGCGACCACGGTGCGCTTCACGCTGACCGAGCCCTTCTCGCCCTTCATCAACAACCTGGCGCACCCGTCGGCCGTGATCATCTCGCCGGCCGCGCTGGCCAAGTTCGGCAGCAAGGGCATCGCGCAGAACCCGGTCGGCACCGGCCCCTTCAAGTTCGTCGAATGGAAGGCCACCGACTACCTGAAGGTCACCAAGTTCGACGGCTACTGGCGCAAGGGCTACCCCAAGATCGACAGCATCACCTGGCGCCCGGTGGTCGACAACAACACGCGCTCGGCCGTCATGCAGACCAACGAGGCGCACTTCGCCTTCCCGATGCCGCCCGAAGCCGCCGAGACGCTCAAGGGCAAGCCCAGCCTCGAGGTGACGAGCGCGCCGTCGATCATCCAGCGCTACATCTCGATGAACGTGCAGCAGAAGCCCTTCGACAATCCGAAGGTGCGCGAAGCCATCAACTACGCGATCAACAAGGAAGCGCTGGTCAAGGTGGCGTTCTCGGGCTACGCCATTCCGGCCGAAGGCGTGCTGCCCAAGGGCATCGACGGCGCGACCAAGCTCGGCCCCTGGCCGTACAACCCGGCCAAGGCGAAGGAACTGCTGAAGGAAGCCGGCTACCCCAACGGCTTCGAGAGCACGCTGTGGTCGGCCTACAACCACACGACGGCGCAGAAGGTGATCCAGTTCGTGCAGCAGCAGCTGGCGCAGGTCGGCATCAAGGTGCAGGTGCAGGCGCTCGAAGCCGGCCAGCGCGTCGAGCGCGTCGAGAGCGCGCAAGACCCGGCCACCGCGCCGGTGCGCATGTACTACGTCGGCTGGTCGTCGTCGACCGGTGAAGCCGACTGGGCCACGCGCCCGCTGCTGGCGTCGGAATCGTTCCCGCCCAGGCTCTTCAACACGGCCTACTACAAGAACGACGAAGTCGATGCCGACATCAAGAAGGCACTGGTGACGACCGACCCCGCGGCCAAGGCCAAGATCTACGCCGACGCGCAGCAGCGCATCTGGAAGGACGCGCCCTGGGCCTTCCTGGTGACGGAGCAGCTGCTGTCGGTGCGCGCGCGCAACCTCACGGGCTTCTACGTGATTCCGGACGGCAGCTTCAACTTCGACGAAGTCGAGCTGAAGTGATCCTGACAGTGATCCTGAAAGTGATCCCGCACCGCGCATCGTCATGACGCAGTACGTTCTCAAGCGGCTGCTGGGGCTGCTGCCGACATTGCTCATCGTCGCGGTGCTGGTGTTCCTGTTCGTCCACATGCTGCCGGGCGACCCCGCGCGGCTGGCGGCCGGGCCGGACGCCAGCCCCGAGACGGTGGCGCTGGTGCGCGCCGACCTGGGCCTCGACAAGCCGCTGCCGCAGCAGTTCCTGAACTTCTTCACCAACATGCTGCAGGGCGACTTCGGCCATTCGCTGCGCTCGAAGCGGCCGGTGTCGACCGAGATCGCCGAGCGCTTCATGCCGACGCTGCTACTCACCGTGACCAGCATGGCCTGGGCGGTGGTGTTCGGGATGGGCATCGGCATCACGTCGGCGGTGTTCCGCAATCAGTGGCCCGACCGCATCGGCATGACGCTCGCGGTGTCGGGTATCTCCTTCCCGGCCTTCGCGCTGGGCATGCTGCTGATGCAGATCTTCTCGGTGCAGCTCGGCTGGCTGCCCACGGTCGGCGCCGACACGTGGAAGCACTACGTCCTGCCTTCCATCACGCTCGGTGCGGCCGTCGCCGCGGTGATGGCGCGCTTCACGCGCGCTTCGTTCATCGAAGTGATCGGCGAAGACTTCGTGCGCACGGCGCGCGCCAAGGGCGTGTCGGAAAAATGGGTGGTGTTCAAGCACTGCCTGCGCAACGCGCTGATCCCGGTCGTCACGATGATGGGCCTGCAGTTCGGCTTTCTGCTGGGCGGTTCGATCGTGGTCGAGGCGGTGTTCAACTGGCCCGGCCTCGGGCGCCTGCTGGTCGACGCGGTCGACATGCGCGACTACCCGATCATCCAGACGCTGGTGCTGCTCTTCTCGCTCGAATTCATCCTGATCAACCTCGTGGTCGACGTGCTCTATGGCTATATCAACCCCACCATCCGCTACCAGTGAGGCGCCGGCCGTGGCGGCCGCCGTTGCCGCGGGCCGGGTGCGCACGCCGTGGACCGAGTTCTGGCGCAAGTTCCGCATGCAGCACGTGGCGCTGGGCGCGCTGGTCTTCGTGCTCCTGCTGGTGCTGGTGGCGGTGCTCGCGCCGTGGATCGTGCCCTACGACGCCGAGAACTTCTTCGACTACGACAAGATCAACACCGGCCCATCGGCCGCCCACTGGTTCGGCGTCGACCCGCTCGGGCGCGACATCTTCAGCCGCATCCTGATGGGCGCGCGCATCTCGCTGGCCGCGGGCTTCCTGTCGGTGGTAATCGGCGCCATCGTCGGCACGGTGCTGGGCCTGCTGGCCGGCTACTACGGTGGCTGGTGGGACCGCATCGTGATGCGCATTTCCGACGTGCTGTTCGCCTTCCCCGGCATCCTGCTGGCGCTGGGTGTTGTCGCCATCCTGGGCAGCAGCATGACCAACGTGGTGGTGGCGGTGTCGGTCTTCAGCGTGCCGGCCTTCGCGCGGCTGGTGCGCGGCAACACGCTGGCGCTGAAGAACCTCACCTACATCGAGGCCACGCGCAGCATCGGCGCGCGCGACCGCACGATCTTGCTGCGCCACATCCTGCCGGGCACCATCTCGTCGATCGTCGTGTACTTCACGATGCGGCTGGGCACCTCGATCATCACCGCGGCCAGCCTCAGCTTCCTGGGCATGGGCGCGCAGCCGCCGATGCCGGAATGGGGAGCGATGCTCAACGAGGCGCGCGCCGACATGGTCAACGCGCCGCACGTGGCGCTGTTCCCGTCGCTCGCGATCTTCTTCACGGTGCTGGCCTTCAACCTGCTGGGCGACGGCCTGCGCGACGCCCTGGACCCCAAGATCGATCGCCTGTAGCCATGATCCCGCGCATCGGTACGCTGCCCTCTGGCAGCTTCGACGCCATCACCGACGTGGCCGGCGTCACGGTCGGGCATGCGACGCTCGACGATGGCGACGTGCAGACCGGCGTGACGGTGATCCGTCCTCACGCGGGCGACTCTTTCCAGCAGCGCGTGCCCGCCGGCTTCGCGGTGCTCAACGGCTTCGGCAAGAGCGTGGGCCTCGTGCAGGTCGAAGAGCTCGGCCTTCTCGAAACGCCGATCGCGCTGACCAACACCTTCTCGGTGCCGGCCGTGGCGGCGGCGCAGATCCGCCAGTGCATCGCCGCCAACCCGGAATGCGGCCGCAGCCTGCCGACGGTGAACCCGCTGGTCTTCGAATGCAACGACGGCTATCTCAACGACATCCAGCGCATGGCGGTCGAGGAGCGGCACTACCTGCAGGCCTTCGCCGCGGCCGGCAGCGACGTGGCGCAGGGCGCGGCCGGTGCCGGGCGCGGCATGTCCTGCTTCTCGCTCAAGGGCGGCATCGGCAGCGCGTCGCGCCGTGCCGGCACCCACACCGTCGGCGCACTGGTGCTGGCCAATTTCGGGCAGCTCGCCTCGTTGATCGTCGCCGGCCGACCGGTCGGGCGGCAGCTCGAAGCAGCGCGGCAGGACGAGGCGGAAAAAGGCTCGATCATCATGCTGCTCGCGACCGATGCACCGCTCGACGCGCGGCAGCTGCGCCGCCTGGCCTTGCGCGCGGGCGCCGGGCTCGCGCGCACGGGCTCGGTCTTCGGCCATGGCAGCGGCGACATCGCCCTCGCCTTCTCGACGGCCTACACGGTGCCGCAGCGCAGCGACGCGCCGATGCCCGCCGTCGCCCTGCTGCACGACGGCCTGCTCGACCCGCTGTTCCAGGCCGCGGCCGACAGCACCGAACAAGCCATCCTGCATGCGATGTGGCATGCGGAAGCCGTCACCGGGCGCAACGGCCATGCGCGCCCCGCGCTGCGCGCGCTCCTGAACCGACTCGCCTCATGAAAATCCTGATCTCCGTCGACATCGAAGGCGTGGCCGGCGTCTTCCACACCCAGCAGACGCGCGCCGGCAACCCCGAGTACGAACGCGCGCGCCGCCTGATGACCGAAGAGGCCAACGCCGCCATCGCCGGCGCCTTCGACGGCGGCGCCACCGAGGTCTGGGTGAACGACTCGCACGGCGACTTCCGCAACATGCCGCCCGACCTGCTCGACGAACGGGCCCAGGTGATCCAGGGCAAGCCGCGCTACCTGAGCATGGCGGCCGGCGTGGAGCTGGGCCTGGCCGGCGTGTGCATGGTCGGCTACCACGCCCGCGCGGGCGGCCACGGCATCCTGGCGCACACGATCAACAGCTTCGCCTTCGCCCACATCGACATCGGCGGCGAGCCGGTCGGCGAGGCGGCGCTCTACGGCGCGCTGGCCGGCGAATACGGCGTGCCGGTGCTGATGGCCAGCGGCGACGATGCCTTCGTCGCCGAGACGAAGCCGCTGTTTCCGCATGCGGTGTTCGTGCAGACCAAGCGTGCGACGGGGCAGACCAGCGGCATCTCACTGTCGCCGGCACAGTCCCGCGCCGCGATCCGCGAGGGTGTCGCGGCGGGCCTTGCGGCACAGGCACAGGCCCGGCCGCTGGTGTGGCCGCGGCCGCTCGCCGTGACGCTGCACACGCAGACGCCCGCGCTGGCCGACCTGTTCTGCCAGTGGCCGGCCTTCGAACGCATCGAGGCGACGGCGTTGCGATTCGATGCCCCATCGACGGAGGCCGCGGTGCGCATGCTCAACTGCTGCTCGGCGATGTCGGCGTTGCTGCGCTGAGCGCGAGCGAGAGCGCGAGGGGCCTGCGGCGGCGTTTACTGAACGAACATCAGCGACAGCCGCTGCGCGTCCTGCTCCGCATCGCCCAGCGCATCGTCGGCCGAGTTGCGCAGTTCGCAGCACACGTGCACCACGCGTTCCGTCGACGCTTCGCGGATCTTCACCACGCCCGACCACCAGCTGCCGTGGCGCTGGCAATCGATCAGCATGGTCTGCCCATGCGCCTGCGCGAAGACGTCCATGCGCCGGCGCCGCTGCGGCGGGCGGCGCAAGAGGCGGCGGGAGGAATGAAGCAGGGCCGTGATCATGATGGTGTCTCCGGTTCCATTGAATCCGCGCGAAGCACTGCGTGGAAGTGGCGAAAGTCACGCTTCGGCCGATTGCGTCGATGACCGTGCCGAAGCGTGCAAAAAAGAGCACTGTTCAGTGGCCTGCCTGCGACACGTCGATGGTCCGCGTGGGCCGCTTAGCCATCCAGATGAAGAAGGCCGAGACGACGAACACGACCGCGACCATCAGCATGAGCTGGTTGGTGGCCAGCATCACCGCCTGCCCCTGCACCAGGTTGTCGAGCGTCTGGCGCACCGCGTCGGGCGTCAGGCCCGACTGGGCCAGCGCGCGGGCCGTCTCGCCGCCGCGGTCGACGAAGCCGGCCAGTTCCTCGTGGCGGTAGGCGGTCTCGTCCTCCCAGACCGTGGTGACGAGCGATGTCGCGACCGCGCCCGACAGCGTGCGCAGGAAGTTCTGCAGGCCGGCGGCCGATGCGGTTTCGTGTTCTTCCACGCTGCCGAGCGCCAGCGCGGTGAGCGGCACGAAGAAGAAGGGCAGGCCGAAGCCCATGACGATCAGCGGCACGGCGATCTGCCAGTAGGTCATGTCGGTGGTGGCGACCGCGCGCAGCACCGTCACGCCGGCCAGCCACAGCAGGCCGAAGAAGATCAGCTTGCGCGGGTCGACCTTGGCGATCAGCATGCCGGCGACCGGCGCCGCGGCCACCGCGAGCACGCCGCTCCAGGCGGTGGTGAGGCCGGCCCAGGTCGCCGTATAGCCCATGTAGCTCTGCAGCCAGAGCGGCGTGAGCACATTGACGCCGAACACGGCACCGAAGCCCAGGCCCAGCGTCAGCACGGCGGCCGCGAAGCCGCGGTGGCGGAACACGCGAAGGTCGACGATGGGATGGCGCTCGGTCAGCTCCCAGATCAGGAAGGCGCAGAAGCCCACCGCCGCGACGGCGGCCAGCCAGCGGATTTCGGCCGAGGCGAACCAGTCGTGTTCCTTGCCCAGGTCCAGCATCAGTTGCAGCGCGGTGACGAAGACGATCAGGATCGCCAAACCCACCTTGTCGATGGGTGCGCGCACCCTCGCCTCCTCGTAGCGCCGCAGCATGCGCCAGGCGACCGGCGCGCACAGCATCGCCAGCGGCACGTTGATGAAGAAGATCACGGGCCAGGCATAGCGGTCGCACAGCCAGCCACCGAGGATGGGGCCCAGGATGGGCGCCACCAGCGTGGTCATGGCCCACAGCGCAGTGGCGGCCGCGGCCTTCTCCTTGGGGAAGATGCGCAGCAGCAGCGTCTGCGACAACGGCATCAGCGAGCCGCCCGACAGCCCCTGCAGGATGCGTCCGGTCACCAGCATGCCGAGCGAGTTCGAGAGACCGCACACTGCCGAGAAGAGCCCGAACAACGCCATGGCGCTCGCGAAGACCCGCACCGCGCCGAAGCGCCCGGCCAGCCAGCCGGTGAGCGGCACGATGATGGCCTCGGCCACCGCGTAGGAGGTGATGACCCAGGTGCCCTGGCTGCTGCTGATGCCCAGGCTGCCGGCGATGCTGGGCACCGACACGTTGGCGATGGTCATGTCGAGCACCGCGATGAAGTTGGCGGCGGCGAGCACGATGGCGGCCAGCCACAGCATGCCGCCCCGCAGCGGCTGGGCGTGATGGCCGGAAGGTGGCGCGGACATGCTGGCCCTCTCAGCGGCCGGTGCCGCGCGTGTCGATGGTGGCGGTCATCGACAGCCCGACCTGCAGTGGCCGATCGGCCAGCTCCTTCGGGTCCAGCCACACGCGCACCGGCACCCGCTGCACCACCTTGATCCAGTTGCCCGTGGCGTTCTGCGCCGGAATGGTGGCGAAGCTCGAGCCGGTGCCGCCGGCGAGCCCGGCGACCAGGCCGTGGTAGGTGACGGCGCTGCCGTAAAGGTCGGACTTCAGCTCGACCGCCTGGCCGACGCGCACGCGGTCGAGCTGCACTTCCTTGAAGTTCGCGTCCACGTGCACATGCGCCACCGGCACCACCGACAACAGCGCCGCGCCCGCCTGCACCTGCTGGCCCACCTGCACCGTGCGCCGCGCGACCACGCCGTCGATGGGCGCACGGACCACCGTGCGGTCGAGGTTGAACCAGGCCTGGTCGCGGCGCGCTCGCGCCAGCGCGACCTCGGGGTTGTCTTGCTCGGTTGTGTCGGCGATCAGCACGGCATTGGCTTCGCGCGAGCCGACCGCCGCCTGGTGCGTGGCCCGCGTCTGCGCCGCCTGTGCCTGCGCCGCCGTGAGGTTGGCGCGTGCGCTCTCGAAGGCGTTGCGGGCCTTGGTCAGCTCGTCGCCCGACACCGAGCCGGAGCCGGCCAGCGCGGCACGGCGCCTGAGGTCGACGTCGGCCCGCTCGAAGTCGGCCTGGGCGGCGGCCACCTGCGCGGCGGCGCGCTTTTCCTCGGAGGCGCGGGCGGCTATCTGGGCGGCCAGGCTGTCGTCGTTGGCCACGTAGCCGCGCACGCGGCGCACGGCGCGGCCGAGCTCGGCTTCGGCCTGCGCCAGCGCGAGCAGGGCGTCGGTGTCGTCGAGCTGCACCAGCACCTCGTCCTTGCGCACGGCCTGGGTGTCGGACACCAGCACCTCGCGCACGATGCCGCCGACCGCCGGCGTGACCTGGGCGGTCTCGGCTGCCGTGTAGGCGTTGTCGGTGGAAACGAAGTGCGAGGCGTAGAAGCGCTCGTAGGCCCAGAAGGCGCTGCCGGCCAGCAGCACGGTGGCGCCCAGGGCGATGAAGAGCCGTTTGCGGCGCAGGCCGTTCTGACGGTCGACAAGCGCTTCGGCCACGGCTTCGGCCTCGACCTCGGTCTTGGCGACGGCCTCGAGGAACTCGGCTTCGTTCTTGGACATGATGTTCGGACTCCTGTGGATGAGGGATGTGTTCAGGGATGGGCCGCGTCGTAGCCGCCGCCGAGCGCGCGGACCAGCGCGACGTCGAGCGAGAACGAGCGCGACTGCAGGTCGCTCTGCGTGCGCAGGTTGGCCAGCAGCGTGTCTTCGGCGTTGAGCACGTCCAGGTAGGTCGACAGACCGCCCTGGTAGCGCTCGTTCTGGATGCGCCAGGCCTCGCGGGCCGCGTCGACCGCCGCGCCGGTGCGGTCGAGCTGGGCGCCGATGGCGCGCTGGCTCACCGCGGCGTCGGCCACCTCCTGCAGCGCCTGGACCAGGATGCGTTCGTAGTCGGCTACCGCCAGCGCGTAGCCCGCATCGGCGCCGCGAAGCTGCGAGCGGAGCCGGCCGCCGTCGAAGATCGGCAGCGAGATCGCAGGGCCGAAGCTGCCGATGCCCGAGCCGCTCTTCGTGAGCATGTCCAGCCCGAGCGACTGCACGCCGATGAAGGCGACCAGGTTCACGTTGGGATAGAACGCGGCCTCGGCCTGGTCGATGCGCCTGGCCGCCGCCTCGGCCCGCAGCCGCGCGGCGGCGAGGTCGGGCCGGCGGCCCAGCAGCTCGGCCGACAGCTGCGGCGGCAGGCCGAAGGGCTGGTCGAGGCGGACCGCGGGGCGCGCGATGCCGAGCCCGCGGTCGGGGCCGGCGCCCATCAGCGCAGCGATGCGGTTCTTCTGCAGCGCGATCTGTTCGCCGATGGCCAGCAGGTCGGCTTCGGCGGCGGCGCGGCGCGCGTCGACCTGGCGCACGCTGCCGCGAATCTCCAGCCCGTGCGTGAAGCGTTCGCCGAACAGCGTCGCCGTCTGGCTGCGCACGCCGAGCGCGGCCTGGGCGGTGTCGAGCGCCGCATGCTGGCGGGCCAGCTCGGCATAGGCCGAGGCGATGGCGGTGGCGAGCACCAGGCGGGCCTGGGCGAGGTCGGCGTTCGCGGCATCGGCCTCCGACGCGGCCGCGGCCAGTGCGGCGCGCTGGCGGCCCCACAGGTCCAGGTCCCACGACAGGTCGAGCGTCGCCCGGCCGTAGCCGTGCCAGCCGGAAGGCGTGGCGGAGGCCGGGCTCAGGTAGTTCTCGCTCTGCTTCTGGGTGCTGACCGAGCCGTTGGCCGTGAGCTGCGGCGCGCGGGCGGCGGCGGTGGTGTCGGCCTGCGCCTGGGCCTGGCGCAGGCGGGACTGGGCGACCGCGACGGAGGGCGCGCCCTGCAGGGCCTCGGCGATGAGCGCGTCGAGTTGCGGGTCGCCGTAGGCGCCCCACCAGGCATCCTGCGGCCAGGGCCTGGGTGCGGCTGCGAACGACTGTGCGCTTGCATAGTCGGCGGCCGATTTGACCGTGGGTGCGGCTTCGCGCGAAGGCAGGCCGGCGCAGGCCACGAGCGAGAGCGCGCAGGCGAGCATCGGCAGGTGCCGGAGCGCGTTCGGTACAGAGGGTGGCAGGGAGCGGGTGAACATGGGATCTCCGTGGTGCGGGGTGCGGGGTCGTTCGGGTAGGGTCGTTCGGGTGGGGTCGCTCAGTCCGGGTCGCCTGCGCGCCGCGCATCGCCCCCTGCCGCATCGCGCGCCAGGCCGGTCAGCAGCTCGTCGACGCTGGCGAAGCGAAAGCTCTGGCCGGAGGCGATGTTCTCGAGCCGACCGCAGATCTGGCCGCGGCCCGGCGCGGCATCGCGGTGCAGCTTGAGCACGTAGCTCAGGCTGCTCGGGTAGTGGGGGGCGAGGTCGAGGGTCATCTTGAAAGCCGTTCCGGACGTGCCTCGAAGGTAGGCGCGCGACGCCTCGGCGTCGTTCGGGAACGGTCTGGATTCGGTCCGGCTTCGGTCCGGACGCGGCGACTCGGCAGCGCCTTACGGGCGCTTCAAGTCGCTTCGAACGCCTTCAAGTCGCCAGCAGCGCGCGGGCCCGGCCGGCAAGCGCAGTGTCGTGGCCTTCCTGCAGCGTCGCGAAGAGCCGCGACAGCGCATCGCGGTCGTCGGCGGTGGTGCCGGCCTGCTCGCACAGTGCGACCTGCGCCGTCAGCGCCAGCCAGAGCGATTGCTGCGCCAGCGCCTCGCGCGCCGCCGAGCGCATCGCCGCCAGGCCGGCCTCCCGCTCGCCATGCGCGAGCGCGAGCCGCGCCTCGACCATCAGCAGCTCGGGCCGATAAGTGGTCTCGCCGATGCGGCGTGCGAGGTCGAAGGCCTCGTCCAGCTGAACGCGCGCCTCGGCCAGCCGACCGGCCTGCACCAGCGCCGCGGAGGCGTGGCCCAGGATGGCGGTGCTGCCGCCGCCGACGCGGCCGCGTGCCGTCTGCATGGCGAAGGCTTCCACCATCAGCGCGTGGCCTTGCTCGACCTCGCCGGTCTGCGCCAGCGCCCAGCCGCGCATCCAGCGGCCCGGCACCCCGCCTTCGGGAAAAGCGTTGTCCTCGGCGGCCTTGAGCAGCGCATCGGCGATCTCGAGCACGCGCCCAGGTCGCTCCAGCTGCATCTCGAGGCTGCCGTCAAAAGCCATCGCCAGCATCTTGGCGAAGGGCTGCCCTACCGCGGCCGCACGCGCCTCGGCTGCGCGCGCCTCGAGCCGCGCCTGATCGACGCGGCCGACGAACATCAGCGCCACCGAGAGCCGGGCATGCATCGCCACGCCCAGGTCCACCACGAAGGGCACATAGGACACGCGCTCGGCGAAGCGCGCGAACACCGCCAGGCCGTGCTGCAGCCGCTCGAGCCCGGCGGCCAGCTCGCCCTGCAGGCACTGCGTGGCGCCGAGCAGGTTGCAGGCCGCGGCCTCCAGCACCGGGTCTTCGCGCTCCGCCGCCAGGGCCTCGACGCGCGCGGCCTGCGACCGGGCACCCGCGTAATCGCCGCGGGCGTACATCACCCAGCCCAGACCCATCTCGAGTGCGCGCGAGATCTGGCTCGGTATCTGGCCGCACAGCGCCTGGATGCGCTCGTAGACCGCGACCACGGGCGGCGCGGTCACGCCCATCAGTTGCGTCGCCGCCACGCCGCGCGGGCCCAGCAGAGCCATCTCGAGTTCGTCGCGCTCCTTGGCGTCGGCGCATTGCGGCAGCAGCGTGAGTGCGTGCGCCGTCAGGCTCATGGCCTCGGTCGGTGCGAAGTGCTGCAGCGCGCTCTCGGCCGCATCGACGTAATGCCGCAGGGCCGCGACCACGTCGTGGCTGCGCTCGAAATGCGTCGCCAGCTCCGCGGCGGCGACCGCCAGGCCCGCGGCCCGGCCGCGCACCATCGACGCCGCGATGCGCCCATGCATCTGCGCCCGCGCGATCGCGCCGACACGCTGGTAGAACACGTGCCGGTAGAGCGCGTGGCGAAACGCATGGCGCGCTTCGACCACGCCATCGGCCCGTCGGGCGACGGCAGGACGGCCCAGCCACTGCTGCCGCTGCACGATCGCTTCGCAGCATCCGGCGACCCAAGCGGGGTCGCGCGCCAGCGCATCGGCCAGCGTGTCGGTCCGGAACTCGACGCCGCACACGCTCGCGGCTTCGAGCAAGCGGCACTGGTCCGCGGGCAGGCGCTCGATGCGCTTCTCGATCACGCCAGCCAGGTCCTCCGGCACGGGTAGGGCCGCGGCCGCCGGCATGGCGCCGAGCGCATCTTGCGAGACCAGGTCGTCGATGACGTTGACCACGAAGAGCGGCAGGCCGTCGGTGTGGGCATGGAGCTGCTTCACCAGCGCCTCCGGCAACGTGGCGCCGGGCAGGCGGCGTTCGATGTAGTCGGCCACCTCGTGCTCGGAGAAGGGGTCGAGCACGATCTCGTGGCACAGGCGGTGCAGGCGCAGTTCGTGGCGCAGGCCCTTGAGCGGATGGTCCTCGGCGATCACCTCGGCCAGCCGGAAGCTGGCCAGCCACATCAGCCGCGCCGGCCCACGGCGCCGCGCGATGTGGTCGAGCAGGCGCAGGCTCGCATCGTCGCTCCAGTGCAGGTCTTCGGTAACCAGCAGCAGCGGGCGCGTTTCGGTGTGGCGGTCGAGCAGCTCACCCAGCTCGCGCAGCATGCGGTGCTGGCTGCTGCCGGCCAGATCGCGGCGCAGCGCCTCGCGCTCGGCATCGGTGCACAACCACGGCATCTGCAGCAGCCATGTCGGCGCGACACTGCGCATCAACGCGACGAGCGCCGGGTCGTTGCGACAGGCGCTGCCGAGGGCTTCGAGCACGGGCAGGTAGGGCTCGCCGGCGCCGAACTGCTCGACGCACTGGCCCTGCGCGCAGGCTGCGCCGCTCAGGCTTGCCATGAAGCCGTCGATGAGCGTGGTCTTGCCGACGCCCGCCTCGCCGGCGATCCAGAACACCTGGCGCTGGCCCGCGCTGGCACGACACCACGCCGCATGCAGCTCGCGCAGCGCTTCGGCGCGGCCGACCAACGGTGCGGTGGCGTCCGCGTCAGCCGGGCCTGCAGCGGGCTGCGTGCCGGCCGTGGTGGGCGACGTGACCGTGGCAGGCGCAACCGGCGCCAGCGCCGCGATGAAGCGATAGCCGCGTCGCGCAACGGTCTCGATGCAGCGCGGCTGTCGTGCATCGCAACCCAGCTGCGTGCGCAGGTCGCTGACGGTGGTCTTGAGCACCGACTCGCTCACGTGCAGATGGCCCCAAACCTCGTCGAGCAGCTGGTCCTTGGTCACCAGCTCGGGCGCTCGCCGCACGAGTGCACACAGCACGCCGAAGGCCTTGGGCGCGAGCGCGACCGGCCGGCCGTCGCGCGACAGACGCGCCTCGGCTTCGGCGAGTTCGAAACGGTCGAAGCAAACCCGGAGCGGTTGCATTCGTTCGGACCTCCTCCTCGCGGAATCGTAGGCAGCCTCCCCTCATCTGTCCAACGGCAGATTGCCGCTGCGATCGAAGTTCGGCAAGATGCGCGACCGATCGCCGCTTCGCCTGCAGGTCTCGACGATCCGCCTTGCTTCCACCGACCAACGAGGAGACGCGCATGGCCACACAAGAGCAAAAGAACGTCGAGTTGCTTCGTGACGGCTTCGAGCGCTGGCGCGACAGCAATGGCGCCACTGCCGAGCACTGGTTGAACATGACCGCCGACACGGTCGTCTGGCGATCGCTGGGAGCCGCCGCCGCCGGCCAGCAATGCCAGGTCTGTTCGTCGAAGGAACAGGTGCGGCTCTACTTCGCCGAACTCGCCAAGGCCTGGGCAATGATCAGCTACACCATCGACGAATACATCGCCCAGGGCGAGCATGTCGTGCTGGTCGGCAACTGCAAGTGGCGGCACAAGGGCACCGGCAAACTCTCCGAAACGCCGATCTGCAACGTGATCCGCATGCGCGACGGGCAGATCGTCGAGTTCATGGAGTATTACGACACGGCGGCGGCCATGGCCGCTGCGAGCCCCGACGCCAGGCCTTGAGGCTTGCCACGGCTGCGGCCCCGATCGCCGGCACCCGCCCGGCCAGCGCCTTGCCCAACAAAGGAGAAACACATGCGCCTGCGCGCCCGACTGCTTCCCGCACTTGCCACGATCGCGATGCTTGCCGGCTGCAGCGGCATGTCCCCCACCCCGCCTCAACGCCAGCTGTTGCTGGTGGCCAACGACGAGAAGCAGTCGTGGAGCGATGCCGGCGCCGTGCAGCTCGCCCCGCACGGCCGCGACACCGTGCAGGTGATCGACATCGGCACCGACCCGCTCGCGCCGCGCAACGTGGTCACGCTGGCGCTCGACAACACCATCGCCGGCCCGCCGACCAACCTCGCCATCACGGCCGACGAGAAGCTGGCGCTGGTCGCCAACTCGTTGAACGTGGTGGAGGAAGGCGGCGTGCGGCGCCAGGTGCCCGACGACCGCCTGTTCGTCATCGACCTCACGGCCACGCCGCCGAAGCTGATCGACACGCTGCGCATCGGCAAGCAGCCGTCGGGCCTGTCGATCAACCGTGCCGGCACGCTGGCGCTGGTGGCCAACCGCGCCGACAACTCGGTGAGCGTGCTGCGCATCGCGGGCCAGAAGGTGACGCTGATCGAGAACGTGGCGATGGGCGAATCGGTCTCGCACGTGCGCTTCACCCCCGACGGCCGGCGCGCCATCGCGACCAAGTTTCCGAACCACAAGGTCGCCATGCTCGATGTCGACGGCGAGAAGGTCACTTACAGCAAGCTGGACTTCGCCGCCGGCCTCTGGCCTTACAACGTCGACGTGACACCCGACGGCAGGCTCGCCCTCACGGCCGACAACGGCAATTCGGGCGCATCGGACGGCCAGATCGACACCGTGAGCGTGATCGACCTCGAAGTCCGCCCGCCGCGCGTGATCGACAAGGTGGTGGTGGGCGATGGCCCCGAAGGCCTGGCCGTGAGCCCCACCGGCAAGTTCGCCGTGGCGGTGCTGCTGCGCGGCAGCAACTCGGCGAAGAACGCCTACTTCTACAACCGCAACGGCTCGGTGGTCGGCCTGCGCATCGACGGCAGGAAGGTGACCCGCACCAACGAGATCGAGGTGCGCGGCCTGCCCGAGGGCGCGGTCTTCAGCGCCGACGGCAAGTACTTGTACGTCGGCAACTTCATCGACCAGGACATCACGATTCTTCGGGTGGACGGCGATACGCTGGTGCCGACGGGCAAGAGCTTCGGGCTGGCGGGGCATCCGGCGGCGATGCGGGGACGGGTGACGCATTGAGGGGTGCGGCAGTCATTCCCTTTGGTGCGATCTTGGGCTTGTCCTTCGGCTCGATTCTTGGCGCGTAGCGCGAGCGCCTCGACCCATGGCCCATTCATACCTCGCAAACGCCTCGCGAAGTTCTGCGTTTGGAGGCGGAGAATGAGTTTGTACCTCTACAAGGATCGCCCAATCCGCGTCGGACAAACGAATGACGTCGCGCTCCCGCGCCGTGTGCGATGGCTGATCAGTAACCGTACTCATAAACCTGCGAGTAGTCGTAGTCGTCGTTCACCGTCATGTCAGGCCACTCCGGATTGTTGCCGCCTTGGATGTCCAGCGCGAAGTTGTGGCCATCGAACTGCACCGTTCCCCCTGCACCGGCGCCGTTGGCGTAGTAGTGG